>JAIELG010000016.1 GCA_019753155.1 Burkholderiales bacterium
ATGGTCATGGTTTGCCCTTTCCTGGGATTAAGGTCGATCTCGTCAATCAACCTCTTACCATGACCTCCCACCTTAACGCTATCCCTCAGCGCTTTTGCACATAATTTTGCACATTACCGAATTATTTGAATTCTGGTAAAAAGGTAGCGGCCCCTTTTTCAGACGCCTGCCTTTCCAAGAACCCAAGCATTCGCATCTGATAGACTGATGGCTGAGTCGCTCAGGGCGATACAGCCACATTCCCGCCGGGTTTTTCTGTTGCGAAGCGCAATAAAGACTCAATAAATACAGTCAGTTCAATACCCGAGTGAGCGGGCGCCCTGATAAAAGACGAAGCTGAGTAGCCATGCCAGCCCCAGCGACCAGGCGATCGAGAGCAGCATGAAGGCGTTGCTTTTCGATTCGCTGCGCAAGGTTGCGATGGTCGATAAGCAGGGCGTATAGACCAGGGTGAACAGCATGAAGCTGTATGCCTCGACCCAGTCGAGCTGGTGCGCCATCAGGTTCATCAATCCCTTGCCCTGCATGCCGTAGATCACGGCTAGGGAGCCGATCACGATTTCCTTGGCGACGAAGCCGAAGATGAGGGCTATGGCGAGGTGCTGGTCGATACCGATGGGGTCGAGCAGCGGGGAGAAGGCGATGCCGATCATGCCGGCCAAAGTATGGGCGCTCGCGGGCGGAACGTCAGTCGGAAAATGGGTGAGCAGCCATACGAGCAGCACTCCGGCTATGATGAATTTGCTGGCGCGGTTCAGAAAATGGCGTACCTCGTGCCAGCCGCGCATCAGCATCTGCTGCAGCGTAGGGAAGCGGTAGGGCGGCACTTCCAGGATGAACGGTTCGGTATTGCCGTATTGCTTCTTGAAGAGCACCGCGGTGAGGAGCGCCGTGGCGAAGCTGAAGAGATAGAGGCTGAACAGGACGAGCGGCGCGGCTTTTTGAGAGAAAATGGCGGCGGTGACGAAAATGAAGACTTGGAGCCTTGCCGAGCAGAGGGAAAACGGGATCACCAGCATGGTCAGAAGGCGCAGGCTGCGCTGCCGCATCACGCGCGTGCCCATCAATGCGGGAACATTGCAGCCGAATCCCATCAGCAGCATGACGAAGCCGCGCCCGTCGAGTCCGAGGCGCGACATCAGCGCATCCATCAGGAAGGCGGCACGGGAGAGATACCCGGTATCCTCGATGATCGCCATGAAAAGGAAAAACAGGATGATGATGGGCACGAATGTAGCGACTGTTCCAAGTCCGTTGTATATGCCGTCGAGCAGCAACCCTTTCAGGATGGGCGAAGCATGGGTGAACATCGGATCGAGCGCAGCGTGGCGGAAGGCATCGAGGCTCCAGGCAACCCCATCCTGCAGCGGTTTTCCGAACAGGAATATCGCCTGAAAGGTGAGGTACATCACCAGAAAAAAAAGCGGCAGGCCTAGCCATGGATGCAGCAAAACGCGGTCCAGCCTGGAAGTCAGGTTGTCCGAAAGTTGCGCAGGGATCTGCACCGAACTTTTCAGAATGCTGTCCATGACGGACTCTATCTTGTCGTCCTGGGCGAGCATTTCCTTCAGGTGTTCGAGCTTGGCGGGGCTGCTCGTCTCGATCGTGCGTCCCAGGAGCTGGTAGGTTTCCTTGTAGCCGGTTCCATATTTCGCGCTCAGGAGCACTACCGGCAAGTCGAGCAATGCCGACATTTTCTCCGTTTCAACCGTGATGCCGAACTTTTTTGCTTCGTCCGCCATGTTGAGCAAAACGATGGCGGGGAGTCCCAGTTGTTTCGCCTGCAACACGATGCTCAACTGACGTTCTATCTGGGAGGTGTTGAGAATGATCAGCACCAGTTCGACGCTGTTGTTTTCGAGAAAATGGCGCACGACCTGCTCATCCTCGGAAAAACCATGCAGGTCGTAGATTCCGGGCAGATCCACGATTTCAACCATGCTGCCGCCCAGGAGGACTTTCGCTCCCAGAAGATCCACGGTAACACCCGGCCAGTTTCCCGTGCGGGAGGATGCGCCCGTGATGCGGTTGAAAAACGTGGATTTTCCCGTGTTGGGCATGCCCAGCAGTGCGATGCGCTTCATCCTGCCGTCACATCGATCTTGTATGCATCATTGCGCCTCAACATGAGGTCGGTGGTGCCGATCCTCAAATGCAGCGGGCCGGAGAAACGGCCGAGGCGGATGACCTGTACGCGCTTTCCGATGCGAAAGCCCATTGCGGCGAGCCTGTGGTAAAGCTCGTCTTCGGCATGCAGCGCAGTGATTACGCCCGATTCGCCGGGACCGAGCGTGGACAGCTTGACGATATCCATACGATTAGCTTAATGAGAATTGTTCTTGATTATTGCAGAATTCCGGCAATTTGAAAAGGGTTTTTGATATATCCGGTTTTGCTCAAGCCACGGAACTTGGGAAGGTAAGATTGGTCTGAACCTTCGTGGGATATGGAACAGTTTCAACCTGAATTTAGAATGAATGCAAATCGTTGCGATACGGATAAAAGTGGCCTAAACTGGTTTTTGTTTCCATGCCGGATCTGATGCCGATATGCGGACTTAGGAAAAATCCAAGGATAAATCATGATTTCTGAAGAAGAGACCTTGCTTCCTGAAGAGGTTCCCGTCGAGGAAACGCCCTCCCAGCATGCGGATGATCCTGTATTCGATGCTATCCAGATTTATTTCAACGAGATCAGAAAAAAACCGCTGCTGACTGCGGATGAGGAATTGAAGCTGACCCGGCTCGTGAAACAGGGCGACTTCGAGGCGCGTCAGAAAATGATCGAGCGCAATCTGAGGCTGGTGGTGAAGATTGCGCGGCATTATGTCAACCGGGGAGTGGCTTTGCTCGATCTTATCGAAGAAGGCAACCTGGGGTTGATCCATGCGCTTGAAAAATTCGATCCGGAGTTGGGATTTCGCTTCTCGACCTATGCCACCTGGTGGATCAGGCAAAACATCGAACGTGCGATCATGAACCATTCGAGAACCATCCGCCTTCCCGTTCATGTGGTGAAGGATATCAACATCATTCTGCGCGCGATTCATGAACTCGAGTCGCATGGAGGAGACTCGGGTGTGGACAGGATTGCTCACAAGACAGGCATGAGCGTGGCAGATGTGAGATGGGTGCTGCAGCAGAACGAGAAAACGCTGTCGCTGGATGCGCCGCTCGATATCGATCCCATGCTTTCCATAGGGGAGTCGATCCCGGATGACCACAACCTTGCACCCGACATGCTCATGGAGAACTCGGAAATGGAAAGGCTGGTGGGAGAATGGATGGGACGACTCACTGAAAAGCACAGGCTGGTTATCGAACGGCGCTACGGATTCAACGGCTACGATATTTCGACGCTCGACCAGATCGCCCAAAGCATGGAATTGACTCGCGAGCGAATCCGCCAGATACAGAGCGAAGCGCTGCAGGAACTGCGCAGTTTGCTCTCGCGGCTGGAAATTTCCCAGGAAATGCTGATCCCCGGGAATTTTCCAGCAGAATACTGAGGTTCCTTAGAACGCGTAGATCACGCCGGCAGACCAGACATTCGAATTGAAGTTGGTGGTGTTGCCTGCATTGGTCTTCACGGCAGAACCGTAGCGATCCCACCCGAGGCGTATGCCGATCTGCGGCGAGACATTATACTGAACGCCCAGGCCGTAGGTTGCTGCAGTGCGGCTTGCGCCCAGGTAGGTGCCGGTTGCGTCGGAGATTTTGGTCTTCGAGCTGGCGAATCCAAGCTTGCCGTACAGCGAGAAGCTGTCGGACAGGGGCAGCGTGCCAATTGCAGCGACCCCGAATGCATCGCCTTTGCCGCTCATCGTTGCGGTGGTGAATTTTCCGACGCCGGTGAATTGCGCTTCCACGCCGAAGTTCTTGTCGAACTGGTAGCCGACCAAACCGCCGTAAACGGAGTCGGATGATTTCGTCAGGACTGCATTACCGAAATTGCTGATCTTGGCGTTTCCCAGCGTGCCTCCGATGTAAAAGCCGCTCTCGGCAAAGGCGGGTGTCGCAACGGCAACCGAGAGAAGTGCGGCAGCAAGAGTCTTTTTCATGTTCTACTTCCTTCAAGTGTTGATAAACGGGTATGCAACGAGTTTGATGCGCCAATGTAAACAGTCAAAGCATGTACGAGAGGCGTCGAAGCGAATGGTAATGCAAAAATATTAGCACAAAATTAAGGAAAAATGACAGGCGGTGGCGCGGCTATTTTTTTTGGAAAAGCGCGAGATACTTTCCATAGCCTGCTTTTTCCAGGTCATCGACAGGGATGAAACGCAGTGCAGCGGAATTGATGCAATAACGCTTGCCGGTCGGAAGCGGGCCGTCATCGAAAACATGTCCCAGGTGAGAGTTTCCGTGTCTGCTGCGAACTTCCGTTCTTGCCATGAAAAGCGAGCGGTCCGTCCTGAGGGTGATGTCCTCGGGTTCCAATGGCTTTGTGAAGCTGGGCCAGCCCGTTCCGGAGTCGAACTTGTCAAGCGAACTGAAAAGCGGTTCTCCCGAGACGACATCGACATAAATCCCCGCCCTTTCATTGTTCCAGTAGGCATTGTGAAACGGCGGCTCGGTCCCGTTTTCCTGGGTGACGTAATATTGCTCGGAATCGAGGCGTTTTTTCAGTTGATCGTGTTCACTGCCCATGGCTGCGCCTCCGCAAAACAATAACAATACAGGAATGAGTTTTTTCATCGTGTCAGGACCCGGAGAACCAGTTGTAGCCCTGATCCTCCCAATAGCCGCCCGGATAGCGATTGGTCACGAAGATCGCGGCTATATGCTTCGGATTCTTGAAGCCGAGTTTCGTGGGGATGCGCAGCCTCATCGGAAAACCGTATTCCGGCGGCAAAATCCGGTCTGCGAACTTGAAGGCGAGCTGTGTCTGTGGATGCAATGCGCTCGCCATGTCGATGCTGGTGTAATAATCGTCGAGGCACTTGAACCCGACGTATTTGGCCGAGAGGTCCGCGCCCACGCGTTCGAGAAAATGCCGCAACGGAACCCCCGTCCATTTCCCCATGGCGCTCCAGCCTTCCACGCAAATGAGTCGCGTAATCTGGGAAACCTGAGGCAATGCATAGAGATCCGGCAGGCGCCATGTCCGCTTGTCCCGGATGCTGCCGGCGAGTTCGAGCCTGTAGTTTCCGCCATCGACATCGGGTATTTCGTCTTCGTCGTAGTAGGCATTGAAAGGGAACGGGCGCGTAATCGCGCTTTCAGGGTAGGTGGGCGCGAGCTTGTCGGGGTTGAAAAGGAGACCCTGTGCCTTGTCGTTCCATTTCGAGAAAGCCATCAGCGTCCTCTGTACGGATTCGCTGTCCGTGATGTCGCAGCCGGAGAGGAGGGCAAGCGCCCCGAGGCTCATGGAGCGCTTGAGAAAAAGCCGCCTCTCGATGAGTTCGATCGCCTTGCGGGGAAGCGCCTCAGCCAGGACGATTTTAGTCATGCCCGCCCCGTGAACATGGGGATGAGGGTGCGCGGCACCAGGATGGCCATGGCGATATGTACAAGCGCGAAAACGGCAATGCCTGACATGGCGAAGAAATGCACGAGGCGCGCCCCTTCGTAGCCCCCGAAAATCCGGGCGAGTTCCTGCAACTGCACCGGTTTCCAGAGCGCCGCACCGGACAGAACCAGGATGATCGCCAGCAGTATGGCCGAGATATAGGCGGCTTTCTGTATGGGATTGTAATTGCCGGGGCGATGCGATAAGTGGGAAATGTCCGAGCGCAAAATCGCACCGAGGGTCAACGGCAGGAAGCGTCGCCGGTAATGGCCCGAGAGCAGGCCATAGAGCACATAAACCAGCCCGCTCGACGCGAGCAGCCACATGGCGGCGAAATGCCATTGCAGCGCGCCGGCCAGCCAGCCGCCCAAGGTCAGTGCTTTGGGGAACCGGAAGTGAAACAGCGGGGACGCATCATAAATCCGCCAGCCGCTGAACAGCATGGCAAGTACGGCGGCAGCGTTTGTCCAGTGGCAGATGCGCACCAGAAGGGGATGGATAGGCATGATCGTCTCCGCCCGAAAATACCCTGTAAAGATAGTCGAATATCAAGTCGAGCACAATACCATCCGATAATTTAGGCGTAAAATTGCCGTTTTGCCGGCGTGCGGAAGAACCGGCATGCCGTAAGAACCTTGAGGGAAAGCCATGCACGAGACATCCACGCTCGATCCTTCCGATTGGAACGCGTTCAGAAAAGAGGCGCATCGAATGCTCGACGACATGATCGATTACCAGGAGCATATTCGACAGCGGCCGGTCTGGCAGCCCATTCCGGGGGACGTGCGCGATCTTTTCAGGGAGGCTCTCCCCAGGCAGGCGTCCGATCTTGCGAGCGTGCATGAAATTTTCATGCACGACGTGCTTCCCTTTGCAGTGGGCAATGCCCATCCCGGTTTCATGGGCTGGGTTCATGGCGGAGGAACGCCCATAGGCATGCTCGCGGAGATGCTTGCTGCGGGATTGAATGCGAACCTGGGCGGGCGCGACCAGATGCCTGTCGAGGTCGAGAAGCAGGTGCTCGCCTGGGCGCGCGAACTGTTCGGTTTTCCCGAAACTTCCAGCGGTCTCTTCGTGACCGGCACATCCATGGCGAATTTCATCTCGCTGCTTGTCGCACGTACCGCGTATCTGGGGACGGATGTCAGACGGCAAGGCGTACATGGCAGCAGGCTTGCGGCTTACGCTTCAGAGGGCGCTCACGGCAGCATCGCCCAGGCGCTCGATCTTTCCGGGCTGGGCGTCGATGCGCTCAGGATCATTCCCGTGAACGGGCGCTTCGAAATGGATGTCGTGGCGCTCGATGCTGCGATCAAAAAAGACAGGGCGTCGGGATATGTTCCGTTTTTTGTCGCCGGCACTGCAGGAAGCGTGGATACGGGTGCAATCGATGCACTCGATGCGATCGCGGATATCGCAAGGCGGGAGCAGATCTGGTTTCATGTTGACGGCGCCTATGGCGCGCTCGCCAGGCTCGCCCCCGGTATTGCGCCCCGTCTCGATGGAATCGAGCGTGCGGATTCCATCGCATTCGATTTTCACAAGTGGGCTCAGGTGCCCTACGATGCAGGATTCGTCCTGGTGCGGGACGGCGAGCTTCACCTTCGCACGTTCGCTTCCAGCGCATCCTATTTGAGACGGGAAAGCAGGGCGCTTGCCGCAGGTTCCCCCTGGCCGTGCGATTTCGGCCCGGATCTCTCCAGGGGGTTCAGAGCGCTCAAGACCTGGTTCACGATCAAGGTGTTCGGCGCGGAAAAGCTGGGGCAGGTCATTGCCGGAACCTGCGATCTCGCCCTTTACCTGAAAGATCGCATAGACGCGTCCCCCCAACTTGAACTTCTTGCGCCGGTTTCGCTCAATATAGTCTGTTACCGGTACAGATGCGAACATGCGGACAGGGTGAATGCGGACATCGTGGCGAAGCTGCAGGCTTCCGGAATCGCCGCGCCTTCGACAACCGTGATAAACGGAAATCTTGCCATAAGGGCGGCAATAGTCAATCATCGCACTGGGCGGGACGATATCGATGCCCTGGTCAATGCCTCAATCGCTTACGGACAGTCGATCACTCAAAATGAATCCTGAAATCTGCAATGACGAAAAACTCATCGGTCTTGCCAGACTGATGAAGATGGCGTTCGACGGCATCAATCTCGCGCCGATAGGGGATGCGCTGATTGCGCGGGTGGAGAAGAATCCGCTGGACGCAGAAGCGCTCATGGATCTTTCCACTGTTTTGCAGCTCAAGTTCATGCCCGAAGTCGCGCTCGACGTGCAAAGCCAGGCTCTTGATATCAAAACCCTGTACCATTTGCCGGCAAGCGGGGAAGAAAAAATCAGGCTGCTTGCCATCATGGCGCCTGGAAATTTGATGACGAATGCGCCGCTCGAATTTCTGGTCGAAGGATCGGACATATCGCTTTACATGCTTTATGTCTCGCCTGATTTGCAGCTACCTCCCGCCCTGCCTGAGCACGATCTGCTCTTCGTCGCAGTGGGCGAATCGGACCGCAGCCGTCCCGTTCTGGAAGAACTCGGTCGGGCCGTAAAGACATGGCCGCGCCCGGTTCTGAACCTTCCGGACAATATTCTCGCAACTTCCAGGGAAGCGGCCCCAATCCGCCTCGCGTCCCTTGCCGGGGTCGATATGCCGCTCTCCGTCCGGGTGGAGCGGGCCGCTCTCGAAGCAATCGGGCAGTTCCCCGTGATTGCAAGACCCGTCGACTCCCATGCCGGGCAGGGGCTTGCAAGAATCGACAGCCCTGAAGACATCCGGGCTTATCTGAGCGCGCGTCAGGAGCAGGAATTTTTTGTCGCGAAGTTCGTCGAATACAGGAGCCGCGACGGCCTTTACAGGAAATATCGCATCGTTCTCATAGACGGCAAGCCTTATGCCTGCCACATGGGGATATCGGAACACTGGATGATCCATTATGCCAATGCGGGCATGGACGAGAGCGCGGAAAAGCGGGAAGAGGAGGCGCGTTTCATGGCTGGTTTCGACGGCGATTTCGCCAGGCGCCATTACGATGCATTGAGCGGCATTGACGAGCGCATGGGACTCGATTATCTCGTCATCGATTGCGCCGAGACTCAGGATGGCAGGCTGCTGATTTTCGAGGTCGATATCGGGGCGGTCATCCACGCCATGGATCCGGTCGATGTTTTTCCGTACAAGGCGCCCCAGATGAGGCAGGTTTTTTCCGCATTTCGCAACATGCTCGCCAGAGCGGCCCATGAATACGAGAGCGCTTAAGATCGTCCGCCGCCTCGCCCTCGCCGATACCCGAGCGCTTCTGGCCGAAGGCGGAGATGCCAGGATTGCGCTCGAATCCGGCAGAAATGAATATGGGTGCAGGCCTTATCCGGACCCTGACCTTGCCGCATTGGGTTCTTCCACTGCATCCACCATTTCGGAATCGGGATATGCCGCAGCGGAGGCGCTGCGCGAAAAAATCCTCGCAAATCCGGACGAAGCAGGCGGAGAGTTCGATCGCATCAGGGATGAGCTTTCCCGGTTATGCGGCATCTCAGACCTGGAAGGACTCGAAATCGTCTTCGCTGCTTCCGGCACCGATGTCCACCTGATCGCGTCCCAGATCGTCAAGCCCGCATGCGCCGTGATGGTGGATGGGACGGAAACTGGAAGGGGCGTCCCTTCCGCGCTTTCGGGACGCCACTTCAGCACGAGAACTGCGTTTTGCGGGAAAGTGATGCCCGGGATGCCGCTCTCCGAGGCCATGGCAGTCATGAACGTGCGAATCCGCGCACCCGACGGCATGCCGCGGGATTGCGGCGAGATCGATATGGATGTCGTTGCCTGTGTCGAATCGGTGGTGGAAAAAGGCGGAAAAGTTCTCCTCGTGCTGACGGACGTTTCCAAGACGGGGATGATCGCCCCGAGTCTCTCCTGCGCAATCGAACTCAGGAAGAAATTTCCCGCTTCAGTCGAAGTGCTCGTGGATGCCTGTCAGTTCAGGATGTCGCCTTCCACCTTGAGGGCCTACCTCGAACAAGGCTTCATGGTGGCCCTCACAGGATCGAAATTTCTGACCGGCCCCACCTTTTCCGGCGCGCTGCTCATGCCGCAGGCGCCGCGATGGGAAATCCCGAAGACACTGAAATCCTATTCTTCCAGATACGAGTGGCCTGAAGGCATGCGCTCCGATTGGCTGGGGGATGACATCAATTTCGGACTCCTGCTGCGCTGGGAAGCGGCGCTTGCCGAACTGCGGGCGTTTTGCAAGGTGCCGGAAGAAAAGGCGGGGAAATTCCTGCTCGAATTCGCCCAAGAGATCGGGCAGCGCCTCGAAGAGGATGCCCGTTTCGAATCCCTGCCGGTGCCTCCACTGGATCGCCGTGTTCTTGTGCCGGCACCCGGATGGGATTCCATCCAGACGATATTTCCCTTCATGCTCAAAAGAGGGGGGCTGCTTTTGGGGCTGGAAGAGGCTAAGGAAATTCATGTGCAGCTTCAGGAAGGTCGTTCCGGTATCGACGCCATTGCAGGATCGCGCTACAGCCTGGGGCAGCCCGTTTCCTGCGCAGGAAAGGGCGCGCTTCGCCTTTGCGCGAGCGCGAGGCTCGTCGTCGAGGGCGCTCTAAACGGCGATGCGGTCATCAATCGTGCGCTCGCCGCGCTCGACAGGGTAGCGATGCTTCTGGATTAATCCCACGCATGGATGATGATTATGTGTCAACTGCTCGGCATGAATTGCAACGTACCCACGGACATCTGCTTTTCCTTCACCGGTTTCCAGAAGCGCGGCGGGGGGACGGACGTGCACGGCGATGGCTGGGGGATCGCCTTCTTCGAAGGCAAGGGTGTGAGAATGTTCGTCGATCCGCAGCCTTCGGCACAGTCGCCCGTCGCCGAGTTCGTGCGGAATTATCCGATCAGATCGCTCAATGTCATCGCGCACATACGCAAGGCGACCCAGGGCAGGGTGGCCCTGGAAAACACGCATCCTTTCATGCGCGAACTTTGGGGCCGATACTGGATATTCGCCCATAACGGCAATCTTCCGGGTTTTCAGCCGGATCTGGACGGCATGTTCATTCCGGTCGGGGACACCGACAGCGAGCGCGTGTTCTGCTGGATGCTGCAAAGATTGCGCCGGCGCTTCGGCGCGCAGGCTCCGGAGCGCGATGCGCTTTTCGGGGCGTTGCACGGTCTCAGTTGCGAACTTGCGGATTTGGGAATATTCAATTATCTCCTCTCCAACGGAGACTGTCTCGTCGCGCACTGCTCGACAGAGCTTGCCTATATCGTGCGACAGTCGCCTTTTGCCGTGGCGCATCTTAAGGACGAGGATGTGACGGTGGATTTTTCCGATGTGACCACATCGAAGGATCGCGTCGCCGTGATCGCCACGGCTCCCCTGACCGACAATGAATCCTGGACGCTCATGAAGCCCGGTACCTTGCTGATGTTCCATGACGGCGAGGTGGAAGCGCATCGCGATACCTGTTGCTGACCCCGTCCAATCAGGGATAATATGAGGCATGACGAGTAATGCCCTCAGCAAGAAAGAATTCGAAACCCTGTCCGATTTCCGCTACCAGTTGCGACGCTTCCTGCGTTTTAGCGAGGAGGCGGTGCATAGCCATGGACTCACCCATCTTCAATATCTGCTGATTCTCCATGTCAAAGGCTATCAGGGCAGGGAATGGGCGACCATAGGGGAACTTGCCGAGAAGCTTCAGGCCCATCACCATGGGGTGGTATCCCTGGTCTCCCGCTGCGAGAAACTCGGACTCGTTTACCGACAGCAGGGCAGGACCGACAAGCGCGAAGTCGAAGTGCATCTCACCCCGGAAGGCAACAGGATGGTGGAGAAGCTTGCCCGCCTGCATCGGGATGAATTGGTCGGCTCGACCGGCAGGTTCAGGGTGCCGGGCGCGGATGAGCTGCGCAAGGGGGACTAGCGCGCAGGGCTTCCCGTTCGATGCTATAAATGGATAATCCATTTGGAACGGGAGGCGACATGTCACTACAGAGCACATCCGAAACGAGGCGCAGGATGATTTCAGAAGCCGCTTATTTTCATGCCGAACAGCACGGTTTCGAAGGCGATCCGGAATCCTACTGGCTGGAAGCCGAAATGGAAATCGACCGCGAGCTTTTGCAGCCGGAATCGAAGCAGGCTTTCCAGCAAAGACTCGAGGAGGAATTCGATGAGTGGGATGCCAGGCTGGATGCGCTCAAGGAAAGGGCGATAGGGGCCGGCAAGGAAATTCGCAGCGAACTCGAAAAGCAGATCGAGCATCTTTCGGACAGGAGGGAGGCGGCTGGGTCGAAACTGGGCGAACTTCGCTGGCGCACCGAAGACGCATGGGAAGACCTGAAGGAAGGCGCCGAGAGGGCCTGGAAGGAAATGGGCGAGGCGCTCGACCGCATTTCATCGCGCTTCAGGTGAAGGTTTGATCGATTGATGCGTGAGGTGTAATGAAATTGCTCAAGATTTCGATGCGGGAATACGAGGAATCCCTGCATCTTCTCCAGATCGAACTCACGAAATTGCAGCGGCACTTCATCGAATGCGGCGACAAGATCCTGATCATTTTCGAAGGCCGGGACGCATCCGGCAAGGACGGGACGATCAAGCGCATCATCCAGCATCTCTCACCCAGGGAAACCCGGGTCGTGGCCCTCGGCAAGCCTTCCGACAGGGAGCGGGGCTCCTGGTATTTCCAGCGCTACGTTTCCCATCTGCCTGCATCCCAGGAACTGGTTCTTTTCAACCGCAGTTGGTACAACCGCGCAGGGGTCGAGCACGTCATGGGATTTTGCACCGATTCCGAATACGAGGAATTCATGAATTCGGTCTCGGAATTCGAACACATGCTGGTTCATGCCGGGATCAGGTTGTTCAAGTATTATCTCGACATCTCGAAAGAGGAGCAGGAAAAGCGCCTGGCGGATCGCAGGAAAGATCCGCTCAAGCAGTGGAAAATCAGTGCAATAGACGAAGAAGCGCTCAAGCACTGGAAGGCATACAGCAGCGCGCGCAACGAGATGTTCGCGCGCACGCATAACGTGACCGCGCCCTGGACGGTAGTCAAGGCAGACGACAAGCAGCTTGCAAGGGTCAGTGTGATCAAGGATATCCTGACCCGCCTCCATTACAAAGGCAAGGACGAGGCCATCACCCTGCCCAATCCCGACATCGTTTTCGGCTATCACGACGACTGCATCAGGCATGGCTTGATCTCGAAGTAATCATTCAGCTTCCGTTCAGCTATCCGGGGATAACATGAAACCTCGATAATATCCAACAGGAGGCTGAAATGAACGGAAAGATTACCCTGGCGCTATTGACGGCGCTTTTATCCGCCACGGCCATGGCGGAGGATTACGAAGGCTATGCCAAGGTGGAGCGCGTCACGCCCCAGTACGAGCGCGTCAACGTGTCCCGTCAGGTCTGCGAAAATATAGAGGCCGATGCAAGGCCCAGGGAGTACGGCGGCTCCATCCTGGGCGGCATAGCCGGTGCGATAGTCGGCAATCAGGTCGGGGGCGGGAACGGTCGGGTCGCCGCAACCGCTGTTGGCGCCATCACCGGGGCCATCGTGGGAGACCGGATTCAGAATTCGAATCCTGGGGAATCGCGTCGCTGCCGCAATGTGGAGCATGGCGAGAACAGGCTCACGGGCTATCGCGTGAGCTATGTCTATGACGAGCGAAGCTATGAGACAATCATGCCGAACGACCCGGGAAGGGAAATGCGCGTGAGGGTTTCCGTAAATCCCGAGTGAGATGACATCAGGAGAGACTCGTGCCCATATTCTTCGTGCTTCTATTGATCCTGCCGGCGAATCCGGTCTTCCCGCAGGATTTTTCGCTCGTGGCGGAGGCTTCCCA
Organism: Burkholderiales bacterium; assembly: GCA_019753155.1. Taxonomy (GTDB): domain Bacteria; phylum Pseudomonadota; class Gammaproteobacteria; order Burkholderiales; family JABEVD01; genus JABEVD01. Next base: position 13,376 of record JAIELG010000016.1, read on the forward strand.
TGTGAGCCTTTCGCAGGCGATAGAAATCGCGAAGAATCGCACGGGCGGGCAGGTGTTGTCGGCCCAGAGCGAGGGCGGCGCCTACAGGATCAAGGTGCTGACTCCCTCGGGCGAAGTCATCGTGCTGCAGGTCGATGCCGCAACGGGCGCGGTCAGGTAGATGCGTATCCTTCTGGTCGAAGACGAAGCGGGTCTGCGGCAACAGGTGAAGCTTCATCTGGAAGCCGAGGGTTACGAAGTCGATGCGAGCGGGGATGGGAAAGAGGGTTGTTATCTCGCTTCCGAGTATGTTTTCGATGCTGCAATTCTTGATCTCGGGCTGCCTGGGATGACCGGCCTCGAAATCATCAGGAAGATTCGGGGCACGGAGAAGACTCTGCCTGTATTGATCCTGACTGCACGGAGCCGCTGGCAGGACAAGGTGGAAGGGCTGGAAGCGGGGGCCGACGATTATCTTGCCAAACCTTTCCAGATGGAAGAGCTGCTCGCAAGGCTGAAAGCGCTTTTGCGGCGCTCGGCAGGCGTAGCGTCCAGCCTCCTGCACTGCGGGCCGGTTTCGATCGACATGAAGGCGCAGAAGGTTTTTCTTTCCGAGCGTGAAGTGGAACTGACCGCGTTCGAATACCGCATGCTGGAATACCTGATGAAACAGCGCGGCAGGATCGTCTCGAAGAACGAGCTTTCGGATTACCTTTATCCGCACGACGAAGACAGGGACAGCAACGTGCTCGAAGTTCTGGTGGGAAGGCTGCGCCGCAAGCTCGACCCGGAGGGCAGGCTGCTTCCCATAGAAACCCTGAGGGGGCGCGGCTACCGCTTCACATTGCAGGGGAACCATGTCCCTTAATGCGAGAATCGCGCTCTGGGGGGCGATCGTTCTCGCGGTGTTCATCCTCCTCACAGGCATAGCCCTCGACCGCGCTTTCAGGGAGAGCGCAAGTTCCGCGCACGAAGCGCGCCTTCTCGGTCAGATCTATCTTCTGATCTCGGCGGCGGAATTCGGGAAAGGCGGGATGGTCATGCCTGAGGCCCTTGCGGAGCCGCGTTTCTCCCTGCCCGGCTCCGGCCTTTATGCTGCGGTTTCCGATGAGAGAAAGTCAGTCTGGCGCTCCCAGTCGGTTGCAGGCATCGCCATTCCTTTCGGTTTTTCCCTACAGCCGGGAAAGCGCAATTTCGAGTCGCGCACGGACAGGGAAGGGAAAACCTATTTTGTCGAGAGCATGGGCGTCAAATGGGTGTCGAACGGGAGCAGCGCGGCGTTCACTTTCAGCGTTGCGGAAGACCTGAAGGAATTCGATGCGCAGATCGCGCATTACCGGCACAGCCTGCTGTCCTGGCTCGGCATCATGTCGCTGCTTCTCCTGCTGACCCAGGCAGCGGTGCTGCGCTGGGGACTCGCGCCCCTGCGGCGCGTCTCCATCGAACTCGGGGAGATCGAGGAAGGAAAGCGCGACAGGCTCGGGGACTATCCCGCAGAACTGAGCCGGCTCACCGAAAGCCTGAACAAATTGCTCCTGCATGAACGAGCGCAGCAAAAGCGCTACAGGGACGCCCTTTCCGATCTCGCCCACAGCCTGAAGACCCCGCTTGCGGTGATGCGTGCGGCGCTCGGCGCCGACGCTTTGAAAGATACCGTGGAGGACGAGGTTGCGAAAATGGACAGGATAGTGGGTTATCAGTTGCAGCGCGCCGCAACCGCCGCCCCTTCCAGTCTTGCCGTCCCGTGCAGGATCAGGCCGCTCGTCGAAAAAATCGCCAATTCGTTATCCAAAGTTTATTTCGACAAGGGGGTGATGGTCTCGATTTCAGTCGATGCGGGGATAAGTTTCAGGGCGGACGAAGGCGACATGATGGAAATGCTGGGCAACCTGATCGACAATGCATTCAAATGGTGCGGGAAAGAGGTGCGCATCAGCGCGAATCTCGAAAAAGGCGGGCTTCGCTTGGAAGTCGAGGACGATGGGCCTGGAATTGCGAGGGATGCGAAAATCATGGAGCGCGGGGTCAGGGCGGACGAGACGGTTCCGGGTCACGGCATCGGGCTTGCCGTGGTGAAGGATATCGCAGGGGCTTACGGCGGCGCTCTGGAAATCGGGAAGAGCGTATTGGGCGGCGCGCTTTTCAGAATAGTATTGCCCGAGCGTTGACCGTTCAGCATCCGTTCAGCTTGAGGGTGTTAAATTGCTTCTCACGGGCCTAAGAAGTTTGCATTCAGGGGTCCGGGCATATCTGAGGAGATGAAAATGAACAGGACAGTGATTTTTGCAATGCTGATGTTTTCCGCAGGGATTGCAAATGCCGATCCCTATTCCGAGTCCGACGGGGCCATGAGGCCGCATTATGTCGAAGTCGTCCGTCCGCGCCAGGAATGCTGGAACGAAGCGGTGGATGCTCCGAGATCCTACGGAGGCGCCATCCTGGGCGGCATCGCAGGCGGCATCCTGGGCAACCAGGTGGGCGGCGGCAACGGCAGGACGGTTGCTACCGCCATCGGCGCTGCAACCGGCGCGATGGTCGGCGACGGCATGGATAATTCCGGCAGCCGGGTCGTCAGGCGCTGCAGGGTGGTGCAGGAAGTGGAACGGGTGCAGGATGGCTATGAACCCGCCTATCGCGAGGCGCCGCGCCGCGAATACAGGGATGAGGAAGACGACGATTGACGGCGACCTTTCCTGAAATAGTTTTCGTTGTCGTAATAGGCTGGATCGGAATTGTTGCTGTCCCAGCCGGGATAGCCTAAAAGCGGCACGGGGCACAGGTCGGCCGGACTCGAAAGGGACGCCAGCCGGCCGGACAGGATTTCGTCGATGCGCCCGTTTCCGATATGGATGTCGTCGGTTTCGAGAACGATGCCCTGTCCGGTCATGCCGATATAGGGATGCATCGTCTTTTCCAGCAATCCGTGCCCGAATATCAGGAAAGACATGCCGGCTTCGACGAGTTCGCGTTTCTCCCAGAACAGTTCCTTCCACCTGAAACTGCGCAGGTCCTCTGCGAGTTCGGTTCGTGAAGAGAGCACGATGACCCCGCTTTCATCGAAATGGGTCAATGCATTGGCGAGCGCATTTCTGGGCGCGCTGCATTCCCGGTAATGGAGCGCATTGATCCGGCTCTTGGTTTTCGGGAAATGCAGCCAGACCAGCGCGTTGAAGAAGTCGTGCCAGTTGCGGGGCCGGGTACTGATTTCCCCCGTTTCGAAAATCCGGGTTTCGTAATCGGCTTTTTGCGGCTCGACAAAACGGATGGTCCTGCCGTTTTCGTTGGCGATGGGGTTTTTCCGCAGCATGCGCCCGTAGTCCTCATGAGCGGGCCAGTCGGGAAAATGCGGGAAGGGCAGGTGGGTGAGCATCGGGTTCCCGGCTGCGAAATCCGGATTCCAGCGGTCCGTCATCGGGACACCTCGCTGAAAAACAATACGGTCCGGTTCATTTTTCGGTTCTTACGGGCGTGTAAAGGTATAGGAACAAGAAAAGCGCCAATTCTGAAATTCATGCTACCCTTTTTGCCGACAGGCGTCATCTGCAATGCGGCTGGCATACCCCGAAATTAGCGAAATCATCCAGGTCAGGTTCACTGGAATTCGAAAATGGGATTATCATATCCACTCAGGGTCATGACCTGACAACTCAGTTAGGATAGATATGCCGACCGTATTAAGATTGCTCGGATGGCGTTTCCATTTTTATTCGGATGAGGGAACCGAGCCTGCGCATATTCATGTCGATACGGGTGAAGGGGAATGCAGGCTGGAGCCCGTGAGGCTGGCAAAGGAACATCAGCCCAAATGAACTGCGCCGAATCGAACGTCGTATTTGAACGGGAGCACTTCTTCAAGGAAAAATGGAATGCGTTTTTCAGGGGATGATCTGGACTACTGCGCCGTTCAGACGTGGGCCAAGGGCCGCATGGTATTTGTCGAATTGACGGATGGTTGCCAGATCGGCTTTCCGGCGGAGCGATTCAGGTTGTTGCGCGATGCAAGCGACGAGGCATTGCAAAAAGTCCATCTGCGACTGGAAGGCACCGCATTGCGCTGGGACGACCTTGACGAGGACATCACCGTTCGTGGCATCGTCGAGGGCCGCTTTCAGCTCCCGCTCGGGCTTGCAGCCTGAGGCGCCTGTCGTCAGTTTCGTGCCAGTCCAGATAAGGGTGGCCTGTCGACCTCGAAGTTCTGTAACGAATTGAATTCCAGACCTGAGGAATTTAATGAGGGTAGATCTTCCCGCGCCAGATGACATCGTTGCGACTTACGTAGCTGCTTGCTATTCTTATAAGCAGCTCATAAGAGATTACTTTAATCTAAATTCATAATGGGGAGAACTTGTTGTATAGCGCGGAGAATGCGCTGCTTATCTAACGCTTGATTTTTGAAAATAGTGGCTTGTGGTTTTATGGTGCAAGAAATTAAAGGGAATTTAATATGGTTTCGACAATATGGGGAGCAACCAAGAAGCCAATATCCAGCCAGCGTCTAGCTCGTTTTTTCGCAGATCATCCAAGTTATGATGGCTACTTATATATCGGTTATCCGATTATTGGTACACCAGATGGCCCTTATCCAATTGATGCTTTGTGGTTAAGCCCGAAAAAAGGGATTGTTCTTTTTAATTTGATTGAGGGTCGAGATCTAGGTTACTTCCAAGATGCGCAGGATGATAGTATAAACAAACTCGAAGCCAAGCTTCGTAATCACAAGTCATTGATGAAGGGGCGCAATCTTCAGGTTGATCTTCATGTGGCAACATTTGCGCCAATCGGGAATGTCAACGAACAATATGACGGAGATTACCCTGTTTGCAATGCGGATAACCTTGATTCTTGGATCAATGGTCTGGAGGATAAAGCAAATCAAGTTTACGAAGCAACTCTTGCCGTAATCCAGTCGATTTCCACAATTCGAAAGGGGAGGAAGAAGCGGGAAGTCAGAAAGCAGGATTCCCGTGGCGCAAAACTTAAGGATCTAGAGGATTCCATCGCCAATCTAGACAACCTACAAGGACGAGCGGTTATTGAAACTGTTGAAGGGGTGCAACGAATCAGGGGATTGGCTGGTTCAGGAAAAACCATAGTGCTGGCCTTGAAAGCAGCCTATCTACATGCACAACATCCTGACTGGAAAATCGCAGTGACATTCCATACTCGTTCACTCAAGGGCCAATTTAAGCGACTTATTAACACTTTTGTCATTGAGCAAACAAACGAAGAGCCTGATTGGGATAATTTGCACATTATCCATGCTTGGGGGGCTCCAGGAGGTACTGAACGAAATGGGTTATATTATAGTTTTTGTCAGGCACATGGCCTAGAGTTTTTTGACTTCAAATCAGCCCAGTTTCGCTTTGGTGAAAACCAGGAATTTGAAGGCGCTTGCGAGAAAGCTTTGCAAGAGGCTATAGAAGAAAATCCAGCATACAATGTTATATTGATTGATGAAGCCCAAGATTTCTCACCGGCATTTCTCCGTCTCTGCTATGAGTTTGTTGGGGCGGATAAACGCCTTGTCTATGCGTATGATGAATTACAGAATCTAAGCAACAAATCACTGCCTTCCCCAGAGGAAATCTTTGGTCATCATCCTGACGGTACTCCGCGCGTACGTTTTGCTGAACCGCAACTAGGTATGCCTCAGCAGGACGTAATTCTTGAAAAATGCTACCGAAATTCCCGGCCTGTGTTGGCAACTGCGCATGCACTGGGATTCGGAATATATCGAGAGCCACCAGAAAAGGCTAGTACCGGTCTAATTCAGATGTTCGACCAAAGCAAGCTCTGGCTAGACGTGGGATACAAGGTGGTCGGTGGTAAACTTGAAGATGGAAGCGATGTGCGGTTAGCGCGTACTGAGGACAGTAGTCCGAAATTTCTCGAAAGCCACTCATCGGTTGATGATCTACTGCAATTTCAATATTTTGATACTCCCCAAGAGCAAGCAGAGTGGCTAACAAATGCGATCAAATACAATCTTGAGGAGGATGAGCTTCAGCCGGACGACATCATTGTGATAAATCCTGATCCCCTAACTACACGGAAAGTGGTTGGTCCAATACGAAAGCTGTTATTCGAATGTAAGATCAACTCACATTTGGCTGGCGTAGATACTTCTCCTGATATTTTTTTTGATGCTGACGCAAAATCTATAGCATTTACAGGCATTTACCGTGCGAAGGGGAATGAGGCCGGCATGGTTTATGTGATCAATGCGCAAGATTGCTATTCGTCGTTTGGTAACCTTGCACGTGTAAGAAATCGACTGTTTACTGCCATAACCCGTAGCAAGGCGTGGGTGCGAGTTTTGGGCGTGGGCAAAGGAATGAAAAAACTCATGGCAGAGTTTGATACTGTTAAAAAAGATGACTTCGAGTTGCGGTTCCGTTATCCAACCGAAGAAGAGCGTAAGCAGCTCAATATTGTGAATCGCGACATGACAGAGGATGAGAAGAAGCGGGTTAAACAGGTTCAAAAGGGTTCGACAAATCTTGATACTCTGTTGAATGATCTTGAGTCAGGAAAAGTCTTCCTTGAGGATTTACGAGAAGATCAACTTAAACGGTTGCGTTCATTATTCGGCGGAGGAAACGCATGACGCTTAGCGCCGATAAAATACGGAAACAGGTCGAGATTCTTACCGCGGACTTAATCAGATTGAGTCTGTGTAATCATCAGAATTTTCCATCGGTGACATCTGGGGCCGGAGGGTTTAAGGATATTTCATTCAGCAAAGCTGGAGATCTAAGTATGGTGCTTAAAAACCAGCCATATCGGGAAATTTATACTGAATTGGATCGCGCACAAGCATACAATCTCAAAATGATTGACGGGGCTTTGATTCAAATGATGTACCGATTCAAGGGGAATGCGTTGAAAGGTCACCGCTTGGCTTTTTTTCCCTCTCCATACCTAGAAGAGTTCCAAAACAATCCAGATATCTACGAGAGTGATGAGATTTTCGCGGATATCATGATGAGGAATATTGTTGTATTTCCACTAAGATTTGATTTTGATTCTTCCAGCGAAATTTTCGTGGATCAGCACCATCCAAAATCGCATTTGACACTTGGTCAATATATAAATTGTCGTATTCCTGTGAGCTCGCCAGTTACGCCATTTGCCTTTTTAGACTTCATTTTGCGAAGTTTTTACAATACGGCGCATCGAAAATATTCATCAGAGATTAATAAATTCGTAGATGTATTTTCGAATACAATTACTGATTCAGAAAAGAAAATTGTCCATGTACAGATTCCTTCATGATGCCCTTGACTCGCCCCAGTTGCAAGCCTGCTTGCTGATCATGACCGTTTAGGGGCGGGGGGAATCCCTACCCAAAATCGCCGTCATGGGTTAAGCTTCAAAGTTTCCCCTGCACCGAAAAGAGACCATGGCACAATACGTTTTCACCATGAACCGCGTGGGCAAGATCGTGCCCCCGAAGCGTCAGATCCTGAAAGATATTTCTCTCAGTTTTTTTCCCGGCGCCAAGATCGGCGTGCTGGGTCTCAACGGTTCCGGGAAGTCCACCCTTCTGAAAATCATGGCGGGAATCGACAAGGACATCGAGGGCGAGGCGATTCCCATGCCGAATCTCAACATCGGTTACCTGCCGCAGGAGCCGCAGCTCGATGCCGATCTCACCGTGCGCGGAGCGGTCGAGGCGGGACTCGGGGAAGTGTTCGAAGCGCAACAGAAGCTGGAAGCCGTTTATGCCGCCTATGCCGAACCCGATGCGGATTTCGATGCGCTCGCCATCGAGCAGGCAGGGCTGGAAGCGATCATCGCAGCCTCCGATGGACACAACGTCGAAGTGCAGATGGAAATCGCGGCTGACGCCCTGAGGCTCCCGCCCTGGGATGCGACGATAGGTCATCTTTCGGGCGGAGAAAAGCGCCGCGTCGCGCTGTGCCGCCTCCTGCTCTCCAAGCCCGACATGCTGCTGCTGGACGAGCCGACCAACCATCTGGATGCGGAAAGTGTGGAATGGCTGGAACAATTCCTCACCCGGTTTCCCGGCACCGTGGTCGCCGTCACCCATGACAGGTATTTTCTGGACAATGCCGCCGAATGGATACTGGAACTCGACCGCGGCCACGGCATTCCCTGGAAGGGCAACTACAGTTCGTGGCTGGAGCAGAAGGAAGCCAGGCTGGAAACCGAAGCCAGGCAGGAAGCCGCGCGCATCAAGGCGATGAAGCAGGAACTGGAATGGGTGAGGCAGAACCCCAAAGCGCGCCAAGCCAAATCCAAGGCGCGTCTCGCCCGTTTCGACGAGCTTTCCAATTACGAATACCAGAAACGCAACGAGACCCAGGAAATTTTCATCCCGGTCGGAGAGCGCCTGGGCAACGAAGTCATCGAATTCGATGGCGTTTCCAAGGCCTATGGCGACCGTCTGCTGCTGGACGATCTGAGCTTCAAGGTGCCGCCCGGCGCCATCGTCGGCATCATCGGCCCGAACGGCGCGGGCAAATCCACGTTGTTCCGCATGATGGCCGGCAAGGAAACCCCTGACTCGGGGGATGTGAAGATCGGGGCGACGGTGAAGATTGCTTATGTAGACCAGTCGCGGGATGCGCTTTCCGCAGGCAAGAGCGTTTTCGACGAAATCTCGGACGGGCGCGACATCCTGACCGTGGGCAAATACGAGACCCCTGCGCGCGCCTATATCGGCCGCTTCAATTTCAAGGGAGGCGACCAGCAGAAGATCGTGGGCAATCTCTCGGGTGGCGAGCGCGGACGCCTGCATCTTGCCAAGACGCTGATTTCCGGCGGCAACGTTTTATTGCTGGACGAGCCTTCCAACGACCTCGACATCGAAACGCTGCGCGCTCTCGAAGATGCGCTGCTCGAATTCGCCGGCTGCGTGATGGTCATCTCCCATGACCGCTGGTTCCTCGACCGGATCGCGACCCACATCCTCGCCTGCGAGGGAGACTCGAAGTGGGTGTTCTTCGACGGCAATTACCAGGAATACGAAGCGGACAAGAAGAAGCGCCTCGGTGAAGAAGGCGCGAAGCCCAAGCGCCTGCGCTACAAGCCGATCAGCCGGTGAGGCATGGGACGCTTTCAACCCTTCCCACAACCCGGATGCCGCGCGATAAACTAAAGTTGTAATTGGACCTTGCTCGAATCTCCGGGCAAACTTCGTTTTTCTTCGTACATAGTCTATCTTGATATGGGGGAGAAAATGGATAAAAAACCATTGCCATCCGATGGCGACATGATAGTGGAACTGACTTGGCGGAAGGATTTTTTTCGCTGGTCGTTTCCGGTGGTGCTTGCAATCATCGGCGAGCATCTTGCAAGAACATGGAACGCCGTGACGGTGCCCATCGATATCGCCGCAATCCTGGTTGTCGCAAGCGCCTGGATCGGGGTCATGCTCAGGCCTGACCCCGTGGCCCGGTATGCCGGCTATTTCGTGGATATCGCCATTCTGACGGCGCTCTCCGGCGGCGTCGGCACCATTGCCGTTTTCTCCAGTCAGGCGGGCTTCGAAGTGCTCCGGGAACTGGCGTTCTGGGCGCCGGTGATCTCGGTTTTCTGGGTGACGGTTCATCACAGGCAACCCAAATTGGCTGTCGCTTTCATCGCGGTCCTGTATTGCGGCATATTCTGGGGTTACTGGTCCAGTCATGCGCTTCATGATGCCGGCACTTTTGCAAGATGGGTTTTCGAATATCTGGCCCAGGCAGCTTTGCTGATCGCCCTGATGAAACTGTTCTGGGCGTTCAAGCAGCGTGAAATGGTGCTCAAGGAGAAACTCGACATGGCGGTGAATCACGCCTTGCATGACACCCTCACTTCGCTTCCAAACCGGCGTTCCTTCGACGAGGAACTCTTGCGCGGCTGCGAGCGTGTCAATCGTGACGGCAGCCGGCTTTCCATCATCGTCGCCGATATCGATCATTTCAAGGCGTTCAACGACGAATACGGTCATTCCTGCGGAGACGAGGTTCTGAAGACGGTCGCCCGGATCATCAGCGAGCGCATCAGGGTTTCGGACTGGGCCTGCCGCTGGGGCGGGGAGGAGTTCGCGATCATTTTGCACAATACCGATCTCGCCAATGCGCGCGACCTGGCCGAAGAGTTGCGCGTCGCTTTCGCCGCCCACCTGATTCGGGATAAAAAACAGTTGACCGTCAGCCTCGGCGTCAGCGAATACCGGCCAGGCGAGACGCCGCATGCCGTTTTCGATCGCGCCGACATGGCCATGTTTCGCGCGAAGTCGCTCGGGCGAAACCGCGTGGAGACCGACTGCACTTATCCGCTTCCCTCATTTGCAGGCGAGTAGGGAGGAACGCTTCATGCGGCCCTGTATGGGCTGTGTTCTATGATTTCGTAAAATATTTCGACGAGTTGCGGGTCGAATGTCTTGCCGGCTTCCCTGCGCATGATTTCCATGATCTCATCGTGATTTCTTGCATTGTGGTAGGACCGGGTGATGGACAGGGCATCATAGCTGTCGGCGATGGCTATGATGCGTGAGCAGATGGGGATGGCGACCCCCGAAAGGCCATCAGGATAGCCTCCCCCATCGTAATGTTCATGATGGTGTCGAATGACGAGGGCCGCCTGCTGGGCGCCTTCCAGTCCCGTCGAAAGCATAATGTCCTCGCCGATTTCGGAATGCCGTTTCATCACCGCCCATTCTTCATCGTCGAACTGGGAAGGCTTCAGAAGAATGGCGTCGGGTATCCCGATTTTGCCGATATCATGGAATGACGAACCCATCCTGAGCGCGCTGACTTCGTGCTCGTCCAGGCCGTAACGCTCGCCGATTGCTTCCGAAAGCCCCCGCACTCGCTCCGAGTGAAGTCGGGTCATCAAATCGCGATAGCCCAGCGCAACCGATAACCCGGCAGTATACCTGCGCAGCACTTCGAAAATGTCGTCATTCGATTCCATAATCGTGCAGAGCTTGTTGGAAATACAGCATTCTGCCCGCTGATTGCGGAAAATTCAATCCTGGGGGTTTTCCTCATGTTCCGCTTCCGGATTCCATCTCAGATCGAGGGTCAGCGGATAGTCCCTGTTGATTGCTTCGCGCGGCGCCATGCCTTCCTTCAGCGACCCGGGGGTATGACCGTGATTCCAGAAACGGCTGACGCGCCGTGCTTCGGCTTCGAAGGCGTTGACCGGAAATGCATCGTAATTGCGGCCGCCGGGATGGGCGACATGATAGGTGCAGCCGCCAATGGAGCGACCGTTCCAGCTGTCCACGATGTCGAATACCAGTGGCGCATGAATGCCTATGGTCGGGTGTAGCGCGGAGGGCGGTGCCCAGGCGCGGTAGCGTACCCCGGCCACGAATTCGCCCTGCGTGCCCGTGCTGCGCAGGGGCACGCGGCGGCCGTTGCAGGTGAGGATGTGGCGCGAGTCGGTCATGCCGCTCACCTTGACTTGCATCCGCTCCACCGAAGAGTCGACGTAACGCGCGGTGCCGCTGCTGCCGGCTTCTTCGCCCAGCACATGCCAGGGTTCGATCGCCATGCGCAGTTCGAGCTGGATGTTTTGGACAGAGAGGGTGCCGTAATGGGGGAAACGAAATTCAAGAAACGGTTCGAACCAGTCCGCCTGCAGGGGATAGCCTGCACGTTGCAGGTCGCGTACCACGTCCTCCATGTCGGTGCGGACAAAGTGGGGCAGCATGAAGCGGTCGTGCAGCGAGGTGCCCCAGCGCACCAGTTCATGCCGGTAGGGGTGTTTCCAGAACCAGGCGACGAGGGACCGCAGCAGCAGCATCTGCACGAGGCTCATGCGCGGGTGGGGCGGCATTTCGAAAGCGCGCAGTTCGACGAGGCCAAGACGTCCGGTATCGCTGTCCGGGGAGTAGAGTTTGTCGATGCAGAATTCGGTGCGGTGTGTGTTTCCGGTAACGTCGATGAGGAGGTGGCGCAGCAGGCGGTCGACGAGCCAGGGGGCTGGAACTTCGCCATCGGGCATCTGCTGGAAAGCGATGTCGAGTTCGTAGAGATTTTCGTGGCGCGCCTCGTCCACGCGCGGCGCCTGGCTGGTGGGGCCGATGAAGAGGCCGGAAAACAGGTAGGAAAGCGCAGGGTGGTGCTGCCAGTAGGTGACAAGGCTCCTCAACAGGTCGGGCCGGCGCAGCGCCGGGCTGTCGGCAGGGGTCGCGCCGCCTATGGTGATGTGGTTGCCGCCGCCGGTGCCGGTGTGGCGCCCGTCGAGCATGAATTTCTCCGTGCCCAATCGGGTGAGGTATGCCTGCTCGTAGAGCGTAGTGGTGTTTTTCACCAGTTCGTCCCAGCTTGCAGCCGGATGGATGTTGACTTCTATCACGCCTGGGTCCGGCGTGACCGGCAGCCGCACCAGACGCAAGTCTCGCGGCGGCTGGTAGCCTTCCAGCACTACCGGCATGGAAAGCGCTGCTGCGCTCGCCTCGATGGAGGCCACGAGATCCAGATAATGTTCCAGTTGCGTCGTGGGCGGCAGAAATACATGCATTTGTCCGTCGCGTGCTTCCACGCACAGCGCGGTGTGGGGAATCCATTCGGGTGCGGCGTGGGGAGTTTCCGCTTCGACGCGTTCATTGTAGCGCCGCGCGACTTCCCCCGCTACATCGCCGAGCGGGCCGACTTCTTCGAACAGGCTGCGCTCCAGGTCTTCATCCCTGTCTTTTAGCGGCACCCAGGGCAGCGAGCCCAGCGGCAGGCGCAATCCCATCGCGGAGTCGCCGGGGACGAGGAACATCTCGCCGCGGCGAAATGTCCACGGGCTGCTCGCCCAGGCGTCTTTCCTGCGGTGGAGCGGCAGGGCGTATCCCACCGGCTCACCCAGATTGCCTGCCAGGAGCTTCGCCAGGCGCCTTCTTTCCAGCGGGTCTTTCAGGTCGAATTCGAGCGGATCCAGGTTGTCCGGCACGAGGCCTTCCTGCAACAGGTAATGGATGGGATCCTCATAGCCTGCCTTGATCGTTGAGGCGGATACCCCCAGCCGCCGCGCAAGCTGCCGCATGAATTCTTCGGCATCCTCCAGTGTGACGCCGTAGTCCCTGTTCTCGTCCGCCAGCAACTCCGGGTTGCGCCATACCGGCACGCCGTCCTTGCGCCAGAAGCAGGCGAGTTGCCAGCGCGGCAGCGGTTCGCCCGGATACCATTTGCCCTGACCGCAGTAGAGCATGCCGCCGGGGCCGAATGCGTCTTTCAGGCGACGCACCAGTTCGCCGGCAAGCCGGCGCTTTTGTTCGCCGTCCGCAGCGGTATTCCATTGCGCGGATTCCATGTCGTCTATGGAGACGAAGGTGGGCTCTCCCCCCATGGTCAGGCGCACGTCGCCCCGATCGAGCTCGGCATCGATTTCGTGCCCGAGTGCTTCGATGTCCGCCCACTGCGCCTCGCTATAGGGTTTGGTGACGCGCGGGTCTTCGTGGATACGCTGCACGCTGTTGTCGAAATGGAATTCCACCCGACTTTTGCCCGTGTAGCCGCCGGTTACGGGCGCCGCGCTCGCCGGGTCTGCGGTGCATGCGAGCGGAATGTGTCCTTCGCCTGCGAAGAGGCCGGAGGTGGCATCGAGTCCGATCCAGCCCGCGCCCGGCACGTAAACCTCGGCCCAGGCGTGCAGGTCGGTGAAATCCTGTTCGGGTCCGGAAGGCCCGTCCAGTGATTTGACGTCGGCAGTCAACTGCACCAGGTATCCGGAAACGAAGCGGGCAGCCAGGCCAAGGTGCCTCAGAACCTGCACCAGCAGCCAGCCCGAGTCGCGGCATGAACCGAGCGCGCGGGACAGGGTTTCCTCGCAGGTTTGCACCCCGGCTTCGAGGCGGATGGTATAGTCGACCTGTCGATACAGCCGCCGGTTGAGTTCCACCAGAAAGTCGACGATAGGCGTCGGCGAGCGGTCGACTTCGCTCAGGAATTTTTTCAGCAAGGGTCCCGGCTCTTCGGCTTCCAGATAAGGTCCCAGCTCCTTGCGGAGCGGGTTGTCGTAGGCGAAGGGATAGTTTTCGGCGTATGCCTCGACGAAGAAGTCGAACGGGTTTATCACCGTCATGTCGGCGACCAGATCCACCTCGATGACAAGCTCGCTGGTCTTTTCCGGGAACACCACCCGCGCCAGATAATTGCCGAAGGGATCCTGCTGCCAGTTGATGAAATGCTTCTCGGGCAGGATGCGCAGGGAATAGGACTCGATCGGCGTGCGCGAATGCACCGCGGGACGCAGCCGGAATACATGAGGATCGAGTTGCACCGGCTTGTCGTAGCGGTACCGGGTCTTGTGATTGAGTGCTACGCGTATGGTCATGGATCAGCTTTCAGCGCTTTCGAAAGAAGGGCTGCGTATATCCGGCAGGCGGAAGTAGCGCTCGCGCAGTGCTGCGTTGATCGAGTCGAGTCCGATCTGGATGCGGTCGATCAATTCGTGCAGTCCGGCCTTCGCCAGCACCGCGCCGTCGGCCGTACCCAGCATGGCCCGTGTTGCGCGCACCGTATCCAGGACCGGCATCGATCGCGGCAGAACCTTCAGAACCTCCTCGATTTCCGTCAGACAATGCAGGACGGTGCGCGGGAACAGCGCATCCTTGAGAAGGAAGTCGATGACCTGCGCGCTTTTGGCATGCACGCCGATATGGCGGCGGTACATCTGGTACGCGGAGAGCGCCTTGAGGATATTCATCCACAGCAAATCGCCATATTGCTCCCCTACCGGAGTATCGGCAGGCAGGATCACGGCGTGGCTGATATCCAGGATGCGGCTGGTCATGTCCGCGCGCTCGATGTTGCGGCCGATCCGCAGGAACTGGAACGCGGCATCGCGCGACATGGTGCCTGAGAGCAGTCCGACGATGCCCTGGCGGTGACGGATGATGGCCTGCAGCACTTCGTAGCGGCGGCTGCGGTCGAGCTCGCCCGAGAGTTCCCGTTTTGCGTAGAGATAAAGCTCGTTCACCCATTCCCAGGACTCCCAGGGCAATACTTCGCGAAAAGTGCGCGTATTTTCCCTAGCCTGCGTGATGCAGGTCATGATCGAACTCGGGTTGCGCTCATCCTGGATCAGAAAGCGCATCACCGCCGTTTCGTCGGCTTCGGGATAATGTTCGAAAAACAGCTGGTCGAGTCCCGCGATCCTGACGAGCGGCTCCCATCCGAACGATGCGCCGCCCGGCATGTCGAGGGTCATCAGCGTGACTGCGTTGATAAGACGGGCCGTGTCCTCCGCCCGCTCCATGTAGCGGGTCATCCAGTACAGGTTTTCCGCGACTCGAGACAACATTACTGGACTCCTTGCACGATCCAGGTATCCTTGCTTCCTCCGCCCTGCGACGAATTCACCACCAGGGAGCCCTTGCGCAACGCCACGCGGGTCAGCCCGCCCGCAGTGACATAAAGCTGGCTGGATTGTAGCACGAACGGTCTCAGATCCAGGTGGCGGGGCGCGAGTCCTTCTTCGCACAGGGTCGGCGCGGTGGAGAGCGACAATGTGGGTTGCGCCATGTAGTTGCGCGGATTGGCCCGGATGAGTTCGGCAAACTTGGCGCGTTCCGCGGAGGTCGATTGCGGCCCGATGAGCATGCCGTAGCCGCCCGACTCGTTGGCGGGTTTCACCACCAGCTTGTCGAGATTGGCCAGCACGTAGTCCCGGTCCTTGTCGTACATGCACAGGTAGCTCGGCACATTGGGCAAAATCGCCTCTTCGCCGAGATAGTACTCGATCATCTGCGGCACGAATGCATACACCACCTTGTCGTCGGCAACCCCGGAGCCTGGCGCATTGGCAAGTCCCACGTTGCCCGCCCGCCATGCGCGCATCAGGCCGGGTACGCCGAGACAGGAATCGGGCCTGAATACCTCAGGGTCGATGAAATCATCGTCGATGCGCCGGTAAATCACGTCCACGCGCTGCAATCCGTCTATGGTCTTCATGTAAACGCAGTCGTCTGCGAGCACCGTCAGATCGGCGCCTTCCACCAGTTCCGCCCCCATCTGCTGGGCGAGGTAGCTGTGCTCGAAATAGGCCGAGTTGAAGATTCCCGGAGTCAGCACAGCGATGATGGGGCGCTGTTCCGGACGCGGCGAGAGCGCCGCGAGGGTGTCATAGAGCTGGGCCGTGTAGTCGTCCACAGGCTGGATGCGGTAGCTGCCGAACACTTCCGGAAACAGCCGCTTCATCAACTGCCGGTTTTCCAGCATGTAGGACACCCCGGATGGCACCCTCAGGTTGTCTTCCAGCACATAGAATTCTCCATCCGAATGACGCACCAAATCGGTGCCGCAGATATGCGCCCATACCCCAAAACGTGGCATGGCGCCGATGCAGGCGGATCTGAAATTCTTCGAATCCTGCAGCACCTCAAACGGGAATACCCCGTCCCGGACGATGTTCTGCTCGTTGTAAATGTCGCTGATGAACAGGTTGAGCGCGGCAAGACGCTGTTTCAGCCCGCTTTCCACGCGCGCCCATTCGCGCCCGTCGATGATGCGCGGTATCACGTCGAAAGGCCAGGCCCGGTCTATGTTTCCAGCTTCGGTGTAGACCGTGAATGTGATGCCTGAGGCCATGATCGCGGCATTCACCGCTGCAACCCGCTTGGAAAGCTCCTGTTCCCCGAGTTCCGAGATGAAATCACACAGGCCGCGCGCCAACGGGCGCGGCTGTCCGTCCGAAGTCATCAGTTCGTCGAAGGTGTTGTCTACCCGGTAATCTTCACAGGCGATGGTCATGGATAGTTCCCCTAGTGTGTTTGCCTGCACCAAGCAAGAGCCGGGCCAGCCTGAGATACGCGATCAAAACGCTTCCATTCACCTGTGATTGTAGCTAGAATCGAAAGAAACTCTTTCCTGGGAACGATGACTTACTGCCTCGCGATCAAAGTGGACGAAGGTCTGGTGTTTGCGTCCGACTCCCGCACCAATGCGGGTGTCGACCATGTCAGCACCTATTCCAAGATGCATACTTTTGCCTGGCCTTCCGACCGGTTTTTCGTGCTGCTTTCGGCGGGAAATCTTGCCACCACGCAGGCAGTCGTCAAGCGGCTCAAGGCGGATGCGCAGGACTCGTGGGCGTTCAGCCTGCGCACGGCCCAGGACATGGATGCCGCGGCCAACTACGTGGGCAAGGTTTCCACCGACATTCAGCGCAACCAGTCCGAGCGGGATACTTCCAGCGCCAGTTTCGAGGCGACCTTTATTTTCGGGGGGCAGATTGGAGGCGGAGAGTCCGTGATCTTCCTGATCTATCCCCAGGGCAATTACATACACGAATCGAGCGATCACCCTTTCTTGCAGGAGGGCGAGACCAAGTACGACAAGCCTATCCTGGATCGCGTCATTCGCCATGATACGCCGCTTGAGCTTGCCGGGCGCTGCGCGCTGGTGTCGATCAACTCCACCATACGCAGCAATCTGGCGGTCGGGCCGCCCGTGGAACTCCTGTTGTATCCGGCCTATGGGCATGGAAATTACCGTCGCCTGCTGCTCAATGAGAACGATCCGTTCTACCGCTCGATGAACGAGGCCTGGAACGAGGGGCTGAGGCAGGCGCTCAACAACCTGCCGCCATTCGAATGGGAACAGGAAGTCAGGGCGGTGCAACTGGTGCAGGAAGCCGCATTCACGCAAACGATGGGTTGAACGAATCACTCACTGGAGCATCCATGTTTATCGCAATGAACCGCTTCAAGATCGTCAAGGGAATGGAAGAGGATTTCATCGAAATCTGGAAGCGGCGCGAGAGCTATCTCGAAGGCGTGCCGGGATTCAGGGAATTCCATTTGCTGCAGGGGCAGAGCTACGACGATTACACCCTTTTTGCTTCCCATTCGGTATGGGATTCCCCGCAGGTTTTCGAGGACTGGACGCGCTCGGAAGCGTTCAGGCTCGCTCACGCGCGGGCAGGTTCGGCGAAGAACGTCTACATGGGGCCGCCCAACCTCGAACTATTCGAAGCCGTGATCTAGCAGCCTGTCGGATTTTTCAGTTGGCCCGATACGGGCTGTGCCCGATGATGCCGAAAAAAATTTCCATGAGCTCTTGGTAGAGTTTGATGCCGTTTTCCTTTTGCAGGATGGCCATGATTTCTTCATGGCGCCTTGCACGATGATAGGACCAGGTCACGGCCATGGCATCATAACTGTCCGCGATGGAGATGATGCGGGCGCAGACGGGAATGGCGTTTCTCGATAGTCCGTCAGGATAGCCGCTGCCATCGTAATGTTCATGATGATGGCGGCGTGATCGGCTCCCTCGAGTCCCGTGGACAAATGATGTCCTCGCCGATTTCTGAATATCGCTTCATCACGGCCCATTCTTCGACGTCGAACTGGACGGGTTCGGAGTGAAGACGGGGCACGTGGTAGCCCAGCGCAACCGACAGCCCCTTGGTATATTGGTA
Source organism: Burkholderiales bacterium (assembly GCA_019753155.1). Lineage (GTDB taxonomy): Bacteria > Pseudomonadota > Gammaproteobacteria > Burkholderiales > JABEVD01 > JABEVD01. The sequence goes on from JAIELG010000016.1 coordinate 31,724, forward strand.
CAGTGCTTCGAAAATGTCGTCATCAGGCCCCATGTTGGGCGCTCCTTTCGGCCAGACTGTTTTAATTTTGCGTGCAGGGGCGGAAGTTCAATGCCTGTTTGTTGCGTCTTGAAATGATCTATATTGGAATGGATTGTATTCAACCAATGGAGGTCACGATGAAAAGATCAATCGTTTTTCTTGCGACATTATGTTTTGCCCAGAGTTCGCCTTTTGCCCTTGCACAGGAGCAGACGCAGGATCAGGTGAGGCAATCGAGCCGGCAGCAGATTTACGGCAGCCAGCTGATGACGCCTGAAGAGCGTACGCAATACCGCACCCAGATGCGCTCGGCGAAAACCCGGGAAGAACGCGAAACCCTGCGTCGCGAACACCACAAGCAAATGCAGGAACGGGCCAGGGAGAAAGGGGTGCAGCTTCCCGACATGCCCGCAGCCGGGCAGGGCATGGGGCCGGGCGGTGGAATGGGGTCCGGTGGCGGTATGGGCCGACGCGGGGGATACTAGCCTGTTCTGGAGTTCCTCAACCCGATGCGGGCTTGAGCCGCTCCATGATGACGACGGGAAAATCGCATTCCTGTTTCAATGGCTCCAACTGATCCTCGCGGATGATGCGCACCCAGCTTTTCGGATATTTCAGCCCTTCCTTCCCGCCGGGGGATTCCCAGTTGAAGCGCTTCGCCTTGGCCTTTTCGCGGTTGTCGAAGCCGACTTCCGCCTTGACGACGAGGCGGGGACTTTTCGCGCTGGCGATGACCGCTTCGATGTCGTGGCGCGACAGGATGGTCAGCATGGTCAGCACGTCGGTTACGGCCCGGTGCGGAAAGCTGTTCAGTATGCCGTGAAACCCGGCGAGATAGGTGAGGTTGCGGCTCGTGCAGTTTTTCGGGTAATCCACGTCGTGGAGTGTATCCAGCCAATATTTTGCCGGCATCTTGTGGCTTTGCCGGGCGAAAAACGTCTCCATCAGGGGGCGGTCGAAATCCCGCCCGTTGTGGGCCACGATGAAGTCGGCCTTGTTCATCATGGCCTTGACCGGGTTCAGCACGCGGATGTCGGGTTTTGCGCCGTGCCGCTTCAAAAGCTCGTCCGAGATGCCGGTATATTCCGCGGCTTCGGGGGACAATGGCCTGTCGTTGTCGATGAGCATTGAATAGAGTTCGACAGGCTGGCCGAAATCCGTATCCCATAATACCATCCCGATTTCGATGATGAAATTCCGGTCCAGGGGGGCATTGAATTCGCCGCCGGTTTCGAGGTCAAGGCCGAGCAGGAGCATGTTTATCCTCTTTCAGAAATTCGATTGTATACCGGATTTTGATAATGGATTACCCAATTCATTCCCGGTTCATGCAATAATCAGTCCCCTGCAAGATTAATGGGCTTGTCTGGATTGCCCGCTTTTTGTTATAAAGTCTGATGCACAACATTTCGGATATTTCCCCGGCGCAGGAACATTCCAGCGGGCTGACCCATGAGGAGGTCGCGCAAAGGATGCGCGACGGACAGGTCAACAGGGTCAAAAGAGCAACCTCGCGTCCGATCTCGGGGATTCTGAGCAGCAATATCGTCACGCTGTTCAACGGCGTTCTGGCGGGTTCCATCGCAGCCCTTCTCGTCATAAAATCCTACAGCGACGCATTTTTCCTGTCTACGGTCACATTCGGCAACATGCTGGTCGGAATCATGGGGGAGCTTCGCGCCAAATGGGCGCTCGACAGGATCGCGCTCCTGCGCAAAAGAAGCGCAGTCGTGATCCGGGCGGGAATGGAGCAGGAAATCAGGAGCGACGATGTCGTCAAGGACGATCATGTCGCGTTCTCCACAGGCGATCAGATCGTTGCGGACGGCGTTTTTATTTCTTCCGTGCCGGCCTTCATGGACGAATCCCTGCTGACCGGGGAATCGCATGTCATCCGTAAAAATCCGGGAGACCCTGTTTTCTCCGGCAGCTATTGCGTCAGGGGTTCGGGCAGGTATGTCGCAACAGGCGTTGGCAGCGCCTCCAAAGTCAACGAACTTGCCGAGCAGGCGAAGAAGTACAGGAACATGCGCTCCCCCCTGCAGCAGGATGTCAATTCGATCATCCAGGTGTTGACGGCGGTGATGATCCTGTTCGTTCTCCTGCTGTTGCTGGCGAATTTCATCAAGCAGGTGCCCCTTACGGCGAACATCCTGTCCATCGTGACCGTGATCAAATCCCTGGTTCCCGAAGGGCTGGTGCTGATCCTGACTCTCGCTTTCGCGCTTGGCGCGATGCGGGCCGCCAAGCGCAAAGTGCTCGTGCAGAGGCTTTGCGCGATCGAATCCATGAGTCATCTCACGACCCTTTGCCTCGACAAGACGGGAACGCTGGGGACGAACAGGCTGAATTTCGATGAACTCGTGTTTCTCACGCCGCTCTACGACGAAACCGTGGGCAAGCTCAAATGCTATACGGGTTCCGTCAGGGAAAAAAACCAGACCCTGCTTGCCATCGAAGCGAAATATCCGGGCATTTCATGCGAAATCATCGAGGAATTTCCGTTTTCGTCCGAAAGCAAGGTGAGCGCAGTCAGGATAATGAAGGATGGGCAGGAAATCACACTCTGGCTCGGTGCGCCGGAGGCGCTTTGCGGCGATCACCTGACCGCCTCCCAGGAATCGATGCTGAAAGGCTTCAGGCAGAAAGGATTGAGGGTTCTGGCATTCGCGAGCACGCCGCAGGTCATTCCCTACAGGAACGATCTTTCCGTCCTGGCGTTCATCGCCCTGAGGGACGAACTGCGTCCTGACGTGACGGATGCGATCAAGTTCTACGAATCGCGCGATGTCAAACTCAAGATCCTCTCCGGCGACCATCCCGAGACTGTCGCGGCGCTTGCCAGGGAAGTCGGCATGTCGATCAATGGGGATCTCCTGAGTGGCCCCGAGCTTCCCGATGCCGAATCGGCTGAATTCAGAACCGCTATTGAAAAGGGGCAGTTCTTCGGCAGGTTGAGTCCGCAGCAAAAAATGCAGATCGTCAAGTGCCTGCAGGAATCCGGGGAATATGTCGGCATGGTGGGGGACGGCATCAACGATATTTTGGCCCTCAAACAGGCGGACATCGGGGTCGCCATGAATACGGGCGCCGCTGCGGCAAGGGATGTCGCCGACATCGTCCTGCTGAAGGATGCTTTCACCTACCTGCCTGCCGCATCGGAGGAGGGGGACAGAATCATCTACAACATCAAGCGCGTCTCGCGGCTCTTTCTCACCAAGAATATCTACACGCTGTTCTTCATATTGTTTTCCGGATTCGTCGGACTCGAGTTTCCGTTGAGTCCGCGCTACATCACCTGGATCGACCTGCTCACGATCGGGATCCCCACCACGATCCTTACCTTCATGACCCCGGTTTTCAGGAGGCAGTCTGTCGACCATTTTCTCTACGAGACGACGAAATTTGCGCTCGTGACGGGATTTTCGATCGCATTTTTCTCCCTGTTCACCTACGTCAATTTCTTTTTCCTGGATGGCGGGGCGGGAAGCGGCAAAACGGCGGCAGTATCCGTCATCGTGCTCATGGGGCTGTACACCGTGTTCCATGTCTCATCCATCGAAAGGAGCCCCAGCGCTGCCTGGCGTCAGAGATGGGGGGTCTGGGCGATCCTGGTCGGTGCGGTGTTGTTTCACATCATTGCGGTCTATACTCCCATCATGGTCGGCTTCTTCGGCCTGACGCCGCTCGATCCGCTTGCCTGGGGCATCATCGTCGCGGTGTCGGCAGTCGGCATGCTGGTGATCCGCCGTCTGCTGAAGAAGGCGGGCGTCGCCAACGCTTTTTAGGCTGCAATCGGGTAACTGAAAGGATAGGGCCGTGCCGCTACGCTTCCTGTTGCTCGTTGCCGCATTCACGTTTCTGGTAACCTTCATCCAGATCGGCATCCTGACCGCAGCCTTCGACAAACTGGGTCTTTCCGCACAATCGGCTTACCTGCTTTTCATGACTATCCTGATGGGCAGCATGCTCAATCTGCCATTATTCAGCATGAAGTCGGAATCTTCCGAGACCGGCGAAGGCGAGACCAGGATCCTGGTCAACGTTGGGGGATGCGTTGTTCCCGTGGCGTTTTGCATCTACCTGATGCAGCATCATCCCCTGAATCTCCTCGTCCTGCTGACGGCAGTTTCCGTCGTGTCGCTCCTGTGCTGGAAGGTGAGCCGTCAATTGCCTGGAATAGGCATAGGCATGCCGGTTTTTCTCGCTCCCATTACTGCGGCGGCCGTTTCATACCTGCTCGATTCCGAAAACGCCGCGCCGCTTGCCTACATCAGCGGCACCCTGGGGGTGTTGATAGGCTCCGACCTGCTGCATCTCAATGACTTGAAGAGAATGGGCGCGCCCTTTGCTTCCATAGGCGGGGCGGGAAGCTTCGACGGCATCTTCATCACGGGGATCGTGGCGGTGCTTCTTGCATGATATGATTCGACGATGACATTCATACGCATGGCGCTCGTTTGTATTGCCCTTTCATGGGGAACCCAGGCTTTTGCAGGGGGGGCTTTCCTCGAGAAAATCGAAGCGCTCAGGAAAGAGGGCAAAATGCCAGGGCTCGCCCAGGACGGCATCTATCTGCCGCGCTCGCTCGTGCTGGATGAACTCAGAAAATCCGTCGATTCCGGGAAGATCGAGGTCAGGGATCTGGTTCTTGCCGAAGAAAAAGGAACGGTCAAGCTGGTCGCGCACGATACTGTGGATGCGCTGATCACGATAGACTTCAAGTTTCTCGAAGTGGATTGGCCGCATCGCACGCTCTGGATGGAATATGCCGAGTCTGCGAAATCGGCGAGCGATTCCCTCATCGGGCAAATTTTCGGAACCATCGCGATTTCCGTTTTCGAAGCCGCTTCGGGTTCAGGTCATGCCGAATCCATCATGTCCGGAAAACCCTGGTTCAGGATAGAGAACGGTCGCGTCGGGATCATGCTGGACAAGGTGCCTGCGCTCGAGGGGCCGCTCGACGCCAGGATGGGCCGCTTCAGATTATTCGATTTCATCGGGATCAAGGGCCTGAAGACGGAGAAGGACAGAATCCACGTCGCGCTCGGACTCGTTTGAAATTGCCCCATGCACATGGTTTAATCGCACCCATGGATATTCTCTTCAAAACCGTCGCGCTTATCGGGAAATACAAGAGTCCGGAGATCGCCGAGCCGCTCATCCGCCTGGGTAAATTCCTCGAAGGCCGCGGGATTGCCGTTGTCCAGGACAGGCTGACGGCTGACAACGTATCCGGCAGCGACTTTCCCGCGCTTTCCCTGGAGGAAATCGGGAAAACGGCCGGACTTGCCATCGTTCTCGGAGGCGACGGCACCATGCTCAATATAGCGCGAACGCTCGCGCCCTTCGATGTTGCGCTCGTCGGGGTGAATCAGGGCAGGCTGGGATTTTTGACGGATATCTCGATCGGCAGCATGCTCGAAACCATAGGGGCCATGCTCGACGGCCAGTTCATCACGGAGAACAGGATGCTGATCGAAGCGTCCGTCTGGCGCGGCGGGGAGGCCGTGTTTGACGGGCTCGCCTTCAACGATGTCGTCGTGCACAGGGGCGTATCGGGAAGCATGATCGAATTCGAGGTGAGGATAAACGGGCTTTTCGTTTATACCCAGCGCTCGGACGGGCTGATCGTCGCGACCCCGACTGGCTCCACCGCCTATGCGCTTTCCTCGGGAGGCCCCATCCTGCATCCCGGACTTGCAATGATCGCGCTGGTTCCCGTCAATCCGCACACCCTGAGCAACAGGCCCATCGTGATCGGGGGGGATTCGCTCATCGAAATCATCATGAACAGGAGCGCGGATTCGCGCGTGCATTTCGACAGCCATTCCCACATCGAACTGAAGGAAGGGGACAGGGTCGTGGTGAAGCGGTACGAGAAAATGATCCGCCTTCTCCACCCGCAGGGGCATAATTATTTCCACACCCTGAGGGAAAAGCTGCACTGGAGCGAGAGTTTCTGATGCTGCTGCGCCTTGGCATTCAGGATTTCGTCATCGTGGAGAGGATGGAGATCGAGTTCGGGCCTGGATTCACCGTGTTCACGGGCGAAACCGGGGCGGGGAAATCGATATTGGTCGATGCGCTGGCGCTTGCCCTGGGCGAGCGGGGCGATGCTTCCATCGTGAGGCAGGGCGCCGGGCGCGCCGAGATCGAGGCGGAATTTTCGGTTTCGCCCGGATTTTGCGGCTGGCTGAGGGAAAACGATCTCGAAGGCGATGAAGGCTCATGCCTTTTGCGGCGCATAGTCGATGCTTCCGGGCGCTCCAGGTCCTATGTCAACGGCAGAAGCGTGACGCTGCAGCAGTTGCGCGAAGCCGCTGAATTTCTCGTCGACATCCACGGACAGCATGCGCACCAGTCCCTGCTCAAGGGCGCGAGGCAGCAGGAAATGCTGGACGTGCTTGCCGGGGCCGAGAGGCTCGCTTCCGATGTTTCGACAGCCTACAGGCAATGGTCGTCTCTCAGGAAAGCCAGGCGGCAGTTCGAAGAGAACAGGGCCGAGATCGATGCGCAAAGAGAGACTCTGACATGGCAGGTGAACGAGCTCTCGCATCTCGCCTTCGATCTTCCGGAATGGGAAGAGACCTTGCATGAACAGGGGCGGCTCGCTCATGCCGCGAGCCTGATGGAGGGGGCGAGATATGCGCTGGATGCCCTCAGCGAGGCGGACGATTCCTGCTTGTCGAGGCTGGGCTCCGTCGATTCGCGCCTTGCTTCACTGGAAGGCTACGATGCAGAAATTTCGCAAATCAGGCCGTTGATCGATTCCGCGCACATCCAGGTCGCTGAAGCGGTCCATTCTCTGCGCCATTACGTTGACAGGCTGGACCTCGATCCGGGCAGACTGCAGGCGCTGGAGGCGAGAATCGATGCGGTGCATTCCGCTTCGCGCAAGTACCGCGTTCCGCCCCAGGAACTGCCTTCCCTTCTGGAAAAAGCGAAATCGCGTCTCTCGGAATTGAACGAGGCGGGCGACATCGACGCGCTTCTCGAAAAGGAAGGGGATGCGAGGAAAATTTACGAGGATCTGGCTCTGAAGTTGAGTGCGTCGAGGCGCGAAATGGCTGCCAGGCTCTCCGTGGAGGTGACCGATTCGATGCGGCAATTGTCCATGACGGGCGGCACATTCGAAGTGTCCCTGGAAGCGCTTCCCGAAGGGGACGCGCACGGCATGGAAAAGGTGGAGTTCCTGGTGGCGGCCAATCCCGGAACGCCATTGAAACCCCTTGCAAAAGTAGCTTCCGGGGGCGAGCTTTCCAGGATCAGCCTGGCGATACAGGTGATGGGGCTGCGTGCCCAGCGCGTGCCGACCCTGATTTTCGACGAAGTGGATGTCGGCATAGGCGGGGGCGTGGCGGAAATCGTGGGCAGGCTGCTGTTCCGGCTCGGGAAGGGCAGGCAGGTATTGTGCGTGACCCACCTGCCCCAGGTCGCATCCTGCGCGGACAGTCAGTTCTCGGTTTCCAAGGAAAGCGGCAGGAGCCGCATACGGCACCTCGACGAGGAAGGCCGGGTCGAGGAAATAGCGAGGATGCTGGGAGGGGTGGAAATCACTGAAACCACGCGCGATCACGCGCGGGAGATGCTGGGCAAGCCTTGAGTTTTTTGCAGCGCCCTGCGCTTTCTGGTGAGCATGGCGATGACGGTGAAACCGAGCGGCATCAGGTTGCCGATATTCGGCTCGGCAACCGGCATGACTGCAACGGTGTTCACCATAAAGACGTTCTGGCTGTTCCCGACGAGTCTGCCGCTATTATTGATCTGGAGCACGCTCCCCGATCCGGCGACGATGGGGTAAGTGACGCCGCCTATCGAGATGCTTCCCCCTGCCGCAGAAGTGATCGCGGGCGTCGAACTGTTTCCTGGTGCGTAAATATTCATGGAATTTCCGGCATTGAATGATGCTCCGGACCCCAGAGTCATGGTATTCGCAGTCAAATCAATCTGCGGCGCCGAGACGAGCAGGTTGTCGAGCGTAAGCGAGCCGGATGCGGTCAGGACGATTTTCGAGTCTGAAGCAAGCGTTCCGCCAATCAGGGAAAGGTCGCCCGTGCAGTTCAACGACAGGAAATTCACGAGGCTGGAAGTTTGCGCCCCGGAGCAACTCATGTTCGCGACACTGATTGTCGAAGCGGCATCGGCCACGGGCGGCAGAAGAAACAAAACTCCGGCGAGGATGGCTGTTGCGCGCATTCCGATCTTCCTTGAATTTCAGATTAGACCAATATATCGATGGAATATGACATTGTTGTGATTGTCTGAATTATATGATTGGATAATTCGGGTCTGTCTTCAAATTTCGCAATTTCCCCAATTTGCTGGGAGGAAATCACTGAAATCACGCGCGGGAGATGCTCAGTCCTTGTAGGGACAGGCCTGCTTGACGCAGTCGGCGTACAGGTAAAGGGAGTGGTCTGTGATGATGAAGCCTTTTTCTTTCGCGATCTTGGATTGCCTGCGTTCGATTTCGGGGTCGTAGAATTCCTCCACGCGCCCGCATTGCAGGCAAACGATATGGTCGTGATGGTTGCCCGTGTTGAGTTCATAAACCGCCTTGCCGCCTTCGAAATGATGCCTGACCAGCAGGCCCGCCTGCTCGAATTGCGTCAGAACCCTGTAAACCGTGGCGAGTCCCGTATCCATCCCTTCGTTGATCAGAAGCTTGTAAACGTCTTCGGCCGTCAGGTGGCGAACGGAACTGTTCTCGAACAGTTCCAGGATTTTGATGCGGGGAAGGGTTGCCTTGAGCCCGATGTTCTTCAGATCGTTCGCGTTGCTCATATGCCTTATGTGCGGTTGTCCAATTTGCTGTATGATATAGCGTTTGAACGCCTTTTGAAACAGTCATGCGCATATCTTTTTTTCTGTTGACGCTTCTTCTTGCCTCCTGTTCCTCGCTCGGCGAATACAAGGTTCCGATCCGGCAGGGCAACTACGTCACCCAGGAAAAGGTCGATCAATTGAGCCCCGGCATGACCCGCTCGCAGGTTTTGTCCATACTCGGCACTCCGTTGATCATGGATGCGTTTCACCAGAACAGGTGGGATTACGTGTACAGCCATGACGACGGCATGGGCAAGGTGGTGCGGAACAGGCTGACGCTCTTTTTCGATGCGGACAATCTGGCGAAAATAGAGGGCAAGGGCCTGCCAGAAGCGCCCATGATTTCCACTCCCCCCGAGGACAAGGGGTTCTTCTCGAAACTGTTCGGGTGGTTCTGACATGATCAGGCTTGCGATTGCCGGAAGTTCGGGGCGCATGGGGCATAGCCTCATTTCCGCAGTGTTCGATTCGAATGACATGGCGCTTCATGCCGCGCTCGATAGAAAGGGCAGCGAATTTCTGCATAAGGACGCCGGGGAGCTTGTCGGCGCCCCTTGCGGCGTGAAGATTATGGACGATGTCGGGAAGGCATTGTCCGGGGCCGATGTGCTGATCGACTTTACCCGCCCCGAGGCGACGCTCGACCATCTCGACTTCTGCCGCAGGATGAAGGTCAACATGGTGATCGGAACGACGGGGTTTTCGGCGGAGCAGAAAGCGCTGCTTGCCGAAGCTGCGGACGACATTGCGATCGTGTTCGCGCCCAACATGAGCGTGGGGGTGAATGTCGCATTCAAGCTTCTCGAAATCGCGGCGAAAGTGCTCGGGGAGGATTACGATGTCGAAATCATCGAAGCCCATCACCGGCATAAGGTCGATGCGCCCTCCGGAACGGCGCTCAAAATGGGGGAAGTCGTGGCGGCAGCCCTCGGGCGCAATCTCGATGAATGCGCGGTTTACGGCAGGGAAGGCGTGACGGGGGAGCGCGCTGCGGCCACGATCGGTTTTGCGACCGTGCGCGGCGGGGATATCGTGGGAGACCATACCGTTTTGTTCGCGGGAACGGGCGAGCGCATCGAGATCACGCACAAGGCGGAGAGCCGGGCCACTTTCGCAGTCGGCGCCATGCGGGCCGCGCGTTTTCTCGCAGGCAGGGATGCCGGACTTTACGATATGCGGGACGTGTTGGGCCTGCGTTGATGAAACCCCGGGTTTGAGAGTATAATTACCGTTCATACGGTTCGGGTCAGCTCCCGCCTTCCATCTACCATCCAGTGCCCTAGGAGTCCATAAGTGCCACAGACTGCAATTCTTGCGCTCGCAGATGGCACAATCTTCCGCGGCAGCTCCATCGGGGCGGCGGGCGCGAGCGCCGGGGAGATTGTTTTCAATACATCGATGACGGGTTATCAGGAAATATTGACGGATCCGTCCTATTGCAGGCAAATTGTCACCCTGACTTATCCCCATATCGGCAATACCGGCGTCAATCCGGAAGATGTCGAATCGGCGGGGATTTATGCGAGTGGACTCGTGATCCGGGATTTGCCGCTTGCTTCTTCCAACTGGAGAAAAACGCAGGGGCTATCCGAATACCTGGCGGACAACGGGATTGTTGCGATTTCGGACATCGATACCCGGAAATTGACGCGCATACTCAGGGAAAGGGGCGCCCAGAATGCCTGCATCATGGCAGGCGATGTCGACGAGATTGAAGCGTTCGCCATGGCGCGCGCGTTTCCCGGACTTGCCGGAATGGATCTCGCGCAGGTCGTGAGCTGTGCCGAGTCCTATTCCTGGGACGAGTGCGAATGGAAGCTGGGACGCGGCTATGGCAGGCAGGAGAATCCCGTCCATCATGTCGTCGCGCTGGACTTCGGCATCAAGCGCAACATACTGCGCAAGCTCGCAAGCCGTGGCTGCAGGGTGACCGTGCTGCCCGCGCAGGCATCGAGCCGCGAAGTGCTGGAATTGAATCCGGACGGCATTTTTCTTTCCAACGGGCCGGGAGACCCCGAGCCATGTGATTATGCCGTCACCGCCATACGCGAACTTATCGAGACGGGGATCCCGCTTTTCGGAATATGCCTGGGGCACCAGCTTCTCGCGCTCGCCATAGGCGCGAAGACGCTCAAGATGAAGTTCGGGCATCACGGCGCGAACCACCCCGTACAGGATCTCGATTCGGGCCGCGTCATGATATCCAGCCAGAATCACGGTTTTGCGGTCGACGCCTCGACCCTGCCGGAAAACGCCAGGGTGACCCATGTTTCCCTTTTCGACGGCAGCCTCCAGGGCTTTGCCCTGAAAGACCGGCCCGCGTTCTGTTTTCAGGGCCACCCCGAGGCGAGTCCGGGTCCGCAGGATGTCGATTATCTTTTCGACAGGTTCGTGTCACAGATGGAAGGTGCCTGATATGCCGAAGCGCACAGACATCAAGAGCATACTGATCATCGGCTCGGGTCCGATCGTGATCGGGCAGGCATGCGAATTCGATTATTCCGGCGCGCAGGCCTGCCGGGCATTGCGCGAGGAAGGTTACCGCGTGATCCTCGTCAACTCCAATCCTGCGACGATCATGACCGACCCGGAAATGGCGGACGCCACCTATATCGAGCCGATCACCTGGCAGATGGTCGAGAAGATCATCGAAATCGAAAAACCCGATGCGCTGCTGCCGACCATGGGCGGACAGACCGCCTTGAATTGCACGCTCGATCTCGCGAAGCACGGGGTGCTCGAAAAGCACGGGGTCGAAATGATAGGCGCGTCGAGGGAAGCCATAGACAAGGCGGAAGACCGGGAAAAATTCAAGGCCGCCATGACGAAGATCGGGCTCGCGAGCGCCCGTTCGATGATCGCCCACAGCCTCGAAGAAGCCCTGCAGGTCCAGGCTTCGATCGGCTATCCGGCGATCATCCGGCCTTCCTTCACCATGGGAGGGAGCGGCGGCGGGATCGCCTACAACCGCGACGAATTCGTCGCGATATGCGAATCCGGGCTGGAAGCCTCGCCGACGAAGGAACTCCTCATCGAGGAATCCGTGATTGGCTGGAAGGAATACGAGATGGAAGTGGTCCGCGACAGCAGCGACAACTGCATCATCATCTGTTCCATCGAAAATTTGGACCCCATGGGCGTGCATACCGGGGATTCGATCACCGTGGCGCCGGCACAGACCCTGACCGACAAGGAATACCAGATCATGCGCGACGCATCGATCGCGGTGTTGCGCGAGATCGGGGTGGATACGGGCGGCTCGAACGTGCAGTTCGCGGTGAACCCAAGGGACGGAAAAATGCTGGTGATCGAGATGAATCCGCGCGTATCGCGCTCATCGGCTCTTGCCTCCAAGGCGACCGGGTTTCCGATCGCAAAGGTCGCAGCCAAGCTTGCCGTGGGGTATACGCTGGACGAACTGAAGAACGACATCACCGGCGGCGCGACTCCGGTTTCATTCGAGCCTTCCATCGATTATGTCGTCACGAAAATACCGCGTTTCGCATTCGAGAAGTTTCCCCAGGCGAACGACAGGCTCACGACCCAGATGAAGTCGGTGGGGGAAGTGATGGCGATCGGGCGCACTTTCCAGGAATCCTTCCAGAAGGCATTGCGCGGCCTCGAGACGGGCAGGGACGGACTCGACGAGATCACCCTGGATGCGGATGAGATCGAAACGGAACTCGGGGATCCCGGTCCGGAGCGGATCTGGTATGTTGCGGATGCGTTCAGATGCGGCTTTTCCTTCGATGAAATCCGCAAATTGAGCGACATCGATCCCTGGTTCCTTGCCCAGATCGAGGATCTCGTGCTTCAGGAAAAATCCCTGGAAGGGAGAATGCTCGATGATGTCGGGTATGACGAACTCAGGAAGCTCAAAAGAAGCGGCTTTTCCGACATGCGGCTGGCAAGGCTTTTGGGGTGCGGCCAGGACGATGTCAGGGGCAGGCGCATCGGGATGAACCTCAGGCCCGTCTATAAGCGGGTCGATACCTGCGCGGGAGAATTCGATACCCATACCGCCTACCTGTATTCGAGTTACGAGGAAGAGTGCGAATCGCGGCCTTCGGGGAGGAGGAAAATCATGGTCCTCGGGGGCGGGCCGAACCGCATCGGTCAGGGTATAGAATTCGATTACTGCTGCGTGCATGCCGCGCTTGCCCTGAGGGCGGACGGGTTCGAGACGATCATGGTGAACTGCAACCCCGAGACCGTCTCCACGGATTACGATATGTCGGACAGGCTCTATTTCGAACCCCTGACGCTGGAGGACGTTCTCGAAATCGTGCATGTCGAAAAGCCCGTTGGCGTCATTGTCCAGTTCGGCGGGCAGACGCCGCTCAAGCTTGCAGACGATCTTGCGGCCAATGGGGTTCCCGTCATCGGCACGAGTCCGGACATGATCGATTGTGCGGAAGACCGCGAGCGCTTCCAGAAGATGATCAACGATCTGGGCCTCAGGCAGCCGCCCAACCGCACGGCGAGAGAGCCGAAGGAAGCCTTGCGTCTGGCCGTCGAGGTCGGTTATCCGCTCGTGGTGCGTCCGAGTTATGTTCTGGGCGGGCGTGCGATGAGGATCATTCATAGGCAGGAAGATCTTGAGCGCTACATGAAGGAAGCGGTCAGCGTATCGAACGATTCCCCGGTGCTGCTGGACCGTTTCCTGAATAATGCGCTGGAAGTCGATGTGGATGCGGTGTGCGACGGGAAAAGGGTGCTGATCGGCGGCATCATGGAGCATATAGAGGAGGCAGGCGTGCATTCGGGGGATTCGGCCTGTTCGCTCCCCCCCTTCTCCCTCTCGGAGGCCATGCAGGACGAACTCAGACGGCAGACCGTCCTGCTCGCCCATGCGCTCGAAGTCGTCGGCCTCATGAACATCCAGTTCGCGATCCAGGGGGAGGATGTGTACGTGCTCGAAGTCAATCCGCGCGCATCCCGCACCGTACCCTTCGTTTCCAAGGCGACCGGCTTGCCGCTCGCCATGATCGCAGCGCGCGCCATGGCCGGGAAGACGCTCGATGAGCAGGGCATTTTCAGCGAAGTGATCCCTGCCCATTATTCGGTCAAGGAAGCCGTATTCCCATTCATCAAGTTTCCCGGGGTGGATACGCTTTTGGGGCCGGAAATGAAATCGACAGGGGAAGTCATGGGCGTGGGCAGGAGCTTCCCGGAAGCTTTCGTGAAATCCCAACTTGCCGCAGGCGTGAAGCTGCCGGTCTCGGGGGCTGCATTCATCAGCGTGAAGCAGGCGGACAAGTCAAAGGCCGTGGAAATCGCGGCAATCCTGTCGAGGCAGGGCTTTTGCATTTATGCGACGCGCGGCACGGCGCTCGAACTCAACCGGGCGGGAATCGCTGCCGTGACGGTCAACAAGGTCGCGGAAGGCCGTCCGCATGTGGTCGACATGATCAAGAACCGCGAAATCGATCTCATCGTCAATACGGTCGAGGAAAAGAAGGGGGCGATCAGGGATTCCTATTCGATCAGGAATGCCGCGCTGCAGGGCAGGGTAACCTATTACACAACGATGTCCGAAGCCAAGGCGGCATGCATCGGGATTCAGCATATGCAGGAACTCAATGCCTACAGCGTTCAGGGACTGCATTCGAATCAACATTGAGGTAAAACTATGAGCAAAATTCCACTGACGGTCACGGGCGCAGAGCTGCTGAGGGCCGAACTTCACCATATGAAAACGGTCGAGCGGCCCAGCGTGATCGCGGCGATCGCGGAGGCAAGATCGCACGGCGATCTTTCCGAAAATGCGGAATACGACGCCGCCAAGGATAGACAGAGTTTCATCGAGGGCAGGATTGCGGAACTCGAATCGAAGCTTTCCAATGCGCAGATCATCAATCCGGCCCTGCTGGATGCGGACGGGCGCTGCGTTTTCGGCGCGACAGTCGAGATCGAGGATTTGTCTTCCGGGGAGATCATGACCTATCAGATCGTCGGGGACGACGAAGCCGACATCAAGCTGGGCAAGATTTCGGTGGGTTCCCCGATGGCGCGCGCGCTCATCGGGAAATCCGAAGGCGATGTGGCCGAGGTCATGGCCCCCGGAGGCTTGCGCGAACTCGAAATACTGGATGTGAAATACGTCTGATGAGAAATCCGGGGCAGAGCCTGCAGGAAATCGCCGTCACATTATGGGTGGGCGGGCTCTGGATCACGGGTTACATGGCGGCTCCCGTACTCTTCGCGTCCCTCCCGGACAGGATGCTGGCGGGCATGCTTGCAGGGAAGATGTTCACGGTGATCTCCTATATCGGGTTGATCTGCGCCATCTACCTTCTTGTTTACAGGGTGTACAGGCTCGGCGCTTCGGCGCTCAGGGAAGGATTTTTCTGGGCGGTGCTGCTGATGCTGCTCCTGACCTGCGCCGCGCATTTCGGCATACAGCCCGTCATCGAACGCCTGAAGGAGGCGGCCCTGCCCAGGGATGTGATGCAAAGTGTTTTCAGGGACAGGTTCCAGACATGGCACGGCATATCGAGCATACTCTATCTGGTGCAGAGCGTTCTCGGTCTGTTCCTCGTTCTTGGCAAAAAAACCTAGGGCAGAACCAGTTGAGGTTTTTCGGCCTGCCTGTAAATGACCAGGGTTTTTCCGATATGCTTGACGGGGTAAGCGGCAAGATCGCCGCATATCGTGTCGAGCATGGCTTCCCGCTCATCCTTTTCGCCGGATGCGACCTTGATTTTGATGAGTTCGTGGCTTTTGAGCGCACAGTCGATTTCGTCGAGAACGGATTTGGTCAGGCCGTTTTTTCCGATGATGACGACAGGGTTGAGCGTATGGGCTTCCCCGCTGAGAAAGCGTTTTTGCGCAGGACTGAGCATGCTGTTTCCAAATCATGAATTCTAACCGATGAAGCGCAGCAAAACCAGCCGCGCGTGGATGCGGGAGCATGTCTCCGATTTCTATGTCAAGCGCGCCAAAAGCGAGGGATACCGTTCCCGCTCCGCGTTCAAGCTGATCGAGATCGACGGGAAGGATGGCTTGTTCAGATCCGGAATGACCGTGGTCGATCTGGGGTCGACCCCAGGAGGTTGGTCCCAGGTCGCTATCGAGAAGGGTGCAAGGGTGATCGCGCTCGACATTCTGCCCATGGACCCCGTCGAAGGCGTGACATTCATTCAGGGGGACTTCAGGGAAGCTGAAGTCCTGGCGAAGCTGGAAGAAATCCTGGAAGGGCGTGCAGTCGAGCTTGTGATTTCGGACATGGCCCCCAATATATCGGGCGTGGACGTGACGGATCAGGCGAGGAGCATGCATCTGGCCGAGCTTGCGCTGGAATTTTGCATGGATCACCTGAAACCCGGCGGAAATTTCCTGGTCAAAGTCTTTCAAGGCGAGGGATTCGACGATTACCTGAAAGCCATGCGGGCGAATTTCAGGCAGGTTCACTCGCGCAAACCGAAGGCCTCCCGCGACAGGAGCAGCGAAGTGTATCTGTTGGGAACCGGAAAAATATGAGGCAAATTGTTACGCAATGCATGAAATCGGTTTAGAATTGAATTTAGATGGATGATTTAAGGAGATAAGTTGAACAGTCTGCTGAAAAATGTTGTCATCTGGCTCGTCATTGCGCTTGTGCTGATGTCGGTTTTCAACCAGTTCGGGGCGCACCATGCGGCCCAGGGACAGTTGGAATATTCGCAGTTCATCGGCGAAGTGAAGCAGGGACAGGTCGCCAAAGTGACGATCGAGGGTCATCTGCTGAAAGGGGTCAGGACGGACGGCAAGCATTTCGTCACCTATGCCCCATCGGACCCCTGGCTGGTCAGCGATCTCCTGAAATATGGCGTGCTGATCGAAGCCAAGCCCGAAGAAGAGCCTTCGATGCTGATGAATATTTTCGTTTCATGGTTCCCGATGCTGCTCCTGATCGGCGTCTGGGTGTTTTTCATGCGCCAGATGCAGGGCGGCGGCAAGGGCGGGGCATTCTCCTTCGGAAAGAGCAAGGCGAGGCTGCTCGATGAAAGCGCCAACCAGATCACTTTCGCGGATGTGGCAGGATGCGAGGAAGCCAAGGAGGAAGTGAGCGAACTCGTCGATTTCCTGAGGGATCCCACCAAATTTCAGAAGCTGGGCGGGCGGATTCCGCGCGGGGTGCTCCTCGTCGGCAGTCCCGGAACCGGCAAGACGCTGCTTGCCCGTGCGATTGCCGGGGAAGCCAAGGTTCCGTTCTTCAGCATTTCGGGTTCCGATTTCGTCGAAATGTTCGTCGGCGTGGGCGCATCCCGCGTGCGCGACATGTTCGAACAGGCGAAAAAACATGCACCCTGCATCGTGTTCATCGATGAAATCGATGCGGTGGGCAGGCAGCGCGGCGCGGGCCTCGGCGGCGGCAATGACGAGCGCGAGCAGACGTTGAACCAGTTGCTGGTTGAAATGGACGGTTTTGAGGGGGTTTCGGGGGTGATCGTGATCGCGGCGACCAACCGCCCCGATGTGCTCGACCCCGCGCTGCTCCGTCCGGGACGGTTCGACCGCCAGGTCGTCGTGCCGCTGCCGGATATCCGCGGACGCGAGCAGATCCTGCTCGTTCACATGAGAAAAGTGCCGATCGCTCCCGACGTTGCCGCTCCGATCCTTGCGCGCGGCACGCCCGGATTTTCGGGGGCCGACCTTGCAAACCTGGTGAACGAGGCTGCCCTTTTCGCAGCACGCACCAACAAGCGCCTGGTCGACATGGAGGACTTCGAGCGCGCCAAGGACAAGATCATGATGGGCGCTGAACGCCGTTCCATGGTCATGCCGGAGGAAGAGCGCAGGAACACCGCCTATCACGAGGCGGGACATGCGATCGTGGCGAAACTCCTGCCTGGGACCGATCCCGTGCATAAGGTCACGATCATCCCCAGGGGCCGCGCGCTGGGAGTGACCATGCAATTGCCGCAGGAAGATCGCTACAGCATGAATCGCGACCATATCCTGAAGAACATCGCTGTGCTCATGGGCGGCAGGATCGCCGAAGAAGTGTTCATGAAGCAGATGACTACGGGCGCGGGCAACGATATCGAGCGCGCAACGGATCTTGCGCGCAGGATGGTGACGCAGTGGGGCATGAGCGATGCGCTGGGCCCCATGGTCTACGGCGAAAACGAGGGAGAGGTTTTTCTCGGGCGCTCGGTCACCACGCACAAGAATCTGTCGGAAGCGACCATGCAGAAGGTCGACAGCGAGATCCACAGCATCATCGAAACGCAGTACAGGCTTGCGCGCGGGCTGATCGAGGCGCATTCGGACAAGGTCGAACTTATGGCGAAGACGCTGCTCGAATGGGAAACGATCGATTCCGACCAGATCAACGACATCATGGAAGGCAAGTCGCCGAGACCCCCCAAGCCGACTCAGCCTCCTGTTGCGCCGCCGGTTCCGCCGCAGGATGGCAGCAGCGCGAGCAGCGCAAAGCCGGCAGCTGCGGTCTGATTCGGGGCGCTTGCTGCGCCCGTTCTGATATGCTGATCTGCGGAAAATTCCGCTTCCCGCGGACTCGTCCCCTTATCATGGGGATCGTCAATGTCACGCCCGATTCATTCTCGGACGGTGGACGTTTTTCTTCCGAACGTGACGCCATCGACCATGGCATGCGCCTGGTCGAGGCGGGCGCCGATATCCTCGATATCGGTGGGGAATCCAGTCGGCCAGGTGCGCAGCCCGTTTCAGCAGAAGAAGAATGCTCCAGGGTGCTTCCCGTTCTGAATGCGTTCGTGCGCGAGAATGTGCCGGCATCCGTGGACACGACCAAGGTCGGGGTCATGAGGGAGGCGATACGGGCGGGCGCTTCCATGGTCAACGACATCAACGCGCTGCAGGGGATCGATGCGGATTTCATCGCGAACTCCGGCGTTGGCGTTTGCCTCATGCACAAGCAGGGGGAGCCCATGAGCATGCAGCTTGCGCCAAGCTACGATGATGTCGT
The DNA here is from genome assembly GCA_019753155.1 of Burkholderiales bacterium. Lineage (GTDB taxonomy): Bacteria > Pseudomonadota > Gammaproteobacteria > Burkholderiales > JABEVD01 > JABEVD01. The sequence goes on from JAIELG010000016.1 coordinate 50,508, forward strand.
GCGGGAGGTGTACGATTTCCTGGCGCAGCGTGTCGATGCTGCCGTTGGAGCTGGAATATCGAGGGAGCGGATCGTGATCGATCCGGGTTTCGGTTTCGGCAAGACGCTGGATCAAAACCTCGAACTCCTGAGGCATTTAGACAGGTTCCAGCAGCTCGGACTGCCCATTCTCGCAGGGCTTTCGAGGAAATCCATGCTGGGCGAGATCACCGGAAAAGGCGTTCACGAGAGACTGCACGCGAGCATCGCCGCATCCCTCATGGCGCTCGAACGGGGCGCTTCCATCGTGCGGGTTCACGATGTCGGGCCGATGCGGGATGCTTTAACGGTATTCAACAGGATAGAAGGAAAATAATATGAGCAGGAAATATTTCGGCACGGACGGGGTGAGGGGGCGGGTCGGGGAGATGCCGATCACTCCGGAATTCGTGATGCATCTCGGATATTCCGCAGGGAAAATGCTGTCCTCGCGGGACTGGCACCTGGCAAAAGGGGAAAGGCCCACGGTCCTGATCGGCAAGGATACGCGGGTTTCCGGCTATCTTCTGGAATCTGCGCTGCAGGCAGGCCTCTCTGCATCCGGGGTCGATGTTTTTCTCGCCGGCCCCATCCCCACTCCGGCTGTCGCTTATCTGACGCGCGCATTGCGCCTTCAGGCGGGTGTCGTGATCAGCGCATCCCATAACCCCTACGAGGATAACGGCATCAAATTTTTTTCCGAATCGGGCAGCAAGCTTCCGGATGACGTGGAGAAGGCCATAGAGGAGGGCATGACCGACCCCATCGTGACGAAACCTTCCGCGAAGCTTGGGAGGGCGAAGCGGATAGGGGATGCCGCAGGGCGATATATCGAGTTCTGCAAAAGCACGTTTCCTTTCGAACTCGACCTGAGGGGCATGCGCATCGCGGTCGATTGCGCGCATGGCGCAACCTATCATATCGCGGAGCATGTATTTCACGAACTCGGCGCGGATGTGATTGCGATCGGCGTCTCCCCCGACGGACTCAATATCAATCACGAATGCGGCGCAACCCAACCCGATGCCTTGCGGCGTGCGGTACTCGAACACAATGCGGATGTCGGCATTGCCCTGGACGGGGACGGGGATCGCGTCGTCATGGTCGACGATCAGGGCATCATTTACGACGGGGATCAACTGCTTTATATCCTCGCGTCTCACAGGATGAAAACCGGCGCGATGAAAGGCGGTGTCGTCGGAACCTTGATGACCAACCTTGCCGTCGAGCATGCCCTGGAGAAATCCGGAATTCCATTCGCAAGGGCGAAAGTTGGAGACCGCTATGTGCTCGAGATGCTGCAGGAGAACGACTGGCAGATCGGCGGGGAAGGCTCGGGCCACATCATCTGCCTGGATCGTCATTCCACCGGGGACGGGATCATTTCGGCCCTCCAGGTGCTTCATGCCATGCGCGAGGGGGAGGCCACGCTTGCGGAGTTGACGAGCGAACTCGTTCTGTATCCGCAGATACTGTTGAACGTGCGCATTGCGAAAAAATTCGAATTCGAAAAATGCGAACCTGTCATGCAGGCCGTGCGCGATGCCGAGCTCGATCTCGATGGCGCAGGACGGGTGTTGCTGCGCGCTTCCGGAACAGAGCCGCTGATCCGCGTCATGGTGGAAGGCAAATCCATGGACCGCGTGCGCTTCTGGGCGGAGTCGATCGCCAGTGCCGTGGAGGCGGGCGCGGATTGATTGTCCGGGCCGTTTGGATTAAGGTATAGTCTTTACCCACTTTCTGGCTTTTCATGCTGAAAAAATGGAACGCCCTCGGCGTGCAGTGGAAACTGCAAATCCTGATTCTTGGGTCGGTTTTCCTGCTTTTCCTGGTTTTCCAGCAATGGATCGTCGGCAAGTTCGAGTCGCAGGGGGTCAGCGAATCCAGGGCGCTTGCTTTCGATACGGCCGACAGCCTGATCAACGGCATGAACATGCTGATGGTGACGGGAAAGATTTCGGACCCGGAAAACAGGAAGCTTCTGGTCAGCAAGATGGCTTCGATGAGGGGCGTCGAGGAACTGCGCATCATTCGCGCAAAGCAGGTGCGCGATCAATTCGGGCCAGGCCTGCCCGAGGAACAGCCTGTCGACGAACTCGACAGGCGAGCCCTCTCGTCAGGGCAGCCGGTTTTCGAGAAAATCGACAGGAATGGCACGCACCTCTTCAGGGCGGTCATCCCCTTCGTCGTCAGCACCAATTTCAGGGGCACGAACTGCCTGCAATGCCACCATGTGAAGGCCGGAAGCGTCAATGGGGCCGCCAGTGTAACGCTCAATCTCTCCGAAGAAGAACTCGCCATGGAAGGGGTGAGGAAATGGTTGTGGCTGGGACTTGTCGTTTTCCAGGTCATCCTTTCCGCGATCATCGGCTGGTTCGTCAAGTATGTCATCACCCGGAATATCGAGAATCCGCTCGAGAGCCTGAAGAAGACGATGTTGGCAATAAGGGAACGCATGGATCTTTCCAGGCGCGCCGAGATCGACGGCAGGCACAGCGATGTCGACGACATGGCGAGGACTTTCAACGTGTTCGTCGAAAACCTGGAGCAGGCGACGAACAAGCTGGCGCTTTATGCAAAGGTTTTCGAGAACAGCGAGGAAGCGATCATCATTACCGATGCTGGAAACGAGATCATTTCCGTGAACAGGGCTTTTTCAAGGATAACGGGTTACGCTGCAGAAGAAGTGATCGGAAAAAATCCCAGGATGCTGAGTTCCGGAATGCAGGGCGGCGCTTTCTACGAAGCGATGTGGCGCACCATCGTCGAGACGGGGCACTGGCAGGGCGAGATATGGAACAGGCGCAAGTCCGGAGAAGTGTATCCGGAATGGCTGTCGGTCAGTACGGAAAGAAACGACGAGGGGGAGTTGACCAACCATATTGCTATTTTCACGGACATCACCAGCAGGAAAAGGGACGAGGAGCGCATACGTTTCCTGGCCTATTACGATTCGCTGACGGAATTGCCGAACAGGGCCCTGTTCGAAGAGCACATCAACCGGGCGCTCTCTGCTGCGAAAAGGAACGGAAAAAAAGTCGCGCTGCTTTTTCTCGATGTCGACAGGTTCAAGAGCGTCAACGATTCTCTCGGGCACCTTGCCGGCGACCTGCTTTTGCAGTCGGTTGCGACAAGGCTGAAAAAACATATCCGCGAATCGGATACGATCTGCCGTCAGGGTGGGGATGAGTTCATCATCGTGCTGACGGGAATCGAGACGCTCGACGCCGTTGTCCATGTTGCCGAGAAGATCGTGGAGAGCATGGGGGAAGCGCATTCCATAGCCGGGCACCAGCTGGTTGTCTCGTTCAGCATCGGCATCAGCATGTATCCGGACGATGGGCAAAGCAGCGAGGTGCTCATCAGGAATGCGGATGCCGCGATGTATCATGCCAAGGATGCGGGCAGGAACAACTTCCAGTTCTTCAGCCAGGAGATGAACTCGGAAGCCTTCGAGAGGCTTTCGATGGAGAGCGACCTGAGACAGGCGCTCAAGCGCAATGAATTGCTGCTGCATTACCAGCCGAAGATCGATATTCATTCGGGCGGCATCATCGGAATGGAAGCACTGGTCCGCTGGCAGCATCCGGAGAAGGGACTCATCCCGCCGGATAAATTCATTCCTGTTGCCGAAGAGTGCGGACTTATCGTTTCGATCGGGGAATGGGTGCTCAGAACCGCCTGCGCGCAATGCCAGGCATGGCATGAGAGCGGTCTGTTCACCGCTCCCGTCGCGGTCAATATTTCCGCGCTCCAGTTCCGTCAGAAGAACATCAGGGATATGGTCGCCTCCGTCCTCCAGGAAACCGGTCTGGCCCCGCACCTGCTCGAACTCGAATTGACTGAAAGCATGGTCATGCAGGAAGCGGAATCGACCATTGTGACGCTACACGCGCTCAAGGAACTCGGCGTTTCGATTTCCATAGACGATTTCGGCACGGGATATTCCAGCCTGAATTACCTGAGGTATTTTCCAGTGGACAGGCTGAAGATAGACCGCTCCTTCGTTCAGGATATCTCGTCCGACAAGGACGATGCAGCCATCACCCGGACCATCATCAGCATGGGGCACAGCCTGAGAATGAAGGTGATCGCCGAAGGGGTGGAAACCACGGACCAGTTTGCCCTGCTCAGAGAGCAGGGCTGCGACGAAATCCAGGGCTATTATTACAGCAAGCCGCTGTCGGCAGAGGATTTTTGCAGTTTCCTCAGATGCAATCAGCCGAATCTTCCCGTGATGTAGTCTTCGGTGGCTTTTTGTTTCGGCGTGGTGAAGATCGAAGTGGTTTCGCCGAATTCGATCAGTTCCCCGAGGTAAAGGTACGCGGTGAAATCCGAAACGCGCGCGGCCTGCTGCATGTTGTGGGTCACGATGACGATGGTGTAGTCTTCCTTCAGCTCGGTGATCAATTCCTCGATCCTGGCAGTCGAAATCGGGTCGAGCGCGGATGCGGGTTCGTCGAGCAGGATGACCTCGGGTTTGACCGCGATGCCGCGCGCGATGCACAGGCGCTGCTGTTGCCCTCCCGAGAGGCTGTCTCCGCTTTGCCTCAGCTTGTCCTTCACTTCCTCCCAAAGCGCGGCCTTTTTGAGCGCCCATTCGACGCGGTCGTCCATGTCGCCGCGATTCAGTTTTTCGTGCAGCTTGACACCGAATGAGATGTTGTCGTAAATCGACATGGGAAAAGGCGTGGGCTTCTGGAACACCATGCCGATTTTCGCCCTGAGACTGTTGAGATCGCGCTTGCCGTCTATGATGTTCTCGTCGTCGAGCAGTATTTCCCCCACCGCCTTCTGGTTGGGATAGAGGGAATACATGCAGTTCATCGTTCTCAGGAGCGTCGATTTTCCGCAGCCGGACGGTCCGATGAAAGCCGTCACCCGCTTTTCCGGAATGGACAGATTGATGGAGCGCAGGGCGTGGTATTTACCGTAATAAAAATTGAGGTTGCGAACCTCGATTTTCGTCTTGAGCGACTTTTGAGCATCCATATTCGGCATCTTAATGTAAAGTGGTTTTGCTTCGGAAAATGATTCGGGTCAGAATGTTGAGTCCAAGCACCCCGAAAGTGATCAACAGGGCGCCTGCCCAGGCCAGCTTGTGCCAGTCGTCGTAGGGACTCATCGCGAACTGGAAAATCACCACGGGAAGGTTCGCCATCGGCGCATTCATGTCGATGCTCCAGAACGAGTTGTTCAGCGCGGTGAAGAGCAGCGGCGCAGTTTCGCCGCTGATGCGCGACAGCGCAAGCAGTATGCCGGTGACGATCCCCGCTTTCGATGCGCGCAAGGTGATGAGGACGATGACTTTCCAGTGGGGCGCTCCCAGCGCTGCCGCAGCTTCTCTCAGGCCGTTCGGAACCAGCTTGAGCATGTTCTCGGTGGTGCGCACGACAACCGGCACCACGATCAATGCGAGCGCGATGGCCCCAGCCCAGCCCGAGAAATGATGGGTAGACGCGACATAGATCTCGTAAACGAACAGGCCGATCACGATGGAAGGCGCCGAGAGCAGGATGTCGTTGATGAAGCGCGTTACGGGGGCGAGCCAGCCCTTCTGTCCGAATTCGGCAAGATAGGTTCCGGCGAGGATGCCCACCGGCGTGCCGACCACGACGCCCGCCAGGGTCATGGCGAGGCTGCCTGCGATGGCATTCAACAGCCCTCCGCTGCTTCCGGGGGGGGGCGTCATTTTCGTGAAAACATTGAGCGACACGCTGGAAAATCCCTGGTCCAGGAGGGTCCAGAGGATCCACCCGAGCCAGAACAGGCCGAACCCCATGGCTACCATGGAAAGCGTGAGATTGATGCCGTTGATGAGGCGGCGTTTCTGGTATAGATTCATGGCGCTTCCTAGGTTTTCTCGCCTTCCTGTTTACCCAACTGGAACAGGAGCACTTTGGACAGGGCCAGCACGATGAATGTGATCACGAACATGATGAGCCCGAGTTCGATCAGCGCGGAAGTATACACTGCTCCAACGGCCTCGTTGAATTCGTTGGCCAGGGTGGACGCGATGCTGCTGCCGGGGTCGAGCAGGGACGTGCTCAGCTTCTGGGCGTTTCCGATAACGAAAGTCACAGCCATCGTCTCGCCGAGCGCACGGCCGAGTCCGAGCATGATGCCGCCCACTACCCCTATTTTCGTATAGGGCAGCACCACGTTCCATACCACTTCCCAAGTCGTGCAGCCAACCGCGTAGGCGGATTCCTTCAGGGTCGGGGGCACGATCTCGAACACGTCGCGCATGACGGATGCGATGAAGGGGATGATCATGATCCCGAGAATGATCCCGGCCGTGAGTATGCCTATGCCCATGGGCGCGCCCTGGAAGAGCATGCCGATTCCGGGAATGGGGCCGATATGGTCGATCAGCCAGGGTTGAAAATCGTCTGAGAGGTGCGGGGCGAAGACGAACAGCCCCCACATGCCGTAAATGATGCTGGGTATGCCGGCCAGAAGCTCGATTGCGACGCCGAGCGGGCGCTTGAGCCAGGGCGGCGACAATTCCGTGAGGTAGAGCGCGATGCCGAAGCTGACCGGAATCCCGATCAGGAGCGCGATGAAGGAAGTCGCCAGCGTGCCGTAGACCTGCACGATGGCGCCGAATTTCACGTTGACCGGATCCCACTCCGTGCTCGTGAAAAATCCCCAGCCGAAAGCCTTGATCGAGGGCAGCGCTCCGATGAAGAGTTCGACGATGATCCCTACGAGCATAGCAAGGACGGCAAAGGCGAAAAATTTTGTGGTCAATCTGAAGGCGACATCGAGAAAAGCCTGAAACTTTTCCCTGGATTCCGTCTGTAATTTGGTCATTATATGTTGTGGAATTTAAAAGGGGCCAAAAGAGGCCCCTTATTATAGATCAAGTCATACTACAAAATCAGTTCCAGACGGATTTTCCCGTAGTGTCCTTGATCTTGTCCTTCCAGGAGTCCCTGATCAGCTTCACGACAGGAGCGGGCATGGGAACGTAAACCAGTTCTTCGGCCATCTTGGCGCCATTGTCATAGGCCCAGGAGTAGAACTTGAGCACTTCCTTCGCATTCTCGGGCTTTTCCTGGGTGGTGTGCATCAGGATGAAGGTGGCGCCGGTGATCGGCCAGGCCTTCTTGCCCGCTTCGTTGGTCAGGATTTCGTAGAACCCGGGAGCATGCACCCAGTCAGCGCCTGCAGCGGCTGCCTGAAAGGTTTCGCTCGACGGCATGAGGTAGGTGCCGTCATGGCTTTCGAGCTGGGTGTAGGTCATGTTGTTTTGCAACGCGTAGGCGTATTCGACATAGCCGATGGAACCCTTGATGCGCTGAACATAGGATGCGACGCCTTCGTTGCCCTTGCCGCCCACGCCGACGGGGAAGTCCACCGAGGTGCCGACCCCGGGCTTGACTTTCCATTCAGGGCTGACCTTGGAGAGATAGTTGGTGAAGATGAAGGTCGTGCCGGAACCATCGGAGCGATGCACAACGGTGATCTTCATGTCGGGCAGCTTGACGCCCTTGTTCAGAGCCTTGATCTCGGGGGCATCCCACTGGGTGATCTTGCCGAGGTAGATGTCGGCGATGACCTTGCCGTTCAGCTTGATTTCGCCTTTCTTGATGTCGGGGAGGTTGACCGCCAGAACTTCGCCGCCCATGACCGCCGGGAACTGCGTCAGGCCGTCCTTTTCGAGTACATCGGGCATGAGGGGCATGTCGGATGCGCCGAAATCAACGGTCTTCGCGTTGATCTGCTTGATCCCGCCGCCGGAGCCGATGGACTGGTAATTCAGGCCGATGCCGGTCTTGGCCTTGTAAGCTTCGGCCCACTTGGAGTAGATGGGGTAAGGGAACGTGGCGCCGGCTCCGGTGATGTCGGTTGCAAACGCGCCGTTTGCGACGGTCATGCCTGCGATCGCGGCGGCGATAATCATTTTGCGGTTTTTCAAAGCGGACATTTGTACTCCTTGAGCGTTGATAAATTCGGTTGCGGAACCCTGATTTCCCTGTTGACAGATTCGCCTAGGAATCATAGCCCATCGATGTTTCAGTTATGTTACAGCATCCGGGGGAATTGACCGCCCCTGGTTTCAAGGGTAAGATTAGGCCGTTTTGTGGTCAGGGAAATCGATGCGTCAAAAAATAGTCGCCGGCAACTGGAAGATGAATGGGAGTCTTGCCGGGAATGCGGCCTTGCTCGAAGGGATTGTTGTGGGCATCTCCGGTTTTTCCGGGGTCGAGTGCGTGGTGTGCGCCCCGTTCCCCTACCTGTTCCAGGTGCAGGCCAAACTCGCGGACTCCCCCGTGCTGTGGGGTGCGCAAAATCTTTCCCAGTACGACAGGGGCGCCTATACCGGTGAGGTTTCGGCTTCCATGCTGAAGGATTTCGGCGCCACCCATGTTATTGTCGGCCATTCCGAGCGGCGCGCCATTTTCGGAGAGACGAGCATGATCGTTGCCGAAAAGTTCAGGGCTGCGGGGGATGCTGGATTGATCCCCATACTCTGCGTGGGGGAGTCGCTCTCCGAACGCGAGTCGGGGATCACCGAGAGGATCGTGGGGGAGCAGCTCGACGCCGTGATCGATTTTGCGGGGGTGGATGCCCTGAGAAGCGCAGTGTTGGCCTATGAGCCGGTGTGGGCGATCGGGACGGGGAGGACGGCGACTCCGCAGCAGGCGCAGGATGTGCATCGGTATCTGAGGGCGCGCATCGCTTCGAGGAGTGCGGAAGTTGCGGGGAAAGTGAGCATTCTTTACGGCGGCAGCGTGAAACCGTCGAACGCGGGGGAACTCTTCGCGATGCCGGATATAGATGGCGGGCTGGTCGGTGGGGCATCCCTCGCAGCCTCGGAATTTTGTGAAATTTGCCGCGCAGCGGCCTAAATATTGACATGGATATTTTTATACTGGTTTTTCATGCTCTGGCGGCGCTTGGCGTCATTGCATTGGTTCTTTTGCAGCATGGGAAAGGCGCGGACATGGGGGCGGCCTTCGGCAGCGGTTCCGCAGGCAGCCTGTTCGGCGCGAGCGGTTCCGCGAGTTTTCTGAGCCGCGCGACAGCCGTGCTCGCCGCAGTGTTTTTCGTGACCAGTCTCGGACTGACTTATATTTCGAGTCACAAGGTTACGTCTAAGGGCGTGATGGTCAGCGTTCCCGTCAAGCCTGCCCTGGCGCCGAAGTCCGGCGATATTCCGAAATAGATTGCCGGGAAAGGCCGCTTGAAGTTAGAATTGAGAGATATATTATCTCTTGAATGCCGATGTGGTGAAATTGGTAGACACGCCGTCTTGAGGGGGCGGTGGCGAAAGCTGTGCCAGTTCGAGTCTGGCCATCGGCACCACTTAAAATAAATACAGCTTTTGCTGAGAATGATAACCGGTAAAAAATAAACTGGTCCCGGGCACATGCCTGAGGTAATGTTTGGAGGGGCATTATGCTGGAGAGTTATTTCCCTGTTCTGCTGTTCATTTTCGTCGGCATCGCCATGGGCGCGGCACCCATGCTGCTCGGCGCGATTCTGGGTCCGCATCGTCCGGACGCCGAAAAGAATTCTCCCTACGAGTGCGGCTTCGAGGCTTTCGACGATGCGCGCATGAAGTTCGACGTGCGCTATTATCTCGTCGCCATACTGTTCATCCTGTTCGATCTCGAAATCGCGTTCCTTTTCCCCTGGGCCATCGTGCTCAAGGAAATCGGCATGTTCGGCTTTGTTTCGATGCTGGTGTTCCTCGGCATACTCACCGTAGGCTTTATTTACGAATGGATGAAGGGGGCGCTGGAATGGGAATAGAAGGCGTTCTGGAAAAGGGGTTTGCGACGACCCAGATCGACACGGTCATCAACTGGGCGCGCACGGGTTCGTTGTGGCCCATGACGTTCGGTCTTGCCTGCTGCGCAGTGGAGATGATGCATGCAGGCGCCGCCCGCTACGACCTCGATCGCTTCGGCGTGGTGTTCAGGGCGAGTCCCAGGCAGGCCGACGTGATGATCGTGGCGGGCACCTTGTGCAACAAGATGGCCCCGGCGCTCAGGAAGGTTTACGACCAGATGGCCGAACCGCGCTGGGTCATTTCCATGGGATCCTGCGCGAACGGAGGCGGTTATTACCATTATTCCTATTCCGTCGTGAGGGGGTGTGATCGCATTGTGCCCGTGGACATCTATGTGCCGGGATGCCCGCCGACGGCTGAAGCGCTGCTCTACGGCATCATCCAGCTCCAGAACAAGATCAAACGCACCAATACCATCGCCAGGCAACCATGACCGACAAGACGCAACTTGAATCCGTTCTGGCCGACGCTTTCCTGAATTTTTCGGACAGGCTTGGGGAGACGACAGTCGAAATCGCAGCACAAGGCATGATCGATTCCCTGACCCGTCTCAGGGGCATGGGTTTCGATCAGCTTGTCGATCTTTGCGGCGTGGATTATTCGACCTACGGCGACGGGAAATGGACGGGGCGCCGCTTCGCCGCCGTGTACCATCTGCTCTCGGTTGCGAACAACGAAAGGCTGAGGGTGAGGGTGTTTGCGCAGGACGACGATTTTCCCGTGCTGGAATCCTGCATCGGAGTATGGGCAAGCGCCAACTGGTACGAGCGCGAAGCTTTCGATTTCTTCGGCATCCTGTTTACAGGGCATCCCGACCTGAGGCGGATATTGACCGACTACGGTTTCGTCGGAAACCCTTTCCGCAAGGATTTCCCGCTTTCAGGCAATGTGGAGATGCGCTACGACGAGCATCTGGGTCGCGTTGTTTATCAGCCGGTCAGCATCCCGCCGCGGGAAGTTACGCCGCGCATCGTGCGCGAAGCGCATTACGGCGAGGCTTGAGACATGGCTGAAATCAGAAATTACACACTGAACTTCGGGCCGCAGCATCCTGCCGCGCACGGCGTGCTGCGCCTTGTCCTGGAGCTCGACGGGGAAGTGATCGAGCGGGCCGACCCGCATATCGGTCTGCTCCACAGGGCGACGGAGAAGCTTGCCGAGCACAAGACCTACCTGCAATCCGTGCCCTACATGGACCGGCTCGACTACGTGTCGATGATGTGCAACGAACACGCCTATGTGATGGCGATAGAGAAACTGATCGGGGCCAGCGTGCCGTTGCGCGCGCAATATATCCGCGTGATGTTCGACGAGATCACGCGGCTGCTCAATCACCTGCTCTGGCTGGGCGCGCATGCGCTCGACATCGGTGCGATGACGGTTTTCCTCTATTGCTTCCGCGAGCGCGAGGATCTTTTCGACTGCTACGAGGCGGTTTCCGGCGCGCGCATGCATGCCGCCTATTATCGTCCGGGTGGGGTTTACCGCGATCTTCCCGACTGTATGCCGCAGTATCAGGCCTCCAAGTGGCACAATGCCGCTGCAGTCAAATCGATGAATGAAAACAGGACCGGTTCGCTTCTAGACTTCATCGAGGACTTTACCAGGCGTTTCCCCACCTATGTGGACGAATACGAGACGCTGCTTACCGAGAACAGGATCTGGAAGCAGAGGACGGTCGGCATCGGCGTGGTGTCTCCCGAGCGCGCCCTGCAACTCGGCTTTACCGGACCCATGTTGAGGGGTTCGGGGGTCGAATGGGATTTGCGCAGGAAGCAGCCCTACGAGGTTTACGACAGGCTCGATTTCGAAATCCCGATCGGCGTCAACGGCGACTGTTACGACCGCTACCTCGTCAGGGTCGAGGAAATGCGCCAGTCCAACCGCATCATCAGGCAGTGCGTCGATTGGCTGCGCAGCAACCCCGGTCCCGTGATCACGGAAAACCACAAGTTTGCGCCGCCTCCCCGCGCAGCCATGAAGGACAAGATGGAGGATCTCATCCATCATTTCAAGCTGTTCACGGAAGGGATGCACGTACCCGAGGGAGAAGCGTATGCGGCTGTCGAGCATCCCAAGGGGGAATTCGGCATTTACCTGATTTCGGATGGCGCCAACAAGCCTTACAGGATGAAGATCAGGGCGGCCGGTTTTCCTCATCTTGCCGCGCTCGACGAGATGTCGAAAGGGCATATGATCGCGGACGTGGTGGCGATCATCGGCACTCAGGATATCGTTTTCGGGGAGGTCGACCGATGATGCTCGGCGCCGAATCGCTGCAAAAAATCGACAGGGAAATCGCCAAATACCCGTCCGACCAGAAGCAATCCGCCGTCATGGCAGCGCTCAGGATCGCGCAGATGGAAAAGGGCTGGCTTTCCGGCGAGACCATGAATTTCGTGGCAGCTTATCTCGGCATGGAGCCGATCGCGGTATACGAGGTCGCGAGCTTCTACAACATGTACAACCTCGCGCCTGTCGGACGATACAAGATCACACTCTGCACCAATCTGCCCTGCGCACTGTCGGGGGCGAACGATGTTGCTCGGTACTTGCAGGAAAAGCTTGGAATAGGTTTCAACGAGACGACTGCGGACGGAAAATACACCCTCAGAGAAGGGGAATGCTTCGGCGCATGCGGCGAAGCACCCCTTTTCCTTGTGAACAATGTGCGGATGTGCGGCGGTTTGACTGTCGCGGAAATCGACAAAATCCTGGCGGAACTGGAATAGTCATGGAACAGATTCTTCTCAAGGGACTCGATGGCGACAGGACATGGCATCTTGCCGATTACGTGAAGCGCGACGGCTATGCCGCGCTCAGAAAGATCTTCAGCGAAAAAATGACGCCTGAACAGGTGATCGATCAGGTCAAGAAATCCGCGTTGCGCGGGCGCGGCGGTGCGGGGTTTCCGACCGGGCTCAAATGGAGCTTCATGCCCAAGAATTACGACGGGGACAAATACCTCGTCTGCAATACCGACGAAGGCGAACCCGGAACGTTCAAGGATCGCGATATCATGCGCTTCAATCCGCACCAGTTGATCGAAGGGATGATCATCGCGGCCTATGCCATGGGCATCAAGGTGGGGTACAACTACATCCACGGCGAAATCTGGGAAACTTACACGCGTGCGGAGGAAGCCCTGGAGGAAGCCAGAGCCGCAGGATTCCTCGGAGAGAACATCCTCGGGAGCGGCTTTTCCTTCCAGTTGCACAACCATCTGGGGTATGGCGCCTATATCTGCGGCGAGGAGACGGCGCTGCTCGAATCCATAGAGGGCAAGAAGGGGCAGCCCCGCTTCAAGCCGCCTTTCCCCGCGAGTTTCGGCCTGTACGGCAAGCCCACCACGATCAACAATACCGAAACCTTCGCGTCCGTTCCATGGATCATTCTGCACGGGGGGGAGAAGTATCTCGAACTCGGGCGGCCCAACAACGGCGGGACGAAGCTGTTCTCCGTTTCGGGTCATGTCAACCGGCCGGGAAATTACGAAGTGCCGCTCGGCACGCCTTTTGCGAAACTGCTCGAAATGGCGGGCGGCATGCGGGGCGGGAAGCTGAAAGCCTGCATTCCGGGCGGGTCGTCCATGCCGGTATTGCCGGGGGAGATCATGATGGATCTCGACATGGATTACGACTCGATCGCCAAGGCAGGTTCCTACCTGGGTTCCGGCGCCGTGATCATCATGAACGACACGGTCTGCATGGTCAAAGCGCTGCAGCGCCTCTCCTACTTCTATTTCGAGGAATCCTGCGGGCAATGCACGCCCTGCCGGGAAGGGACGGGCTGGCTTTACCGGGTCGTGGACAGGATAGAGAACGGACACGGGAAAAACGAGGATCTCGATCTCCTTCTCGGCATGACGGACAACATCCAGGGCCGGACCATCTGCGCGCTCGGCGATGCGGCGGCGATGCCCGTGAGGAGTTTCGTCAAACATTTCAGGGATGAATTCCAGTACCACATCGATCATAAAAAATGTCTTGTGCCTTCTTATGCTTGAAATCGAAATAGACGGAAAAACAGTCAGCGTGCCGACGGGCGGCACGGTCATGGATGCCGCGGCTCTGGCGGGCATCTATGTGCCGCATTTCTGCTATCACAGGAAGCTTTCGATCGCCGCCAACTGCCGCATGTGCCTCGTTGAAGTGGAGAAGGCGCCCAAGCCCCTTCCCGCCTGCGCGACACCGGCTGCGAACGGGATGAAGGTCAAAACCCATTCCGAACTTGCGGTTCTCGCGCAGAAGTCCGTGATGGAATTTCTGCTGATCAACCATCCCCTCGACTGCCCGATCTGCGATCAGGGCGGGGAATGCCAGCTTCAGGATCTGTCGGTCGGATACGGCGGGGTGGAATCCCGTTATGCCGAGGACAAAAGGGTTGTTGCCAACAAGAACCTGGGCGCCCTGATTTCCACGGACATGACGCGCTGCATCCATTGCACGCGCTGCGTGCGCTTCGGTCAGGAAATCGCCGGGGTCATGGAGCTTGGCATGGCGGGGCGCGGCGAGCATTCCGAAATCATGCCTTTCGTATCCAGGACGGTGGATTCCGAACTTTCCGGGAACATGATCGATCTTTGCCCCGTGGGCGCGCTCACCAGCAAGCCTTTCCGCTACAGTGCGAGAAACTGGGAACTTTCGAGGCGCAAGTCCGTGAGTCCGCATTGCGGCCTGGGGAGCAATCTTTCGGTGCAGGTCAGGAACAACCGCGTGATGCGCGTATTGCCCTTCGCGAACGAAGCCATCAACGAATGCTGGCTCTCGGACAAGGACAGGTTTTCCTACGAAGGGCTTAATGCTCCGGACAGACTGGTCAAACCCATGATCAAGCAGGGCGGGCAGTGGCGCGAGGTGCAGTGGAAGGATGCGCTCGAATATGTCGCGCGCGGCCTGAAGGACATCGCGTCGTCTTCCGGCGCGGGGGCAGTGGGCGCCCTTGCAACGCCCCATTCCACACTCGAAGAACTGTATCTGCTGCAAAAACTCATGCGCGCTCTGGGTTCGGACAATGTCGACTTTCGCCTGAGGCGCTCGGATTTCAGGGGGAAAACCAGGGGTGCGCCCTGGCTGGGCATGAAGATTGCGCAAATTTCCGAACTCGACAGGGTGCTGGTGGTGGGCAGCCTGCTGAGGAACGATCATCCGCTTATCGCCAACAGGCTGAGACAGGCGGCAAAGCGCAACCTGGAAGTGAATTTCGTCAATCCGACATCGGACGACTTCAGGATCAAGGCGAAGAACAGGGCCGTGGTTTCCCCGGACGACATGGGTGGGATGCTTGAAAACATCCTGAATGCATTGTCCGATCCTTCCAAAGCCGCGGGGGATGCCGGGAACATCGCTCGTAGTCTCGCTTCGGGCAAGCATGTGGCGATATTCCTGGGCAATCTTGCCGAACAGCACCCGGATGCTGCGAGGCTGCATGACCTTGCCTCCGGAATCGCGGACAGGCTGGGCGCGAAATTCGGTTTCCTCGGAGAGGCGGCGAACAGCGTGGGCGGCTATCTCGCGCATGCCGTGCCGGCTGGGGATGGGCTGAATGCAAGGCAAATGCTGGAAAACCCGAGACGCGCCTATCTCCTGTGGAATGCCGAGGTCGATCTCGACATGAATGACCCGAAAGCTGCACTGGCTGCAATGGAGCAGGCGGATATGGTGGTGGCTTTTTCCGCATACCGCCACAAGGCTTACGAGTATGCGGACGTGATGCTGCCGATCGCGCCTTTTGCCGAGACTTCCGGCACGTTCGTGAATACCGAAGGGCTGGCGCAGAGTTTCAGCGGCGTGGTTTCCCCGCAAGGGGAGGCAAGGCCGGGATGGAAGGTGCTGCGCGTGCTTGGCAACCTGCTCGATATGTCCGGCTTCGATTACGAGAACTCGGAGTCGATAAGAGACGAGATCGACCTTTCTTGCGCAAGTTTCGACAATTCCATCGAAGAGGAACCCTCGGCCCTTGTTGCGGCACCGGGCCTGCAGAGGGTGGGCTACGTGCCGATCTATTTCAGCGATGCGATTGCAAGGCGCTCCGAGGCGCTTCAGAAGACCGCGCTTGCAGCGGCGCCCTGCGCCTGGATGAATGCTGCGCTCATGGCAAGACTCGGTGTGCGCGAAGGGGAACCCGTCCTCGTCAGGCAGGGTGAAGGCGAGGCGAGACTCAATGCTGCGCTCGATGCGGCGCTTGCCGACGAGTGCGTGCGCGTGGCGGCCGGACACCCCCTGACGGCGAATCTGGGTCCGATGTTCGGCTTGATCACTGTGGAGCGCTTGTGATGGATTATTTTCAGGATCTCTTGGGGCCGGCTTGGCCGCTGATCTGGACGCTGGTGAAGATTATCGTGCTCGTGCTGCCTATCCTGGGTGCGGTGGCTTACCTTACGCTCGCCGAGCGCAAGGTGATCGGATACATCCAGGTCAGGATCGGGCCGAACAGGGTGGGGCCGAGAGGCTTCCTGCAGCCCATTGCCGATGCCGTGAAGGTTTTGACGAAGGAAATCATCATTCCTTCCGGGGCGAACAAGTTCCTTTTCGTGACGGCCCCTGTGCTCGCCATTGCGCCGGCCCTCGTCGCATGGGCGGTCGTTCCCTTTTCCCCGGAGCTGTTGCTGTCCAATATCGACGCGGGACTCCTGTTCATCCTGGCGATCACTTCCATGGGCGTCTACGGCGTCATCGTGGGGGGCTGGGCATCGAACTCCAAGTATGCGTTTCTCGGCGCGATACGCTCTTCCGCACAGATCGTCTCCTATGAAATCGCAATGGGTTTTGCGCTCGTCGGGGTGCTCATGGTTTCACACAGCCTGAATCTCGGGGAAATCGTCAAGGGGCAGCAGGGAGGCGGATTCTGGAGCTGGTATTTCGTTCCACTCTTTCCGCTTTTTCTCGTTTACCTGATTTCCGGGGTGGCCGAGACCAACCGCGCACCTTTCGACGTTGCGGAAGGCGAAACCGAGATCGTGGCGGGCTTCCATGTCGAATATTCGGGCATGACCTTTTCGGTCTTCTATCTCGCGGAATATGCCAACATGATCCTGGTTTCCGCGCTGTGCGCACTCATGTTCCTGGGCGGCTGGCTGCCGCCCTTCAATTTCGCGCCCTTCACCTGGATACCGGGCTTCCTGTGGCTGCTCGCCAAGATCGCGTTCCTGCTGTTCGTCTTTCTCTGGATACGCGCAACTTTCCCGAGATACCGCTACGACCAGATCATGCGTCTGGGCTGGAAAGTATTCATTCCCGTCACGCTTGTCTGGATTGTCGTCATCGGCGCCTGGATGCAGACACCATTTTGGCTGTGGTGAGGAGAATCTGACATGAAATGGCTCAAGGACTTTTTCAGAACCTACCTGCTCCTCGAACTGGTGCAGGGCATGGTGCTCACCGGACGCTACCTGTTCGCAAGAAAAATCACGGTTCAGTTTCCCGAGGAAAAAACGCCCCAGTCGAACCGCTTCAGGGGATTGCATGCCTTGCGGCGCTATCCGAACGGGGAGGAACGCTGCATCGCCTGCAAGCTTTGCGAGGCGGTTTGCCCTGCGCTTGCGATCACGATCGAATCCGAGCAGCGCAACGACGGCACGAGGCGAACTACCCGCTATGACATCGATTTGTCGAAGTGCATATACTGTGGTTTCTGCGAGGAATCCTGCCCGGTTGACTCGATCGTGGAGACGCGAATTCTGGAGTACCATGCCGAGAAGCGCAGCGAGCTGATCTACACGAAACAGATGCTGCTTGCCATCGGCGACAAAAACGAAGCGCAGATTGCAGCAGATCGCGCCCTGGATGCGCGCTACCGTTAGGTTGAAATCATGATCGAAACACTGGTTTTTTATTTTTTTTCCGCTGTGCTGATACTGTCTTCCCTGGCCGTCATTACGGCAAGGAATCCAGTACACTCGGCCCTGTTCCTGGTTCTGGCCTTTTTTACGGCGGCCGGCCTCTGGCTCCTGCTCGAAGCCGAATTCCTGGCGATCGTGCTGGTTCTGGTTTATGTCGGCGCGGTGATGGTGCTGTTCCTGTTCGTCGTGATGATGCTGGACATCAATATCCCGAAGCTCAGGGAGGGTATCTGGGCATGGCTGCCTTTCGGCGCGCTGCTTGCGATCGTGATGGTCGTCGAGATGTGGATCGTTTTGGGCAGCGAGCGTTTCGGTCTTGCCGGGGTCATCGCGCCTGAAGGCCATCCTGTCGGTTACAGCAACACCAAGGAACTCGGGCGCTTGATCTATACGCAATATGTTTATCCGTTCGAGATCGCGGCAGTGATCCTGCTCGTGGCGATCGTTTCCGCGATCGCGCTGACGCTGCGCCGCCGCAAGGAAACCAAGTCACAGCTTGCATCCGAACAGCTTGCAGCGCACAGGCAGGGCAGGGTGCGTCTGGTGTCGATGAAACGGGCGGACTAATCCGAAAAAAGGGGGAATTCAGGTGTTGTCACTATCGCATTATCTGGTGCTGGGCGCGATCCTGTTCGCTATCGGCGTCGTGGGCATCTTCCTGAACAGAAAGAACCTGATCATCATCCTGATGGCGATCGAGTTGATGCTGCTCGCGGTGAATATGAATTTCATCGCTTTTTCCCATTACCTTGGCGATACTGCGGGACAGATCATCGTCTTCTTCATATTGACCGTTGCGGCAGCCGAATCGGCGATCGGGCTTGCGATTCTGGTGGTGCTCTTCCGCAACCTGAGAACGATCAACGTGGACGACCTCGACAGCCTTAAAGGATAAGCATGACCGATATGCAAAAACTGTATCTGCTCGTGCCGCTTGCCCCGCTCCTGGGGGCGATCGTAACCGGGCTCTTCGGCAGACTGATAGGCAGAACCCTGTCGCACTGGATCACCATTGCCGGGGTCGCGGTATCCTTCGTCGCCTCCATCCTGATTTTTCAGGACGTGGGTCGCGGTCATCTGTATAACGGCGCGGTCTATACCTGGCTCACCACGGGGGATATCCGTTTCGAGATCGGGTTCCTGATAGACAGGCTGACGGTGCTCATGATGCTTGTCGTGACTTTTGTTTCGCTCATGGTGCATGTCTACACCATAGGCTATATGCACGACGACGACGGCTACCAGCGCTTCTTCAGCTACATATCGCTCTTCACCTTCTCCATGCTGATGCTCGTCATGGCGAACAATTTCCTCCAGCTCTTTTTCGGCTGGGAAGCGGTGGGGCTCGTGTCCTACCTGTTGATCGGATTCTGGTTTACCCGTCCGACTGCGATCTATGCCAACCTGAAGGCGTTCCTTGTCAACAGGGTGGGGGACTTCGGCTTCCTGCTCGGCATCGCGCTGATTCTCGTGCATTTCGGCACCCTGGATTATGCTTCGGTTTTCGCCAGAGCCCCGGCTATGGCATTGGATACCATGGAGCTGATCCCGGGTTCCCCATGGCTCGTCATTACTGTGATCTGCATCCTGCTTTTCATCGGTGCAATGGGCAAATCCGCGCAATTCCCGCTGCATGTCTGGCTGCCGGACTCGATGGAAGGCCCGACTCCGATTTCGGCGCTGATCCATGCCGCCACCATGGTGACCGCAGGCATATTCATGGTGGCGAGAATGTCCCCGCTTTTCGAGCTTTCCGAGACGGCGCTCTCGGTGATCCTCGTGATCGGGGCGATCACTGCGCTTTTCATGGCCTTTCTCGGCATTGTGCAGAACGACATCAAGCGCGTCGTCGCCTATTCCACTTTGTCTCAACTGGGCTACATGACCGTCGCGCTCGGCGCATCGGCCTATTCGGCCGCGATCTTCCATCTCATGACCCATGCCTTTTTCAAGGCGCTGCTGTTCCTCAGCGCAGGCTCGGTGATCATCGCCATGCACCATGAGCAGGATATGAGGAAGATGGGGGGCTTGAGGAAATACATGCCCATCACATACTGGTGCGTCGTGATCGGTTCGCTCGCGCTCTCCGGGATACCCCCATTTGCCGGATTCTTCTCCAAGGACATGATCATCGATGCGGTGCGGGATTCCCAGATTCCAGGCGCGGGATTCGCTTATTTCGCCGTTCTGGCGGGCGTTTTCGTGACCGCATTCTATTCATTCAGGCTGCTGTTCATGGCTTTCCACGGCAAGCCCAGGATGGATCATCATACACAATCCCATCTGCACGAGTCCCCCTGGACCGTGACGCTTCCCCTCGTCATGCTCGCCATTCCCTCGATTTACGCGGGCTGGGCCTACATCAATCCGCTCCTGTTCGGAGACTATTTCGGCAATTCGATCGCCGTATCCGAAGTGCATGACGTGATCGGCCACCTCAGGGAAGAATATCAGCATGCGAGTTCGGGACAGATCGTCCTGCACAACATGACGAAGCTGCCTTTTTTTCTGGCGGTCCTCGGGATCGTTTCGGCATGGTTCCTTTATGTCGTGCGCAAAGATCTTCCGGAAAAAATCGCCACGCGCTTCAGGGCGATTTACATCCTGCTCGACAACAAGTACTACTTCGACAAGTTCAACGACTGGTTCTTCGCAGGCGGCGCGCGGGGAATAGGCAATTTCTTCTGGCGCATGGGCGACGTCAGGATCATCGATGGATTGTTCGTGAACGGCGCGGCGAAGGTGGTTGAAGGATTCTCGCGCCTCGTGAGGGAATTGCAGTCCGGCTATGTTTATCATTACGCCTTTGCGATGATCTTTGGCCTGTTCGTTCTCCTGAGCATCAGCGGGCTGCTCAACGCCTGGTTTATCAAGCCATGAACATTTTGAAATAGGATTGCTATGATTTTCGGATTTCCGCTTCTTTCCCTGGTGATATGGTTGCCGATTGCGGCAGGCCTCGCTGTGCTCGCGACGGGGGGGGATCGTAACGCAAATCTGGCCAGAATAATCGCGCTTATCGGCTCCATCCTGGGTCTCCTGGTTGCAATCCCGCTCTACACGGGTTTCAATGCGCTTCTCCCAGGGATGCAATTCACCGAAATGCAGCCCTGGGTCGAGCGCTTTCATGTCAATTATCATCTCGGCGTGGACGGGATCTCCCTCTGGCTGGTTCTGCTCAACTGCTTCACCACGCCGCTTGTCGTCATCGCTGGATGGAAGGTGATCGAGAAAAAAGTCGCGCAGTACATGGCGGCGTTCCTCATCATGTCGGGAATCGTGAACGGCGTGTTCATGGCGCTCGACGCGCTGCTGTTCTACGTTTTCTGGGAAGCGATGCTGATCCCGATGTTCATCATCATCGGGGTTTGGGGCGGACCCAACCGGGTTTATGCCGCCATCAAGTTCTTCCTGTACACGCTTCTGGGTTCGCTCCTGATGCTGGTTGCGCTCATTTACCTGTACAACCTTTCGGGTAGTTTCAATATTCTCGATTACTACAAGCTGCCGCTGACGCTGAACGCCCAGATTTTCATCTTCATCGCGTTTTTCGTCGCGTTCGCGGTCAAGGTGCCGATGTGGCCGGTGCATACCTGGTTGCCGGACGCCCACGTCGAGGCGCCTACCGGGGGTTCGGTGGTGCTGGCTGCGATCATGCTGAAAGTGGGGGCATACGGTTTCCTGCGCTTCTCGCTCCCCATTGCGCCGGACGCGAGCCATGCCCTGTCCGGCTTCATGATCACGCTCTCGCTCGTCGCCGTGGTGTACATCGGGCTGGTTGCGCTGGTGCAGTCCGACATGAAGAAGCTGATCGCGTATTCCTCGATTTCGCATATGGGCTTCGTGACCCTCGGGATATTCATTTTCAATTCCTTCGGGATGGAGGGTGCGCTGATCCAGATGATTTCGCATGGCCTCGTTTCCGGGGCGATGTTCCTTTGCGTCGGCGTGCTCTATGACAGGATGCATTCGAGGCAGATCTCCGACTACGGCGGCGTGGCGAACAAGATGCCGATGTTCGCGGCGTTTTTCATGCTGTTTTCGATGGCGAACTCGGGCCTTCCCGGCACGAGCGGATTCGCGGGCGAATTCATGGTCATTCTGGGCGCGATGAAAGCCAGTTTCTGGCTGGCTTTCGCAGCCGCCACGACGCTGGTATTCGGCGCCGCCTACACGCTCTGGATGTTCAAGCGGGTGGTGTTCGGCGCGGTTTCCAATGCCCATGTGGCGGAGCTTCTGGACATCACGCCGCGCGAATTCCTTTTTCTCGCCCTCTTGGCGGTAGGCGTCCTGGGCATGGGGATTTATCCTCTGCCTTTGAGCGAACTCATGCATGCGTCGGTGAGCGATCTCCTGATGCATGTCGCCAAAACCAAACTATAGGAATGAACATGCCTGAATTGACCCCCGCGCTTCCGGAAATATTCCTGCTTTGCGCGCTGTCGTTGATCCTGATTCTGGATCTTCTTGTCGACGATCCCAAGCGCTTCATTACCTTCATGTTGACCCAGGCAGCGCTTGCCGTTTGCGCGATAGTCACTATTTCTACGGCAAGCAGCACGGTGGTTCATACGTTCAGCAACATGTATGTCAGCGACATGATGACTTCAGTGCTCAAGGTCGGGGTCTACCTTTCCGTCATGACCCTGCTGATTTATTCGAGGCGCTACATCCAGTCGCGCGGGCTGTGCAAGGGGGAATTCTATACGCTTTCCCTTTTCGCAGTCCTCGGCATGATGGTGATGATCTCCGCCAACAGTTTCCTCACCCTCTATCTGGGCCTCGAGCTGATGTCGCTCGGTCTGTATGCGATGGTCGCACTGCAACGCGACTCTTCCGTTGCGACCGAGGCAGCGATGAAATATTTCGTTCTCGGCGCGCTCGCTTCCGGGCTTCTGCTCTACGGCATGTCCATGCTGTACGGTGCGACGGGTTCCCTGGATATAGGGAAAGTGTTCATTGCGATCAAGAGCGGGCAGGCGAATCAGAATGTACTCGTGTTCGGCCTGGTTTTCGTGGTTGCGGGCCTCGGATTCAAGCTCGGCGTGGTGCCTTTCCACATGTGGATACCGGATGTCTATCACGGCGCGCCCACCGCGGTTACGCTCTTCATCGGCTCCGCGCCCAAGCTCGCCGCCTTCGCCTTCGTGTTCAGGATACTCGCGGGAGGCTTGCAGCCGCTGGTGCATGACTGGTCGCAGATGCTTGCCATACTTGCCGTGCTTTCGATGGCCATAGGCAACATCACGGCGATCGCCCAGGCGAACCTGAAGCGCATGCTTGCCTATTCCACGATTTCGCACATGGGTTTCCTGCTCCTGGGAATATTGAGCGGAACGGTCAACGGCTACAGTTCCGCCATGTTCTATGTTCTCGTCTATGCGTTGATGACCCTCGGCGGATTCGGCATGATCATGCTGCTCTCGCGCGAAGGCTTCGAGGCCGACAAGCTGGAAGATTTCAGGGGCCTGAATACGAGGAGTCCGTGGAGCGCCTTCATCATGTTGCTGCTCATGTTCTCGATGGCGGGCATTCCCCCGACCGTGGGTTTCTATGCCAAGTTCTCCGTGCTGCAGGCGGCGCTCAATACCGGGCACATGGGACTCGTCATCGCGGCGGTGATGTTCTCCCTGATCGGCGCCTTCTACTACCTGCGCATCGTGAAGCTCATGTATTTCGATGCGCCAGTGGATGATGCGCCGATATCCGGGACTTCCGATGCAAGGGTGCTCCTCGGCGTCAACGGCCTTGCCATGCTGATCCTGGGCATCCTGCCGCAATCCCTGATGGCGCTTTGCGAATTGTCGATTCAGAGTTCGGTTGCCGGGTTCTGATGAAGGAAAACCTTCTCGAAGAGACGATCGAATCCAGCCTCGTCTATGACGGGGATCTGCTGAAAGTCAGGCGCGACAATGTGAAACTGCCCAACGGCAGGAGCGGGATAAGGGAATATATCCGCCATCCCGGCGCAGTGGTCGTTATCGCCTTCCTGGAAAACGGCAAGCTCCTCATGGAGCGGCAATTCCGCTATCCACTGGGCCGAGTTTTCGTCGAAATGCCTGCCGGGAAGATCGATTCAGGGGAAGATCCTCTGCAATGCGCCAAGCGCGAACTCCTGGAAGAAACAGGATTTACCGCCGCCTCCTGGCGGGAAATCACGACCGTCCATCCCTGCATCGGCTATTCCGACGAGAAGCTGATCTATTTTCATGCCGCCGATCTCTCGTTCTCGGGAAAAAACCTCGATGAAGAGGAATTCATCGAACACATGGAGCTTTCTCTCACCGATGCGCTCGATGGCGTCAAAAGAGGCGAAATTACCGATGTCAAGACGGTCGTCGGCCTGTTCTGGGCCGAAAAAATAGCCAAAGGCGGCTGGACGTAGCGCGGGAACTCCAGATTTCTCTCGATGATAGTGAAAAGTCAAGATTCTTGTGCTATATAAGGTCTGACGGGTCATCAGGAGAGAAAATTGTTTGTTGTGGAAAGCGCGGTAAGGAAGAAGGTCACGCCGCATGAACGCTATGCGATGATTTCAGAAAGAGCCTACTATCTCGGAGAAGAGCGGCGCAGGACGAACGAACCCGCCGACCCCGCATCCGACTGGCTGATGGCGGAAATCGAGGTCGACAGCGAGATCGAAGCCCTCTGAATTATTGGGCGAAAAAGGATTTAACCTTGTCCATCCAGGATTCGGATTTTGGGCTGTGTCTCGACCTGTCCTGCTGGCTGATGGCGTCGAACTCCTTCAGCAGTTCGCGTTGACGGTCCGTCAGGTTGAGCGGCGTTTCCACCATCAGGTGGCACAATATGTCGCCCTGGCTGCTGCTCCTGACCCCCTTGATGCCTTTCCCCCTCAGCCTCATCACTTTCCCGGTCTGGGTTTCAGCCGGAATTTTCAGCTTGGCGTAGCCATCCAGGGTGGGCACTTCGATTTCCCCTCCGAGTGCCGCAGTGCCGAAACTGATCGGCATTTCGCAATGCAGGTCGTTGTGCTCGCGCTGGAAAATGGGATGGGGCTTCAGGTGGATGACGACATAAAGATCCCCTGTAGGACCGCCGTTGACTCCGGCTTCGCCTTCCCCCGAAAGGCGTATCCTGTCGCCTTCGTCGACTCCGACCGGAATCTTGACCGAAAGGGTCTTGTGATGCTTGATGCGTCCCGCTCCGTTGCAGTCCGAACATGGGGATGAGACGATTTTTCCGTTGCCGTGGCATTTCGGGCAGGTTTGCTGGACGGAGAAAAATCCCTGCTGTATCCTGACCTGTCCATGTCCGCCGCAGGTCGGACAGGCGACAGGTTGAGTGCCGGGCTTTGCGCCGCTCCCGTGGCAGGTTTCGCAAGCCTCCATGGCCGGAATCCTGAGCTTGGTTTCCGTGCCGCGCGCAGCTTCCTCCAGCGTGATTTCGAGATTGTACTGGAGATCGGCGCCGCGATAGACATTGCCGCGTCCGCGCATGCCTCCGCCCAGAATATCGCCGAAGATATCGCCGAATGCATCCGCGAATCCGCCCGAGAAGCCGCCGAATCCTGCCGCACCGGGATCGAATCCGGCATGGCCGTACTGATCGTAGGCGGCCCGTTTCTGTGGGTCGGACAGCGTTTCGTAAGCTTCCTTGGCTTCCTTGAACTGTTCCTCGGCTTTCGGGTCGTCAGGATTCCTGTCGGGGTGGTGCTTCATCGCAAGTTTGCGGTAGGACTTCTTTATTTCTTCGTCCGAGGCATCCTTGCCCACCCCCAACACTTCGTAATAATCTCTTTTGCTCATTTTTGTAGTGAGGGCGGGTACCCCCGCCTGTTGTCAGAACAATTACTTCTTGTCTTTGATTTCCTCGAATTCGGCATCGACGACATCGGAGTCGCCGGCTTTCCCTGCTTCCGGAGCCTGCTGCTGCATGACTTCAGCAAGCTTCCCGGAGGCGTTCCTGAGATCCGTCATCCTGGCATCGATCGCCTCCTTGTCGTTGCCCTTGATGGCATCCTCTGCGGCCTTGATGGCTTTCTCGATGCTGGATTTATCGCTCTCGGAGATTTTCGCGCCATGCTCTCCCAGCAGTTTCCTGACGGAATGGATCATGGCATCGCACTGGTTCCTGGCTTCGACGAGTTCGAGCGCCTGACGGTCTTCGGCGGCATGCGCTTCGGCATCTTTCACCATGCGGTCGATTTCGTCGTCGCTGAGTCCGGAGCTTGCCTGGATCTTGATCTTGTTTTCCTTGCCCGTAGCCTTGTCCTTCGCCGAAACATGCAGAATGCCGTTCGCATCGATGTCGAAAGTGACTTCGATCTGAGGCATGCCGCGCTGCGAGGGCGGAATGTCGGTCAGGTTGAACTGACCGAGGCTCTTGTTGCCGGTAGCGATTTCGCGTTCTCCCTGAAGCACGTGGATCGTCACTGCGGTCTGGTTGTCCTCGGCTGTCGAGAACACCTGGGTCGCCTTGGTCGGGATCGTGGTGTTCTTCTGGATCAGCTTGGTCATGACGCCGCCCAGGGTTTCGATGCCCAGGGAGAGCGGTGTGACATCCAGAAGCAACACGTCCTTCACTTCGCCCTGAAGCACGCCGCCCTGGATCGCGGCGCCCACTGCGACGGCTTCATCCGGGTTGACATCCTTGCGCGGCTCCTTGCCGAAGAATTCGCGGACTTTTTCCTGAACCTTGGGCATGCGGGTCTGTCCGCCGACCAGGATCACGTCCTCGATGTCGGAAATGCTGACGCCTGCATCCTTGATCGCGATCTTGCAGGGCTCGACGGTGCGCTCGATGAGGTCGTCCACCAGGCTCTCGAATTTCGCGCGGGTGATCTTGATCGCGAGATGCTTGGGGCCGGTTGCATCGGCCGTGATGTAGGGCAGGTTGATTTCGGTCTGCTGGGCGGAGGACAGCTCGATTTTCGCCTTTTCGGCGGATTCCTTGAGGCGCTGCAGCGCCAGCTTGTCGTTCTTGAGGTCTATGCCCTGTTCCTTCCTGAATTCATCGGCCAGATAGTCGACCAGCCTCTGGTCGAAGTCCTCGCCGCCGAGGAAAGTGTCGCCGTTGGTCGAGAGCACTTCGAATTGGTGTTCGCCGTCGATTTCCGCGATTTCGATGATGGAGATGTCGAAGGTGCCGCCGCCCAGGTCATAAACCGCAATTTTCCTGTCGCCTTCCTTCTTGTCCATGCCGAAAGCGAGTGCGGCAGCGGTCGGCTCGTTGATGATGCGCTTGACTTCGAGACCTGCGATGCGGCCCGCATCCTTGGTCGCCTGGCGCTGGGAATCATTGAAGTAGGCGGGAACCGTGATCACGGCCTCCGTTACAGGTTCGCCGAGGTAATCCTCCGCAGTCTTCTTCATTTTGATCAGAACCTGGGCCGAAACTTCGGGCGGTGCGATTTTTCTGTCGCGCACTTCGACCCAGGCATCCCCGTTGTCCGCCTTGATGATCTTGTAGGACATCAGTGCGACATCCTTCTGCACGGTGGCTTCCGCAAAGCGACGCCCGATGAGCCTTTTTACGGCGAAGAGCGTG
This sequence comes from Burkholderiales bacterium, assembly GCA_019753155.1. GTDB lineage: Bacteria > Pseudomonadota > Gammaproteobacteria > Burkholderiales > JABEVD01 > JABEVD01. The sequence goes on from JAIELG010000016.1 coordinate 77,681, forward strand.
TTGTGCGGGTTGGTGACAGCCTGGCGCTTCGCCGGCGCGCCGACGAGGATTTCCCCGTCTTCGGCATAGGCGACGATGGATGGCGTCGTGCGTCCGCCTTCAGCATTCTCGATGATCTTGGGCTTGCCGTTTTCCATGATGGCGACGCAGGAGTTGGTTGTCCCCAAGTCGATCCCGATGATTTTTCCCATTGCGATATCCCTTAAATTGTTTGGCTGAAACGTATATGTGGACGAGTATGGAAATTTCAAGCGCTTTTCGAAACGATGACGAGCGCCGGCCTCATCACCCTTTCGTTGAGCATGTATCCCTTTTGCAGCACCTGTATGACCGTGTTCGGGGCTTCGGGAGACTCCAGCATGCTGATCGCCTGATGCCGGTGCGGGTCGAATTTTTCCCCGATCGGGTTGATTTCGTCGATGTGGAATTTTGTAAATACGGCGTTCAGTTGCTTGAGCGTCAATTCCACGCCGTCCCTGAGGCTTTCGATGGAAGCATTTTCGACGGCAAGCGATGTTTCCAGGCTGTCCTTCACGGCGAGGAGATCGCTCGAGAAATTTTCGATGGCGTACTTGTGCGCATTGGCGATGTCGGTTTGAGCGCGCTTCCTGACGTTGTCGGCCTCGGCCCTTGCGCGTAGCCAGGCATCGCGGTGTTCCTGGACGGCAAGTTCAGCCTGCTTCAAAAGCTCGTCCATGCCGGGCATGGATTCGACCTGCGATTCCTGGACTTCTTCGCCTGTTTGCTCGTCTTGCATAATGTTCTCCTGATTGGTTTCGAGCTTATATGGTGTTTTTCATGCTTATTTCAAGAGCAGTCCTTCGCGCCCATTTTTAACGCCCGCTCCCGGCTCGTTGCGGCGTCGATCGGGTCGGGTGTATCCAGCCAGCCGTGAAGATTTTCCATCGCGATGTCCGTGAGCGCATGGATCCATGTTTCGCTTTCGTTGAGCGCGGGAATATAGTTGAATTCTCCCCCTCCGGCATTCATGAAGGAAGTTTTGACTTCCATGTTGATTTCTTCCAGGGTTTCCAGGCAGTCGCTGACAAATCCGGGGCAGACCACATCGACCCTGGCGCATTTCTGTTTTCCCAGGGTTTCCAGGACTTGCACGGTATAGGGTTCGAGCCATTTCGCGCGGCCGAAGCGCGACTGGAACGTGATTGCGTAGCCCGCTTCCGGAAGATTTAGCGCTGTTGCGAGCAGCCTTCCTGTTTTCAGGCATTCGCAATGGTAAGGGTCGCCTTTTTCGAGCGTGCGGCGGGGAACGCCGTGGAAACTTATCACGAGCTTTTCGGGCCTGCCGTTTTTTTTCCAGTATCCGGATATATTCGCGGCGAGGGCTTCGATGTACCCTGGATGGTCGTGGAAATGCTTGATGATGCGCAACTCAGGCGGGTTCCTCAAGGTCTTCATGCAGTCGAAAACCGAGTCGAATACGGTTCCGGAAGCGCTCGCGGCATACTGGGGATATAGCGGGATGACGAGAAGCCTGTCGCAACCTTTTGTCTTGAGCCTGTCGATGGCTTCCGCTATGGAAGGGTTTCCGTAACGCATCGCAAAGTCGACCAGTACAGGCGAGCCCGATTTTTCCACGAGGAAGCCTTGCAGCAGCTTGGCCTGACTTTCGGTATGCCTCTTCAGGGGGGAGCCTTCACGGGTCCAGATCTGCGCGTATTTTTTCGCAGAGACGGCAGGGCGGGTATTGAGGATATAGCCGTTCAGGATCGTCCACCATACCGCCCTAGGGATTTCGACGACCCTGGGGTCCGAGAGGAACTCCCTCAGGTAGGGTTTCAATGCTTCTTTCGTCGGGGCCTCGGGCGTGCCGAGATTGACGATCAGGACTGCGGTTTGTTTTATCCGTCCGTGGCTGTAAAGGGGTTCGGGTTTGAACATGTCAATTCTGGGAAAGCGCGCCGCTCAAGAGTTTTGCGGTGACATCCACGATCGGGATAATGCGCTCATAGGCCATGCGTTTCGGACCCACGACAGCTAGGGTGCCGACGATTTTCCCTTCAGAATGGTAAGGCGCGGTGACGACGCTGCATTCATCGAGTTGTCCCAGACCGGATTCGCGTCCGATGAAAATCTGGACGCCTTGCGCGTTGCGGCTTGCATCCAGAAGCTGCAGAAGCGCCGTCTTCTTTTCGAACAAGTCGAACAGGCTCCTCAGGCTCGAAAGATTGGAAGAGAGGTCATGGACATGGAGCAGATTGTGCTTGCCGGAAATGATGCAGTCTTCGCCATCGCCCTCTCCGGAAGAGGCATTGACCGCCGCCGACATCAGTTCGCTGACGTTGCGCTGCAAATCGTGCACTTCTTCTTTCACGCGCCTGTGGATTTCGTTCAGCGTGAGTCCGGCGAAATTCTGACTGAGAAAATTGGACGCTTCGGTCAGTTCGGAGGACGAATACTCTTTTTCGGAGAACATGATCCTGTTCTGGACATCGCCGTTGGATGTGACGAAGATCAGAAGGAGGCGCTTATCGGAGAGCTTCAGGAATTCGATATGGCGCAGGAAGGCATCGCGCTTGGGGGTCATGACCACGCCTGCGAATTGGGTCAGTTCGGAAAGGAGTTGGGAAGCCGAACTGATAAGGCGGGAAGGGTTGTTGGGCAGGAGATTGCCGCCGAGCTGCTCGATTTCCTGCTGTTCCAGCGGTTTGACGACGAGCAGGGTGTCGACGAAAAAGCGGTAGCCTTTCGCGGTGGGGATTCTGCCTGCCGAAGTATGGGGGCTGGCGATGAAGCCGAGCGCTTCGAGGTCGGACATCACGTTGCGTATGGATGCGGCACTCAGATCCAGCCCGGAGTAGTGGGAAAGCGCGCGCGAACCTAAAGGCTGGCCTTCCTCGATATATCGTTCGACCAGGGTCTTGAGCAGGACTTGGGCGCGTTCGTTCAACATGGTTCGATTCTACACGAAAGAAGTTATCCGGTTCTGACGATGTCGCGCAATTGCCTGAAAAATGCCCGGTACTGCTTGGGCGGTTTATCGGCAAGTCTGTCCTTTTGTATGCTGCGCACGAGATTCCTGAGATGAGTCAGGTCCGCTTGCGGATAAGTCCTGGCAAATTCCCCGAAGGCGTTTTCCTCGGCCAGGAGCCGCTCGCGCCAGCGCTCCACGAGATGAAACTCGGTCGCATTTTCTTTCGACTGGGCGTCCCAAAGGGCGAGCTTTTCCCTGATCCCTTCGGCGTCGATTTCGCGCATGAGCTTGCCGATATACTGCATCTGGCGCCTGATCGCGCCGAACTGGGTCAGGCGTTTCGCTTCTTTGACCGCATCCAGAAGTTTTTCCGGCAGGTCGAGTTCTCCAAGGCGCTGTGAATTGAGTTCCACCAGCAGTTCGCCTATATCCTGGAGCGCGTGCATTTCTTTTTTGCGGCTGGACTTACTCTGTGTTTCGTCTTGTTCTTCTTGCATGGGCTATGGAGGGCAAAGCTCTGCCGGAGCTTTGCCTGATGGGATTATTTCGCGATCTGTTTTTCGCGGATTTCGTCGAGTGTCTTGCAATCGATGCAGAGAGTTGCCGTAGGCCGCACTTCCAGGCGCCCGAGGCCGATCTCGACGCCGCAGCTTTCGCAGTAGCCGTATTCTCCGGAATCGATTTTGGCGATGATCTCGTCGATCTTCTTGATCAGCTTGCGTTCCCGGTCGCGGCTTCTGAGTTCGAGCGCCATGTCGGATTCCTGGCTTGCCCTGTCGTTCGGGTCTGCGAACACTGTGGCCTCGTCCTGCATGGTGTGGACGGTCCGGTCGATGTCCTGGCCCAGCTCGATTTTCATGTCTTCCAGGATTTTCCGGAAATGCGTGAGCTGTTTCGGGTTCATGTATTCCTCGCCGGCTTCCGGCACGTAGGGAATCTTCACTTTTTCTGCGGACATCATTCTTTCCTATTTCGAGCAAAAACGATTAAATATCACAAGATGCATCATACCACAAGTAGAAGCCTCGGCTCCTACCCAAGGTTTGAATTGACCTTTCGCCCCCGTGAGCGTATATTCTCGCCTTCCGGGGTGTAGCGTAGCCTGGTAGCGCGCCTGGTTTGGGACCAGGATGTCGGGAGTTCAAATCTCTCCACCCCGACCAGTTTGACGGACCGGCTCTGTGCCCGTAGCTCAACCGGATAGAGCACCAGCCTTCTAAGCTGGGGGTTACAGGTTCGATTCCTGTCGGGCACGCCAGAAGATTTCCCTATGGTGGCTGTAGCTCAGTTGGTAGAGTCCAGGATTGTGATTCCTGTCGTCGTGGGTTCGAGTCCCATCAGCCACCCCACTAAGTTTCATGATTTAATTCATATATTTCTTTCGGCTTGTTTCAGGTTTCGTACTGGCATGTCTGTTTTCGTCAGTTTTGGCGTACAGATTGGGGTATGAATTTTGGTGTACACCGACTCCAGTCCGGCAGAAAATGTCGTTGATTCGGAACTTGCGTCAGGGTTGCATGCGCGGCATCATGTATCCATTCGCATGCAACCAATGGGGGGCTCATGTCATCAACCCGCGAATCGACCGGCAAGGTAGCGCGCCACCGCGAGCGGATGCGCGCTGCGGGGCTTCGGCCTGTCCAGTTTTGGGTGCCGGACACCCGCTCGCCTGAGTTCGCGGCGCAAATGCGCAAGCAGTGCCAAAGCCTGAAGGGCGACCCGGCGGAAGCCGACGTTCTGCGCTTCACCGAAGAGGCTGCGACCCATGTTGAGGGTTGGGAATGACGCAACGAGGCGACTTGGTAACGGTTTCCATGCAAGGCGACCACGGCAAGCCGCGACCCGCTTTAGTCGTACAGTCAGACCTGCTGACGGATTTGGAAAGTGTTGTGCTGTGCCCGGTGACAAGTGACCTGCGCAATACAGCATTTCGCGTCACCGTGGAGCCGAATCCCGCCAACGGTCTGCGCTCGCTTTCGCAAGTTATGGTTGACAAGCTTTCGACATTGCCGCGCATCAAAATCAGCGAACCGTTTGGCCGTCTTGATGACGAGAGGATGAAGACGGTAGATAAGGCATTGTTGCTGGTTGTTGGCGTCATCTGATACTGACGACAGGACTGGCTCCATCTGATCGAAGAACCTGGGATTCCGGCTTGCCGCTGATACCATGTCCACCGCCGTTACGCTGCAACGCCAGCGGACGGCTTTACCCTCGCTCTTGCCTCATGGGCTAGGCGGCGAGGGCAGGGGGCGCGGATATGTCTAAAAAAAGGTTTTGATAATGAGGGAAGCGACACCGGCCAACAAAAAGCCAAGCATCCATTGAAACTACCTGGATTTTTGCTTCAAGGCGAACCTCTAGGGTTTTCAGATCGTCCTTGGTCGACGGTTCTTTGAGATTAACATCCAATATTCTTCGCCAATTCCTCAGCCTTCAAGTGCGTGTGGCGCTTGAGCATGCGCAGATCGCGGCCACTTCCATAGGCTAAGTTTGCCAGATTCGAAAAATCGGCTTGCGGCCTCATGGCGCAGATCGTGGAAATGCAGAGCATCGATGTACCCGATGCTGCGCACCCGTGCCTGTCGATGAAAAACGTTGATGCGATGTCCTTGCGGGATTGCGTTCAATGTCTGCTTGCAGCGTTGAATGCGTCGATGCAGCGTTTCAATACGTCCCCGGCACTGGCTTTGTCGCTTATCGCCGTGCAGTCTGCTGCAAGGTCCGGTTTGGAGGGAGAAACTGCTGTAACGTTGGCAGGGGCGGAGGTTGCTGCAATGCTGGCAGGGGCGGAGGTTGCTGCAATGCTGGCAGGGGCGGAGGTTGCTGCAATGCTGGCAGGGGCAATCGGCGGGGCTGGTGTGCGCGCCTCGATGGCAACCGGCTGGGAGGCGGCCGGTTTTCTGGTCATCTTTTTATATTTCATTTCAAGCGCAAGGTTGCGCTGTTCAAGGGTTTTATAGCGTTTTTCCAGGGCAAGCGTAGCTTCTTCGTCATGTTTTTTCATTTCAAGGCTGATCACGATATACGTTGCAGTAGCGATCACTCCTGTGCCCGACAACAGCAATGCGATCAGGACGCCTTTTCCCGGCAGGCGGCGCGTAGCGGGCGCTTCGGCTGGATCCTCTCTCGAAGATCGATGCGGCTCTTTCGATTCAGGCCGGTTTTTGACGCTCCTGTCGTCGGATTCGGCAGGTGGTGTGCGGTGACTTTGGAAGGGTGCCATGATCCAGGCAAGGATCCTGTGCGCGAGACTCGGCGCGGCCGCAACATCCTCATGCTTTATTGGGCGCGTGACTTTTTTTGGGGCGGAACTGACGGTCACTTCAGTATCCTTGTTACCAGTAAAGACAATATAGCAGATATGATTGAATAGCGGCAGATTTTCCGCCAGCTTTATGCTGGCGCCAGACTTGACACCACTATCTCGTGCATTGTATCTTCAAAAGTTTTATTAATCGCCAATTCTTGAAGACTGGGGCGTCACACGGAAATCAATGACATCTATCGCCGATGAGCTAGCAAAAAACGAGTTGTTGCGGGATGTCCCGGAGTCTGTTCTTCGTCTGGTCATGGAGCACGCGGTCCCGCTGGAGGTTGCTCCGGGCGAAGTGCTGCTCTCGCCGGAACGCGAGAACCACCATGTTTACCTGTTGCTCTCGGGCACGCTTTCCCTTCGTTTCGATTCGCTGGATTCCCCGGAGATCCGGGAATTGTCGGCTGGAATATCGGTAGGGGAAATGTCGCTTATAGACGATGCGCCGCCATCGGCCTATGTCGTTGCCAAGGAAGCCGGCCGGGTGCTCCGTCTTCACCGGGATATCATTCTTGGCCTCGTCACGGCGAACCCGGTGGCATACAACCTGTTGCGGTTGCTGACCAAGTGGATGAAAGCCAACACGGAACACATCATCCAGGATCGGCTGCGGATCAGTGAACTTACCGATCACGCGCATATCGACGGGCTGACGGGGCTATACAACCGGCGCTGGCTGGACAATACTCTGGCGCGCCTCCTTCAGCAGGCACGGAAAGATGGGCTGCCCCTGACCATACTGCTTGCCGACATAGACGGCTTCAAGGAATACAACGACGCGCATGGGCACCAGGGCGGGGATCGTGCACTCATCGCAGTGAGCGAGGTGCTGAAGGCGGCTGCGCGTCCTTACGATTTCCCCACGCGCTATGGCGGCGAAGAATTCCTGATCCTGCTGCAAAATACGACCATCGAAGGCGGGATCGCATTGGCGGAGAGGATACGCCACGCTGTCGAGGTGAAATCCGTGGTGACTGCGGAGGGCGCTCCCCTGCCTGGTATCACGCTTTCCATCGGAGTGGCGACGAACCTATCCCATGTCATGCCGGCATCACTGATCAGTGCGGCGGATGCGCAACTGTACCGCGCCAAGCGGGCGGGAAAAAATCGCGTCTGCTATTGATCGCATGTCGGTCTGCATCAAGGCCACGCAAGGATGAGCACTCCGAAAAGGATCAATGCGCCGCCTACGGCGAGTTTTAGCGTCAGCGCTTCGCCGAGAAACACGACGCCAAGGACGATGGCAAATGCAACGCTGAGCTTGTCGATGGGCGCCACCATGGATGCGGGCGCGAGTTGCAATGCCCGGTAATACAGGAGCCACGAGAAGCCCGTTGCCATGCCGGAAAGAACCAGGAAGGCGACAGGGCGCAGTTCCAGTGATCGGGGCAACTGCCACTCGCCGCGAAAAGTGACGATGCCGATGGTCATTGCGAGAATGATCACGGTTCGAATCAGTGTCGCCAGATTGCTGTTCATGCTCTCGACGCCGAGTTTCCCGAAAATGGCGGTAAGGCCCGCAAAGAAAGCCGAGCCCAGCGCGAAAAGTTGCCATGTCATCAATACCCTCCTGTTTTACCCTGTCATGGAGAGGCTTTGCCGGTAGCAAAAGACGAGACCGGCTCCTTTCTGTCGTCCGCGCAGGCTTACCGTGCCGCCCATGCGGATCGCGGCCTCCCGAACGATCGCCAGCCCAAGCCCGCTGCCTTCCCCATGTGTCCCAGGCATCCGGTAAAATGCATCGAATACGCGCTCGTATTCGGAGACGGGGATTCCGGGGCCATCATCGACGATTTCGATGATGGCGTCATGATTGTCGGAGAACAGCCGAAGCGTCACTTCGCCTCCATTTTGCGTGTATTTCAAGGCATTTTCCAGCGCATTCTTGATAATAAGATGCAGCGCATCCGGAAAAGCGGGGATGGAAAGCGGCTCGATTTCATCGAGTCCCAGGTCGATATTGCCGGCTTCCGCCATGGGCAGATATTCTGCAATCAGTTCGCGAGCCATGGCCGAGACATTGACCTCGGTTTTTCCGTTTGCTTCGGCCTGGGTTCTGGCAAGACTCAGCATCTGTTCGGTAAGATGGCGTGCGCGCGCTATGCCTTTCTGGAGCGGAACCGCGCGTTCATGCACGGCATCCAGCGATCCGGCATGCATCAGGTTCTGCGCCTGCACCGACAATGCGGTGAGCGGGCTTCGGAGTTCATGGGCCGCATCTGCGATGAAACGGCTTTGCTGTTTCATCAAGTGCTTTATGCGTTCCAGCAGCCGGTTGATTGCATGGACGAAAGGCGTGATCTCGTCCGGCAGGCCATCGTCCGAAACAGGCATCGGGCTATCTGCAGGCTGCTCGTCAAGGCTTCTGGATAGCCGGGTTATGGGGGCGAGTTCATTGCGGACAATGCGTACAATCAGCCACACAAGCACAGGAAGGAGGCACAACAGGAGGATCAGTGTGCGCAGCGCGCTGTTGATTGCGATCTCGTCCCTCACATCGGTGAATTGGGCGACGACGGTACGTTCTGCCGGCGGCGTATCGCGGATATAGACCCGAAGGTGCTTGGCGCCCGCGGGCAACGTATGCAATCCCGGCGACAAATCGGTAGAGAACCAATCGGGCCGGGAGTCCCCCGGCAGATGGAAGATCAGGATACGCGATTCAGGATCGCTGATTTCGATTCGGGGACGTTGCGCCAATCCGGATTTGGTCGCCGCGCTGAGCGCTGCGACCTGCTTCAGCATATCATCCTGGAATTCCTTCGCTTCCGAATATGCGAGGGCGAAGGAGGCGATTGCCGCCACCAGTCCGGCGAGCAGTATGGCGCTTCCCAGCATGATCGACAGGTGCCGCTGAAGAGATCGCTTCATGTGGGTTTTTCCACCATCCATCCGGCGCCGCGCACGTTCTTGATGGCATTTGCGCCGAGTTTTTTGCGCACGCCGTGAATCAGGAAATCTACGGCATTGCTTTCCACTTCCTCGTTCCAACCGTAAATGCGCTCTTCCAGTTCCGCACGGGTGAGGATCGCGCCGGGGCGCAGCAGCAGCGCATGCAACAGGGCAAACTCGCGCGCGCTCAGGAGCTCCGCGATATCGCCGCAGCGCGCTTCCCGTGTTGCCGGGTCGAGACAGATCTTGCCGTTGGTCAGCGTCGGCGCAGCCTGCCCGCCTTGACGACGGATGATCGCTCTCAAGCGCGCCAGCAGTTCGTTGATGTCGAAGGGTTTCACCAGATAGTCATCCGCCCCGAAATCGAGTCCCTTGATACGGTCTTCCACGCCATCGCGGGCGGTGATGACGATGACAGGAATGGAATTGCCCGCCTGCCGCAGGCGACGCAGCACGTCCAATCCGTCGCGACCGGGCAGGCCCAGATCGAGCAGCACGGCCTGATGCTCGCCATGTTCGAGCGCGCTGCTGGCAGCGCCGCCATCCGTTACCCAATCCACGGCATATGCGGCGTCCTTGAGGGCGACCGATACCGCAGCGCCTATCATGGGGTCATCTTCGACAAGCAAAATGCGCATGGTCCGTTTCCTCCCGCTCAACATGATGTCGTGCAGTGTAAGCGATATAGGCCACCAGCGCATGTATGGGCATCAATGCGCTTTTTCCGTCGCTTTGTGTTCGAAAGCCAGGATGCAGAACACGATAAAGGAGAGCAGCGCCGCCGAAGCCATGTAGCGGCTTAATGCCATCCCACCTGCGGCGAGCGGCTTGTCGAGAAAGTCGCCGACTACCGCACCCAATGGGCGCGTAAGAATGAAGGCGGCCCAGAATAGAACGGTGTGAGATATTTTGGTCCTGAAGTATGCCGCCACGACCAGGAGCAATAATGCACCGAATACTGCCGCCCCTCCGCCATAGCCAAGCCCCGCCGTGTCGGATGTCCAGTCGCCCAGGGCCGTGCCCAGAGTCTGGGAAAACATGATCGTGAGCCAATAAAACATTTCGGCTTTGGGAGCGCTGACGGTATTGACCGATACCGAACCGAGCGTCCGATACCAGATGGCCAGGGAAGCCATCAACAAGATGAACAGCAGCGAAGAGCCGCCTGCATACCCGATTCCAAGTGAGCGGTCGGCAAAATCCGCCAGCGTCGTGCCGACCGTAGTGGTTGCGATGATGGTGGTCCAGTACAGGAACGGGTGAAAGCCGTTTGCCTTGACCTGGGCAAATACAGCCAGAAGAAATACGGCTGCGAAAATCCCCGTTCCAACCAGATAGCCCAGGTGCATCGACATGGATACGGCATCGCCGCCCGTTTCGCCCAAGGTGGTTGCAAAAATCTTGATGATCCAGAAGATCAACGTCACTTCTGGAACCTTGCTCAGTGCGTTTGCGCCGGCATTGTTCATGCTCGCTCCTTTGCATTGCGTAAAACGGCAGTCAGATAAATCACCAATCCCATAATGGTCGAGAGGAATATCGTGCTCGTGATGACCGTACCCAAACCGAGGCCGCCGTTATTCACGGGTTGAGACAGGTAGTCGCCGCACGATGCCCCAAGGGGACGAGTCAGGATATAGGCAATCCAGAACGTCAGGATGGCATTGGCCTTGAAGGCATAATGCGCGATGCTTGCGACGCCTATCAGCGAGCCGAAAATCAGCGCCGATTTCGCGTAACCCAGGCTCAAGCCTTCCGCTGCGAGGTCTCCGGCGGCTGTGCCGAGGGCAAACGTGAGCAAAATGGCCGTCCAGTAGAATAGTTCGCGCCGCGGGGTGACTATGGTATGGACGGACAGCGTTTTTTCGCTTGTATGCCAGAGCGTGAAAGTGATCAACAAGGCGAGGCCGAATACGGTTGTGGCAGTTCTTAGCGTGACGCCGAAATTATCCACGAGGTTGTCAGTGATGAGCGTTCCGACAATGCTGATCAGGACAACGGTCAGCCAGTACAGCCACGGCACGTATTTCATGGAGCGAAACTGCATGAAGAGGACAATTGCCAGCAGGATGCCCATTATCGCAGACGTTCCGGTCAGACCGAAATGCAGATTGAATGAGAGAAAATCCGCCGCAGTTTCGCCGACGGTCGTTGCCATGATTTTTATGATCCAGAAATAAAGCGTGATTTCAGGAACCTTGTTGAGCATGACGCGCATATTCATTCGGGTTCTCCCCATTTGAATGCGCAGGCGCCCGCAGAGCGGGCGGCGGCAGGATGGAATTCGGGTTTCATGAATCGCCTTTCAAGTCACGCGGAAATTCGCATGCCTGTGAATATAGCGATCAGGAATTAGGAGAAAGTTAGGGCGTGTAACCGGGAATTGTTCCGAAATCGATTTTGTCGATCTGTTCCGGTTCGAGAAACTTTTTCGCATAGTGCAAATAGACCTGTTTTCTCACGAAAATGTCGAAAAGATCGGGGTCGATGTGACCATCCAGGGACATTTTTCCGAGTATGTTCAGGGTCTCCGAAAGCGTTTTCAATTTCTTGTAAGGCCTGTCTTTTGCCGTCAGTGCTTCGAAAATGTCCGCAATCCCCATCAGTCTCGCCTGAACGGACATCTGATCCCTGGTCAGGCCCCTGGGGTAGCCTTTGCCATCCATGCGTTCATGCAGGATGGATTCAAGCAGATGGTCGATATTCTGATCCGATGAAAGCGCCGCGCCGATTTTGATCAGCACTTCGATCCTGTCGAACATTTCTTCGATGGAAATGCTCGTTTCCTCGATACCTGACAAGGTCTGATTATCAGCCATTGCCCTCTTCCTTTCGGATCAAGCCGCATGGGTGCGATGGCGGTTTTTCCGAGTTACGGAACCCCTGAACAAGTCCCGCGTGGTCGCTACGGTCAGTTTTGCAGGAAGAATTGCCTACACTCCAGAATATAGTAGATCCGAAGGATTTTAACAAACGGCTCATGTGCGACTTGTGAGCCGCACCGCGAATTCTTCTGGCGGCACCGGCTTGCCAAACAGGTAACCCTGAAAAGCCATGCAGCCGTTTTCCTTGAGGAAGGTGAATTGCGGCTCGGTTTCGACTCCTTCCGCAATCACATGCAAGCCGAAGTTCCGCGCCATACCGAGGATGGTTTTTACCATCACTGCGTTGCCGGAGTCCGTTGTCACGTCGTGTATGAAACTCTTGTCGATCTTGATTTGATCGAGCGGCAGCCGCTTCAGGTAGGACAGCGACGAAAAACCCATGCCGAAATCGTCCAGAGACAATGTGACGCCCAGTGTCTGTCTTAGCGCAAGCATTTTCGCCACGACAAAGTCCATGTCGTCCAGCGCCAGGCTCTCGGTCAATTCCAGCTTGAGGCGTGATGGATTGATGCTGTGCTTCCGGATTGCGGCGCCGATCTGCTCCGTAAAGTCTGGCTGTTTGAACTGTTGTGCGCTGATATTGATCGCAAGAACAAGATTGCGGGTTTGTTGGTCATCCTGCCACGAGGCAATTTGCCGGCAGGCGGTATCGAGTACCCAATGTCCGATTTCCAGAATCAGCGAATTCTCCTCGGCGAATGGGATGAATTGAGACGGCAGTACCATGCCGCGTATGGGATGCATCCAGCGTATCAGCGCTTCGGCGCCTATCGGGTGATGATCCTGGTCGAGCTGAATCTGGTAGAACAGACGAAACTGCCGGTCGGAGAGGGCGCCGCGCAGATCCGACTCCAGCGCGACACGCATTTCCAGCGAGCGCTGCATGGACGGATCGAAGAACTGCACCTTGTTCCGCCCGGAATCCTTGGCTTGATACATCGCCATGTCGGCATGCTTGATCAGTTCGTCTATAGACTCGTCATGGCCGAAAAAGATACACACGCCGATACTGGGCGAACTGCGATTCATGTTCCCCTTGATCTGATAAGGCGTGGACAGGACTGCGCGTATCTTCTCGGCAACCTGCGCCGCATGCTGCGAAGCGTCTTCCGCCTCCGAGCTGATATTCTCGATGAGCACCACGAACTCATCCCCGCCGAGGCGGGCAACGGTATCCATCTCCCGCACACAGAATCTCAGGCGTTTGGCAACTTCGACGAGCAGCATGTCTCCGTAATCATGCCCCAGCGTGTCGTTTATCGTTTTGAATTTGTCCAGGTCCAGGAACAGCAATGCGCCATACAGTTTGTTGCGCGCCGATACCGAAAGCGCAAGGCCGAGCCGGTCGAGCAGCAATCGCCGGTTCGGCAGGCCGGTCAGCACATCGTAAAATGCCAGATTGTGAATTTCTTCCTCGGCTTTTTTGCGGCTGGAAATGTCGTTGGCAATGGAGACATATTGGGTTGTTTCCCCGGCGTCATTCTTGACTGCGGTGATAGTCATGTATTTCGGATAAATATTTCCGTTTTTGTTTCTATCCCATACCTCACCCGACCAGGCGCCTTCGCTCAGCAGCGCTTGCCACATCCCGGCGTAGAAATCCCTGCCATGGCGGCCCGAACTCAGGATGCGGGGATTTTTGCCTATCACGTCCTTTTCGCCATATCCCGTGATTTTCTCGAACGCCCGATTGACGCGAATGATGTTGGCGTTGGCGTCCGTAATCATGATGGCCTCGTGTGTCTCGAATGCCGCAGCGGCGATACGCAGTGCTTCTTCGGCCTTCTTGCGCTCGGTGATTTCCACCGCAGTCGGCAGCAGGCCGACAATCCGGCCATTCTCGTCGTATACCGGCGAAATCTGGAAATCGATGGGGACGAGATCTTTTCCCATCTTCACTACCACGTCGTAGCGTTGCGCTTGTCCCAGCCTGGCGGCTTCGATGGCATGCATCAATTGTGACCGCACCTTGTCGTCATAGGACCACCACGGCGCATCGTAGAAGTATTTGCCGATGATGTCCTCCCGGAAGTATCCTGCCCGATCGAGTGGCGCCTTGTTGACTTCCTGAACCACACCATGCGTATCCAGCAATGCAACGTAGGCAAACAGATTGTCGAGGATTTTCTTGAAGTGCTGCGCGCTTCGCTCCAATGACGCATGGGCCTGCGCAGATTGCTTCAGTTCCAGAACATATTGCAGGCGAAAGCGATGCATGGCCTCGATCGAAAAGGACACGATGATTCCATCCATGAGGAACACCATGTTCGACCAGAGACTGGTTCGCAGAACTTCGATCGAAAAAGAAAAATAGGGCGGAGTAAATATGAAGCTGGCAAAAGCCAGCCCGATTATCGTGGCGAACAAGCCTGGCAAGAATCCTCCTGTGATTGCGGCAAGTGCGACTGCCGGGAAGAAGGTCAGGTACTGCAAGCCTGCATCGATCGGAGCGATTGCCAGGCGCGCCAACAGGGCCAAAGTCATCAGGGCAACTGACAACAGGTAGTGGAGAACGCTTCCGCGTTTCTCGGGGGCGAGGAGGGGGATGTGGTTTGCCATTGCCAGTCTTAAACGATGAGCGAATGCTATCTGGCTTTCCAGCATAGACAATCCCTACACACGATACGGGTATTGGAGAGGTTCCATTATTACATAAGCGGGCTGGGAATTTGCCGCTTCGTTACCGGGCATATGATGAACTCACGCTCATGGGAGCGGAAATCAGCCGATGGGACGGCCGAGAATCTGGATTTCCATTGCTTTCAGGCTGACCGGAAGGGCGATGCACGGACCAGCGGAAATCTGTCCCCCGATCTCGTGTATTTCAGCCTGCCCGGTCAGCATTGCCGGAGCGGGTTTCGTTGGGGAGCCGTTATTGCTGAAGAGAATCTCGAACTTCGATCCGGCGGGATTGAGGCTGGAGTCGACGATGAGCGAGCCCGCGAAACCGGACTGGCTGCCGGTATTCACGATGACCACCACTTCCTGATCGTTCAGGATGCGGGAAAAAGCCAGCACGCCGCCCGCGAAAGGGGAGATGCCGAAATGGAAGCCGTCGCCCGAGATGGGGCGGAAATAGAATCGTCCGTAACGAAGCGCCGGGTGTTCCTGCCGAACCTTCGAGATGCTCCGGATCATTCCATAAAAGGGATGATCCGGGTCGAACGCCTGCGGCTTGCCCCATAATGCTTCCCGCACGTTCTGGTCGCTGTCGCCCATGCCATGCAATCCCTGTTCCGTTCCATAGTAGATGCAGGGAATTCCAGGCAGCGAGAACAGGCAGGCGAGCCCCATGGTCACCTGATCGTCGAAGCGATGGGGATCGTCGCTCGAACTGAAATAGAAGCGCTGATGCTGGTCGTGATTGTCCAGGAAAGTGACGAAATACCGGCTGGCTTCTCCATGCGAACTGACGACATTTTTTTCGACATCCTTGCGCACCTGGTACATATCGACTATTTCGCTCGGGGGCACCATACCCTTCAACATGCCGGGCAGCCTGAAGAAGAGCGGGAAATCCAGCGATGCGTCGACGCCGACTATGTCGCCCGTGGCCGAAACATTGCGGCCTATGAATTGCGAAATCTTCTGCTCGTCATCGTAAACCTCCCCATAGGTGAAGAAATTTTTCTTGCCTATGGAAAGGGCGAATTCGCGGATGGCGTTGCCGAACCTCAGGGCGAAATCCCGGTCCAGGTATTTCAGGGTGTCGATGCGGAACCCGT
Organism: Burkholderiales bacterium; assembly: GCA_019753155.1. Lineage (GTDB taxonomy): Bacteria > Pseudomonadota > Gammaproteobacteria > Burkholderiales > JABEVD01 > JABEVD01. The sequence continues at coordinate 93,431 of JAIELG010000016.1, forward strand.
CTATGTCGTATTTTGCGATGAGGTACTGGAAGCTCCGGATCAGGATATTGCCCAGTTCGTGGTTTCCGGTGAGCAGCTGCTTGAGCGAGCAAAAGTCGCCTATGGTTTCCGGGCCGCCGGATTTGGCCGTTCCCTGTCTGCGGAAAAACTCGTTGCGGCGCAGTTCGTCCGGGAATACCGTCGCATCATCGGGCGGGCTGGGAACGTTTTCTCCCACCATCCAGTCCGGGCGCGAATTCCCATGGGCATCCCGCCAGTATATTTCGAGCGCGGTATCGCTGTAGGAAGCCTCCGAGCCTGACGGATAGGAAAAGACATCGCCGGCGTGGTTGAGCACGATGTCCAGGATGATGTAAATGCCCAGGCCATGCGCTTCGTCGACAAGCGCCTGCAGTTCCTCGTCGGCTTTCGAAGGGTCGGAGCACAGGCGCGGTTCAACCTTCAGAAAGTCCTGGAAGCCGTAACCATGATAGCTCCCATCGTTGGGCGCACCGTTCAGGAACCGGCAATTTTTCAGCACGGGCGTGAACCAGATCGCGCCCACGCCCAATTCCTTCAGGTAGCCCAGTTTCTGGCGTATCCCCTCTATCGTCCCGCCCTGATAGCCGCCGAATTTTGCGTCATATGCGATTCCCGGCAGCGAATTGGGCGGCGATATGGGATTGTTGAAGCGATCCACCATCAGGAAATATATCCAGATGTCGCGCCAATCCTCCGGGGAAGGCGTCATCTTCCTTCCTGGAACGGGCAGGCGGGGCAGGTTCAGTTCATCCTGGATCGCTGAGTCGAAAACGGAAGTGGCCATGATTGCTCCATGATGGGGTGGCTCATACCCAATTGAAGTTAGGTTATCGCTGTAATAAAAGCAAGGATGACCCCTTCCGGTCAGCTTAGGGAACCACTGATTTAATCTTCCGTAGGCGCAGCGAGATGCATGAGGCAGGACATCGGGAATGATTGCATTGACGTATAATGGCGACAATTCAGACCATGAATGACCCGCAATGACTGTCACCATGCCTGCCCCGGCTTACATCGATCCCGTATGTCTTGACCATGCCTTGAAAACCCGTGGATACGGGGTGTTGAGTCCGGCTGGCGTTGCAGCATTCGTCGAATGCCCGCTGTCGGAACTGGAATTGCTGAAAGCGGATTGGAGCGACCTGCCGCTGGACGGGTTCCTCAAGGATGGCGGGAGCTACCGAAGGCGGCGGCATTCCAGCTTTATCGTGGCGCCGCAGGAAGTCAGGCAGGTTGCGCATCGCGCGCATTACCAGCCGCTGGAATACAATGCGCTGCACGGCGGGATGCTGCGATTGTTCGAACCGATGGCTGCACGGACCATTGCGCAACCCGTCTGGCCGAAATTGCTGCTGGCCATTGCGCGAGTCTGTTCGGCCATCAAAGGCGAGCGCACCTGGTATGTGGAAGCGCACCAGTTTCGCATCGACACCGGAAACGGCATAGGGCGGCCGACGCCGGAAGGCGCGCATCGCGATGGCGTGGATTTCGTCGCCATCTTGCTGGTGGCGCGGGAGAACGTCAAGGGAGGCGAGAGCCGCATCTTCGAATCCGATGGGCCGCACGGGCAGCGATTTACCTTGATCGAGCCGTGGACCTTGCTGCTGCTCGACGATCAAAAAGTCATCCACGAATCCACCCCGATCCAGCCTACCGCGACGGGCGGGCATCGCGACACACTGGTGTTGACGTTCCGGTCGGGGGGATTCATCGAGCCGCCGCGCGATTGCGATGCGGCCTGATATAAAAGCAGGGCTTGTACTTCAAGGACGGCGGCATGTTCGGCCGTTTCCATAGAAGCGAGTTCGGTCTTTATCCGGCTTTCAGTCAAGATGATGAAGCCGCCGTGCGCGCCGGATTGGCTGCGCATGCCAGGTGACAGTTGCTCGAAGATCGGCCATACTGCATGTCGAATTGACCTGTGGCCCCCGGCCGGCAGCAATGGAGAAAATGTCCTGATATGAAAATGATCGCATTTGCGTTACTCATGGCCTTGAGCTTCGCGGCTTGCGCGGATGGCGAGCCGGGGAAGTTCGACTATTACGTCCTCACCCTGTCCTGGTCGCCCGAGCATTGCGCCGAGGCGAAAAGGGACAGGCTCCAGTGCGGGGGGCAAAGGCATTACGGATTCGTCGTGCATGGATTGTGGCCGCAATACGAGAGGGGGTATCCCGATTCCTGCTCCGCGGCTTCAGGCGTTCCGGAGGCTGTCGTGCAGGACATGCTTCCCCTCATGCCCAGCGAGAAACTGATCCGGCACGAATGGGAAAAGCACGGCACATGCAGCGGCAAAAAACCCGGCGATTATTTTGGCATGATCAGGAGCACCGTGCGGACCATCAGGATACCGGATGCATTCTCGAATCCGGGCTACCCGATTGACACTACGGCTGCAAAAATCCGCAGGGCGTTCCTGGATTCGAATCCCGGTCTGGAACTGGCTGTGGCATGCAAAGGCAAGTATCTTCAGGAGGTCCGTCTCTGTTACGACAAGGCAATGCATCCCAGGGCGTGCGGCAGGGATGTCAGGAACCATTGCCCGTCGTCGCTTGTGATCATGCGTCCTGTCAGGTAAGTCACGGCATATCGGTCTTGTTCTCGATGAACAGGGCATGGGCGGCGTCATGCACCATTTCGGACAGGGCCTTGTCGTCGGGTCCGCTGATGACCGAGGGATGGGTGTCCATGGTCATCTGGTAGCTGCCCTTCAAATAGAGTTTCACTTCGGCCCTGAGATAAGACACGAGGTATGTCGGGGATGGAAAGCCGCTATGGGAGCCGCCCTTCCAGACCTTGCGCAGGGTTTTGAACGACCAGACCACCCGGTTCGGGACAGGGTTTTCTCCCGGCTCTCCCGCTGCGAAATGCAGGGCGGTCTCTTCCTGCATTTTCTGGGCCAAATAGGCGGCCAATTGCGCCTGCGTGAAGCCGGGAACTTCCCCCGACACCTCGATCACGATGATATCCGGCGTAGCGGCCGCTTCGGCAATGTCCGCCAGAGAGAACGAAAAAACGACCGCCGCCAAAACCATTTTAGCCATACGCATGGAAAATACCTTTCGAACTTGCAAGGATGAACTGGGTGAAACCGCCGATTATATCCATAAATAATTGCGCCCACACACGCATTCGAGCGTCCAATGTCTAAGGAACCGCTGATTTAATCCTGCGTGGAGCACGTTGCTGGGAAAGATGATCGCCGGACGCGCGACGCAGGTCGTAGCCGGGTCTATTGAGCCAAGGAGCGCGACAAAGCGAGCGCTCGATTTTTACGCAACCCTACAGGGACGGGGCTTTGCGGGCGATGCTCTTTGTCGCTCGATTTGCGAATGGAATAACCATTCGCTGCGTCTCGCTTCGCGAGCCTCATCCCGCAAAGCCGGCCGTCGCGCCTACGCAGGATTAAATCAGCGGTTCCCTAATCCAGCCGCGGCTTGATGCCGCGAATGTCCCTGAAGGAAACCACGGCCAGCAGGATGTTTTTTTCATCCGTGACAGGAATGGCGCGAAAACCGTAGCGCTCGAACATGTCCACTGCATCGCTCAGGGTATCTTCCGGACTCAGGCTGATGACATTCTCGGACATGATTTCCCCAATCGACTGCTCAGACTCGGCGGCAACGAGTTCCCGGATATCGACGACCCCTTTCAGGACATCCTCTTCGTCGGTGACATAGACGTACATGATGACGTCCATGTTCCTGGCAAATTCCCGAAAATCCGTCATGACCGTCTTGACCTGCATTGACCCGGACATTTTCATGAACTTCCGGGTGGAATAGAGGAGAATGTTCTCGTCATGGTGGTCGATTATCTTCTGTACCCTGGCGGAATTATCCTGATCGATCATCTGCAGCAATTCGTCCGCTTCGGCAGTCGGCAGCGCCGCCAGGATGATGGCTGCCTGTGCCGGGCTCATGGCGTTGATCAATCGGGCTGCGTGGCGTTTTTCGATTGCGTGGATCAATTCGCGCTGAACCCGCGGCTCCACCTCTTCCAGGGTATCGGAGGCATGTTCCGGTTCGAGTTCCTTGAATACCGCCAGCCGCTGCTCGCTGTCCAGCTCTTCCAGGATGTTCGCCATGTCGACCGGATGGATATCGCTGATATTTTCTTTGAGCACGTTGAGTTTGACGTGCCCCTTGAAGGTGTCGATATGTTCCGGCAGCCGTTGGACGTACATCCATGAGAGCGTCCCGCCTTTCTCCTGCGCGGATATCCAGTCGGCGACTTTCTTCAGACCCAGACGGCGCAGCAGATGCCGCCTGCTGAAATCGACTTCGCTGACATACAGCTTGCCGTCCTGAAAGTCGAGGCTGATGTCATAGATGACCTCGACTTCGTGATCGTCCATGTCAAGGATCTTCTTGTCGAGAATATGTGAGCGAAGCAGGATCGATCCCTCTGCAGGCGGGCGTACGTACTCGGTCGGATCGCTCAAATCGAATACGATTTCCGTGTTCGAGATCAGAGTCAGTTTGTCCCACGGCAGCAACAACGGGGGATAACCGAAAGGGCGGCTGACAATAAAATGGCTGACCTCGGGAAGTTTTCCGGTCTCGACGATTACCATGTCGCTCAAGCGGCCGATCCGCAGGGCTTTCAGATAGACACGGCGACCGATGATTTCACTGAGAAAAAATTTGTGTTCCAGTACGGAGACCATCAGGCAACCCCTCAGTTCAGCATCAACACGAATTTGTAAAGGATCAGACTGACCAGCAGCAAAAGGTAAATCCGCAGCGCCATCAGCGAGATCTTTACGCCGAGCGACATCTCGATATGAGGTTTGCTATAGCGTTGGTTGATTTCCCGTATTTTGGCGGCGAAACGGTGCAGGCTTGACGGCATGTCCGGTTCTCCGGTCACTGGAACAGATTGGGGAACATGACGCTGATCCCATACAAGGTTGACAAAATCACGATCGAGACGACGATAAAGCCGCCGATCAGGTTTTCCGTCAAGGTATTGCAGTGCTCGCCCATGTGTTTTTTGTCGTTCAGCAGCAATATCAGGAACACCAGGGCGGCGGGCAGCAGGGTCACGGCCACCACCTGCACGAACAGGGTGATCAGCACCAGCGGCGCCTTCGGAATCAGCACGATCAGGCCGGCGCTGATCAAGGTGAAGAAGTAGCTGGCATAGAACCAGGGCGCTTCCCTGATTTTCTGATTCAGGGAATGCGCCCAGCCGAAAATTTCGCCGAAAGCCCAGGAACTTGCCAGTGAAATGCAGATGGCGCCGAGCAGTCCGGCATCGAAAAGACCGATGGCCATGAAGGTGCCGACATAGTGATTGGTCTTCAACAGATGCTCGGCAGCCTGGGATGCGCTGTCGATGTCGATGCCTTTCAGGACGGTACCCGTTACGATGACAATGAAAATGGCCACCACGACCGTCAATATCGAACCCAGAAGGGTATCGAATTTCCCCCAGGGGATATCCTTCTCCTGCATTCCTTTATCGACCACCGCGCTTTGCTGGAAGAAGAGCATCCAGGGGGCGATGGTGGTGCCGATGTTCGCCATCAGGAAGAAAAACAGTTCGCCATTGAAGCCCCCGGGAAAATTCGGAACGAGGCCGTTTTTGAGTATGTCCGAGACCGAGGGGTTGACCATGAACGCGCCCGGGATGTAGATGAGGTTCAACGCGCAGAAGAGCAATGCTATTTTTTCCCAGGTCCAGTAACGGCCGTTCAGCACGATCATGCCCATCAAGGCCACCACGCCGGCAACCGTCAGCCAGGGCGACACACCGAAGATGCGCAGCGACGAAGTCATGCCGACGAACTCGGTAACCAGCGTCAGCCAGTCCACGATCATCAGGTCGATCAGCGAAAACCAGCCCCAGAAGGCGCCGAAACCGTTGAAAATCGCCTCTGCATGGCCGCGCTTGGTGACGGCCCCCAGGCGCACGGTCATCTCCTGCACATAGTAGGCGACCGGGATCAGGATCAAGAGGAACCAGATCAGGTTATAGCCGTATTTCGCACCGGTAGCCGCGTAAGTGGTAATGCCCCCGGCATCATTGTCGGCAACCATGACCACCAGCCCCGGACCTGCGATGACAAGATAGAGCTGGACGGCTTTCCAGTATTTTCTGAACTTGTAATAGAGTTTTGAAAATAAATTCATCTCGATGCCGCTATCTTGAAATGTTTACAGCAGGCTAGAACTCCACATGCGCTCGAGTCCCGAAAATCGAGACCGGCCCCCTATCCTGGTTATGGGCCGGATTGACGACGTACTGGTAGTCCAGGGTCAGCACGAGATGATCGGTCGCGTGCAGGGAATAATAGGTTTCCGCGATTTTCTCCGGGCCGTAATTCAGCCGGCCGTCGCCGATCAGGATACCGATTCCCCCGGCCGCAAAATAATTGCGCGCAGCGCCTGAGAGTCCATTGGCGGCTGCGGCAAGGCCGAATATGTCATCGTGGCGCCCCCACCGATCGCCATGCAGGGATAGCCCGGCGCACAGGGACCGGTTGATCTCGGTGAATTCGAAAGCTTCCTTGCTGCCGTCGTTCATGCTGGCCCGTACAAAAACACCCAGATCGGAAGAGACTTCCTGTTCGATGTTGATTGCGGCGCCGGGGCGCGAACTGCCGCGCCGAACCAGCGCAACATCCGGTGTCGTGTTCGTCTGCATTGCAAGCCGCAATGCGTCGTCGTAGCTTCCCATCCTGCCCTGGTTGAGAAAACCCAGCAGCTTGATTTTTCCGGGGTGTCCATACAATTGATGCCGTTCTTCCAGTTCCCCGACCCACTCGCGCTGGCTGAGTTTCGGATCCAGCTTCGTGCCGTTCGGACTCTTGGAAAGATCGAACAGCCCGCCCCGCAATGTCCACCAGGACTGGGTCCATTCGGCGGATGCGCCGGTCGTGTACCCCCACGCATCGGCTGCATAGTCGAAAGCCCCTGACTCCACTATAGACCAGTTCATGAAATCGGATCGCGGGTCATGCGCGTAGATATTGGTGTCGAAGACATCGACGACGGAAAACTTGCCTGCCGTCAGGATGACGTTGTCGGTCGATTGCGTGCCTCCCAACTGGTTGGCTGCCGATTCCAGGGGCTGCTCGCTTCCGCCCAGGCTGATGGTTTGCCGGTAAAACAGCCTGGGCAGCCGGAGATAAGGGCCATTTGCGCCTATCTTGTAGGCTTCGCCGCTTGGAAAGCCTGCCATCCCGACGGTATTGGTCAGGCCGAAGCCCTGGTCGATTTCAGGATTCATCCAGATTTCGCCGCCATTCGAGATGCGAAACCCTGCAAACAGGGTCAAATCCGAGGTTTCGTTGCTGTTGCTGGTGGGGGTCAGGCTGTTTTGGCCCTGGTAGGGCGATGTGAATGCCGGATGCCATTGGCTGACGTTCGTGAATTGAACATGCATGCCCCAGGTTTCCGGGAGAGGTTGTTCGGGTGCGGCTATCGAGGAAAGCGGCAACAAGACCGTTACGGCGGTTGCAACGGTCTTCTGGTGCCAATATTTTCTTGTCGAATCAAACATTTTAAGATGATATGCAGGCAATATTACAGCGGTATTGCAGCCCCCTAGAACTCCACGTGCATGCGCGCCCCGAAAATCGAGACGGGCCCCCGGTCCTGGTTATATGCCGGATTGACGATGTACTGATAGTCCAGAGAAAATGATGTATCCTTCGCTACGCCCAGGCTGTAGAAACCCTCCAGTATTTTTTCCGGCTGGTAGTTGAGTTTGCCGTCGCCGATGAAAAAGCCCAGGCCACCGTTGGCCAGATATTGCTGGTGAACCGAAGACAGGCCATTTTGCGCATATGAAATACCGGCCGTGTCGTCGGGACGCCCCCAGGCATTGCCTTTTGCAAGGATTCCGCCCGAGAACGACCGCTCGATTTCCGTGAAGGCATAGGTTTCCGTGCCGCCGTCGTTGCGGCTGAGACGCATGAAAAGACCGATGTCACGGGTAATGTATTGTTCGAGATTGACGCCGAATCCTGTCTTGGACTGGTCCTTGCGCACATTGCCGACATCGGGTACGCCTGCGCGACCATGGCTGTTCCAGAAGTTTAGGGCATCCTGAAAACGTCCCATGCTGGCTTCGTTGCGGAAGGCGAGCAGGCGCAGCCTGCCTGGCTGCCCGGAAATTTCATGGTTGTGCTCAAGCTCCACCTGATCGCCATGATGCGCCATGATCCGCGAATCGAGCGTCAGGCCATTGGAGTCGATAGGCTGCTCGAAACGCCCGGCACGGAACGCCCAATCGTCCCGGTAGTATTCCAGCGCCACGCCGTCCGTATAACCACGCGAGTTTGCCGCGTAATCGAAGGCGCCGTAGGTCATGATCGACCAGTTGAGGAACTGGGTGCGCGGATCGTGGGAAAAGCTGTTGTTGTCGAAAATATCGGTCAGGGCGATTTTCCCCACGGTCAGCACCAGCCGGTGCTTGTCTATCTGGCCGGACATCTGGTTGGGGGCGGATTCGATCTTGTCCTGCCCCCCGCCGAATCCCCATGTATGGCGGACGAACAGGCGCGCCGTGTAAAAAATGGGATTGGGGCCGCCGCCCTTCTGGTTCTCGCCGTTGGAGAGTCCACCCAGACCGGTGAGATTGGAAAGCGACTGGCTCATGATCATTTCGGGATTGAAATACAGTTCTCCGCCTTGCCATAGCCGGGCTCCCAGGAAGGCCGTCGCGGACAGGGTGTAGCTCCGCTTTTCCAGGTCGGGCGACAGGCTGTTGGCGCCGGAGTAGGCGGACGTGAAGGCAGGCTTGCGCTGCCAGACGTAGGTGCTCTGGAATTTCGCCTGCGTCATTTCCTCCGTGTCCACCTGCCGATCGGCGCCGCGTGCAGGTGCGCAAAGCATGAGGAGGCCGACGAATGCCACGCCCATCCATTGACATAGGCTCATCGATGCACCGAGCGCACCGCAAATCGGCATTGCGGCGTGTTTGAAATGAATTGAATTTACGATCCTGGTGATTGGTTTCATTTTGAGCAACCTCATTAAGCGAATGCGACACGCATTCCTGCCATGGTCATGCCCGAGCATGACTTGCGCAGTTACGATATATACAGGAGATGCACTCCCCTGGCCGAAGGTGATGGGGTGGAGCAGTCAGCCGCGAAGAAGCGGTCGAGCGTCCAGTGGACGCCGACACGGGGGCAGTCGAAGTTCCCTATGGCCCCGCGTGAGGCGGTGCAGGAGAATCAACTTTGCCGGGCTGCCGCACTGCCCGAACTACAAGGGTCTGGATCCATAATGGCTCCTTTGTGTGGGCAGTTTAGAATGCCAGTTGGATGACCTTGTAGATGCCCATGATCATGGCAATCAGCAGGTACATGCGCAGCACGCCCAACCAGCTGCGTTTCGCAACGGAAAGCCGGGCCGGCTTCAGTTCGCCCAGCGGCGGCATGCGCCAATGGATGGCATTTTCCCTGGAAACCGGATCATCATCGGTATTGACAGCACCTTTGCGCATGCTCCATATGCCGATTGCCGCGATCAGCCCTGCAATGCCGCCACCGGCGAGAATCATGACGATCGAATCGCCCGAGAGATCCGGGAACGCCACGGAGGCCGTCAGAATCAGGGACAGGAGCACGAGAATTCCGCACACGATTGCCGTGAAGATATTGGTGCTTTTGGTGTTGACCCATGGGCCGAGCACTTCCTTGTCGTTGCACAACAGGAGCAGGAATACCGAAGCGCTGGGCAGCAATATTCCGGCAAGCGTTTGCACGGCGTTCGTGAGCAGGCCAAGGGGCATGCCGGGCGTAACCACCAGTGCCGCCGCGATCACGATCAGCACCAGGTAGACGGCATAGAATCCCTTGGCTTCCGTCGGTTTGCGATGGAGCGAATGCTTCAATGAAAGAACGTCTCCGATGGCGTAGGCCGTCGACAGGGAAACGGCTGCGGCACCGATGATGCTGCAATCGATCAGTGCGATGGCGAACAGGGTTCCCATCAGTTTGCTGTGATGATTGGCAAGCCCCGTAGCCACGGCCGCCGCGTCGGTGAAATTGCCGAACTCGGGCTGCCCCGCAAAGGTCGCCGCAGTGAATGCGATCATGGCCACCGCGCCGATCATTACGATGATGATTCCAAGCCAGAGATCGATGCGTTCGTACTTGATGAAACGCGGTGTGATGCGCTTGTCGATCACGTAGCTTTGCTGGAAGAAGAGTTGCCATGGGGCAACGGTCGTTCCGACAATGGCGATGATGAGCAGCATGACATCGCTGATTTTGGCGCCTTTCGGCATCTGCGGTGTCGTGAAGTCATGCAGAACCTGGGGCATGGGCGGATGCACCATGACGAAGATGGGCACGAGCAGCAGGCTGCCGGCTACCAGGGTCAACGCAAAACGCTCGAAGCGAAGGAAGCTGCCTGTTCCTGCTGCGAGGATGATGAGCACGGATGCAATGGCCACGCCTGCGAGTTTTGGAACGCCGAGATAGTCAAGGCCGAGGCTGATGCCGATGAACTCGGTAACGATGGTCAGGGCGTTAAGAACGAACAGGTCGATCACGCTGAATGCTCCCCAGAACTTGCCGAACCGCTCCAGAATCAGGCGGGCATGGCCGACTCCCGTTACGGCGCCCAGACGCAGCACCATTTCCTGGTTCACGTAGAGAACCGGGATCAGCAAGGCGAGAGACCAGAGCAGGCTGGTGCCGTAATTCTGACCGACATGGGCGTAGGTTTCAAATGCGCCTGCATCGTTGTCGCCGACCATCACAATGAGTCCCGGGCCGAGAATTGCAAGCAATGTCTTGATGCGATGCCACAGGCCGGCCCTGGGGCCGGTATCGCTGTGGCGAATCGTGCCGAGAGCACCACGAATGTCGCCGATATGAGCGCTGTCGAGGACGGCAGTGTGCGTAGTTGTAGTCATGATGACTCCTTGAGTAGTTCGCGAGGGGCGGCAGCTTGCCGGCTCTCGGGGTATTTTTAACGGCATGCTGCGGCATTGCCCGAAGGGCAATTCCATGACATGGCAACACAAATGGCCGGGGGAGGTGCTCAGAGTAACCCGCGCTTGCGCGGGTTGAGGGGATCTACTGCTGGCGCACCGTCCCGCTGAATCAGCGGGACGGCGGCGGGAGTCTTAAAGACAGTGCCTTCGCTGGTTCAACCGACGCGGTTTAATAAGCTATTAGGGCAACTGTCCAAGATGCCTCCCTTGAGAATAAGATGGGTGAATTTTCCGATTTTTCGTCGCAGAAGTCAACATGATTTTGTCACACCCTGAAGTTTTTGACGGTCGCATCGAGTTCGACCGATAGGACTTTCAGCGTCTTCGCCGTGTCGTCGACCTGCCTGATGGAAAGGCTGTTTTCTTCCGACATTTGCGCGATTTTTTCCACATCCATTCGCACCAGATGCAGCGACTTGAGATGCTGACCCTCGATGATTTTCTTGATCATCAGCCTGCGGTTCTCCGGCGCTGAAACCATGCCCGTCACCATCAGCATGTTCGCGCTGTCGATCACCTGCATGGCGGAGGCTTCCGCGCGGCGCTGCATGTTGTCCATGATGGAGGATTTCATCTCACTGTACACGGCATAGGTCGCGATTACGAGCAGGGTCAACAGGATAGGCTGGATCTTGAGTTGCAATGGCAGGTTGCCGAACCATTCTGAAACGGACCAGGGCTTGCGTGGAGGGGCGCCGCTGCGGTACAGCGCTTCGGCCTGCTGAATTTCGCTTCTTGTGGGTTTTTTGCGCAGGGACAGGTAACCCGTTAACTGCCCCTTGTGCGTGACCGGCGAGACCGTTGCGCGTACCCAGTAATGGTCGCCGCTTTTCGTGCGGTTCTTGACCAGCCCACGCCAGGGATATCCGCCCTTGACTGTTTTCCACAAGTTTTCGAATGCCCAGGACGGCATGTCCGGGTGGCGTATGATGTTGTGATTCTTTCCGACCAAATCCTTCCGGGAGAACCCGGATATGTTCCGCGTGACGAATACGTCGGATTCGTCGTAATCGATTTCGCGCTGGGATATTGAGCGTTTCATCTCATTTCGGGAGACGGCATGCCAAGGTAATACCCTTGCGCGTAATCCACCCCCATCTTCTTGAGTTCGTCCAGGATTTCGGCTGATTCGACGAATTCGGCGACGGTCAGTATGCCCAGTCCCTGGCATAACCTGATCAGGTTATGCACCAGGGTGTAATCGACTTTGGAAATGAGGATGTTGCGCACGAAAGCGCCGTCCAGCTTCACGTAATCGAAATGCAGTTCCCTGAGGTAGTGGAAGGAGTTGTAGCCGCTTCCGAAATCATCCAGCGCGAATGAGAAGCCTTTTTTTCTGAGGTCGGACAAAAATTTGCGCATGTGCGTCATGTCCCCGATGGCGTCCCGTTCCAGTATTTCGAATACGATGACATGGGGCGGAATGTAGAATTCGCCGCAAAGCTGCTCCGCGAATCCCAGCACCCCTCTGCCCTGGATTTCCTGGGCGGACAGGTTGATGAAGAGACGAAACGAATTGTCGCCGCCGGAGATTTTCCCCCTCATGGCGATAAGCGCCTTGTTGATGATGGCGCGATCCAGTTCCCGCCCCAGCCCGTATTTTTCTATCGTTTCGATGAATGCGCCGGCCGCGACGGTCTCCCCATTGGGTTCGATCAGTCTTGCCAGGGTTTCGTAAGCGAAAATGTTTCCTGTTTTGCAATCGATGATCGGCTGGTAGTAGGGTATGACGCGATCTTCGCTCAGGGCATTGCGCAGCGTTTCGACGTAATTTCGCGATCCCCTGTTCGCCTGGATATGGTCGTCGATCGAATCGAGCACGCATACCCCGTCTTTCCCCATCTCCTTGGCGCGGTAAAGCCCCAGGTCGACCCCGGTCATGAGGTCGGAGGAATTCCTGGCGTCATGGGGGAAGGTCACGAGACCGATCGATGTCGTGATGTGGAAGGTTTTTCCATTCGTGCCCATGAAGGGTATCCTGCGCAATTCCCCCCTCAGTTTTTCGGCGACGATCAGGGCTTTTTCCTTGTCGATTTCGGTCAGGACGATTGCGAATTCGTCCCCCCCGATGCGGGTTACGAGATCGCCTTTGCGCATGGAGGAAGTCATGGCTTCCGCGACTTGTTTCAGCACGAGATCGCCGCAGGGATGTCCATAAGTATCATTGACATCCTTGAAGTCATCGAGGTCGAGCATCAGGATTGAAAATTCATGATTGTGCCGCTCGGACCTGCCGATTTCATATTCCAGCATTTCATTGAAATAACGGCGATTATGCAGCCCGGTGAGCGGGTCGTGAGTCGAATAGTATTCGAGCTCGGCGAGGGTCTTGCTCAATACCTTGCTGGAGCCGACCACCATCACCATGACCGCGAGAATGGAGCGGACTACGCTCGTTTCCTGCGGGCTCAATTTCTGCACCGAACCGTAAGCGACGCCGAGCAATCCGGCAAGATTGAGGGTTTCCAGTTCCGGTATCGAAACGGAAACGGTGATCATCTCGATTTCCTCGATGGAATCGAATGCTTCGGGTATGGGGATATGGAATTCTTCTATGTCGAGCGGCGCATCCCCCGGAAGGCCCAATTGCCCGATCATTTCCTTGGCGAGCTTTTTTCGCACCGAGATTTTGACTTCTTCGGAATAATCCCCGAGATAATAGATGAACAGGGACAGTCCATGCTCTTCGGAAAAGGCGATGAAGAAGAAGTTGAATGGGAATATGGAGCGAAAGCCCGTCAGGATTTCCCGAACGAACGCTTTCCACTGCGAAACCTTTTCGTGGGAAAGTATGATGCTCTCCAGCACATGACTCTGGCGTTCGAAGAGATCTTTTTCGATCAGGGTCCCAACCAGTTTTTCAGTGGTCTGGTTGAATTCGAGCAGGATCTGCTGAAGGTGGCGGCCGTTCGTGTGCCATTGCCGCTCCCGCTCTCCCAGCAGCAAATCGAGGGTCATGTCGAGTCCGGAATTGCGCACCACTGCGCTTTGCAGGCAGGATGAAATTTCGCGTCTTTCGGATTCGGTGAGGCTGCTGTTTTCGATCTTATGGATGCTTTTCAGAAGATCGGACTCGATTTCGGCATTGATGTTATGCACCAGTTTGCCGACGTTGCTGGCAAAAAGATTGGTTCGGGTCTGGCTTTCGAACAGTGAAGCGAATTTTTCCACAACTTGTTGACGCATCTCCTCGATGTTCCGAGGCGTGAAGGAAAAAATCGAGGTCATCTGGTTTCCTTGGTTTCGAAAATCCCGCTGCCGGTCATCAGGTCGATTCCGCATTGAAGCTCGTCGAACCAGTTCAGGAAGTCCTTGACGGCGCTTCCCCGATAGATCGCCCCATGCTGGGGAGCGATCATTTCGATATCGAGTTTCGAGACGGCATTCACCCAGATCCTGGTCGCCCTGTTCGAACACATGTAGCGTTTATGGAAGGGTTCGATAAAGGGCAGATGGTCCTGAAAATCGTCGACGAAAGCGTAATCCCTGTCCTCGGGCAGCATCGCAGAGCCGATGTCCCCGGAGAACAGGATTTTCGATATGGGGTCGTAAACGTTGATCTGGCCTTCCGAATGCAGGAAATGCGCCGGCACGAGATCCAGTTCGAAATCGGCGTCGATCCGGCAACGCATGCCTTCGTCAGGCACGCCAACGAAACGGCTCATCTCCCTGATTCCATAATGCGGAAGAAACCGCATCCAGATTTTAGAAACATAAATGGGCGCCTGGGTGAGTTCGATCCAGGTCGAGATGCCGCCGACGATATCGGGATCCTGATGCGAAAGCACGATGGCCTTCAATTCCGCAGGCCCGATGTAGCGCAGCATTTCAGCCAGAACGCGCGGCATGACGCCGAAGCCGCCCGGATCCAGCAGGACGCCGGATTGGTCATGCATTACAAGGTACTGGTTGGATCGGACTCCGTCCTCTTCTCCGGGTTCGCTCTCGTTGAGCAGAATGAATTGATGTCTTTCCCCTTCGAACAAGGTGACGTTGCGCATAGGACTCCCTCAATGATTGCTTTTCAAAAGCCATTGCACGGGTCAATGCTGGCAGGGGGATGGAACGAACAGACCCCGCAGCCATATGCACTCACGCAATGGCGTCCAACGGGGTCTGGGTTGGAATCGGGAAATGGTATCAACCCTGCCCAATGCTGTCAAACCTGTGTATCACAGTGTATCGGCTATCTTGTTTTTGGCATGGGGAGTCTGAGCGTGCCGCTGACGATCCTGGCGGCGATTTCGTCCATTTTTTCTCTTCGGTTGCGGGAATGAGTGCGGATGGCCTGGAATGCTTCCTCGTGACCGAGGCCATGACGTTCGCGCAGTATGCCGATGGCAACGCTGATGTCGCGCGAGCTTTGCACCGCGCTTTGGAGATGGACTTCGACCGCTTTCAACGCTCGCAGTTCCTCGCACCTTGCGAGGGCAAGTTCTAGGCTGGGGATGATCTGATGGACTTCCATGGGTTTTACCAGATAGCCGTAACCGCCTATGGCGACGGATTCGCTCACCCGCTCATCGTCGGAATAAGCGGTCAAAAATATGATCGGGACATCGCAAATTTTCCTCACCCGTTTGGCGAGGGTCAAACCGTCCATGATGGGCATGCGAATGTCCAGCAGGATCAGGTCGGGTAGTTCGTTCGAAATGGATTGCCAGGCGATTTCGCCGTTCGATGCGGTCGTGACACGGTATCCAGCCCGGGACAGGCCATCGGACAGGTCGAGCAGGATGATGCGGTCGTCTTCTGCAATCAGGATATGAGGGCGTTTTTGCATGATGCCTAACCGATAACGGGCGGGAGGAGACGCAGTTCCGCCGTGACTTCCCCGTGCCCCGATTTGAACGCCAGCGAAGCGCCCGTGGGGGGAAGCAAGGCTTCCACGAGATTCAGCCCGGTCCCGAGTCCATTTCCGCTTTCGATCCTGAATACATCGCGCCCGGAAGCTGCATTTTCTATCCGGATGATCGTCGCGTTTCTATCGCCGTTCAAGGTGACCCGGATGGGGGATTTCCTGATATTGCCGTGTTTCACTGCATTTGCGATGAGTTCGTTCACGATCAGCGCAGTCGGCACGCTTTCCCCTTCTGCAACGATGACGTCGTTGGGAACCAGGACCTGAAGCTTGATGGTCTGGCGACCGTTGCTGGTCGCCTCGGCCGAGTCGCAGATTTGGCTCACCATCTTGACGAGGGAGCAGTTCCCCAAACGGGAGATCCCGTGCATGCCATGCACGATGGCAACCGCATGAAGCCTGTCGATCGCCTGTTGCATCCATTTTCCCAGTTCAGGGTTTTGCCGCATCTGATATCTAAGCAGCCCAATCACGCTCTGGATGTTGTTCTTGATGCGATGATTGACTTCCCGGATCAATGTGTTGCGTTGGACGCGGGCATGGGCTTTGCGCTGCTCTTCGGCCAGTTTCTCATCCAGGATGTCTTCGCTGAAAACGATGCAGCAAAGGGGCACGCCGGAATGACTGCGGATAAGGGCGACGGTGAGGCCGACCCAGACTATGGTTTTGTCCTTTCTGACATAGCGTTTTTCAAGTTCGAAGCTGGGGATTTCCTCTCGCAGAAGTTGCGCGAAAAGATGCATGTCCTTGTCCTGATCGTCTGGATGTATGATGTTCGGGAATGCAAGGCACAGCAATTCCTCCTCGGAATAGCCGAGCAACCCGCAAAAAGCCTGGTTGACTTTCAGGAAGAACGTGTCTTTTCCGATGATGGATAGCCCGATTGGGCTTTGTTCGAACAACATGCGGAATTTTTCTTCATTCGCGGCAAGTTTTCGGTGCAGCCTGTTTCGGTGGCTCACATCGCGGATCACCACGAATTGATAGGGCATCGAGCAGGATGTCCTGATCTCCGCCTCGATCGTGTCGCCATCCAGGCAATTTAATCTTGCCGTGATGAGCGGATTGTCGCCGCTTTTGGTTTGACGCACCTGCAGAGCGTATTCGGGTTCGACGAATTTTTCCGATCTCAGGCCGACAAGCGATGCCTCATCCTTTGCCTTGAACAGCTTGACCGCGGCGCCGTTGGCGAAAACGACCCGGTTTTCGTTCAAAATCAACACGGCATCCGGGATCAGATCTATGAATCCACGGATTCCCAATGTGTCGGCATGGGGAAATTCACAGCTTTGTGCTGCCGCTTCAAGGGTTTTCATGGTTTCAGAATCTATAACATTACTTTTAGAATGGTTTAATCTTAACACAAACGGGAATACTGTAGCCTGCATGGGCAGGAACGAAAGCAGCTTGTACAATATGCATTATGCCATTTACTTTAGCTCATCCTGCAGCAGCAGTGCCTCTGTTCCGGCGACTCGGAAAATACGGAGTGCTCTCCGCGCTAGTGATCGGGAGCGTGATTCCCGACATGCATACCCTGCTTCCTTTTCATATCGGGAGGGAGCAGACGCACAGCCTCGCCGGGCTTTTCCTGTTTTGCCTTCCGGTCGGATTTTTCTGCTATCTCCTGTTTCATCTGGTACTGAAGCTTCCCTTGTATTCGCTGCTTCCCCATGCCGTCGCAGCACGGCTGGCCCCTTATGCGCGGCCTCGCGCGCCGCTGCCGAAAGTGCCGTGGAGCGGGGTTGCGGTTTCGCTCTTCTTCGGGGCGCTCACCCATCTTGCCTGGGATGCATTGACCCATGGCGCGACATTCGGAATCAGGTCTCTTGGTTTTCTGCAAACCACCCTTTTTTCCATTGGCGAGTATCCCGTTCACTTCAGCGACCCGCTTCAGGCTGCGAGCAGCCTAATCGGTGTCTGGCTGCTGGTCCGCTGGTCGCTGAACTGGCTGCGCGAGGCAAAACCGGAAGAACTGGAGATCCCCTTGGCGAATGTCGGGAGGCGAGTCATGATCCTGCTGATACTTCTTTTCGCGCTGGCTGCCATGCTTTCCGGGGTCCAGCGTCACCCCGGCTCCGATTTGTTCAATATAATCGGCAAGCTCGTTTCGGGGATGATGGCTTCGATGTTGATCCCGATCTTCGGCTATGGGGTCGCCTGGCATGTCATGAGGCTGCGCAAGGGCGGCTGAAATGAATCGCCTCTGTTTCTTTTTGTTCGTCCTGATTTTTCCAGGCATGCTTCATGCCGAGGCGCCTGGGCAGGGCAAGGATGCGTTCATTGAGCATATGGTCGAAGTCCATGGCTTCGACAAAAACCAGCTCGAATCCCTTTTCGGCAGAATCGAGCGGGTGGCAGCAGTCATCCGCCTGGCAAGCCCCGCCCCTGCGGCAAAGCCCAAAGACTGGAAAGCCTATCGCGCCCGTTTCGTTGAGCGCTCCAGGATAGCGGGCGGGGTGCATTACTGGAACGAACACGAGGGCGCCTTATCGAAAGCCGGCGCAAAATACGATGTTCCGCCTGAAATCATCGTTGCCATCATCGGTGTGGAAACCCTGTACGGACGGCATACCGGGAATTTCAGGGTGCTCGATGCCCTGGCAACCCTGGCTTTCGATTATCCCGAAACGCCGAACCGGGAGGCCCGGATGGCCTACTTTAGAAGCGAACTCGAAAATGCGCTGGTTTTTGCGAGGCAGTCAGGGATCGATCCGCTCTCGCTTTACGGCTCCTATGCAGGCGCGATCGGCCTGCCTCAATTCATGCCTGGCAGCATCATGAAATACGGGGTTGATTTCGACGGCGACGGGAAAATCGACTTGACGCATTCGCCAGCGGACGCGATCGGAAGCATCGCCAATTTCCTTTTCATGCACGGGTGGAAGAAAGGGGAACCGCTCGTTTTTCCTGTATCTGTTTCGCCGGAAAACGATGGGTGGAAATCCATGGTCGGAGATATTTCCGCAAAATACAGTGTGCAGGCGCTCGAGGCGGCCGGAATTTCACCGAAAGGCGATATGCCGAAATTGAATTTTGGCCTGATCGATCTCGAGAACGGCGGGAATTCGACGGAATATTGGCTGGGTACGGATAATTTCTTTGTCATCGCGCAATACAACAGGAGTTACTATTATGCGATGAGCATCGTCGACCTGGGCCGTGCCGTGAGGCGGGCGCGTTTTCATATCCAGTGATTGGCGAAGGGATTCCTGGCGGTCAGCAGTTCCTTGTAGCGATGTTCGATGGCCCATTCGATGTCTCCCCTGGGCGCCATGACCGCCAGAACATGTTTTCCGTATGCGAATCTGAGCGCTTTCAGCAGGGTTTGATCCATAGGGTTTTCCATTGCGACGACAAGGTGGTTGTGGTGGATCAGGCAGGGCATCAGGCCATGCTTTCCGGCAAAGAGCTTGGGCACCAGACTGAGTGCATCGTGGTCGATCTCGAGCTTGCGCAGGTCTACGGAAGGCACGCCGAGGCGCTTGGCGAGCACGAAGTCGATGGTATCCTGATTCACCACGCCCGCCGATACCAGGATTTCTCCTATCCTCTTCCTCCCCGAAGCCTTTTGGGCCAGAATCGCTTTTTCGAGTTGCTCGGACGTGATGTAGCCTTCGGAGAGCAGTTCCTCCCCAAGCAGGGGGATGGGGTGCCGAAGCTGTTTGTCGAGCGCATTTCTGAGGACAGATGCATCCCGGATGATTTCCATGACTGGCGTTATCGGGCCTGAAATGAGCGCAATGGCCGTTTTCGGAGGTTCCGGTTCAGTCGCGGGGGGGGCTTCGGCAGGTGTTGTTTCGACCGCAGGGCTTTCTTCGATCGCCGTCTGCGTCGTCTCAAGAGCAGGAAGGTCTTCGAATAAGGCCGGAAATTCCATCTTCACGTTCTGTCACAAAATCTTAACGTACCATAAAGCGAGTCCGCTTTCAAGTTGCCCGCATGCTGCTTTCCATTGCAGGTTTCGGCGCCAGCAATTCTCCCAGTTTTTTCCATCCTGCGGGATCTGTTGCGTCGCAAAATTGCGCGGAAAAATGAGATTCTTCAGGCAGAAGCGGCGCATATGAGGCGATTTTTGCATCGAGTACGGCAAGGTCGGCTTCGGAGGCATCGATGGCCAGTTTCGAACGCTCCAGGATCCGCTGTTTCAACGTGGGGTAGTCCGCCTGAAGCGATGCAATGGCAAAAGGTATGGTCATGTCGCGCGCGAGTGCCCTGAACTGGTCCCGCTTTTCATGCTCCAGAAAGGCCGCATCCACGATGACTGGAAAACCAGCCGCGAGCAATTCCCGGGCAAGTGCGAGCAGGCGGGAATAGGCTCTTGTCGATGCTTCGGACGAATACATCCCGGCATCGATATCGGAGTGGCTGCGCGCCTGCGGTATTAATTTTGCAAGGCGCTTTCTTTCCACGTCGGAACGGATCCTGATGGCCTGGAATCGCTCCAGGGCGGATTGCGAGAACGTGGTTTTTCCGCATCCCGGCAGGCCGTGGGTGATGATCAGGAACGGTTTTCTCGTCGAGAGGATGTCGCTTGCGAGTGCGAGATGACTGCGGCATGATCGATGCTCCGTCCTCATGGCATCGACCATGGCGCGCACGATGGCACGACAGGAAAGATAGAAACGGAACACCCGCATGCCCATGTAATCGCCTGTTTGTTCCAGGTAGGCATTGAGGAGGCGAAAGGCGAAATCCGGGCGACCGTGGTGCATGAGATCCATGACGGGAAAGGCCATTTCGTTCATCACGTCTATCCAGCGCAATTTCGGATCGAATTCCAGGCAATCGAACGGGACAGGGATGCCCTTGACCAGCGCGATGTTGCCCAGATGGAGGTCGCCATGGCATTCGCGCACGAATCCCTCTTTCAGTCTGGTTTCGAAAATTTCAGCGCAGGATGCATATTCGTTTTCGAGCTTTTCCTCCAGAACGGAAATGTCGTCATCGAGGTGAATGCGCAATTCATTGAAAGTGATGCGTACCACATCCAGAATGTCGGCGCCGAACCCGGAAGTTGCACTGGAAGGGGGGAGGGTATCGTGGAATCTGGCGATTTTGACGGCAAGCGCATCGAGGTGGTCGGGCAAAATTTCGCCTCTTCCGGCCAGGAGATCCAGCCTGTTTTTCGATGCGAATCGCCTCATCCTGACGGCATACTCGATCGCGGGGGCGCCGCCCAGCACCGGATTTTCCGGGATGCCTCCTATGGGCACGACATCGAGGTAAAGCATGGGGGCAAGACGCTTGTTGAGCCTGATTTCTTCTCCACAGTAGAAACGGCGCGATTCAATCGACGTGAAGTCGAGAAAACCGGGATGCACCGCTTTCTTGATCTTGTATGCGTAACGCCCAGCCAGCAAAACCCATGAAATGTGGGTTTCCAGAAGCTTCACGGATTTCGTGGTGTGGGGGTATCGTCCTGGGTCCAGAAGCGCTGTTACGATCGTCCTTTGCTCGGCGAACGCCGCGCCGACAAACATTATCCGGCGTGGCTGGAATCGGGCTGAATGATTTCAGCAGGTATGTTCCGCAACGCTTCCGAGATCAATTCGTCGATCGGTTTTTTTGCGGGAATTTCCTGCTCGATGACATGCTTGACAAATTTGTACCATTCATCGTTCCGGTCGTCGATCACTTGGCCCATGACTTATCCTTTCGTTTGCGGTTGGCTCATCAGGCTTGCTTTGGAATGCAAGGTTCCGCAGATTGTTAGAGGCTTCTTGTCGACACGTAAATACAAGTATAGATGGTATTTTCGAAATTTCAATATCGGTTTGGGGGATCTCAGGGCGCTAACGCTTCGATCAGGTCGGATACCGCATGCGCGGTTGCGAAGCCTTGGTCGAGATAAGGGTTGTACTCCACGATCTCTATTGCCAGGAGTTCCCTGTTGTTTCTGAGTTGCACGAGCGCTGACGCGAGTTCGTCCTTCAATAATCCGCCGGGAACAGGCGTACCCACGCCGGCTTCCTCGGTCGGGTCGAGCGCATCGAGGTCGATGCTGATGCCGAAACCGGAGGTTTCCTTCCGGATGATGGCGAGCGCCTCGATCAATATTTCCCTGATGCCGCGCTGTCTGATTTCCTCCATGAAATAGACACGTACCCCAAGCTGCTTCAGGAGCCGTGCTTCGCCTTCCTCGAAGCTCCTGACGCCGATCAGGCAGACGTTTTGCGGCAACAGCTTCGGGGCAGGGGAGGCGATATGCGTGAGGCGTTCGGCTCCGTATCCGAGCAGGCAGGCGAGCGGCATGCCATGGATCGCTCGCGACGGGCTGGTCTCGAAGGTATGGCTGTCCATGTGGGCGTCGATCCAGAGAAGTCCGAGCGGTCCCCCCATTGCGTTCCTGACGCCTGACCAGGTGCCGATTGCGCAGGAGTGGTCTCCGCCTACCACGATGGGAAAATTCCCCTGCGACACGGCTTTCCCGGTTTTTTCGGCAAGCAGGGTGCACATTTCCGATACCGAGGAAAGGGGATCCGCATGATTTTCCTTCAGATGGATGATGCCATCCCACCTGTAGGCGATACCGGATGCTTCCAGTTGCGCCAGGAAATCGAAGGCACGCAGCACTTCCGGCCCATCCTGGCAGGCGTGATCCTGCGCGCCGTAACCGCCTGCTGCGCCGATGACGATGATGTGATGCATTGCGTTCAGGGGGGGCATTTCGTGCGCAGTTTTTTTCCCACGGATATCAGGAACCTCAAGCTTTCCTGGTTTTCCGGATCCTTCATGAGCGTCCACAATCCTCCAATCCCGCCGCAGGAAGGCGCTGCCTTGACGCTTTCGGCAGCGGCTTCCTCGACGCATTGCAGCATGTTTTCGAGCATGCCGAGCCGATCCACGAGTTGCGGCAGGATCGCGGCCGTCCTCTCCAGAGCGCCGGATGCATCCAGCCGTTCCAGCATTTCGACGAGGCGCAGCGCGCCCCCCCTGCTGAAGCGGTCCAGAAGCGAAAGCCCTTCGCCCAATGTTTCCGAGAGCCTCCCCACCATTTCGTCGGTCAGGGCATCCTGTGCCGAGCCATAGACTCGGGCGAGATGCACGAGGCGATCGAGGTCGCCGTTGTTCACCATCTCCGCGATAACGGGAATGGCTTTTCCAAGCCCGGCGCGATCGATCTGGTCGATGAGGGTGAGTCCGCCTCCCACGGCGCCGGTCAATCTGCCCACCATTTCGTCGGTCAATGCATCTCTGGCGGCTTCGACCACACTTTCGACTTCGTTCATGTCAGTTGTGTTCATGGTTTTTCCTCACAGAAGTCCGCGAGCGGAAACCCAGTAAAGCTTGTTATAGGCCATCTTGAACCAGTGAACCGCCTTGGTGGGTGCCTTGGGGTCCGGCGGGGTCTGGTAGTTGAACATGGCGTAAGTGGCGCGATCCTTGCCGGCCTCGATGAAACAGAATACCTTTCCGTCGTAATCCCGCACCGGGGTGCCGATTTTCACCATCGCGGCGATGTTTTCCCCCAGGGTGTCGGCTTCGAAGTGAGCCGTGGAGCCTGCCTTGCTGATGGGGATGTTGGTGGTGTCGCCCAGCACGAATACATTGGAATGGCCTTCCATGTTGAGCTGCTGACGGTGGGTTGGAATCCATCCGTTCTGCCCGAGTCCGTTTTTCTCAATGACTTCCATGCCTTTGTGCGCGGGAATCGCGATCAGGAGATCATAAGGGGTTTGCGTGCCTTCTTCGCTCCTGAGTATTTTGTTCTCTCCGTCGACTTCCTTCATGTTGAAGAACGTCTCGTAAGTGATGCCTAGCCTGTCGAATTCAGGCGTTGCCCACTTGGCGACGTTTTCCAGGCTGTGAGTACGGCCGATCGGGTAAGTGTAATGGAGCTTCACCTTGTCGAGAATGCCGCGATCCTTGAAATAGTCGTGCAGCATGAACGTGATTTCGAGCGGGGCCATGGGACATTTGTGGGGAACGCCTACAGCGATTACCACGCGACCCCCCTGGAATTCCCTGATGCGCTTGAACATTTTGAGCGCGGTTTCTTCCGTATAAAAAGTCTCGCAATTTTCGGCAAGGCCGGGAATGGTTTCGGGCACCATGCGCGAACCTGTGGAGATGACCAAGATGTCGTAGGAATGGGTTTTTCCGCTTTGAGTCACCACTTCGTTTTTGTCGAGGTGAAATTCCGTCACCGGGTCGACATGGAATTCGATGCTCGGTTCGAGGAGGCTTGCCTGATCGCGGTAGAGTTCGTCAGGCGTGATTCTGCCCACGGCAAGGTAAAGCAGCCCAGGTTGATACATGTGACGTTCGGATGCGGAGAGCATGGTGATGCGCGCCTTTCCGCTCTTGAGTTCCCCGGTGAGCCTGCGCGCGAGGTTGTTCGCAAGGATGGTTCCTCCCATGCCGCCGCCAATGATCAGTATCCTCATTTCGTTTCCTCCTGGGTTATTTTGCTTTCCGCACCGTGATATGCCATACGCCGCCTTCTTCCCTTGTGCCGAGTAGTTCATGCCCGACCTTCCTGATCCATTCCGGCACATCTGCCGCCGAACCCTTGTCGGTCGAGAGCACTTCGAGTTCGTCTCCCACGTTCGCCATTTTTATGCCTGCGATGAGTTCCATCAACGGTCCGGGACAGAAACTTCCGCGTGCGTCGATTACTTTCTTTTCAGCCATTTGCCTTCCCCTTAGAATGTCCAGACCTGACTGTTCCCGGCATCATCCAGGAACTTCGTCAGCCCTGTCGCTTCCCCGAGATAGCCTTCGAGATCGCCTTGTCCCACGTCCAGAACATCCATGGCCATGGAACAAGGATATAATCTGGCTTCTCCCAATTCAACCGCCTGTTCGAACAATGTCTTGAACTGCGGCACCTTTTTTTTCGACATCAATTCCCCCATTTCGCCTTCGGCAGGCGCTGTGACCTCGTTTCCCTTGACGAAATGCGGCAATGCGTTCATCGAGAGAAAAACGAGCGTCTCATGCCCGCTGACTGCTGCGACGGAAGCCACCATGGCGGCCATCTGCAGGCGCTCGATGCTTCCTGATACGACAACCACGCAAATCTTGCTCATGAGCATTCTCCAAAAACGGATTCTTTACGGATCCTCCATTGTAGGACAAATCGGATGCCGAAATGATGGAACAGCGTTCACTCCTTAGCCATGCGTAAAGAGGCGGAGTCCCGCACAGCAGGAAGCCTATCTTCGAATGGGCGGGCGGGAAGCGTTGGTTCGATGCGTCGGTTCGATTGTGACCACCCCCCTTTTCGGCTATCATATCGCGGTCGAATTCATCCAGCAGATTCATGACAAAATATATATTCGTGACAGGCGGCGTAGTCTCGTCCCTCGGCAAGGGCATTGCGGCGGCGTCCCTTGCCGCGCTCCTCGAATCCAGGGGCATCAACGTCACGATGCTCAAGCTCGACCCCTACATCAATGTCGATCCCGGCACAATGAGTCCTTTTCAGCACGGAGAGGTTTTCGTCACTGAAGACGGCGCGGAGACGGACCTCGATCTCGGACACTACGAGCGTTTCATCAATGCCAAGATGAGCAAGCGCAACAATTTTACGACCGGACAGATTTACGAAAGCGTGATCAAGAAGGAGCGCAGGGGCGATTATCTCGGCGGGACCGTCCAGGTCATCCCGCACATCACGGATGAAATCAGGCGATTCATCGAGGTCGGCGCGGCCGATGCGACGGTCGCAATCGTCGAAATCGGCGGAACGGTAGGGGATATCGAATCGCTGCCTTTCCTGGAATCCATCAGGCAGATGGGGATAGGCAGCGGGCGCCACAATACCTGTTTCATTCATCTCACGCTCGTTCCCTATATTCCTTCGGCGGGGGAGATCAAGACCAAGCCGACCCAGCATTCGGTAAAGGAACTGCGCTCCATCGGCATCCAGCCGGATGTGCTGTTGTGCCGCGCCGACAGGCCGCTGCCCGAGGACGAACGCAGGAAGATCGCACTGTTCACCAACGTGGACGAAGACGCCGTTATTTCCGCAGTCGACTCCGACAGCATCTATAAAATCCCGGCCCTGCTCCACGAGCAGAATCTGGACGACATCGTCTGCAAGACGCTCGATCTGGAAGCGCCGCCCGCGGATTTGAGCATCTGGAACAGGATCGTCTATTCCCTCGAACATCCCGAAAACAAGATCGATATCGCCATAGTCGGAAAATACGTCGACCTGACCGAATCCTACAAATCGCTTTCCGAGGCGCTGATTCATGCAGGCATCCATACCTTGAGCCGGATCAGCATCCATTACATTGATTCCGAAAGCATCGAAACGCATGGTACGGGCTGCCTCGACGGTATGGATGCGATCCTTGTGCCGGGCGGTTTCGGAAAAAGGGGGATAGAGGGGAAAATCACGGCAATACGCTATGCCAGGGAAAACAGCATTCCCTACCTCGGCATCTGCCTCGGGATGCAGCTTGCCGTGATTGAGTTCGCCCGCCACAAGGCAGGGTTTCTAGGCGCGAACAGCACGGAATTCGATGCCGATACTGCATATCCCGTGATTGCGTTGATCGGCGAATGGATGAATGCGGACGGCAGGATCGAGACGAGAAGCGTCAACTCGGATCTGGGCGGCACCATGCGCCTGGGCGGTCAGGAATGCATGCTCGGGGAGGATACGCTCGCCCGTAAAATTTACGGTTCGGAGCGCATCGTGGAGCGGCATCGCCACCGTTTCGAGGTCAACAACCAGTATCTGCCCAGGCTCGAACAGGCAGGGCTCAAGGTGAGCGGCAAGTCGAGCAGTCATGACCTGTGCGAGATGATCGAACTGCCCAATCATCCCTGGTTCGTCGGCTGCCAGTTTCACCCCGAATTCACCTCTTCCCCGCGCCGGGGGCATCCCCTGTTCGAGTCGTTCGTCAGGGCTGCGCTCGATTTCAAGGGGAATTCATGAGGCTCTGCGGTTTCGATGTCGGTCTCGAACATCCCTTTTTCCTGATTGCAGGCCCGTGCGTGATCGAGTCGAAAGAACTGGCGATCGATACCGCAGGCGCGTTGAAAGAATTATGCAATTCGCTCTCGATACCCTTCATCTATAAATCCTCCTATGACAAGGCGAACAGGAGTTCAGCGAAATCATTCAGGGGGATGGGGATGGACGAAGGATTGAAGATACTGGCCGAAGTGAAGAGCCAGATTGGGGTGCCCGTTTTGACCGATGTTCATGCCATAGACGAAATCGGACAGGCCGCTTCAGTCGTCGATGTGTTGCAGACGCCGGCTTTCCTGTGCCGCCAGACGGACTTCATCCAGGCAGCGGCGAGGTCAGGCAAACCCGTCAACATCAAGAAAGGGCAGTTTCTCGCGCCCTGGGACATGAAGCAGGTTGTCGAGAAAGCCAGGCTGGCGAGCGGTAATGACAGCATCATGGTTTGCGAGCGTGGCGTATCTTTCGGGTACAACAACCTGGTATCGGACATGCGTTCCCTCATGGTGATGCGCGAGACAAACTGTCCCGTGGTGTTCGATGCCACGCATTCGGTACAGCTTCCAGGCGGACAGGGAGACAGGAGCGGGGGGCAGCGCGAATTCGTTCCCGTTCTGGCAAGAGCGGCAGTTGCTGCGGGGGTTTCCGGCATGTTCATGGAGACCCATCCTGACCCTGACTCCGCGCTTTCGGACGGACCCAATGCCTGGCCTCTGGGGATGATGAAGGAATTGTTGCAGACTTTGAAGGAATTGGATGCTCTGGTCAAAAACCGGGGCCTCATCGAACACCAGCATGAGCTGAGTTAACCAACAGGAAAGGTAGTAAAAGCATGAGTGCAATTATCGATATCATCGCCCGTGAAATCCTCGATTCGCGTGGGAACCCGACTGTGGAAGCGGATGTGTTGCTCGAATCCGGCGTGCTCGGCCGGGCTTCCGTGCCATCAGGAGCCTCCACCGGACAGAAGGAGGCTGTCGAGCTCAGGGACGGCGATGCTTCCCGTTATATGGGCAAGGGCGTGCTCAAGGCTGTGGAAAACGTCAATACCGAAATCTCCGAGGCGATCATCGGACTCGATGCTTCCGAGCAGGCTTTCATCGACAGAACCCTGTGCGAGCTGGATGGCACGGAAAACAAATCCAGGCTCGGGGCGAATGCGATTCTGTCCGTCTCCATCGCGGTGGCGAAAGCAGCGGCGGAAGAATCCGGACTTCCGCTCTACCGTTACCTGGGCGGCGCAGGTTCGATGACCATGCCCGTTCCCATGATGAATGTGATCAATGGCGGGGCGCATGCCAACAACAGCATAGATATGCAGGAATTCATGATCATCCCCGTAGGCGCGCAGAGTTTCAGGGAAGCGCTGCGCTGCGGCGCGGAAGTTTTTCATTCCCTCAAGAAGCTGATCGACGGCATGGGCATGCCGACCACGGTGGGAGACGAAGGCGGATTCGCGCCTAGCCTCGACAGCAACGAGGCTGCGTTGCAGCTCATCGTGAAAGCGATCGAGAATGCAGGGTATCTGCCGGGCTCGGATGTTGCGATCGGGATCGATTGCGCGAGTTCGGAGTTCTACAAGGACGGAAAATACGAACTGGCTTCGGAAGGGTTGAGCCTGAGCGCCGCAGAATTCTGCGATTACCTCGCTGCCTGGGTCGATAAATATCCCATCATCAGCATCGAGGACGGCATGGGCGAGACGGATTGGGACGGATGGAAGCTCCTGACGAAAAGGCTTGCCGGCTCGGTCCAGTTGGTGGGAGACGATATTTTCGTCACGAACACGAAAATCCTGAAAGAGGGCATCCGCCAGGGCATAGCCAATTCAGTCCTGATCAAGGTCAACCAGATCGGGACGCTTTCCGAGACTTTCGCCGCGATCGAGCTTGCCAAGCGCTCGGGCTACACTTCCGTGGTGTCCCATCGTTCCGGCGAGACGGAAGATACGACGATCGCCGATATCGCGGTGGCGACCAACGCCATGCAGATCAAGACGGGTTCCCTGAGCCGTTCGGATCGCCTCGCCAAATACAACCAACTGCTTCGCATAGAAGAAGATCTGGGTGACATGGCGGTTTATGCCGGACGCGAGGCGTTTTTTCAATTGATTTAGGGAACCCCTGAACAAGTCGCACATGGGCCGCTAATGCGTATCCTGCTCCTGATACTGCTCTGCCTGATCGCATTGGTGCAATACTCGCTGTGGCTGGGCAAGGGAGGGTGGCTTCAGGTCTGGGATCTGGACAGGCAGATCAAGGTTCAGCAGGAGACCAACCACAAGATGCAGGCGCGCAACGCCGCGATCGATGCGGACGTGCGCGATCTCAAGCAGGGTTATGCCGCGATCGAGGAACGCGCCAGAAGCGAGCTCGGCATGATCAAGGATGACGAGGTGTTTTTCCAGGTGATCCAGTCTTCCCCGTCCGCCAGCGGAAAATGATCGCCGTTGCCTTGAAACCCTCGATGCGGCTTGCCCTGCTGCTCGTGGCGGTTCATCTCGGGGCGATTCTTTTCATGCTGCAGGTTTCATATCTGCTTGCAGCGCTGCTTGCGTTCAGCATGGCTTATTCGGTGATGCATTATGCGCTTCTGTCCCTCTCCGGCTCCATTGTTGCGTTGAGGATAGGGAAGAAGACCTGCACGGTTTTCACGAGGGGAGGCGACGAGTCGAACTGCACGCTCCAGGGAAGCACTTATGTGTCCCCCTGGTTGACTGTGTTGAACCTGAAGGGGGCGGGGCGTCTGGCGAAAACGGCCGTCATTCTTCCCGATGCCATCGACGGCGAAGCATTCAGGCAATTGCGAGTCTGGCTGCGCTGGAAATGAATCAGATCGTCTTCCAGCTTTCATCAGGCGAGCTCGCTTTTCCCGGCAACGTGCTCCGCGCAGGATTAAATCGGCGCTTCCCTAATTGATCGTGATTCCACCTTCCACGTCTTCGGCCGCATCCAGCACGATGGAATGCAGGGTGACATCGAACCATTTCCAGAACAGCTTGAGTGACCTGTCAGCGGGCCAGGTGCTTTCTTCTTCCGACCATTCCGCAAGTTCGGTCTCGAATATATTTCCGTAAATGTGGTCGATTGCCGCGAGCGCATCCTCGATCTCGTCGAAATCCGGAATGAGGTAAACGGTGGAGTCCGTTCTCAACTGCTCCAGGGTGATATCGACTTCGGAGCCGGGAAGTCCCTGTATCCACTCCAGGAAAGGTTCTTTGGGTCTGACGATGGCGACGCTCCGATCGATTGCATACATGGCTTCTCCCCCGATGACTGGCCAGCTTATTGTATAACATTCATGATTACAGGAAAAAGAAACCTTATCCGCCTGTCGCAGACATGAAGCGCAGGATTTTTCGAGGCGATTCCCTGAATTCGTGGCGCTCGGGCTTGCGCGCAATGGCATCCAGCAATGCAGCTTCCAGGTCTTCGTCCGAGCCGCCTGAGCGCAGGAGCGGCCTCAATTCGAGCTTGTCCTCCTGTCCGAGGCAGAGGTAAAGGGTTCCGTCGACGCTGAGGCGAACCCTGTTGCAGGTTTCGCAGAAATGCTGGGAAATCGGCGTGATGAAGCCCATGCTGAAACTGCCGTCAGGGCTTTGCAGGTAGCGTGCAGGGCCGCCTCCCGGAAGCAGTGCCGGGATCAGCCCGTATGTGCGCATCAGGTCTTGCCTGATGCCCTGAAGATCGAAAAATCCCTGGCTTCTTGCCGTATCCCCCATGGGCATGACTTCGATCAGGCGCAGTATCAGTCCACGATTCATGCAGAACCTGACCATTTTTCCGATTTCCCCGTCGTTGATGCCGGGGAGGACGACCATGTTGATTTTTATCATCTCGAATCCGGCATTCCTGGCCGCTTCGATGCCGGCGGAAATCTGCACGAATGCATCTCTCCCGGTCATTTTCTCGATGAGCTTTGCATCGAGAGCATCCAGGCTGATGTTGATGCGGTCGATTCCCGCAGCTTTCAGGTTTGCGGCTTGCTGCTCAAGTTGGGTTGCATTGGTGCTGAGCGAGAGATCCTCGATTGCCGGGATGGATGAGAGGCGCGCAGCGAGACCGGGCAGGTTTTTCCTCAACAGGGGCTCGCCCCCGGTCAGCCTGATCCTTTTCACGCCGAGCTTCACGAAGATCCTGGAAAGCCTTTCGATTTCGTCGAAACTCAGCCAGTTTTGCGGCTCTTCGTAGTCCGAATGGACTTTGGGCAGGCAATAGCTGCACCTCAGGTCGCAGCGGTCGGTGACCGAAAGCCTGAGATATTCGATCTTCCGCCCGAAGGGATCTGTCAATTGTTTGCCCAAGTCTTTTCTTTCCGCGTTATATTTGCAAAAATATAACACTTATGATGCCGGAAAATAAAGTACGCGATGAAAATATTCGGATTTGCAGGATATTCTGGAAGCGGCAAGACGACGCTGATCGAAAAGCTGATTCCCATTTTCGCGAACGAAGGGTTCGAGGTTTCGCTCATCAAGCATGCCCACCATTATTTCGATATCGATCAGCCCGGAAAGGATTCCTGGCGGCACAGAAAGGCAGGGGCGGGCGAAGTGCTCGTAGCCTCGGGCAGGCGATGGGCAGTGATACACGAACTTTCGGGAAAAGCCGAACCCTCCCTCGAAGATCACCTCAAACGCCTTTCTCCATGCGATTTCGTTTTCGTGGAAGGATACAGGCATGAGCACATACCCAAGCTCGAAATTCACCGCAAGGCTGCCATGAGTCCCTTGCTCTTTCCGGAAGATCCCCATATCGTTGGAATCGCCAGCGATGTTCTGCTCGAGACGGCGTTGCCCCAGATCGATCTGGACAGGGCCGATTTGATCGCAGCCTTTATAAAAAAATATTTTGGAATATATTCATGACCGTCATATCACCGCTTGAAGCGCTCGATCTCCTCATATCCAGGGCCAGTCCGGTTGCGCAGATCGAAAGAGCCGAAACCGAAAGCGCGCTCGGCAGGATACTGGCCGAAGAGCTTCTTTCTCCATGCGATGTCCCGCCATGCGACAACAGCGCGATGGATGGTTTCGCTATTTCCGTCGAGGGTTGCGGCGAAGAACCCTTGCCGATTTCCCAGCGCATTCCTGCCGGGATTCGTCCCCTGCCACTTGCCCCTGGAACCGCCGCACGAATCTTCACCGGTGCGCCTATCCCGCTTGGGGCGGATGCGGTCGTCATGCAGGAGGATTGCATCTTCGACGAAGAAAAAGTGAAAATAGGCCGAAAGCCCAAGCTCAGGAGCAATATCAGGAGGCGCGGAGAGGATATCGCAAAAGGGAGCGTATTTCTGCATGGCGGAATGAAGCTGCGCCCCCAGGAACTGGCATTGATTTCTTCCGTCGGGATTGCCAGCATTCGACTCTACAGGAAGCTTCGCGTTGCCATCTTTTTCACGGGGAATGAAATCGTCATGCCGGGAACCCCGCTCGGCCCCGGCCAGATTTACAATTCGAACCGCTTCAGCCTGATCGGACTTCTGGACGCGCTCCATTGCGAAATCCACGATCTCGGCATCGTGCCCGATGATGTCGAATCGACTGTTTCCGCGCTCGAAGAGGCCTGCAGGAATGCGGATCTCGTCCTGACATGCGGTGGCGTTTCGGTTGGGGAGGAAGATCATGTCAGAGTCGCCGTGGAGAAAATCGGCTGCATCGAAATGTGGGGCGTTGCGATCAAGCCCGGAAAGCCATTTGCTTTCGGGGAGGTTTTCGGGATTCCTTTCATCGGCCTTCCGGGAAACCCGGTATCGGCATTCCAGATGTTCTGCCTGTTCGCGAGGCCATTCATCCTGCGTTCTCAGGGCGCGCTTAAATGGCAGCCGCAGGCTTTTATGGTGAAAGCCGATTTCGACTGGGAAGCCGGGAAAAGGGCCGAATGGTTGAGAGCGAAGCTCGACGGGGAATCCCGTGCCAGGATATATTCCAGCCAGGGTTCCGCTATGCTTACATCGCTTGTCTGGGCAGACGGGCTCGTGGAAGTCCCCCCCGGGGTCTGTGTCCAGAGGGGCGAGATGGTTCGTTTCACGCCATTTTCAGAATTGTTCATTTGATATGAGAATCCTTTATTTTGCGAGACTTCGCGAAGCATTCGGCGCCTACGAGGACATCATGCTGCCGCAAGGCGTCACGGATGCGGGAGGGCTGGTTGCGCTGCTCGAAGCCAGGGGTGGGAAGTGGCATGACGAACTTGCCAAGCCTTTCAGGCTTGCGGTCAACCGGCAAATGGCGGGACTCGATGCCGCAGTGAACAATGGCGATGAAGTTGCCATTTTCCCCCCTGTTACCGGAGGATGATATGGAAGCGAGGGTGCAGCAGGAAGATTTTGACCTGGGAATCGAGGTGGCGAAAATCAGGGGGCGATTTTCCGGTATCGGCGCCATTGCGAGCTTTGTCGGGTTCGTGCGTGACTTCAGCGAGGGTCGTAAGGTGAGCGGAATGATGCTGGAACATTATCCGGGGATGGCGGAAATTGCGCTTCATGCCATTCTGGACGAGGCGCGGGAGAAATGGGGCATACTGGATGCCACCATCGTCCATCGGGTGGGGCGTCTCGCAGTATCGGAGCAGATCGTCCTCGTCCTGGCTGCTTCGCCCCACAGGATGGAGGCCTTCAAGGCAGTCGAGTTCATCATCGATCTCCTGAAAACGCAAGCGCCGTTCTGGAAGAAGGAAACGACAACAGAAGGGGATCAATGGGTCGAAGCGAAGTCTTCAGACGGCCTCGCGGCTTCACGCTGGGTCGAGTGAATCCTTGATCGCTTCGCTCGTTCTGGATAGAAATTCCATATGATCTGTTTCGATTTTCCTGTAAAGAGATATGAGACGCCTGGCTTCTTCGGTGAGCTTCGATCCGCCTCCCCCTTTCCCGCCCGATGTGCGTTCGACGAGTGGGAAGCCCGAATTCCTGTTCATCGCATCGACCGCATCCCAGGCCGATTTGTAGCTCATTTTCATGATCCTGGCGGCTTCTGCGATCGACCCTGTTTCGTCGATATGCTGCAGAAGTTCGATTCTTCCATGTCCCAGAAAATTCCTGCCGTTTTTCGTCAGCCAGATGCGGCCATGCACTGCTGTCAATTTGATTTCTCCTTGAACCCTGACGTAATATGCCATTCGATATCGCGCAGGTCAACGACAGGGAAAGCTGGATGAAAGGATTGACGCATTTCGATTCCAGAGGAGACGCGCATATGGTCGACGTTTCCGGGAAAGGCGAAACCCGGCGTATCGCGATTGCGGAGGGGCGCATCGGGATGAAGCTCGAAACGCTGGGAATCGTCAAAAGCGGAAGCGGAGAAAAAGGGGACGTGCTCGCCGTTTCGCGCATCGCCGGAATCATGGCTGCCAAGCGCACATCCGAATTGATTCCGCTCTGCCATCCCCTCGCCCTTACAAAAGTCGCAGTGGAATTCGAATTCGAGGAGACTGCAATCCTGTGCAGGGCGCGGACCGAGACGGTGGGGCGGACCGGGGTGGAGATGGAAGCCCTGACAGCCGCCAGCATTGCGCTCCTCACGATATATGACATGTGCAAGGCTGTGGATAGGGGGATGACTATCTCCGGCATCAGGCTGATCGAGAAACAGGGAGGCGCTTCCGGAAACTGGCATGCAGAATGAATGCGTCACTGCAGCCATCCTCGCAGGGGGGCGCGCAAGCCGCATGGGCGGGAGCGACAAGGGGCTGCTTCTGCTCGAAGGCGTTTCCCTTGCCGGGAGGGTGGTCAAACGGATTGCGCCATGCGTCGATGAAATCCTCATTACGGCGAACCGCAACCTGGAATTTTATTCCGGTTTCGGCCTGCCGGTATTCTCTGACGAGGGCTGCGGCCCGCTTTCAGGACTGCGTCAGGCGATGCGCTTTGCAAGTTGTCCGCTGATCCTGACCCTGCCTTGCGACACGCCTTTTTTTCCTGAAAATCTGGTTGAAAATCTCCGTGCCGGACTGCTGAGAGCCGGAGCGCAGATCGCGATTCCCGAATCGGCAGGAAAAACCCATCATGCGATCATGCTTTGCCGCAATGAACTCTTTTCCGATCTCGATGAATTCCTGGAAAAGGGCGGGCGCAAGGTGCGTGACTGGCAGGAAAGATATCGACATGTCATGGTGCCTTTTCCCGAACCGAATGCATTTTTCAACATCAATACGCAGGAGGATTTGAAGCGCGCCAAATCTATTTTTTCGGCCTGAAAGCGCTGATCGCCTCAAGCTTGGTTTCGATGTAGGGCCCTCCGATGAGGTCGATGCAGTAGGGTATGGCAGGGAAAATGCCGTCCAGCGTTTCCTTGATGGCTTTGGGCTGACCGGGGAGGTTCAGGATCAAGGCGTTCTTTCTGATGACCCCGACCTGGCGCGAGAGGATGGCGGTAGGTACGTATTTCAGGCTGATTTGGCGCATCTGTTCGCCGAATCCGTCGAGCACCCTGTCGGCAACGGCAAGTGTCGCATCAGGCGTCACGTCGCGCGGCGCGGGTCCGGTGCCTCCTGTTGTCAGAACGAGCGCGCAGCCCTGTATGTCGATGAGTTCGACGAGCGTGCGTTCTATCAGGTCGCGTTCGTCGGGAATCAGCCTGGAAATCCCGGTCCATCGGGTCGCCAGCGCATTATCCAGCCAGGTCTTCAGCGCCGGAATGCCCTTGTCCTCGTAAACCCCGCTGGAGGCGCGGTCGCTGATGCTGATTAGCCCTATCCTGATTTCCATGCGCTGCCTGAAAGAATGAAAATCGGATTCTAGCATGCGTTTCTCGTCTGTTATGGGATAAGTAAACGCAGGGGAATCATGCCGGATACGGAAAATCCGTGGCGCTGGTAGAAGCGGATCGCATCGATGTTTGTCCTATCCGTGAGCAGGGTAATGCGCGCGCAGCCTGATGCTTGCGCCTTGGCGATTGCGGCTTCCAGCAGCCTCGATCCGATTTTGCCGCCGCGCTTTCCGGGTCTCACGATCATGTCTTCCAGGAGGGCAACCTGCCCGCCGCAAGCTGTGCTGACGGTGTAGAGCAGGTTTACCATGCCCACGATTTCCGTCCCTTCCCTGAATACGAGGATCGTCCCGGTGTCGGGTTGGCTGATGATTTTCCTGAGTCCTTCGGATTGCTTCTCCCGGTCAGGTTTGAAATCCTCTTCCTGCTTGAACAGAATCGCGAGAAGCTCGCACAGGAGGGGAATGTCCTCGTGCGTGGCTGCCTCTATTTTTTCGAGGGGCATGGGGATAGGTGTTCCTCTTATGATGATTTCGATTTTATTGTCTCCCCGGATAGTCTATCATCCTTAAGAATCGGAGAGGCAGGTGAAAGCGCCCTGCTTCAAATCTCTTTAGGATGGTTTATGCGTCGATCCAGCGACTTTATCTCCTGCCAAGGTGGGAATTTCCGCCGTTTTTCCCCAACCAGCTTCCGCAATTATCCATGCGAGAAGGCCTGAAAATCCGTTTTCTGCTTTTCGCAGTTGCACTTCTCATTTCCGTGCCTGCGCGAGCCGTATCGATGGGGGAGAGCGGGATCAGCGATTTGCAGGGGCAGTTCTATCTGGCGGAAGGGGAGCGTTTCCCCGCGTCGACCACCGATCTGCTCGGCTGGCTTTCGAAGCTGCATGAAGTCGAAGGCGTGAGCCTGCTCGGCGGCAGCTACTGGTTCCGCGCCGAATTGCGAAACGATGCCGGCAATACGCAATGGGTGCTCGAACCCGACGACAGATTGATCGACAGTGTGGAAGTTCGAGTTTACGGGCAGGGCGGGGACGTGCAGCGTTTCGTCACAGGTTACCGGGCGGAGCACGACTACATGCTGCACTCGGGCAAGGCCATAAGCCTGCCCCGAGGGTCGAGTGCAACGGTCCTGATTCATTTCGAAAGCCCCTACTATGCCTCGGTGCCGAAAGTGAATCTGTTCCCTGAACGCGCCTATCGGCATATCGTATTTTCCGACGATACGATGGCCCTCGCAGCTTTCGGGGCGCTCCTGACCCTTGCGTGCTACAACCTGTTCATTTACTGGATTACGCGTGACCGCACGCTTTTCTATTATGCCGCCTATATGATCGCCTATTTTTTCGGATGGGCGTTCACCTTCCAGCTTCCGGCGGAATTGTTCGGCTGGCACGATCTGCATCTGCACTATATCTGGTTTTTCCTGCTTCATGTGCTCAATACGCTGTTTTACATGGAGTTTCTGAAACTCAGGGTGAATTTTCCGCGCCTTGCGGCGATCAGCCGGATCAACATCGTGTTGCCGCTCGTCCTGCTGCCGAGCTGCTTCTTCGCCCTGCCTTATGCGCATCTCCTGGCGACGGCGGTCATCAGCCTGTGGCTGAGCATCGCCCTTGTATGCGGCATTGTGAGCCTTGCGAACGGTTTTCGTCCGGCGCGCTATTTCGTGCTGGCCTTCATTGCGCTTCTTGTTCCGGGAATCATTATCCTGCCTGCCAATCTGGGGCTGGTGCCGGAAATCGTGAGGAACTCCGAACTCTTCACCTTGCTGGGCGGCACTCTGGATGGAATCCTGCTGGCTTTCGGGGTGGCTGACAAAATCCGGGCGCTCGCAATCGAAAAGGAGCATGCCCTGCAGCGGTTGAGCAAAATGCTGGCATTGACCCGCACCGACCACCTGACGGGCATTGCAAACCGCCATGCTTTTGATCAGATTTTCAAGGAAAGCTTCCACTGTCCGGATTTTTCGGGCGATCCGGACCAATTGATGCTGTTTCTCATCGACCTGGATGGCTTGAAGCGGGTCAACGACTGTCACGGGCATTCGCGGGGAGACGAACTGCTGCGCGTATTCGCCAAGTCTCTTGCCGGGCTGGAGTCGGGCAGCATTTCGGCGTTCCGGTTGGGGGGAGATGAATTCACCCTGCTTGCGCAAAAGCGCAACGAAGCCGAACTCGTCTCGGCCATGGCGCGGTTCGAGGCGGATCTGCGCGAACAGGGATTCACCGAAACGGGAATAAGCTACGGCATAGCCTATGCGGGAGAGAGCACGTCGAGCGAAGACATGCTCATCATTGCCGATAGTCGCATGTACGACAACAAGGTCGCCAAGCGTCAGGCCAGGGCGACTGATGCATGGCTTGTGAGCCCGGTCCGGGATATTGCCTAGAAATCGGTTTCTCCCTTGATGATTTCCGGGTAGCCCGAAATGGCGCGCGAAGTCTGCATGCCCGCCATCACGGCCGCCTCGACGCAACCTGCGTTCAACCCGGTCCTGATCCAGTCTCCCGTCAAATAAAGGTTGGAAAACCCCGATCCGTCGGTTGCGATCCGGTATGCGGTGCTGCCCACTACCGACAGCACGTAACGCTCGGACGGATCGACATTTGCCCGCCAGTACTGGCTGTCAAAGCGTGCGCGCCCGGCAGCCCCGGAGGAATCGACCAGCCAGTCCCATTTGAACGGCGATCCGGCATCGGGCCACAGGGCCGTGATGTGGGTGTCGAGTTGATCGATCGCGCCCGCTTTTGCTTTTTCCGCGCATCGGGCAGGAAAAGCATAATCCGTCACAGGGGGAAAGTAATCGATCGGCATCGCACTGCACAGATAGGAAACGTTTTTGGGGGAAAGGGGCAAAGGCCAGTCTTCACGGCATAGCAACTGGTCCATCGGCGCCCAGGTGTCATAGGGTTCGGTGAAGCCGCTCAACACCGGTTCCTGACCGTCCGGACGGTCGGTCCAGCCCATTTGCCCGAGATCCTGATTCAGCCAGACCTGGTAGGCTTGCGTTACCACGGTTTGTACTTTTTCTGTTGTATTCCTGAGGGCGAGACTCTGTTCGAGCAGCTTCGGGCAAAGCTGGGGCACCCCGGCGATCGAGATGCCGAAAACGACGCGGTCGAAATCTATCCCCTTCTTCAGACTCAGTTGAGGCAAAGGCTTGTCGAAAGCGGCTTCGTAGAGCGCAGGCCAATTGCTCCAGTTGGATTCGAGGTTGACGTTTTGCGCCTTGAGTATTTCAGCTTCCTTTGGATCGATCTGGGAAAAATCAGGCGTGCTCGGCCAGCAGTCCAGTCCCTTTACGGAAACGAGTGGATCATATTCCCCTGAAACGAGATCGACTTGCCGGGTGAGCCTGATTTCGCCGACCGTCTCGCCTTCCGGCAAAAGCGCCTCGACTTTGTGGAAGAATTTGAATTTCACGCCTTTCGCCTTGAGCACCTGATAGAAGGGGGTGAAAATCGTATCGCCCATGCCGGCCTGCATCTTGTACATGATCGAGCCTTTGTAGCAGATGCCGATACGCATCATCGCGCGCAAAATGGTTCCCGCTTCCACGTTCGGCTTGCCGGCATCGCCCCCTTCATAGGCGAATACCAGATCGTAGAATCCCCGGATGGGCGCGGAATTCACCGTGACGGGCACGTTTGCGCCATGCTTGGTCAGCCATGCCCTGAAGTCCATATCGTTGATTACATCGAAGCCGTTTTCGAATACCCCGTCTTCCAGCATGCCGAGCAGGACGGTTGCGCCCAGGTCCACGCAAATGTAAAGCCGCCTCAAGGCATCGTTGGAGTCCAGCTTTTGCAGGATCTCATTCTCGAGCCAGGTTTTGATTGCCTTCATCGCCCCCGAGAGCAGGTCGCGATCGAAGCCGACTCCGGTCATGGTGAAATCATGCAGGCACTTCGCTGCCTTGACGACATCGCTGCCAAGCTCGTCCACATCCTGTCCAAGCGCCTGTGCAAGCTTTCCTAGCCAGTCTTCATGCCGGTCGGGCTGAGAAAGCCTTGCCGAGTCCGCGTCATCCAGATGTTGCGAGCTGATGTCGGAAAGCCATTTCCTGATCCAGCCCCACAACGCGACAGCAGCCTGCCACAGGGTGATGGCTTCGCTTCCGTCTCCGGGTTCGCCCGGAAGGACAGGAAAATCGAGTGGCCACATTTTCCAGATATCGTCGATATATTCGGAGAGCACGATGAAATCATGCGGCTTGAAGGCATCCTGCCATGTGGCAAGCGGGGCGCCCGGCGGACGACCGAGCGCCTCGTAGGCGCCCTTGATCGTGGCGAATGCGTTTTCGTAAAAACCGAACCATATGTGCAGGCCGTGTTCTTCGATGCGCTGTCCGTATTCGGCGTTGCGGCCGCTCGCTCCTTTTCCGCCCAGGCGCCAGCCCATCTGGTAGACCGTGATGTCGTATCTGTTTTGCCAGCCGCTCTGGCTGGTCAGGTAATATGCCGTCGTCATGGCGCCTACGCCGCTGCCCAGAATGGCGATTTTTTCGGGCTGAATCTGCGAGTTGTCCACGAGTTCTTCTCCAGGGGTGACGGTAAAATCGAAATAAAGATTGAAGGGCAGAATCACCAGGGATTCCCCGAGCGGCAAGCCCAGAGTCTGGTCGAGCGGAAAGCTTGCATAAGGGTGCAGGGTGGCCTTGTAATCGTAACCGAGCAAGGCACCGCTGTGCAGGGCGTCCACATTTGCAGGGGCTGCGATGATCGCCTGATATACTGCTTTTTCTCCCGCAGAATCCGGAAACTGCTTGAGGAATATCTGGTCGGTGCGTGGACGGAAGAGGAGGGAGATCACTTCCTCGCAAGCGGCCAGATCCATGTTCAGGAAATCCGGCACGGATCTCAGCAGCTCGAAAGCTTGGGCGAGGAAATCGAGAAAATCCTTCACAGGGTGGTGGGGATTGATTGTACTGACCGCATCGATTTCCAGTAGCGGATGCATGGCTATTTTCGTGTCCGGCGAAAACGGCTGGAACCCCCGTGCCGATACGGTGCAGCGCAACGGATCCGCCCCAAGTTCGGGGATTTCATATTCGCATTGGTATTTCGGGTAGCCGAAGAGCTCGCGTCCGTTGATGAGCGCCATGCAGTCGTCGACGAAAATATGACAGGGATACCAGTAGATGTGGGAGAGCTTGCCTTTATCATCCATTTTCCCCACCATCACCCAGGCGACGATATCGACCTCGGTGATCCAGCCCTTGTCTCTGTCCACAGGCATCGTTGAACTCGCATGATTCACCCTCGTGAAGGTCATCATTACGTAGGACGAGAGCGCCTTGAAGTTCATGCGCCCGGAAGCCACCCGATTGAGCGTCTCGTCGAGGGTGTTCTGCAGTTTCGAAAGATCGCCCTTGAGGAAAAAACCGTACATGTTGGCTTGTCTCAATTGCAGCGGAGAATGCATCAGCGGCGATCCGCCCGCATAGATGTATTGCGGCCTTTGTGTCATCTTCCCCCCGTATGATTTTTGGACTCGATTGGAGCGCTGCCAAGGATATACCGCAGCAAGTATAGGCCTGGTTTTATTACCGGGGTGTTTCAAGCTTGCCGTAAAATGGCCAAACCGCCACCTTGCCGGGGCGGGTCAGCCTTTCGGATCGATTTCTTCAGGAAGCCAGGTTTTTCCTGTCCGCCTTGCTCTTTTCATGCAGCCGGTAGACGACATCATCCAGGCTTGCGAGCTTTCTTTCGGTCAATATGTCTGCAATCTCTTCCGAATTCAGATCGGTTGCGATCGAGATTTTTTTGAACGCATCTTCTGTTGCTCTCCTGAATTTCGTCATGTCGACTTCCTCGAGGATTTGCATCACCTCCCTGGAAGAAAGCGCCGTGGCTTTCGCGATCGAATCGATGGCGTCTTCCACCACATGGTGGAGTTGTTCAACGATGACATGCTCCGGAACCCATTGTTCAGTCGATAACATGATAATCACCTCCATAGTATGATACCGATACCGGAAAAATCTCCGGTAATCAATCATAGTAAATCATGGCGGCAATGCAAATGATTCTTAACTATCGCAATGTGAGGCAGTCAACCGCTTTGTCCCGATACGGCTTATAATCACGTTTTTCCAGATCAAGATCCATGCCGCTCCCGACCATTTCAGACATCGAATCCGTGTTTTCGGAAAACGGACTGCTATCCGGAGCGATCGAAGGCTTTAGGGCGAGGCCGCAGCAGAGCGAAATGGCGGTAGCGATCCTCGATGCCATATCGAGGAACGGAGCGCTCGTCGTCGAGGCGGGAACGGGAACGGGGAAAACCTTCGCCTATCTCGTCCCCGCGCTCCTTTCCGGGGGTAAGATCATCGTTTCGACGGGAACCAAGACGCTTCAGGATCAGCTCTATACCCGCGATATCCCGGCAATGCGGCAAGCGCTCGGCGTGAGTCTCGATATTGCCCTCCTCAAGGGGCGTGCCAACTATGTCTGTCATTATCATCTCGAACGGACTTCAAGGGAAGGGCGGCTGCCATCGAGAGAGAATGTCGCCTATCTGAAGCTCGTCGAGGGCTATGCGAGAAACACGAAAAGCGGCGACAAGGGGGAGCTTGTCGAAGTGCCCGAGGATGCATCGATCTGGCCTCTTGTGACCTCCACCCGCGAGAATTGCCTGGGTTCGGAATGCCCGAACCACAAGGAATGCTTCGTGATGGAGGCGAGGCGCTCGGCCATGCGGGCCGATCTCGTCGTGGTCAATCATCACCTTTTTTTCGCCGACGTGATGCTGAAGGATGAAGGCGTGGCGGAACTTCTCCCGGCCTGCAATACGGTGATATTCGACGAAGCTCATCAGCTTCCGGAAGTCGCCAGTCTTTTTCTGGGCGAATCGGTTGGAACCAGTCAGTTGATAGAACTCGCGCGCGATGCCAGACTCGAGGCGCAGATTTCTGCGAAGGATTTCGCGCCCCTTCCGCAAGGCGCCGACAAGCTCGAGAAAAGTGCTAGGGATCTCAGGCTTGCCGTGCTGGAAGCCGATTCGAGGCTTCCGGTATCCGCGCTGGATGCCGATTTTTTTGCGTCCCTGGCAAGCCTCCAGGGGGCGCTCGATGAATTTTCGAAACTGCTCGAATTGCAGGCCGAGCGCAGCGAAGGCCTGGGAAATTGCAGGGATCGCGCAGTCGAACTCTCGCGCAGGATCAAAAACTGGAGAGAAGAAGAATCGGGCGATTTTATCCGCTGGGTGGAGGTCTTCAGCCAGGCGATGCAGCTCAATTCCACGCCCTTGTCCATCGCGGAGATGTTCGCCAGCCAGATCGAGGCAAGGCCGAGATCGTGGATATTCACTTCGGCAACCCTCGCGGTAGGGGGGGACTTTTCCCATTATCTCGGGCAGATGGGGCTTGCCGATGCGAAGTCGCTTTGCCTCGACAGTCCATTCGATTACCCGAATCAGGCGCTTCTTTACGTGCCGGAGTCGATGCCGGAACCCAATAGCCGGGACTATACGAAGGCAGTGGTCGATGCGGCACTTCCCCTCATCAGGGCGAGCCGCGGGCGGGCATTTCTGCTCTTCACCAGCCTGAAGGCGATGCGTGCAGCGCATGGATTTCTCAAGGAAGCGTTCCTGGCGGAAAACCTGGATTTCCCCATACTGCTGCAGGGGGAAGGCGCGAAGAACGCCATGCTCGAGCGTTTCAGGCGTCTTGGCAATGCCGTTCTTCTGGGCAGCCAGTCTTTCTGGGAAGGCGTGGATGTGAGAGGGGAAGCGCTGTCTCTTGTCGTGATCGACAAGCTTCCCTTTGCGCCCCCGGACGACCCCGTGCTTGCGGCGAGGATAGAGCAGATCAACAGGCGGGGAGGGAATGCCTTCATGGAATACCAGTTGCCGCACGCGGTATTGACGCTCAAGCAGGGCGCCGGCAGGTTGATCAGGAGCGAGGCCGATCGCGGGGCGCTCATGATCTGCGACCCCAGGATCATCACGAAATCCTACGGCAGCAAAGTCTGGCGCAGCCTGCCGCCGATGAAGCGCACCCGGTTGCTGCAGGAAGCTGTCGAGTTTTTCGGGAAGGAATAAGGTTTCATTCAATTTCACCCCAAAGGTCGTGCTCGTCCGAATCGACGATCTTGACTTTGGCGAATTCGCCGACTTTCGGCTCACCCATGATGTAAACCTGTCCGTCGATTTCGGGGGCGTCATGGATGCTTCTGCCGACAGCGCCGTCTTCGTCGACTTCCTCCACCAGAACCTGCATGGTCCTGCCGATCTTCTTGGCGAGTTTTCTCTCGCTGATTTCGGCTTGAATTTCCATGAGTCGTTCCACGCGCT
This sequence comes from Burkholderiales bacterium, assembly GCA_019753155.1. Classification (GTDB taxonomy): domain Bacteria; phylum Pseudomonadota; class Gammaproteobacteria; order Burkholderiales; family JABEVD01; genus JABEVD01. The sequence goes on from JAIELG010000016.1 coordinate 137,209, forward strand.
CGAGCTTGATTTCCTTCGGAACGGGATCGGGAAGAGAATTCGCTTCAGCCCCTTCCACGGGAGAATAGGGGAAGCATCCCACGCGGTCGAGTTCGGCCTCATTCAGGAAGCCCAGCAGTTCCTCGAATTCAGCCTCGGTTTCGCCGGGAAAGCCCGTGATGAACGTGCTGCGGATCGCAAGATCGGGGCAGATTTCGCGCCATTTCCTGGTCCGGTCGAGGTTGTTTTCGCTGTTTCCGGGACGCTTCATGAGCTTCAGTATCCTCGGATTCGAGTGCTGAAAAGGCACGTCGAGATAGGGCAAGATCATCCCTTCCGCCATCAAAGGGATCACTTCATCGACATGGGGATAGGGATAGACGTAATGCAGTCTCACCCAGGCGCCGAGGCCGCCCAGTTCCCGGGCAAGTTCCGTCATTCTCGTCCTGACTGGCCTGCCGTTCCGGAATCCAGTGCGATATTTCACGTCGACTCCGTATGCGCTTGTGTCCTGGGATATGACGAGAAGCTCCTTTACGCCGGACTCAACCAGGGTTTCGGCTTCCTTCATCACCTCCCCTATGGGGCGGCTGACGAGGTCTCCCCTCAGAGAGGGGATGATGCAGAAGGTGCAGCGGTGGTTGCAGCCTTCGGAAATCTTGAGGTAGGCGTAATGCCTCGGGGTGAGCCTGATTCCCTGGGGCGGGACGAGGTCGAGATAAGGGTCATGCGGACGGGGCAGGTGTTCGTGTATCGCCTGCATGACTTCTTCCAGGGCATGTGGACCGGTCACGGCGATCACTTCGGGATGCGCGTTCTTCACGATGTCGCCGCGTGCGCCCAGGCAACCCGTCACGATCACGCGTCCATTCTCGTTCAGGGCTTCTCCGATCGCATCCAGGGACTCTTCTACCGCGCTGTCGATGAAGCCGCAGGTATTGACGACGATCATGTCGGCGCCCTGGTAATCCGGGGAAATGGCATAACCTTCCGCCCTCAGGCGGGATAGGATATGTTCGGAGTCGACGAGCGCCTTGGGGCAACCCAGGGAAACCATGCCTATGCTTTTATTTCGTGACATGCGATGTGCCTGAATGGAAACATGGAATTATACAGCCCTCTTGTGCGGAAGCCATCGATCATCCAGTGGACATTTACGCAACGATGCCCCGGTTCAGGGAAAGCGCTTGGCATGTGCGGGGCACTGCTGCAGAGGGCGGCTATTCCGATTTGCGTTTTTTCTGATAGTCGTCGTAACTCTCCCGCTTCGGGCAGTCCGCTGTCGGATTCTTATGGCATTGCGCCTGACCGATGTCCTGCATTGCTTCGTAAGCGGAACGTTGCGCAGACTCCGTGCCGCAGCTTGGGAGGAATAGCGCCAGGGCTGCAAATACCATGATTCGATTCACCGCTTCTCCTTAGTCTGGATATTCGATTCCATGATGCTGCATAGGTTCATAATCATTCCGCGAGTAGCCCGGCGATCAGGATGGAGCCGATTCCGAGCGAGATCAGGAAGACCTGTTGGATCGTGGCGTGGATTTCCGTGCGCTTGTGCAGGCCCGGGATCAGGTCCGCAACGGAGACGTAGATCATGCTGGATGCGGCAAGGGCGAGCAGGGAGGGGACGATGCCATGCATCGACTGCAGAATGGTATAGGCGAGCACACTGCCGATGAGGGTCGCTCCACTTGCACTCAGGTTGAAGAGGATCGCCTGCCTTTTCGTATAGCCGGAATGCAGCAGGATCATGAAATCCCCCACTTCCTGTGGAATTTCGTGGGCGATGATGGCGATCGCGGTGACGATGCCCAGATGGATGTCGCTCATGAAAGCCGCCGCGATCAGGATGCCGTCCACAAAATTGTGGAAGGTGTTGCCTATCATGATCATGAGGCCGCTCCTGCCGTGGTCGTGGGATTCGTGCGCTTCGCAATCCTCCGCATGGCAGTGACGCCACAACACCAGTTTTTCCAGGATGAAAAAAAGCAGGATGCCGAAGAGTATAGTGGCCGTCATCATGCCCGGGTTTTTCGTCAGCCTGAAGGCCTCGGGCAGGATTTCGAGGAAGGCCGCTCCAAGCAGGGCGCCCACCGCATAGCTGACGAGCATGGGCAACCAAGCGGGGCGCAGGCTGAGCGCGAACGATCCGGCGAGGAGGAGACTCGCAAGGCCGCCCACTGTGCTCATCGTCACGATCCAGGAAAGGACTGACATAATTTTACCGAAAATCCAAGATTATAACCGATGATCCAGCCAGATGAACGATCCCATCCTTCCCGTTTTTCCGTCCCGCCTATGGGAAAAGAAGCGGGATGCATCCCGGTAAGTGCAGTAATTGCCGCCATGCACTCCGGATATGCCTGCTTTTTCGAGTTTCATGCGGGCAACGGCATACAGGTCGGCATGCCACTTTCCATTCGCGCCTTTTCTGAAAGCGGCGCTTTCAGCCTCGAGGGCATCCAGCACTTCTTCTCCGACCTCGAATGCTTCCTGTCCTATGGCGGGGCCGAGGTAGGCGACAAGCGCATTTTCCCCCATCACGGGAACGGTTTTTTCGATGATGCCTGCGGCAAGTCCGCGCCAGCCGGCATGAAGGGCAGCCACGGTATTCCTCCCCGAGAGGAGGACGGGCAGGCAGTCGGCAGTCATGATTGCACAAACGACATTCGGCTGCCTTGTGAAAGCGCCGTCTGCATCGGAGGTTTCAGGTTCGTCCAGGTTAACGATGCGATTGCCGTGAATCTGGTTCAGCCATTTCGGTTCGTCGGGCAGAAAATTGCGAATCGCCCTCCTGTTTTGCGCGACATGAAGGGGATCATCGCCGACATGGCTGCCGAGATTGAGGCTGGAATAGGGGGGATGGCTCACGCCGCCCGTCCTCGTCGTGATCAGGCACCGGACATTCGACGGGGCGGGCCAATCCGGGACGATGAAATTCATTCCAGTTTTTCCAGAAGCGCGGCAAGATCTTCCGGCAGATCGGACTCGAATTCCAGGAATTCCCCGCTTTCGGGGTGGGCGAAAGACAGGCGCTTCGCATGCAGCGCCTGTCTCGGGAAAGCGGCCAGCAGGACACTGTTTTCCGACTGTTTGGGTTTGTTGCCGTAAACCGGATCGCCCACGATGGGGTGGCCGATATATTGCATATGCACCCTGATCTGGTGCGTCCTGCCGCTCTCGAGGGTGCATTCGAGCAGGGTGCATCCGCAGTGGGATTCGAGCACCCTGTAATGCGTTCTTGCAGGTTTCCCGCTTCCGACGACCGCCATTTTCGTGCGATGGGTCGGATGCCGCCCTATCGGCGCATCGATCGTGCCGCCCCGTGCCACGATTCCGTGGACCAGCGCGAGATACTGGCGTTTCACGCTTCGCCCCTGCAGCTGCCTGACGAGACTGGTCTGGGATGGCAGCGTTTTCGCGACGACGAGCAGGCCGCTCGTTTCCTTGTCGAGGCGGTGAACGATTCCGGCTCTGGGGATGGCCGAAAGCTCGGGCGCATGGTGGAGCAGGGCGTTCAGCAGGGTGCCTTCCCAGTTCCCGCTTCCAGGATGCACGACGAGACCGGCGGGCTTGTCGATCACGATCAGGAAAGCGTCTTCGTAAAGGACGTTCAGCGCTATTTCCTGCGGCGCATATGCTGTTTCCAGCGGGTCGGGCTCCGCCTCAATGACGACAGATTCTCCTCCCCATACCTTTTGCCGGATATTGCAGGCTGCCCCGTCCAGCCATACCTTCTCATCCCTTATCCAGGATTGCAGGCGGCTTCTGGAATAATCCGGAGCAAGTTTGGCAAGCGCCTGATCGAGGCGTAGCCCCGCAAATTGCATGGGGACGACGAAATTGATTCCCTTAAGCGCCGGCGAGTTTGGGGTATAATCTTGGGGTTTTCCAACGGGATCTTTCATGAGACATAGTTTAGCCTTAATTCTTGCCCTGATGCTAGCAGGCTGCGGACTTTTGCCGGAATACAAAGAGGAGTCGGTCGATGCCTGGTCGGTAAGCCGGCTTTACGAAGAAGCGAAAGCTGAAATCGACAGCGGGAACTATGAAAAGGCCACGGAATATCTGGAGAAACTGGAGGCGCGTTTTCCCTATGGCAAATATGCGCAGCAGGCCCAGCTCGAACTCGCCTATGTCTATTACAAGAATAGCGATGCCGCTTCGGCGATAGCGGCAGCGGATCGCTACATCAAGTTCCACCCGAACAGTTCCGGGGTCGATTATGCATATTACTTGAAGGGCCTTGCCAATTTTATCGGCGAAACCGGGATTATTTCATCGCTTGTCGGCAAGGACGTGAGCGAACGCGATCCGAAGCCCGGGATCGATTCCTTTGAAGCGTTCAAGGCGCTCGTGACGCGCTTCCCGGACAGCAAATATGCGCCCGATGCGCGGCTGCGCATGCAATATCTCGCGAACGCGCTTGCCATGCACGAGATTCATGTCGCGGAATATTATTACAGACGGGGCGTCTACGTTGCTGCAATCAACCGGGCGCAGAAGGTGCTCGAAGAGTTTCCCAAAACCCCCGCCACGGAAAGAGCCCTTGTCGTCATGGCGCATTCCTACGACAAGCTTGGAATGGATGGCCTGCGCGACGATGCGAAGCGGGTGCTCGACAAAACCTATCCGCAGTGGAATGAGCCGGATGCAGCCTCGAAGGAAAAAACACCCTGGTGGCAGATCTGGAAGTAATTACAGGTCTTTTGCGATCCGTCTGACCGAGAGTTCGGGCGTCGATTTCGAGGAGAATCCGAGCGCCGTCATGAGGTCGAGCATGGGCGTGTTGGCGGACAGCACATCTCCTTCCATGCGCTTTACGCCTTTTTCCTTCGCGCTTTCCATGAGGTAGAACATGAGCTTTGCGCCGAGTCCCTTATGCTGCCAGTCGTCGGCTATGACGATCGCAAATTCGCAAAGCTCGCCCGTGGCATCCACGATGTAGCGCGCGACACCGACTTCGATTTCCCTTCCCTTTTCGGTCGTCATGGCGATGAAAGCCATTTCCCTGTCGTAGTCGATCTGGGTGAACCTTGAGAGCATCTGCGGGGTAAGCTCGCTGATCGGGGTAAAAAAGCGCATGTAGCGCGTTTGTTCGGAAAGATTCTTGACGAAATTCTGTTCGGCTTCGGCATCCTCCGGGCGGATCGGGCGAATTGTGACGATGGTCCCATCGCTGAGCAGCCATTCCCTCTCCAGTCTCGTGGGATAGGGATAGATCGCCATATGTTCATAGGGTTCGCTGCTTGCGGGATAATCTATGATAATGCGCGCATCTACTGCGATTGCACCAATATCATCGATAATCAGCGGATTGATGTCCATTTCGCGCAGCCATGGAAGTTCGCAGATCATCTCCGAAATTCTGAGCAGCACATGTTCGAGGGCGACTCGATCTATCGGCGGCATCGCGCGGAATTGTCCCAGCATGGCTGAAATCCTGGTTCTCGAGATCAGGTCTTCGATCAGATGGTGATTGAGGGGGGGGAGCGCCAGGGCGACATCTCCCAGCGCTTCAACGGAGGTTCCGCCTGCGCCGAAGGAGATGACCGGGCCGAATACGGGGTCCGTCGTGACGCCCACCATTACTTCGCGTCTGTTCGGTCTGCTCAGCATAGGCTGTATTGAAATGCCCTCTATCCTCGCATCCGGTCTTGCCTTCGTCACGCTTTCCACGATTTCACGGTATGCGTTTGCCACTTCCTTCGCGTTCGAGATGTTCAGCCTGACGCCTCCTGAATCGGATTTGTGGGAGATATCCGGGGAGTGGATCTTCATTGCCAGGGGAAAGCCGATTTCAACTGCAAGCAGCAACGCTTCCGAAGGGGTTCTGGCGACGAATGTCTGGGATATGGGGATGCGGAAAGCGGCGAGGAGGGCTTTGGACTCGATTTCGTTGAGGACATGGCGCTTTTCCGCAAGAGCGGCTTCGATCAGGGTTCTCGCGCCTTCCACGTCAGGGGCGGTCTGTTCCGAGAGGGGGCCGGGAACCTGGAGCAGTAATTGCTGGTTCCTGTGGTAGTTTGCCAGATAGGAGAATGATTCGACCGCAGTCTCCGGGGATCTGAAGCTGGGCATTTTCTCGAGATCGAAAGCCCTTCTGCTCGATGCGACGCTCGCTTCACCCATCCAGCACATCAGCATCATTTTTTTCTGCCGCTTGGAAACCTTGATCATTGCATCGGCAACTTTTTCCGGTTCCGTCATCGCCTGCGGCGTGAGCATGACGAGCACGGTGTCGACGTTTGGGTCTTCCATGCAGATTTCCACGCCTTTTTCGAAGCGCTCTGTTGTGGCATCCCCGATGAGATCCACTGGATTGCCGTGAGACCAGTTGTGGGGCAGGATGTCATCGAGTTTGCGTAGAGTTTCATCCGAAAGAGAGGCGAGCGCGATGTTGCAATCGGAAGCGCTGTCGGCTGCCATGACACCGGGGCCGCCTCCGTTGGTGACGATGGCGAGCCTGTCCCCTTTGGGTCGGTTAGGGGCGGAGAGGATTTTCGCGGCTGCGAAAAGCTGCGAATAGGTTTTGACCCTGACCGTTCCGGCGCGCCTCAATGCTGCGCTGAACACCGCATCCTTGCCGACTATCGAGCCGGTATGGGTGAGGGCGGCCTTGGAGCCGATCTCGTTGCGCCCGACTTTGAGCACGAGCACGGGTTTTGTCCTGGCTGCGGCGCGCAGCGCGCTGATGAATCGCCTTGCGGAGCGTATGCCTTCCACGTAGATCAGGATGCTCGACGTCTCCGGGTCCGCGAGGAGGAAATCGAGTATTTCGCCGAAATCGGTGTCGAGCGCATCTCCCATGGAAATCACGCTGGAAAATCCCACGTCGGTGGCTTTCGCCCAGTCGAGGATGGCCGTGCAGAGGGCACCGGACTGGGAAACCAGGGCAAGGTTCCCGGGTTTTGCCGCTGCCTTGCTGAACGTCGCATTGAGTCCTTTGGAGGGCCGCATCACGCCCAGGCAGTTCGGACCGACTATCCTGATTCCCCAGGATTTCGCGCGGGCGGCGATCTGCTCGGACTGGATGCTGTCCATCCCGGCGGTGATGATGACGACAATGCGCACGCCCTTTTTTCCGCATGAGTCGATCAGTTCCGGAATGCTTGGGGCCGGCGTGACGATGACGGCCATTTGGACCAGCCCTTCGATCGAATTGATGTCGGGGTAGGCGCGGATTCCCAGGACTTCTTCGCGCTTCGGATTGACGGCATACAGGTTGCCCTTGAAATGGCTTTCGATCAGGTTGGAGAGCACCAGTCTTCCGACGGAACCTTCTCTTTCGCTTGCTCCGATCAGTGCAACGGACTCGGGGGAGAATAGTGCATCAAGAGAGTGCATGGGCATTGCGGCTAGCCTTTCCGGGTGGTTTCCATTTTCTGAGAAGCAGGGAGTTGCTGACAACCGAGACAGAACTCATCGCCATTGCGGCTCCGGCGACGACGGGGTTCAACATGCCCAGCGCTGCAAGCGGTATTCCGAGCACATTGTAGACGAATGCGAAGAAAAGATTTTGACGGATTTTTTTCAATGTCGCGCGGGAGAGCGCAATTGCATCCGCGACGCTTCCGAGATCGTTGCGCATCAGCGTGATGTCGGCTGCTTCGATGGCGATGTCGGAACCGGACCCTATGGCGAAGCTCACATCCGATGCGGCAAGCGCGGGCGCATCGTTGATTCCGTCTCCGGCCATGGCGACGATTACGCCACGTTCTTTCAGCTTCGAAACCTCGATGGCCTTGTTCTGAGGCAGCACTTCAGCCAGGAATCGGTCTATTCCGGCCTGACGGGCAATGAATTTTGCCGTGGCGGCATTGTCTCCGGTCATCATGACGACTTCCACGCCCATGGCCTTGATGCGCGAAACGGCTTCCTTCGAAGTGGGGCGCAGTCTGTCGGCGATGACGAAGAGGCCAATCAGGGCGTTCTCGCGCGCGATGCCGACCACGGTCTTGTTTTCCGAATCGACCCCGGTCAGTTCGATGCCTTTTTCCGAAAGCAGGGCAGGGGAGCCGAGCCAGTATCTGGCGCCATCGATTACCGCAGTCACGCCCCCGCCTGGAATCGCCGAAAATTCGGATGAGTCCCTCGGGGATGCGCCCATGTCCTTGCCCTTTTCGATGACGGCGGATGCCAGAGGATGCTCAGAACCCTGCTCCAGCGCCATGGCGATGGACATCAGTTCCTGTTCGGGAAGGGAGAAGGCTTGAACTTCGGTCACGGAAGGCCTGCCTTCGGTGAGCGTTCCGGTTTTGTCGACGACGAGCGTTTTTATTTTTTCCGCATTCTCAAGCGCCTGTGCATTCCTGACGAGGATGCCGGCCTTTGCTCCCTGGCCGATGCCTACCATGATTGCAGTCGGAGTGGCGAGTCCCAGCGCGCAGGGGCAGGCGATGACGAGGACCGCTACTGCATTGACGAAGCCTGCAACCGGATTTCCGGAGAGCCACCAGAAGGTGAGCGTGAGCATGGCGATGGACACGACGGCAGGCACGAAAATGCCGGAAATCCTGTCCGCGAGGTGCTGTATCGGCGCCTTGGAGCCTTGCGCTTCCTCGACGAGGCGGATGATTGCGGAGAGCCGGGTGTGTTCCCCCACGCTCTGCGCGCGGCACCTGAGCGAACCTCTATGGTTGAGGGTTGCGGCATAGACTTTGTCGCCCCCGTTTTTTTCCACCGGGATGCTCTCGCCGGTCAGCATGGATTCATCGACTGCGGAAACGCCGCCGATCACAATCCCATCCACGGGTATGGTTTCTCCCGCCTTGACGAGGAAAATGTCGTCGATTTCGAGCATTGCGGCGTCCATATCCATGATTTCGCCGTTCTTTTCGACATGGGCTGTTTTCGGCTGGAGCTTCACGAGTTCTTCTATCGCGCCCGAGGTTTTAAGCTTGGCTCTCGCTTCGAGTATTTTTCCCAGGAGGACGAGCGTGATGACTGCGGCTCCCGCTTCGAAATAGACATGCAGAGCGAGATCCGCAAACGTCACGATCGCGCTGAAGAAATAGGCGACGCTGGTGCCGAGCGCGACCAGGACATCCATGTTCGCTCCGCCTCCTTTCAGGGAATGATATGCGCCGATATAAAATCGCCTGCCTGCCCAGAATTGGACCGGCGTTGCAAGGGCAAGCTGGAAAAAGCGTGGAATTTCGAGATGCGCCCCGAGCAGCATGGGGACCATCTGCAGGAGGAGCGGCAAGGTGAGGATGGCGGAAATCCAAAAAAGCCGGAGTTCCTTCCCGTAGGCGATTTCGCGTTCGATATTGCGCCGATCGGAGCCCGAGATTTCGCAAGCCTGATAGCCTGCTGTTCTGACTATGTCGATGAGTTTCCCGACCTCGACGGCGCCTTGCGTAAACCTCACCTGCGCTTTCTCGGAGGCGAAATTGACGCTGGCTTCGACTCCTTCGACCTCGTTCAGTTTTTTTTCTATGGTGGTCGCGCAGTTGGCGCAGTGCATCCCGGAAATCGCAAGGTTTACGGTTTTTTTCGGGACATTGAAGCCTGTCTTGAGCACGATATCGACGAGATTTCCGGGCGAAACCCTGTTCGGGTCGAACTCTACATACGCTTTTTCGTTTGCGAAATTGACGCTTGCGCTGACGCCGTCGGCTTCATTCAGGGCCTTTTCGACCCTTCCCGCGCAATTCACGCAGTGCATGCCTTCTATCGGGATTTCGATTCTTTTCATATTCCGATATTAGCGCAGACGGCGCATGCTTTCCAAGCATGGTGGAGGGGGCAGTTCAGTGGCTCACCGATTTGGAGAAGGCGTTGAGCACAACCACGCCGACAGTGATCAGACCTATGCCAACCAGTGCGGCGAGGTCGAGTCCCTGGCGATAGACAGCCCAGCCGATCAGGGATGTCAGGACGACTCCCGCGCCGGACCACACTGCGTAGGCGATCCCGATCGGGATGGTACGAAGCGTCAGGGACAGGAAGTAGAACGCGGAGCCGTAGCCGATCACGACGATCGCCGAGGGCAGCAGTTGGGTGAACCCGTTGGACGCTTTCAGTGCGGAGGTTGCTGCTACCTCCGACACGATGGCGATGACAAGATATATCCAGTTCATGTGCTGTGCCCATGCATCGGAAGAAAAAGCTGGATGAAAACCGGCAATTTCTGTCGCCCAACAGTACTCTTGGGAACTGCTGATATAATCTCCCCGGGTTCAATTGCCCCTTGGAGCGAAGGCCGTCCGCAGGACGGCTGGCTCGGAGAGCGCTGTTCATACCCGCTGCTTGCGGCGGGGTGCTTGATTCAAGGGGCTAAGATGTTATCCGATCAGAGATCGTTGATAACATGCTCCCTGGCTTTTCTTGCTTCGTCGCTTGTAATGAGTCCCTTGTCGAGTAATTCCTTGATATGTTCGAGGCGCTGTTCAACGGTCTCCGAGAGGCGCGGCGCAGACCGGACTTCCTTGATTTCCCTGACTTCGCTTCCGCTACTTGCAGAGGGTGAAGAGGAGGCGCCGCATTCCAGTTTCGCCTTGAGTCCGACATCGAGAATTTTCGCGTTGACCGACTTGGTGTAATCGGAACAGCCTGCTTTTTTCAATGTCACCTGCCCGTACAGGGATTCCTTGTCCTTGGGATAGGTGTTGGGGAAAACCGCCCTCTGCCCGAGCTTCAACGGGGTTACTCCGACCTTTTCACCCATTACGTAGACATCCGCGCCTTCCGGGTCTGATTCTATCCTGATCGGACTGTCCGAGGAGGACGAAAACATGTGACCGATGTCGCTGCCCACGCTGTCCACAGTGGAACAACCTGCTGCGAGTAAAAGGGGAAAAAGCGCGAGCGCCTTTCCGGAATGCTTCAAGAACATGACTCCTCCATTGCAGGGCGAAAGCTTGGAGCGTATCGCGAACGGGCCGAAGGAGTCAAGTCTTCGCGAAGCTCATTTTCCCGGCCTGAAAATCCACGGTTATGGTGTCACGGGGAGCGAAGCGCCCTTCCAGAATTGCGCGCGAAAGCGGGTTCTCGATTGCCGATTGGATTTCGCGCTTTAATGGCCTTGCGCCGTAAACCGGGTCGAATCCGGCTTTTCCGATTTCCAGGAGCGCGGCATCCGTGACCTCGAGTTTCATCTCCATTTTTTCGAGGCGCGCTGCAAGGCCCGCGAGCTGGATTTTGGCGATCGAAGCGATATTGTTTTCGGAAAGGGCATGGAACACCACGACTTCGTCGATCCGATTGACGAATTCCGGCCTGAAGTAGGTTTTTACCTCGGCAAGCACGGCGAGCTTGATCACTGCGTAGTCGTCCCCGGACATCGCCTGGATATTCTGGGAGCCGAGGTTGGAAGTCATCACGATGACGGTGTTCTTGAAGTCCACGGTTCTGCCCTGACCGTCCGTCATCCTGCCGTCGTCCAGAACCTGAAGCAGCACGTTGAAAACATCCGGATGTGCTTTTTCGACTTCGTCGAGCAGGATCACGGAATAGGGTTTCCTTCTCACGAGTTCGGTGAGATAGCCGCCTTCTTCAAAGCCTACATAGCCGGGCGGGGCGCCGATGAGCCTGGCAACCGAATGTTTTTCCATGAATTCAGACATGTCGATGCGGATCAGGTGATCTTCCGAATCGAAAAGGAATTCCGCCAGGGTTTTGCACAGTTCCGTTTTTCCGACGCCTGTAGGCCCCAGGAAGAGGAAAGAGCCGTAGGGCCTGTTCGGGTCGGAAAGTCCCGCGCGCGAACGCCTGATGGCATCCGCGACGAGCCTGACGGCTTCGTCCTGGCCCACCACGCGCTTGTGCAGATAGTCTTCCATGATCAGCAGTTTTTCGCGCTCGCCCTGCATCATTCTGGATACGGGGATGCCGGTTGCGCGGGAGACGACTTCGGCGATTTCCTCCGTCCCAACCTGTGTTCTCAAAAGCTTGTTGGGCTGTTGCGCTTCCCCGGCTTTTTCCGCAGCCTTGAGCTGCGCTTCCAGTTGCGGCAGTTTGCCATATTGCAATTCCGCCACGCGCTCGAGTTTGCCTTCACGCTGGAATTTGGCGATATCGACCTTCAGTTTATCGATCTCTTCCTTGATGTGCGCGCTCCCCTGAACCTTGGCTTTTTCGGCTTTCCATATTTGTTCGAGGTCGTTGTATTCGCGCTCCAGCCGTTCAAGCTCCTCTTCGATGAGCTTGAAGCGCTTTCTGGATGCTTCATCCTTTTCCTTCCTGACCGCTTCGCGTTCGATCTTGAGCTGGATGACTCGCCTGTCCAGCTTGTCCATGACTTCGGGCTTGGAGTCGATTTCCATCTTGATGCGCGCTGCGGCTTCGTCGATGAGATCAATCGCCTTGTCCGGAAGAAACCTGTCCGTGATATAGCGATGGGAAAGCTCGGCGGCTGCGACGATGGCAGGGTCGGTGATATCCACCCCATGGTGCAATTCGTACCGCTCCTGCAATCCTCTCAGGATTGCGATGGTGTCCTCCACCGAGGGTTCATCGACCATGACTTTCTGGAAGCGGCGTTCGAGCGCGGCATCCTTTTCGATGTATTTGCGGTATTCGTCAAGAGTGGTGGCGCCGACGCAGTGCAATTCCCCCCTTGCAAGGGAGGGTTTGAGCATGTTTCCGGCATCGATTGCGCCTTCGGCCTTGCCCGCGCCCACCATGGTATGGAGTTCGTCGATGAAGAGTATGATTTTTCCTTCATCCTGCGCCACTTCCTTGAGCACGGATTTCAGCCTTTCCTCGAATTCACCGCGATATTTCGCTCCAGCCAGGAGGGCGGCCATGTCCATGGAAAGAATGCGTTTGTTCTTGAGTGAATCGGGGACTTCCCCATTCACGATGCGCTGCGCAAGGCCTTCGACGATGGCCGTTTTTCCAACGCCAGGCTCGCCGATGAGTACGGGATTGTTTTTCGTTCTTCTTTGCAGCACTTGGATCGTGCGGCGGATTTCGTCGTCCCGTCCGATCACGGGGTCGAGCTTGCCGGCCCGCGCCCGCTCAGTGAGGTCGAGCGTATATTTCTTGAGCGCTTCCCGTCCGGATTCCGCATCTGAGCTGCTGATGTTTTCCCCGCCTCTCAACGCCGAGATCGCATTTTCGAGATTTTCCCTTTTCAGCCCGTGCTGTTTCAGGATCTGGCCGGTCTCTCCCTTGTCCTGCGTCAGCGCGAGCAGGAAAAGTTCGGATGCGACATATTGGTCGCCGCGCTTTTGCGCTTCCTTTTCCGTCAGATTGAACAGATTGGCAAGGTCGCGCGAAATGGAGACTTCCCCGCCGTGGCCTTCCACCTTGGGAAGGCGGTCCAGGGCTTTCCTGAGACCATCCTTCAAAGGCTGGATATTGACGCCGATGCGGGAAAAGAGGGCAGGGGTCGTGCCGTTCTGCTGTTCGATGAGGGCGAAGAGCAGATGCTGCGGCTCGATGTATGCGTGATCGAATCCGATGGCGATGCTTTGCGCATCGCTCAGGGCTTCCTGGAACAGCGTCGTGAATTTGTCCAATCGCATGATCACTCCTCAGTCTGTTGTATGTCATCCATATGAGGATGCATTCAGGAATTTCAACTGCCGCCGCCTGCCCGGAATTCCCGCCTTTCGGGGGTTGCGGTTTAAATATTAGAAGATTATTATATAGCCATTAATGAGTTTGTCCGTAAGCGCGGTCATGCAGATTGCCTGTCCTATAATGGATGAGAGATTTGCTCTGGCATACCCTATTTATTATTTAAATTTTAACCACGGAGGATCACCATGGCACATATCGTCATTCTTGGAGCTGGAACCGGGGGCATGCCCGCTGCTTACGAGATCAACGAAGCGGTCGGCAAGGGACACAAGGTCACCGTCATCAACGCTTCGGAGAAATTCCAGTTCGTGCCATCCAATCCGTGGGTTGCCGTCGGCTGGCGCAACCGCGAGGACATTACTTTCGAAATCAGGCCCTATCTCGAAAAAAAGGGGATCGATTTCATCGCCCAGGCGGTCACGAAAATCGATGCCGATGCGAACAAACTTCATCTGGCTGACGGCAAAGTCGTCGATTATGATTATCTCGTGATCACGACGGGCCCCAGGCTTGCTTTCGAGGAAGTCGAAGGCTCGGGGCCGGTCAACGGCCATACCCAGTCCGTCTGCACGGTGGATCACGCGGTCAAAACCAATGAAGCCTACCAGAAGTTCGTCGAGGAACCCGGCCCCATCGTTGTCGGGGCGATGGCAGGAGCGAGCTGCTTCGGTCCCGCCTATGAATTCGCTTTCATTCTCGATGCCGATTTGCGCAAGCGCAAGATCCGTGACAAGGTGCCCATGACTTTCGTGACTTCGGAGCCTTATATCGGCCACATGGGCCTTGCCGGAGTGGGGGACTCCAAGGGGATGCTCGAATCCGACCTCAGAGCCAAGCACATCAAGTGGATCACCAACGCCAGGGTGACGAAGGTCGAGCCCGGCAAGATGTTCGTGTCTGAACACAACGACAAAGGAGAAGTGATCAAGGAGCACGAGCTTCCTTTCAAGTTTTCGATGATGCTGCCCTCATTCAAAGGCGTGGATGCCGTGGCGAATGTCGAGGGGCTTTGCAATCCGCGCGGATTCGTGCTCATCGACGAGCATCAACGGAGTAAAAAATACCGCAATATCTTTTCCGCAGGCGTTTGTGTCGCGATTCCACCGGTCGAAGTTACGCCCGTCCCGACGGGCGCCCCGAAGACGGGTTTCATGATCGAAACCATGGTCACCGCCATTGCGCACAACATCCGGGACGAGCTGGCAGGCAAACCTGCGACTGAATCCGGTACCTGGAATGCCATCTGTCTCGCGGACATGGGGGATACCGGCGCAGTATTTGTCGCTATCCCGCAAATCGGACCCAGGAACGTAAACTGGTTCAAGAAAGGCAAATGGGTGCATTTGGCGAAGATCGCATTCGAAAAGTATTTTATCCGCAAAATGAAAAAAGGAACTTCAGAGCCGGTTTACGAGAAATTCATGCTCTCGAAGCTGGGCATCGAAAGGCTGAAATAAGCTGCCGTTTAGTCCTGTAACGAGAACGGAAATGGAAAGGTACTGGCGCGAAATCGCCTTGGTGCTTGCCGTCAAGGCGCTCGTCCTTGCCCTCGTCTGGTATGCGTGGTTTTCGAGTCCAGAGGACAAGAGCCTGAGTGATGCCGGGGTCGCAGCCCGAATGCTTTCCCCCAATCCCAAATTTTGAAGGAATCCAATCATGGTGCCATCCGCTGAACTTGTCGATTTGTCGCGGCTGCAATTTGCGGCAACTGCCTTGTATCACTTCCTCTTCGTCCCGTTGACCCTGGGGCTTTCCTTTTTGCTTGTCATCATGGAGTCGGTTTACGTGATGACCGGAAAGGAAGTTTACCGCGACATGACGAGATTCTGGGGGAAGCTCTTCGGGATCAATTTCGCCCTTGGTGTGACGACTGGAATTACGATGGAATTCCAGTTCGGCACGAACTGGGCCTATTATTCTCATTATGTTGGCGACATTTTCGGTGTCCCGCTCGCCATAGAGGGCTTGATGGCCTTCTTCCTCGAGTCGACCATGGTGGGACTCTTTTTCTTCGGTTGGGACAGGCTCTCGAAGGTCAAGCATCTCGTCGTGACCTTTCTCGTGGCGCTCGGATCGAACCTCTCCGCCCTTTGGATACTGATCGCCAACGGCTGGATGCAGAACCCGGTTGGGGCAGAGTTCAATTACCATACCATGCGCATGGAGATGACGAGCCTCACCCAGCTTCTTTTCAATCCGGTCGCACAGGTGAAATTCGTCCATACAGTATCCGCGGGATACGTGACGGCATCGGTTTTCGTGCTGGGGATCAGCGCCTATTACTTACTGAAAGGGCGTGACAAGGGGTTTGCCCTGCGTTCCATCGCGGTTGCCGCGGGGTTCGGTCTCGCATCCAGCCTCTCCGTCATCGTGCTGGGGGACGAGTCCGGATATACGGCGGGGGAGGTGCAGCGCGTGAAGCTTGCCGCTATCGAAGCGGAATGGCATACGGTCGATGCGCCTGCCGCGATCACCGCTGTCGGTTTTCCGAACGAGGCGACGCAGAGCACCGATTATGCGATCAAGATCCCTTATCTTCTGGGCTTGATCGCGACGCGTTCGCTGGACGAAAAGATCACCGGGATTGCCGAGTTGAAGGCTGAAAACCAGGTGAAAATCCGCGATGGGATGATCGCCTATTCGGCTCTGGAAAAACTGAGATCCGGGGACAAGAGTCCGGGAACTCTGGCGCTTTTCGAAAAATCCAGGGAAGACCTGGGCTACGGTTTGCTGCTCAAAAAATACACCCCGAAAGTGGTCGATGCGACGGATGACGAGATCAGGAAGGCGGCGGACGACACAATTCCAAGGGTTGCGCCGATGTTCTGGACATTCAGGGTCATGGTGGCCCTGGGATTCTGGTTCCTGATCCTCTTCGCCACGGCGTTCTATTTCGTGGCAAAGCGCACCATCAGCGAACAAAGGACGCTCCTGAAACTTGCGCTCTACAGCATTCCGCTGCCCTGGATGGCGGCGGAAATGGGCTGGTTCGTCGCCGAATACGGACGGCAGCCATGGACCATCAGCGGTATTCTGCCGACCAGCCTCAGCACGTCGAATCTCGCGCCATCCAGCGTTTATTTCAGCCTCGCGGGATTCGTCGGTTTCTACAGCCTGTTGCTTGCCGCAGAACTTTTCCTGATGTTCAAGTACGCCAGGCTTGGGCCGCAAAGTCTGCACAACGGCCGCTACGGCCAAGCTTAAGGAGGGAGGAATCATGGTATTCGATTATGCGACACTCAAAGTCATCTGGTGGCTCTTCGTCGGCGTCCTGCTGATCGGTTTCGCGGTCACGGATGGTTTCGATCTCGGTGTAGGCGCGTTGCTTCCCTTCCTCGGCAAGAACGACGAGGAGCGGCGAGTGATCATCAATTCCGTGGGGGCAACCTGGGATGGGAATCAGGTTTGGTTCATTACCGCAGGAGGGGCGATTTTCGCAGCTTGGCCGCTCGTGTATGCGACTGCGTTCTCGGGTTTTTACATCGCCCTGATATTGACCTTGTTCGCGCTTTTCTTCAGGCCTGTCGGTTTCGATTACCGCAGCAAGGTCGCGGATCCAAGATGGCGCTCGGCGTGGGACTGGGGCCTGTTCGCAGGCGGGTTCGTACCCAGCCTCATTTTCGGGGTCGCTTTCGGGAATCTGTTGCAGGGTGTGCCGTTCAGCTACGATCCTGACATGCGCGTCACCTATAGCGGAACGTTCTGGGCGCTGCTCAATCCATTCGCGCTTCTGGTCGGGGTCGTGAGCCTCTCGATGCTGGTGATGCATGGGGCGGCCTATCTCAGGATCAGGACGGAGGGCGTCATCGAAAAACGCGCTGTCCAGGCAGGGAAATATGCTGCGATCGTGCTCATCCTCTCCTTCGCTGCGGCAGGAGCATGGATAATCAATGGGATGGAGGGATACAAAATCGTCTCCATGCTGTCCATGAACGTCCCGTCCACGCCGCTCGACAAGGCGGTCGAGAAATCGATGGGCGCGTGGCTTTCCAACTACGGCGCCTATCCCGTGCTCTGGCTTGCGCCGGCTCTTGGTTTCCTGGGGGCATTCCTTTCGATCGCGTTTTCATCGAGCGGTAGGGCGATCATGGCCTTCGTATCGAGTTCGGTGTCGCTCGCGGGTGTGATCCTGACTGCGGGAATCGCGATGTTCCCCTTCATCATGCCTTCGAGTTCCGATCCGAGAAGCAGCCTGACGATATGGGATGCCGTATCCAGTCACGGGACGCTGCAGATCATGTTCTGGGT
The DNA here is from genome assembly GCA_019753155.1 of Burkholderiales bacterium. Classification (GTDB taxonomy): domain Bacteria; phylum Pseudomonadota; class Gammaproteobacteria; order Burkholderiales; family JABEVD01; genus JABEVD01. Next base: position 154,969 of record JAIELG010000016.1, read on the forward strand.
GGTCGTGTTTTTTCTCCCCATCATCCTCGCCTATACATCGTGGGTTTACAGGGTGCTGAGAGGGAAAATCACGGTCGAAACCATCCGGGCGAACGAGCACAGCGTGTATTGAAAGGATAACTCATGTGGTATTTTTCTTGGATTCTTGGAGTGGGGTTGGCCATGGCTTTCGGCATTATCAACGTGCTCTGGCTCGAAGCCGAATATTTCTGCAAGGCCGATATCGAGGCTGCCAGGCATGGGGATGATCGGGTAGAATGATGTTTTTTTGAGCCGGACCCATGGATTTGCTCGAAGCAGTCGAACAGGATGTATGCAGGGCCTTCGACGAGGACATAGGGGGGGGTGATGTCACGGCGAGCCTGATTCCCGCTGACGCGCTTGCGCATGCCACGGTAGTGAGCCGGGAGGAAGCAATCCTATGCGGTTCTCCATGGTTCGAATCCTCGTTCAGGAAGCTCGATCCGGCAGTCGAGATTCTGTGGCATGCAGGCGAAGGGCATGAGATCCACCCCGATCAAACCCTCTGCACGGTCCGTGGCAATGCAAGGGCGCTCCTTACGGCGGAGCGCTCCGCGCTCAATTTCCTGCAACTGCTCTCCGGCATCGCGACAAAAACACGGCGCTTCGTGAAGGCGGTGGAAGGCGCCCGCGCCGCCGTCATGGATACCCGCAAAACCCTCCCTGGACTCAGGTTTGCCCAGAAATACGCGGTGCGGGTGGGGGGGGGGCGGAACCAGAGAATGGGGCTATATGACGCGATCCTGATCAAGGAAAACCACATCATGGCCTGCGGCGGGGTGAAATCCGCGCTGAAAGCCGCTTCCGAAGTCCCCGGTGTTCCCGTTCAGATCGAAGTGGAGAATATGGGAGAGCTGGATGAGGCATTGAATGCCGGAGCGAAGCTCATCCTGCTCGACAATTTCGATGTCGAAGGCTTGAGCCGGGCTGTGAAATACACGGCGGGACGCGCGCTGCTCGAAGCCTCCGGCGGCATCACGCTGGAAAACGTGAGCGAAATCGCCCAGACCGGGGTCGACAGGATTTCCATAGGATCGCTCACCAAGGATATCGAGGCCATCGATCTCTCCATGCGCCTTCAGGTCACGTCCATTGCCTGATCATGGCGAACCTCCCTTCCTCACGTGAGGAATGCTGAATATATCAATTTATTATCAACATGTTGAATATAATGCATTGACAATTCAGCAACGCCATACTACCAAGTGAATAAGATGTTACATGTTGGAGTGTGCAAAACAATTTGACGAAGCAGGGGAGCTTATTCCGCAAGCTGGAATTGTGGTCATGTCGATGGTCTTTTCGCTGGCCTCGTTTGCACAGGAAGGGCCTGCATCTTCGGTCGTAAACGTTTTCGAGGAAGCTGCATTCCAGAAGGCTGCGGTCAGGCTGAGTCCGGACGGTCGCAATCTGCTCGCGGCGGAACTCGACATGCCCCTCAGACAGTACAGGGAAGCCGTTCCCTTGCTGAAGTCGCTTGCCGAAAAGCATGCAGCCTTGCCGGAGACATCAATTTCCCGGCCATAGGGACTGGAAATCGAACGAGAGTTGACGGTGATGTTTGATCGCCAGCAAATGAATGACTCCGGAGAATTGCGCATAAAGCACCAGATAATCGGCGAACAGGTATTCGCGCAATTCACAGCCATGCAATTTCGATTGGAGGCGTTCAAGGGCATTTGCCGCTTCCACCGAATGCACAGGACGTTCAAGGAACGGCCGCCCCGCCGAAGGGAAGCGCTCGAGGTTGGGAATCAGGGTATGGAACAGATCATCCAGCAGGCGGTCATAGCCTTGAGGAAATTCTGCAGTGGCGAGATAGGTCTCGATGGCTTCGAGGTTTCGCTCGAAGTTTGCGGTCAGCTTGGCGGGGATCACCGGCTCGCGCTCAAGTGCGCTGTCTCTTGAGCTTCAGTATGGCTTGGCGCGCATCCTTCACCCTGCCGGCAGCCATGTCATCCAGGCCTTTTTCGATCTCGTCGACCAGCAACAGGTGTATGCGCTCGCGCTCCAACTGATGGTAATAATCGAGCCGTTCGGCGTCGATCAGGGCGACATAGCTCTCGCCGTTTTTTGTGATGATCTTTTCCGCCCCGGCTTTGACCTGTTCGGCCAATTCTGAAAAATTGGCTCTCGCCTGGGAAAAAGCCACCACGTCGCGTGCAGAAATCCCCATGATGCCTCCTGTGTTGCAGAATAACGTGCAATATATTGTGCATTATATAGGCAGAAAGGCGGGTGATCAACGAAGGCGCGCATTTCCTTGAGATTTTGCGGGAAAAACACCTATCTCCATGCAGGGTTTAACATTTCGAAACAATGTATGATCCCGCTATATCGATAAAAAATGGGGGGATGGCTGTGAAGCGCTGCCGGACGGTTTTATGGGCAACTTGCCTGTGCTGCATCGGTTCCGCCTGGGCGGACGAGGTGGACGACGCGATTGCGCTGTTGCGCTCCGGCAAGCCGGATGCGGCCTACCAGTCGCTTCTGCCGCTCTCGTAGAATCCCCCCGACCAGGCGAAGCCGTCGGCGTGCAATTGATAGTCAGAATATTTCAGAGTTGGACCAATCATACACCGGATTTGGAAATCCGCCAGATAGTTCGGGCGCTTATTTTTCCATGTTGTCCAGTATGATCTTTTCGATCGAGTCGCGGGTCGCATCCACCGTGACGGGCCGCGTGCTCTGGGCGATCGCGGTATCCGGATCCTTGAGGCCGTGGCCCGTCAAAGTGCAGACGATGGTCGAGCCTTCCGGGATTTTTCCACGCTCCAGATCCATCAGCACCCCTGCAAGCGAAGTGGCCGAAGCCGGTTCGCAGAAGATGCCTTCGCTTATGGCGAGCAGCTTCTGGACTTTCAGGATTTCGGAATCGGTGCATTCGTCGAACCATCCTCCCGACTCCTCCTTGACCTGCCAGGCCTGTTTCCAGGAAACGGGGTGGCCTATCCTGATCGCGGTTGCGACCGTCTCGGGATCGTCCACGAATGCGAGGCGCGAGAATGGTGCAGAGCCTGCCGCCTGGTAGCCCAGCATCTTCGGGCGCTTCGATGCAGCGACCGTCTTGTGGTAGGGACATTTTCCGTTGCAATGCACGCAGGCATGGGTTTCCAGGCAGAGGGATTCCGAATAGCCTATCCAGTGCGCCGTGATGTTGCCCGCGTTTCCCACGGGAAGCGCATGATAGTCGGGCGCATCCCCGAGTTCCTCGATGATTTCGAAGCTCGCTGTTTTCTGGCCCTGGAGCCGATAAGGATTCACGGAATTGACGATCGTCACCGGCGCGGTTTCCGCGACTTCCCGCACGAGGCGCATGCCGTCGTCGAAATTGCCCTTGATCTGTATGACCACCGACCCATGCATCATCGCCTGGGAGAGTTTTCCGAGCGCGATCTTGCCCTCCGGGATCAGGACGAAGCTCGTGATTCCGGCACGGGAAGCGTAGGCTGCCGCGGAAGCCGATGTGTTTCCGGTGGAAGCGCAGATGATCGCTTTCGAACCCGCTTCCACCGCCTTGGTGACCGCCATGGTCATGCCCCTGTCCTTGAAGGAGCCTGTCGGATTGAGTCCTTCGAATTTCACCAGGATACGCACATCGCGGCCGATTCTTTTGGGCAGGTTTTTGAGTTCGATGAGCGGGGTATTGCCTTCCCCGAGGGAGACGATCGGGGTGTCGGATCCTACCGGTAGGCGGTCCCTGTAGCGTTCGATGAGGCCGGTGTAATGGTTCATTTCAGTTCCTGTTGAGTTCTTCGAGACGGATTCTTTTGACGCGCCCTGAAATCGCAGGGAGCGCCTCGATTTTCGAGATCGCGCTGTCGATATGCTTCTCCAGCGTCCTGTGGGTGAGCATGATGATGTCGACCTGCTCCTCCCCTTCGTGAGGCTCCTTCTGCACCATGGCGTCGATCGAGATGGCAAGATCGGCGAGGATGCGCGTCACATCCGCAAGCACCCCGGGCCTGTCGAATGCGCGCATCCTGAGGTAATAGGAAGTCTCGACTTCCGAGATTGGCAGGATTTCGACATCCGACATCGCATCGGGCTGGAATGCAAGATGGGGAACGCGATGCTCGGGGTCCGCCGTATGCATCCGCGTCACGTCGACGAGATCGGCTACCACAGCGGAAGCTGTGGGTTCGGAACCTGCGCCCGCTCCGTAATACATGGTCGCGCCCACCGCGTCCCCTCGCACCAGGATCGCGTTCATCACCCCTTCCACATTTGCGATCAGGCGTTTTGCGGGAATCAGGGTGGGGTGGACGCGAAGCTCGATCCCTTTTTCGACGCGCTTGGTGATGCCGAGGAGCTTGATCCTGTAGCCGAGTGCTTCCGCGTAGGCGATATCCTCGCGAGTCAGTTCCGATATGCCTTCCGTATAGGCTTTATCGAACTGGGTGGGGATACCGAAGGCGATCGATGCCATCAGGGTGAGCTTGTGCGCGGCATCGATTCCTTCGATGTCGAAAGTGGGGTCCGCTTCGGCATAGCCCAGCGCCTGTGCATCCTTCAGCGCATCCTCGAAGCTCGCGCCCTTCTCGCGCATTTCCGAGAGGATATAGTTGCTGGTGCCGTTGATGATGCCTGCGATCCATTCTATCCTGTTCGCGGTCAAGCCTTCGCGCAGCGCCTTGATGATGGGGATGCCCCCTGCGACCGCAGCTTCGAAGGCGACGATCACGCCGGCCTGTTGCGCGGCCTCGAAGATTTCGTTGCCGTACAGGGCGAGCAATGCCTTGTTCGCTGTAACTACATGCTTGCCGTTTTTTATCGCAGCAAGTACGAGCTCCTTCGCAATGGTCGTGCCGCCTATGAGCTCGACCACGATGTCGATGTCCGGGCTTGCGACCACCCGGAATGCGTCATTCGTGACTTCCACATCCCCTGCGAGTTGCTTCGCCTTTTCGATGTCGCGGTCGGCGATCATGCTTATCCTGATTTCGCGTCCCGCCCTGCGGGTGATTTCTTCCGCATTTCTCTCGAGCACTCTGAAGGTTCCGGAACCCACGGTGCCGATTCCAAGAAGACCTACATTGATTGCTTTCATGTTTTATCCCGGCTTGTCTTTAGAATTGGATCAGGCGAAATGGCGCTTGCGGTAATGATCCAGGAAACGCGCGATGCGCCCGGTCGCCTCCGTCAGATCATCGACGTTCGGCAAGAACACCACCCTGAAATGATCGGGTTCGATCCAGTTGAATCCCGTTCCCTGGACCACCAGCACTTTTTCCTTCTGCAGCAATTCCAGCACGAACTGCTGGTCGTCCGCGATCGGGTACATTTTAGGGTCCAGCTTCGGGAAAAGATACATCGCAGCCTTGGGTTTGACGCAGCTCACCCCGGGAATGGAAGTCAGAAGCTCCCATGCCGCGTCCCTTTGCTTGCAGAGCCTGCCGCCAGGCGCCACCAGGTCGTTGATGCTCTGATATCCTCCAAGAGCGGTCTGTATGCCGTATTGCGCGGGGACATTGGCGCAAAGCCGCATGGAGGCGAGCATGGTGAGTCCCTCGATGTAATCGGCGGCGTGATGTTTTTCTCCGGAAATCACGAGCCATCCCGCCCGGTATCCGGCGGCGCGGTAATTCTTGGAAAGCCCGCAAAAAGTGATGCAAAGCACGCCTTCCGCCAGGGATGCGATCGAGGTGTGGGAATTTCCGTCGTAGAGCACCTTGTCGTAGATTTCGTCGGAGTAGACGATGAGCTGATGGGTTCTTGCGATGTCGACGATTTCGCGCAGCAGCTCCACGGGATAAAGCGCCCCGGTCGGATTGTTGGGATTGATGAGGACGATGGCTCGCGTGTTGGGCGTGATTTTCCCCCGGATGTCGTCGCAGTCCGGAAGCCAGTCCGATTGCTCGTCGCAGACATAATGGACGGGAGTGCCGCCTGCGAGCGTCACGGCCGCAGTCCAGAGCGGATAGTCGGGGGACGGAATCAGCACTTCATCGCCGCTGTTCAAAAGGCCCTGCATCGCCATCACGATCAGTTCGGAAACCCCGTTCCCGATATAAATGTCCTCGATCCGCACGTTCTGGATTTTCTTTTCCTGCGTGTAATGCATGATTGCCTTGCGCGCCGAGAAAAGACCGTTCGAGTCCGAATAGCCTGATGCGTTGGGAAGATTGTGGATCACATCCACGATGATTTCTTCGGGCGCATCGAAACCGAACGGGGCGGGATTGCCGATATTGAGCTTGATGATGCGGTGCCCTTCCTCCTCCATCTGCTTTGCATGAGCCATGACAGGCCCCCTGATGTCGTAGCAGACATTGGAAAGTTTGGCTGATTTGAAAATCGGTTGCATTTGTCCGTCCACTTTCCCGCTTGGGCAGGATGCCCGCAAAAAGCTATAATCTTACCTGACAACATCAAGTGCTGCAAAGGCTGGAATCGGAGGTTCCCCATGAAACTGCACCAGGATAACCCTTCCACATTCAACCGCTTCACGGGCTATGGAGCGGGTTACGTGATGATCGACAGGACGCGCATCGAACACAGCCTGATCGTGCTTCCCGGTGAACCGGCGGGCGCGTGGCGGGTATCCGGTTTCGAGGCGCTTTGCGAGAACGATTTCGAACCGTTGGTGAATGCATCGCCCGAAATCGTGCTGCTCGGAACGGGGCAAACGCAGCGCTTTCCCCATCCGAAGTTGTTTCGCAATCTGTATGATGCGCGTATCGGTATCGAAGTCATGGATTGTGCCGCTGCCTGCCGCACCTACAATATCCTGATGGACGAAGGCAGGCGCGTGGCTGCTGCGCTCATACTGGGTTCATAGCCCGGCGAGCGCCCTGATGTGGGCGGCGGCGGCGCGCCCGAGCGCATGCAGTTCATAGCCGCCTTCGAGCGTAGAGATCATCCTGCCGTTTGCATGCTTGTCCGCAATCTCCTTGATTTTCAGGGTCATCCAGGCGTAATCGGCATCGACGAAATTGAGGCCTGCCATATCGTCGTCCCTGTGCGCATCGAAGCCCGCCGAAAAGAAGATCATCTCGGGCATGAATGCTTCGAGCGCCGGAATCCAGTATTTTTCAACTGCTTCCCTCAATGCCTTCCCGTCGCTGCCTGCCGGGAGCGGGATGTTTATCATCCGCTTCGAGCGTCCTTCGATTCCGCTGAAGGGATAGAAGGGATGCTGGAAGATCGAGGTCATCATGACTGCCGGATTGTCCGAGAAAATATCTTCCGTGCCGTTGCCGTGATGGACATCGAAATCGACGATCGCTACCCGTTCCAGGCCATGATGTTCCAGGGCGTGGGCGGCTCCGATCGCGACATTGTTGAAGATGCAGAACCCCATCGACCTGTTCCGAGTCGCATGGTGGCCGGGGGGTCTGATATTGCAGAAAGCGCTTTTTATTTTTCCCGAGACGATATGATCCACAGCCGATACGACGGCTCCGGCAGCGCGCATTGCGGCACTCAAGGTATGGGGATTCATCGCGGTATCCGGATCGAGCCACAGATGGCCTGATTCCGGGGATGAGGCTATGATCCTTTCGACGTAATCCCTGGAATGGACGCGCCGGATTGCTTCAATTTCGGCAAGCGGCGCTTCCATGTGAAGGAAATGGATGTCGAGACCCGTTGCGATGAGCTGATCCATTATCGCGGGCAGCCTGTCCGGACATTCGGGGTGGTTTCTGCCCATCTCATGCAGCAGGCAGTCGGGATGGCTGAAGATGGCAAATTCGGGTGCATTCATGATTCTATTTTAGCAGCCCGCTCGGCTATAATTCGAATCAATATGTCCATCCAACCCATCATCGAGCAGGTCGCCTCCGTCGTTCTCGGCAAGGAAAGGCAGATACGCCTCGCGCTTGCCGCCATGCTGGCTCGCGGGCACCTGCTTATCGAGGATCTGCCAGGGGTCGGGAAAACCACACTGGCCCATGCGATTTCGAGTTCCATGGGACTCGAATTCAGGCGGGTCCAGTTTACGAGCGACATGCTCCCGGCCGACATACTCGGGGTATCGATATTCGATCGGGAAACCGGGGATTTCAAATTTCATCCTGGACCGATTTTCGCCAACCTGATTCTTGCCGATGAAATCAATCGCACCACGCCCAAAACGCAGAGTGCGCTTCTGGAGGCTATGGAAGAAGGGCAGGTGACTGTGGAAGGCGAAACGAGGCCGTTGCCCGAGCCGTTTTTTGTCATTGCCACGCAAAATCCGGTCGATCAGGTCGGCACCTTTCCGCTTCCGGAATCGCAACTCGATCGCTTCATGATGCGCATCCAGCTCGGTTATCCCGACCCTGAAGCGGAAAGATTGCTGCTTCAGGGCAGTTCGCGCAAGGAAATCATCTCGCGCCTCTCGCCCCGCATGGAGCGGGCGGAATTGCATCTGTTGCAGGAGAAGGTGAGGCAAATTCGCGCTTCCAGCGCCTTGATCGATTACCTGCAGGCCATACTGAAGTACAGCCGCACGAATCCTGAATTCATGAACGGATTGAGTCCGCGAGCGGGACTCGCCCTGCTTGCCGCTTCCCGCGCCTGGGCTTATCTGGCGGGGCGAGATATGGTTCTGCCCGAGGATGTCCAGGCCGTACTGGCGAGCGTCGTGGATCACCGCCTGGTCCCGGCGCAGGATTATGCCCGCATTTGCCCATCCGATATGCTGTTAAGCGAAGTGGCCGTTCCATGAAGAAATGAAGCTGCCCTTCAAATGGATGGTTCGCCGCGCGCCTCCTGAAAAAAGCGTCGTGCTGGATCAAAGGCGGATCTATATCCTGCCCACCAGACAGGGCATGCTGTTTGCGCTGATTCTATTCCTGATGCTGACAGGCTCCATCAATTACGGCTTGAGCCTGGGTTTCGCGCTCACTTTCCTGTTGGCGAGCATGTCCCTGGTTTCGATTTTTCATGCCTTTGCGAACCTGGCGCAGCTCAAGCTCGATGCGGGGAAGGCGGCTCCGGTTTTCGCGGGGGAGGATGCCCATTTCAGAGTGCATATCGAAAGCGGGGAGAAGGGAAGATACAGCATCGGTCTTCTCGCCGGGGGACGCAAGACTTTCATCGATGTGGAGAAGGGGAGGACCGGCGTTGCGGAATTCTCCCTTCCGGCAAAAAAGCGTGGGTTGCTCAATCCAGGGCGTTTCACCCTGTTCACGCTTTATCCGCTCGGCCTGTTCCGCGCATGGTCCTACGTCGAATTGACCATGAACTGCCTCGTTTATCCATCTCCTTCGGCGCATTTTCCTCATCCGTCCGGAAGCGATTCGAACATCGGCGGTACGCCTTTTTCGGGGCACGATGATTTTTCAGGATTGAGGGCATATCGTCCAGGCGACTCGCCCAGTCGCATCGCCTGGAAAAGCCTTGCCAGGGAAAGGGGGGTGCAGGTCAAGGAATTCGACGAATTGAAGGGAGCGGGAGGTCTCTGGCTCGAATGGAGCAGTCTTGAAGGCGATGTGGAGGCCCGCCTGTCCAAACTTGCCGGAATGGCCTTGGATGCCCATTCAGAAGGCAGGTGTTTCGGGTTGCGCCTGCCCGGAAAGACGGTTCCTGTCGGGAGCGGGGAAGCGCAAAAGCTGCGCGTACTGGAAGCGCTCGCGCTTTTCGAGCCGTGACCATGCGCTCATCCTGGCTTACGCTTGCCGTAGTATTGACGCTCGGCCCGCTTTTCAGGCTGTTCCCGGCCTGGATTATCCTGGTTTGTCTTGCCATATCGGCTTTCAGTCTTCTGAAATATCGAAACGAATGGCTGCTCAAATCTGTCGCCATAGGGGCGGCTTGCGGGGTTTACCTGCAATATGGCACCCTGTTCTCCCGGGAAGCCGGGATGGCGCTGCTTGCGCTGCTCATCTGCCTGAAGCTCCTGGAACTGAAAGACAGACGCGATGCGGCGCTGGTATTGTTCCTCGGCTACTTCCTCATCCTGACCTGGTTCTTCGATACGCAATCGCTGCCGGTCACTGCGGCAATGCTTGCTCTGGTCGTATTCCTGACTGCGAATCTGGTCGGGGTCAACAACAGAACGGGCGTCCCGGATGTGAAGGTTTGCCTGAGATCGGCTTCAATCCTGCTGCTGCAGGCCGTGCCATTTGCCTTGGTGCTTTTCCTGCTGTTTCCACGCATTGCGCCGATATGGTCGCTTCCGCACAGTGCAGGGAGTGCGTCCAGCGGCCTGAGCGATTCGCTCTCTCCAGGGAGCATCAGCAATCTCGTCCTTTCGGGCGAGGTTGCGTTCAGGGTCGATTTCAGGTCGGACATGCCCGCGAGGAGCGAACTTTACTGGCGGGGGCCTGTGTTGTGGGACTATGACGGAAGAACCTGGTCTGCGGGCAAGCCGCGGCCATCCGGGGCGTCCCTGCGCGGCCTGGGTGAATTGACAAGCTACGACGTGATGCTCGAACCCAGCGGCAGAAACTGGCTTTTCGCGCTCGACATGCCGCTATCCCACCCACAGGGGAGTTCGATCACGGCCGACCGTCAGATACTTGCAGCGATGCCCGTAATCAACAGGATGCGTTATGCAATGACTTCGAGCCTCAGGTTCAATGCGGGCCTGGACGAATCGGACAGCAATCTCATCGAGGCGGTCAGGATACCCGCAGGTATGAATCCGAAGGCCGAAGCCCTGGCCCGATCCTGGAGGGGAGAAAATCCGGAGGACATCGTGAGGCATGCGATCCGGTTTTATCGGGATCATCATTTCGTTTACACCTTGAGTCCGCCATTACTCAAATCAGAGCAGATGGACGATTTTCTGTTCGGAACCCGGAGCGGATTTTGCGAGCATTATGCTTCCAGCTTCGCCTTCCTGATGCGCGCGGCGGGGGTGCCTGCCAGGATCGTCACGGGTTATCAGGGAGGCGAAATCAATCCTATCGGGCGCTACTTGATCGTGCGCCAGTCCGATGCCCATGCCTGGGTCGAGATTTGGGAGGCGGGCAGGGGATGGGTGAGGATCGATCCCACTGCCAGCGTTGCGCCCATGAGGATAGAATCCGGCGCTTCTGCAGCCTTGCCGTCGTCGCTCCCCATCATGATGGGAAGCGACGTTGCCTGGCTCAGAAATTTCCGTTTCGGCTGGGATGCGGCAGCCAATGCCTGGAATCAATGGGTCGTCGGTTACGGGGAGGAGAAGCAGAAGCGCCTCTTCAGCAATTTCGGAATGGAAGGGGCGAGCTTGAGGGATATCGCTGTCACGCTCTCCGCTGCGATTTCGCTTTTTTTTCTTGCGGCGACGCTGTTTCTGCTGATTCGGGTGAGACGCACCGGGCAGGACAGAGTGCAGGAAGCTTATCTCCTCTTTTGCAGGAAAATGGAAAGAAAGGGTATGGCAAGAATCTCATCCGAAGGGCCTCTGGATTATGCGAACAGGATTGCGGCCCTCCAGCCTAGCGTTGCCTCACGCATTTTCCCAATAGTCCAGCTTTATGTCGCCTTGCGCTATGGAGAAGGCGGAACGAACGAGGATTTCTCCCGATTCGCCAGGCTCGTGAAGGCGTTCTAATGCAGTCGTTTCATCCATCCCGGATTCTGCGGCCAGCTTTCCATCCATTCCGGAATGTTCTCGCTTGGCATCGGTTTGGCAATGGCATAGCCCTGCGCGAGTTTGCAGCCCATTCGAATCAGCATCTTGCCTTGATTGGCCGACTCCATGCCTTCCGCGATCACTCCACGGTTGAAAATTCTGGACATGCTGAGAATGCTCCGGATCAGTGCAAGATTGTCCTTGTTTTCGAGCATGTCGCTCACGAAGCTCTGGTCTATCTTGAGCATGTCGACAGGCAGTTTCTTGATGTAGGAAAGCGAGGAATAACCCGTTCCGAAATCGTCGAGTGAAAGCTTGACCCCGATTTCCCGGCAGGAAACCAGGATTTGTTGCAGGAGATGGAAATCCGGCATCGCCGTAGTCTCGAGAATTTCGAGTTCTATCCGGTCAGGCGACACTTCGATGTATTTGTCGAACAAGCGCCTGAGCATCCCGGTAAAATCCGGATCCTGGATCTGGCGTCCGGAAACGTTGATGCTGACATTGATTTCGAGTCCGTGATTTTGCCAGGACTGCATCTGTCCCAGGACGGTTTCGATCACCCAGGTGCCGATTTCGACAATCAGTTTCGTGTCCTGGACGGCGGGCAGGAAGTCGCGGGGAAGGATCAGCATGCCAAGGTCGGGATCCTGCCAGCGAATCAATGCTTCGAGTCCCGCCACCTTTCCTGTTCTCAAATTGATTCTCGGCTGGTAGAACAGGCATAATTCTCCATTTTTCAGTGCGGATGAAATTCTCTTCTGGCGCTCGTGATTGCTGTTTTGCGCGATGGACATGCTTTGGTCGAAGAAATGGTAGCGGTTCCGCCCGGACTGCTTGGCATGATACATCGCCATATCGGCCTGTCTCAGGAGCATTTCGGGTTCGCTGTCGATTTCCGGGTAGAGCACGACGCCTATGCTCGACGAAATGGAAACCTGCATGCCATCCATGAAGAAGGGCGTATTGATCGTACCCATGATGCGGTCCAGGCAGCTTTTTACTTCGCTCCTGTCGGAAGCGCTCTGCAATACCACGAATTCGTCCCCTCCGATACGGGCGGTAGTGTCTTCGGCCCTGACCACCGCTTTCAGCCTGAAGGCGACTTCCTTCAACAGCATGTCGCCCACTGGATGCCCCAGGTTGTCGTTTACCGACTTGAATCCATCCAGGTCGAGGAACAGCACTGCAAGAATTTTCCCCTGCCTTTTTACGCTAGCCATCGAATGCACCAGGCGGTCATGCAGCAAAACCCGATTGAGCAATCCGGTCAATGCATCGTGGCTTGCCTGCCACAACAGCGTATTATTGCCGGTGATGTCGTGAAATGCGACCACGGCGCCGACGACCTCTCCGGTCTTGTCCGATATCGGCGCTGCTGATTCGTCTATGCTGAATTCCGAACCATCCTTGCGGATCATGAGCAGATTGTTCCCTGACCTGACGATGCCGCTTTTGCGCAGTGCGAGCAGAGCCGGGTTTTCCGCAGTTTCCCGACTGTCTTCATGGAGGATTCTGAATATGGAGGAAAGCGGGGCTCCTTCCGCTTTCTGGCGCTGCCATCCGGTAAGCTTTTCGGCTTCCGGGTTGAGATAATTGACAAAGCCGTACAAGTCGGTTGTGATCACGCCATTGCTCAATGATTGCAACGTGGACAACCAGAGCTCTCTTTCCTGGTTATTCGTGATTTCCGCCGTTTTCGGCTGGGTGATGTCGCGGCAAACGCATAACACCTGCCGTCTCGGATTGCCGGCGAGCGCGGTGCTGCCTTCGTACCACTGCCGTTCCCCGGAAAACTGCAGGGCATACTCGAAGCGTTCAGGGGTTCCGGTGTCGAATGTTTTTCGGACCGCTTCCAGAATCCTTTTGGCGCTATCCGGCGGCAAAGCTTCATGAAGATAATGCCCTTTCCATATGTTGCCATGCATGTCCTGCCCGGTGGAGAGGATTTCGGTGCAGCGTCCGTTCCTGTCGAACAATGCCGCGGCAAATGGCAGCGACTCCATGACCGACTGCCACTGCGTGATTTTCCCCAGGTTGTCGTCCCCTTTGCGCTTCAACCTCAGGGTCAGCAGGAACGCGAAGATCGCGGCGCCGATCCAGAGGTTTTGCGCTTCGTAGGGTGAAGGGGAATCGAATGAATTGAAGGAAGTATTATAGAGCGTGGATGCGTAGAGCGGAATGGCGGACGAAAGCAGCGTGAGTCCGATTGCAATACCCGGCAGCAGAAACCTGATCATATCCGGCGCCCATCTCGAATGAAACATGATTCAAGATAGCTCATCCGGGGCAATATGCAACATCGCTGTCCGGGAACGGCGATGCTGGAGCGACTTATTCCACTTTTTCCGCTTCCATCGAGAAATGGAGCAGGATCCTGTCGTTTTCGTCCACATCCACTTCGACTTCTCCGCCGCCCGCCAACCGGCCGAAAAGCAGTTCGTCGGCAAGCGCGCGCCGTATCGTATCCTGGATCAGTCTCGCCATGGGCCTTGCTCCCATCAGGGGATCGAACCCGTTTCTGGCGAGATAAGCCTTGAGCGCGGGGGTGAAAGCGATTTCCACCTTCTTGTCGTGCAATTGCTCTTCGAGCTGTATCAGGAGCTTGTCGACGACGCGCAGTATGATCGCCTCGTCAAGCGCGGAGAATGAAACAATCGCATCCAGGCGGTTTCTGAATTCCGGGGTAAAGAGACGCTTGATTTCCGTCATTTCGTCCCCGGCCTCCTTTTTCTGCGAAAATCCGATCGGGGTTTTCGACAGGGCTTCGGCGCCTGCATTGGTCGTCATGATGATGATGACATTCCTGAAATCGGCCCTCCTGCCGTTGTTGTCGGTCAGAGTGCCATGGTCCATCACCTGCAGCAGAATGTTGAATATATCGGGGTGCGCTTTTTCGATTTCGTCGAGAAGCAGCACCGAGTAGGGATGTTTGGTAACCGCCTCGGTGAGGAGCCCGCCCTGTTCGAAACCGACATATCCGGGGGGGGCGCCGATGAGGCGTGAAACCGCATGGCGTTCCATGTATTCGGACATGTCGAAGCGGATGAGCTCGATGCCGAGCGCGTAGGCGAGCTGCCGCGCAACTTCTGTTTTGCCGACGCCGGTGGGGCCCGAGAACAGGAAAGCGCCTATGGGTTTTTGCGGATTGCCAAGGCCGCTGCGCGCCATTTTGATCGCGGCTGAAAGCGTGTCTATCGCTTTTTCCTGTCCGAACACGACCGCCTTCAAATCCCGGTCGAGCATCTTGAGTGCGCTCCTGTCGTCGACGGAAATCTGGCGCGAAGGGATGCGCGCGATTTTCGCGATGATCTCCTCGATATCCTGCTTGCCGATCACTTTTTTCTGTTTCGATTTGGGCAGAATGCGCTGAGCCGCTCCCGCTTCGTCCATCACGTCTATCGCCTTGTCCGGAAGATGGCGGTCGTTGATGTAGCGCGCGGACAATTCCACTGCGGTGGATAGGGCGGCAGAGCTGTACTTGACCTGATGATGGGCCTCGAAGCGTGATTTCAGGCCGCGCAGGATGGCGATCGTGTCGGCTATGCTGGGTTCTTCCACGTCGATTTTCTGGAACCTGCGCGACAGCGCGTGATCCTTCTCGAAGATGCCTCGGTATTCGAGATAGGTCGTGGCGCCGATACATTTGATCTGTCCGGAACTCAGCGCGGGCTTGAGAAGGTTCGATGCGTCGAGCGAGCCGCCGGAAGCCGCTCCAGCCCCGATCAGAGTGTGAATTTCATCGATGAACAGGATGCTGCTGGGGTGATCCGTAAGCTGCTTCAGGACCGCTTTGAGCCGCTGCTCGAAATCTCCCCGGTATTTCGTTCCTGCAAGCAGCGCGCCCATGTCGAGCGAATAGACGCGGCTGTGTTTCAACAGATCGGGTACCTCGCCTTCGATGATCCTGCGCGCAAGCCCTTCTGCGATCGCGGTTTTCCCCACTCCGGCTTCCCCTACGAGCAGGGGGTTGTTCTTGCGTCTGCGGCAGAGCGTTTGTATCACCCTGTCGAGTTCCTGCGATCTTCCGATGAGCGGGTCGATCTTTCCGGCAAGGGCCATGGCGTTCAGGTTTACCGTGAAATTCTCGAGGGCGCCTGTCGCCGACTGCTCATGCTCGCCTTCTGTTTCGGTTTCCCCCTTGGCCAACTGGGGCTGTCCGACCTTGCTGATGCCGTGCGAAATGTAATTCACGACATCCAGTCGGTTGATGCCTCGCTGGTGCAGGAAATGAACCGCATGGGAATCCTTTTCGCCGAAGATCGCGACCAGCACGTTCGCCCCAGTCACTTCCTTCTTTCCCGAAGACTGGACATGCAATATGGCACGCTGGATGACGCGCTGGAATCCCAGCGTGGGCTGCGTGTCTATTTCCTCGGTACCGGACATGATGGGCGTATGGTCATGCAGGAATTCGTTCAGCGCATGGCGCAAATCCTCCATGTCGGCCCCACATGCGCGCAACACCTCGGCCGCAGCCGGATTATCCAGCATCGCGAGCAGGAGATGTTCCACCGTGATCAATTCGTGGCGCTTTTGCCTTGCGTCGACAAAAGCCATGTGCAAGCTGACTTCAAGTTCCTGGGCAATCATTTACATTTCCTCCATCACACACCGCAACGGATGTTCGTTTTGCCTTGCGAAGGCCACGACCTGCTCCACCTTGGTTTCGGCGATATCCTTGGGATAAACGCCACATACCGCTTTACCTTCTCTATGCACTTTGAGCATGATTTGTGTCGCTTGTTCTCTGCTTTTCGAAAAAAATCGCTCCAGCACCACGACCACGAATTCCATTGGCGTGAAATCATCGTTCAGAAGCAACACTTTAAACATGCCAGGCGGCTTCACGCCGAGTTTTTTCGGTTCGGCGACCGTTGTCTGATCAGCAGCCATGATTCAATTCTAAACATTTCCTGCAAAACATCAACCTTCCGGCAGACGGCATGAAAACATCGCCGCCCTCAGGTTGACCCTTGCCCCGAAATTTGCTATAGTTTCATTCTCTGGCGCGGGGTGGAGCAGTCTGGCAGCTCGTCGGGCTCATAACCCGAAGGTCACAGGTTCAAATCCTGTCCCCGCAACCAATAAAATCAACGGCTTGCATGATAAAACATGCGGGCCGTTTTGGTTTCTTGGGCTTCGTGTAACCCCGGTGTAACCCGGTTTGGGGAATGAAGGCGGGTTTCGACCAGCGTTATGCCGTAACGGTCAAGACAGCGCGTAGACGATTATCGCGGTGAACAGAATAATCCAGAAAAAAGGATGGGCAATCTGACCTGAAGGCTCGGGCTGCTTCCCGTCCTCAGGTTTGTGGGAATCGGTCAAGGTCTCGCTGTAGCTCATCCCGGTTCCAGGCAAGCCGATTGTGGTCTTGGTTTTGCCGTCCTTGAGGTTGACAGTCAATCCCTTGCCGCCTATGGACGTTGAAACCCCGCTCTTGCTTAGATTGAGCCAGAGGCCGGGAATTATCTTGATGCGTCTTCGAAATCTGAATGAGCCCATGCGCCGATGATGCTCTTCGCATGAGGCACGGTCAAGAGTGAAGGTCATTTGTGATGGGTTCAGAAAGGGGTAATCTCCCGTTGCGCCATAACCTGAATTTTGTGGAAATAAAAATCTGTGTCGGCCCACGGTCTTGCCGGGATGCAGCCCCAAGGATTTTCATCATCCGGAATAGGCGCTTGAGCGGCAATTGCCGTTACGCGGTAACGAATTGTCAGCATAGGATCGTGCGGGCTTTCAAATATTATCCATCAGCCAGCGTGCCCGCCAAGCTCCCGGTGGGGTCGGTTCGCCTCGGGCCTGAGCATCAAACATCCAACGAACTTTTTCTTCCGTGGTGTCGCCGGGTACTTCGGAAATATCGTAACCCGGTACACCATGAGGCCATTTCTCGCACGGATCAACTGGTGCCTTGCGCTTTGCAGCCGCTTCCAAGGCGGCAATGCGCTGCTCAAAATTTGCCATGTTTCCCCCACGGTGATTCGGCTCGAATCGCTGCCAGTTCCGCTTCATCGACAGGAATGTGCTCGCCATCAGGCCCATGGCGAAGTGCGCCGATGATGGAGCGGTCAACGTCAATAATCACATGAATAATGTCCGGCGGCTCGTGCATCGAGGTTCGAGATTCAAGGCGAGCAATTCTATCGGCAAGTTTCACGGTCTTCCCTCCAAAGTTTTAATTCGCATTTCAAGGTCGCCGATTTCGATCAGTTTTGCAATTTGCGCCAAAATGAAAGCCAGCCTAGAAGCGTCAGCAGGATCGATGTTGCCATGCCGCGCATCACGATAAACACGGGCCAATTCTTTTCGGCAATCGTCAACGGATGACAGGTCCAAGCGGGGGGTAGGTATTGGGCGCAGCACAGTAACCGCGCCGCCTTCCGGCGAGTTGGGCGAGCGTTTTTTCATGCAAGTGTCCTTAAAACATCATCGGCAGATCGAGCGACGAAAGCCAGCCCGCCGTGCCGTGTCACCAAGTCGAGGAAGTCGCACTGCTCGGGAGTCAGTCGCCCGCCTGGAGCCTTGACTTCGACAGCAAGAATGCGCCCACCCTTGAGTTGCCCGATGATGTCAGAACAGCCTCGGAAGCCGTACCTGATAAACCTGTCGTCCGTTTTGATCGCGCCCGAGTTCATGCGCTCGATCCAAGCGACGCGCGGATGATTCCGCAGTGCAGCCAAGACTGCCGCCAGGATCGCCGCTTCCGGTCGCGCATTTTTTTTGCGCTCGGTTTTTTTAGGGATTGGTTCGCCAGAATAAAAAGCCATCGCTGCTGCAATTTGTCGTTTCGTGGGGTTCATGCCGCCTCCCGCCTGGACTTGCCTTCTGCATCCTCGACGATCCGCTTGAACTGGTCGAGGTCGCCAGTAAGATCAGCAGGAGCCATCGAGCGCCGGGCTTTCAGCAGATTGTCGCGGTGTTCTTGGGAATGATGCTTCAGGTCGCAAAGGCGATTGATGAGGCTGTCGTATTCCGCGATAGCGTCAAGAATGCCGTCCATGGGGTCAGGCCCGAGATAATCGAGGATTTCCTGTTTCCGGGATTTGATTGCAGGAAGGAATCGGTCGAGCGCTTCACCTGGGCCTTCAACGGTCAGTTTGTCGCCTTCCACTTCAAAAGTGATTCCCGCCCTGGTTGCCTCAAGAAGAAACTTGTCGATCTTCATAGCGTGACGCTCCTTTTTCCGGCTGCGACTACTCCATATAAATTATTTTCAATGTTCACAACGTTCACAACGTTCACAAATTCGCGCTCCGGCTCCGGGTCGTTGTGAACTTCGTGAACGTTGTGAACTTCGTTTGAAACTTTTCGAATGATGATTGTGATCCCTTCGCGGGTCTTGCCTACTATCCGGGCCTCGATGCCGATGACTCGCAAAGCGGTGGATGCCCTGCGGACAGAATCAGCGAATCCTTTTGGAGATTTCGGAAACCGTTCTTCAGAGTCGGACTTGCATCGGGAAACCATTTCGAAGGCAGCCTTAACCGTCCCATCAAATCCCATCGGGTTTTGCTCGATGAAGGACTGAATCGCCAGCGCAACGGGGGAAGCGTCCAGCGTGCGGTAGATCGACTGCCGCCGCATCTCCTCGTAATTGCCCATGAATTCGCCAGACTTCCGCCCAAGCGCAAAGAACACGGCTTCCCCGAGTAGTGCGAAATCGGCCATTCGTGGAAGTTTTTCAATGGTCACATTCGGAAGAATTTTCAGCGATTGAACGAACAGGTCAAGAAGTCCGCCGAAGATTTCCGCCTTTGCGGACTCGAATCCTTCGGCCAGTTCAGCAGCGGTCTTGCGGGTGGATATGGTCGGCAGGTCGAAATGGATGAGCCTGTCCACCAAGTCTTGCGCCGTGGCATTCGCGGAAATCCCGTTGATGATGACCGGACGCTTGATCGTTATCGCGGTCTCTTCCGAGTTTGTGTACAAAGTCCTTCCCGCGTATCCGCCGCCAGTTGCCAAGACACAAAGCGCATCCTGCGTTTCAGGATGAAGAAACGAAACATTCTCGAAAGACACCAAATAATTGTTTGTCGCTCCGACGAACAAGTCATCCACAGTTTTCGGTCGTGCTCGAAGGTTGACTGCATTGGGGTCGATCAGCGATTTCAGATTCGTTTGAGTCGTGCTTTTTGCTGTACCCTGCCCCCCGGTCAATTCGGCAATGGGGAAAGGGGTATCCGCCCTGAAGCATTCGATCAGGAATGCCAGCATCATTGGCCTGTCTGCGTGGTCGAGGTTGACGTAATCCCACAATTTCGTAAGATTGCCTGTCCTGCTCGGCATCGGCAGCGGTCGCATGTTGGCATTGCGCCAGAACCTAACAGCAGGATTTTTGACAATCTGCCAGCTCTGGGCGGTGACGTGGACGGCCTGCCATTTATCGTCGCACAGGTCGATCAGGTAGCCATCTGGAACAGCCGCGCAGCGAAGAGCAACTGGGATCTCCTTGCCGTCATAGCGAGCCTTGCCGGATAGTGCCCGAATCGCATCCTTCAGAGCTGCATCGCTTGGGATTTTTTCGAAATCGCGGAAGAATGCCGCACAAAGCCATTCCCGAAAACCTTTGGACTCAATTTTCCAGGTCTCGTCGTGGCTTCCAGCGTGAAAGGTGGCGTATCCGTCACCGTCAGCATTATGAAAAAGTTCAGCTTTCGCGGTGATGAACTCGACCAGTTCTCGGGCCATCGATCCCTTTTTCGGCTCGTCGGTCGCTTGGAGCGCTTCAAAAGCGGCCTGGGCTTCTGCGGATGCTGGTTCAAATTGACTCATGGGCGCTCCAATCCGCAGTTTTGAAGAATCTCGCCGAATATTTTCCGTTTTCGTCAGGGTCCAAGGGCCAAGCCTGAAGTCTTCGAGGATTTGCTTTAAGGATCGCTCTTGCCAGTGGAACCACAAGGTCAGCATCAGCCTGTTCGAAGCCAATCACAACGTCGAGGCCGACCAGCGCCGAAAAATCGTAATTTTTTGGATCGATAGCATGGTCGACAATGATTCGAGGAAATGCTTTCGCCAGATTCCAGTCGAAAACTATATAAACCATTTGCTGCCGTGGCTGAAGACCGCGCTTTCGGGCTTCCAGGAGTTGACGGCCATATGCTGGGAGCCTTTTCGTGGCGGTCGGCATTGTGCCAAGATTGTCAGCGGGCGCAATCATTGTCCCCCCCTAAGCAGCGATTCGAGGTCTGATACTTTCCACGCCAAACGGCCATTGATGCGAATCGGGCGAATCGGCCCATTTTCGAGACAGGCCCATTTTCGCAAGGTTTGCGGACTACGATTTATGAATGGTGCGGCTTCACTCGTCGGCAGAACTGCCGGAAGGGTTGGGCGGTTTAATGTTGCTTTCATGCCTGAAATCCTCTTTTGTATTGATGAGGATTTCCATTAAATACTTGTTTCTATGAGTGTTGTATTGGTGCGGGTCGTGGCGGTTTGTCGGGGTTTTTGAAGGGTCTTAGCGGGTCTTTGTGGGCTCTTTTTTTCGGTTCAATCGTTTCAGAAAATTTCTCTTTGAAATAAAACTTGCTCCGTTTGCATCCATGTATTTAACTCCGTTTTCGTAAACAAAGCCAAGTAATGGGGCGGGGCGTGTTTCATCTTCCAATTTGGCCAGATTGACAAAAGCAGCCCAAATGCTTTGATTATCGTTCGGGTTTTCAGCATCTTTCTCGGCGCGCTCGATTACCGCGCTCAGGATGTTTGTTTTTTCATTATTGGTTCTGTTCGTTTTGATTTTCGGTAGGGGACCTCTCGCTTCTGATAATGTTTCGGCCTTCCCGCCCTCTGGCTCGGGTTGTTTTGCCGCCAGCCCTTCAAGCTGGCTCGGTATTATCCAGCCTTTCCCTTTCGCCCATTCGATCCAGGCAGCAGGAGCGACATGTTCGGGCAGCTTACCGCAAGCCTGCTCCCTCAAGGCGGCCTGGATTTTCTTGTCAAGCTCGGCGCGAATATCTGGATTTCTCGGACTCGTGCCAGGTTCGTAGAGCATTAGAAGGGAAACTGCTTCTTCTGGTTTCCAGAATGGCAAGCCAAGCCAGTGCGCCCAGTCGATATTTTTTCCGTCATTGGCGGCCAGCTCAATTATCTTGTCACGATTCTGACCTACCGCGTGAAAGGCCAATAATTGAAGGTCATCGCCTGAAATAACCACCATTGAAAGGGTAATTGGAAAGGGTTGCTCTTTCGGCTCCACAAAAACATACCGCCCCGCTTCCCCGTTCCTATCTTCCGGCCTCCTTGCAATATTGGCGTCTGTTTCGCCGCATCCCAAAAGTTCGGCAACATGAACGGGGAACAGTGGGATTTTCTGCCAAGGCAGGTAATGCTGAAAGACAAAGGGATTGGCTGGGGTTCCTATTTCATCGTCCCATTTGTAAAGGGCGAACTGTGTGTTTTTTGGGGGCGCTGCCTTTAGACATGTTGACGGTGGATTCTCTGGAAAGGCTTGATAGGTTTTCAGTGTGACATCCAAAACGGCCCTTTCAGTCCATTTTTGGCCAGTTTGCTCAGTCAGGTAATCGGCGGCCTCTTGTAAGGTGTTCCATGATAAAAGCATGCGCATCCTTCTTTGCGTCCCTCGAAATAAGGGCACCAGTCAGGCAGGCGAAGGTTTCCCGCTTTTCGCCCCGTCGGGCTAGGCTGGCGCTTAATCGTCAGGCGGCCATGCGCCAGCCTTCGGCGGTTTCCTGGAATACTTGCTTTGCTTCCTCTTCCATGCGGTCTATGTCGTTCCACCGGGCAATCAGTTCCGCCACCTTGGTTTTGCCGTCAGCATGTTCCAGATAAATCAGGCGCAGCATCCTTTCGGCTGCCACGGTCGGGCGGCGTTTGCTTCGTTCCCAAAGGGAAATGGTTTGTTCATCGACTCCAAGACAGTCGGCCAGGCGCTTTTGCGACATGCCCATTTCCACCCGGAGAAAACGGATTTCCGCCCCGGACAATCGCTTGCGGTAATTCACCAGATGGCGCGCTATGGAATGATGCAGCCCGTCTATATTGTCGATTTCCAGGCACTTGCCGTGCCCTTCGATTTCCTCATAGCGGTAGCCGTTCGCCAGCCAGATATTGCGCAGCCCGCAATCGTCATATTTCAGCATTTCCTTCACTCCCCGAATACCGTTGCAATGATTACCCATTCGCCATTTTCATTCAGTTTGAATACCGCCCCTACCGTCACGCGCAGCCCGGCATGTTGCCAACTGACATTGCAGCGCCAATCCCCGCGAATATCCTGATGCAATGGCTCGCTGATGGTCCCATGCCCCAAGGTTTCCAGCACTTGCCGGCGGCCAATCTTGCGCTGGCGCATTCGCAATTCGGCATGTTGGGAAAACAGCAATCGCCGCTTTCCCTGTGCGGCCTCCTTGAGCCATTGCCGGGCCTGTGGTTCGGTCGGCTTAAAAGGCTTGGCGTTTTTCATGATAATACATTGTATGGGTATACATGGAAGATTTCAATCATTTCGACACCACCCGAAGGCCCGGCGTCGCCTGCTTGGGGTCGAATTTGATTTCGGCCTGTTCCAGAATCCACGCCTCGTACTTGCCATGCCACACGGCCAAGAGTTCAAGGGGGCGGTTGATGTAATGCTTTTCGGCTGTGGCATTCGGGGCATGGCCCATGATTTGCGCTACCACCCCGCGCGGCATTTCCACCCATTCGGCAAGGCTGGCGAAAGTGCGGCGCAGCCCGTGCAAGGTCACATGCTTAAGCCCGGCAACGGATAGAGCGCGATTGTGGGGAATGCGCGGCTCGGCAATCTTGCCATCGGCAGCGGTCGGACTACTGAAAACCCATTCGTTGCGGCGCGGCAGCATCGAAAGCAGACTCGACAGGTAGGGGGTGAGCGGGATTTTTCTTCCTTCATCGGCCACCTTGTCTTTTACCCATAGCGAGCCCCATTTGAAATCGACATCTTCCCATTTCAGCCCGGCCAATTCTTCGCGGCGGGCACCCGTCAGCAGCAAGCCTTGCAGATAGGCGCTGATTACCGGGTTACTCAATCCGCGCACGGCGGCAAACCATGCCGGAAGATGAGCGCGTTCCATCACGTCGAATTTCTTGCTTTTCCGGCTCGGCACCTCGGCGCGAAGGTCCTTGTTTTCCACGGCTTTAGCGTTGATGATGGCGGCATATTCGGGGCGGGAATCGCACCAGCGCCAGAAGGCGCGGAAAAGCTCGAATCCCTGCCGGGCATTGTTGGCGCGGGTTTCCGCTTCCTTCGTTTGCCATGCCGTCAGCGCGTCGGCGTCAATGTCGGCCAGGCGCTTTTGCAGCAGGGGATAAAGCACCCCTTGCACCGTCCCCCCCTTGCCGCGCTTCTTCGGTTCGCCGCCAGCTTGGGACAAATTCAGATGGTCGGCCATGTGGCGGGCTCCCCAGCGCCTTTCGTGATGCGCGAGATATGCGTCCCATGCTTCGAATGACAGTGCATCCTTTTGCTTGGCGTGGACTCTTGCGGCTTCCCTCGATGCGGTTTCATCCGCTTTTATCTGGCGCGGGTCCTTATTGGCGTCAATCAGCACTTTCAGGCGGCGGGCTTCGGTTTGCGCGGCGGTAATGGTCCACGTCCTGGGGTCGCCTATAGTGATGCGTATCGCATTGCCGTCAAGCTTGACCTGGAATATGTAGGACTTGGCACCGGCAGCAGTCACCCGCAGCCCCAAGCCCGGCGAAACGGAATCCCATAGGAAACTTTGCGCCTTCCCTGATTCGCACTCGAAGCCTTCAACCCTTCCAGCCGTGAATTTCACCTTTGCCATGTTGCCCCTCGGTTTTCATGTAACCCCCATGTAACCCGATTATAGCAATATTTGGGAATGTCGGGGAATATTCAAAACTTGCTTGCCTTTCGTTAAATGCCATATTATCAGTAAGATATGTGCATTACGGGAATAGCGGTCAACGCCTGGAAATGCCATATTGTTCGGGCTCATAACCCGAAGGTCACAGGTTCAAATCCTGTCCCCGCAACCATTCAAACACCTGAATTTCATTTTATTTCCATGACTGTTTTATCTTTCGCAAACAGTCTATCCTTGTCGTAAAATGTCGTAACCGTTACGACAAAATTACGGCACGACTTTGATATATCATCATTTCAAGCAGCCTGGCTTTGGGCCACTCCCCGCGCTCGACTTTGGCGAGGGTGACAGCACCGACCAACACCTTGCGGCGCGTGTCCTCGCTGCGCTCGCGTTTGTTTTCTATAGCCCGCTTGCGGGCCTCGATCTTGAAAAGGCCGAGCGCGAGCGGGAACGAGCCGCAGCTGCAAGGGCGACCTCTGCCCCACGGGAGGAACGGAATCCCGAAATGTCGAAAAAGCAGGAACCCGAGATCGACGGGATGGATTTCGAGCTATAGGCGGCTGATGAGCCGCCGTAGCGACTCCCGGGCTGCGGCTGAGGTCTGCCTCCGGGAATCCCGGGGTTATTCAGTCACTCGCGAAAGTGTCGAAAAACTTTACACTCGTAACGCCTCGTAACGCCTCGTAACGCCTCGTCCTGTAACGTATTAATGGTATAAAAATTTCCATGAAAATAAATGGCATAATCCTTGCTTTCTATAGTAATGGGGATCCCGCAAGCGGGGAACGGGGAGATTCAGGAATCGAACAATATTTTCGAAGGGGGGCGGAATGAAACATCCATTCGAGGTTGTGGTATGGTTGGGCGGGTTGTTGAGCGCGAATCTGGCGCAGGCCAGCCTGGTATCGGCGGGTGCGGGCCTGGTGTACGACAATGTGGCGAATGTCACCTGGAGTTCCGACGCCAATCTTTTCGGCACGATGGTGGCATCGAACCCGAATCTGGTGAACCAGATCATTGCCGCGTCGCCGACAATTACTGACAGCTTGGGAGTCCATAGCGTAGTCGCAGGCGATTTCAACACGGGTGGTGTTGCAGATTGGTACGGTGCATTGGCCTTCGCGAAATATCTCAACAGCATCCATTATCTGGGCAAAAACGCCTGGATGTTGCCGACCACCTACGATCAGACCTGTTACTACAGTTACAACTGCACCAACAGCATGCTGGGAGAGCTGTTCTACACCGGTCTGGGCGGCGTGGCGGGTCAATACATCACCACCACTCACAATGCCAGCTACAACCTGTTCGCGAATATCCAGAACAACTATTACTGGTCCGGTACGGAGTACGCGGCGATTCCTGCCTACACGTTGTCCTTCAATACCTCAAACGGCTACCAGACCCCGTTCAACAAGGCCAACGGCTACGGACTCAACGCCTATTCGTGGGCCGTGCTTCCCGGCAATGCCGCCGTGCCAGAGCCCGCGGGATTGGCCTTGTTCGGCATCGGGCTTGTCGGGTTGATGGCGGGGCGGCGGCGTCCAAGCTTCGGGTGATTGGACCCTTCGGCAGGCTCAGGGCAGGTTCCTTCGGCAGGCTCAGGACAGGTTCCTTTTCGGGGGTGCAGGGGGCGTGGATATGTTTCAGGCGGCGTGCTCTGGCATGGCCGCTTCGCGCAGGGCGGTATTCATCAAAGTTTGATAACCTGTCCCTTCAGCAACCGCGCCCAAGCCGCCATACGCTTCAGCCCGTGGTTGGCGCATTGCCTGGCGTGCCGCGTTAGCCAGGAACCCTGAGCGAGTTTCGCCATGAGCGCTGGCATATTCGTCGATCTTCGCCAACAACAAACGCGGTAACGTGATGTTGAGCTTTTCAGCCGGGCCGAAGTACCGTTCTACAGGCGCTTCCACCACCGCCCATATCGATCCCGCAAAATCGGGATCGACTTGATGCTCTGTCAAGGTCTTGGCGACAGGGATATCTCCACCATCCTCGATCACTGTTTCGCACCACAGATCAATCGCTTCACGGGCGTTGTCCACGGCCTTATCCAAGGTGTCCCCAGCCGAAAAGCATCCGGGTAGATCAGGTACAACCACTCCGAATGAGGTGGTTTCTGTGCCGGGCTCAATAGCCATAATGAATTTCATGAAAACCTCCTTTTAGCATCTGCAAAGTTTTGTGCCCGGTGATGCTCGCCACTTCCATCATGTCGAACTTGCCGGACTCGAACAACCTGGATGTGGCTTCGTGCCGTAGATCATGCAGGCGTAGATTCAGCAGAAAAACTTTTTTGCCCCTCGTTACGACAAAAATCCATCCAGGCAACTATGCATCAAGCCAGAAGCCGCGTAAATGCTTATTCTATGGGAATTATGGATTCAGGCTCATAACCCGAAGGTCACAGGTTCAAATCCTGTTCCCGCAACCATCACAGGGTATCTGGCCCGGTTCGAAAGACCGTGCTTTCAGCCTTCCGAGGTTTCGCGTTTCGTCGAGGCCAGGCGGTGCGCCCACCGGGTCGTTTCCGGGAGCCGGTATTTCGTGACTGCGGCCATCACGCAGGAGATGGCCGTTTCGAGATCGATTTTGTGCCCGATGGAAATGTAGACCGGCTTGACGCCCCGTCTTGTTCTCAGCACTGCGCCGACGGTTTCGCCTTTGTGGGTCAATGGTGTCCAGGCGCCTTTTTCATTGGCGACTTCCCCGTGCGATCCGATCAGGCGTGTTTTGGCGACACCGATCGAAGCAATTCCCGTGACGACCCCGATATGGCAGGCGATGCCGAAGCCCCTGGGGTGGGCGATTCCCTGCCCGTCGCACAGGATGAGATCGGGGGGCGTAGCGAGTTTTTCCAGGGCGGCGAGCACCGCAGGCATTTCCCGGAAGGAAAGCAATCCGGGAATGTAGGGGAAGGTGGCAGGGGCGCGGGATATGGCGTATTCTTCCAGTTTGAGGCTGGGGAAATTCAGAACCGCCGCTGCGGCAAATGCTGCGCCGTTTTCGAAGCCGACATCCACGCCTGCAACATGACTGACTTTGCCAAGCTCATTGGAACGGACGACCTTGCTTTTCAAAGTGTTCTGGATATCTATCGCTTCCTGCGGGGAAAGCTCCCAAGTATGAATTTGCTGAAATTTCATGCCGGAATTCTAGCATGCCCATAATCCTTTTCATCTGGATGGCCCTGTTTTACACCTGTGCATCGGCGGAGAGCGGC
Organism: Burkholderiales bacterium; assembly: GCA_019753155.1. Taxonomy (GTDB): domain Bacteria; phylum Pseudomonadota; class Gammaproteobacteria; order Burkholderiales; family JABEVD01; genus JABEVD01. Next base: position 182,516 of record JAIELG010000016.1, read on the forward strand.
ATGTTGTCGGGGAGCGAATTCGAATACAAGGTGGCGCCCGGCGATTACCTCATCAAGATCGGAGCGAGATTCGGCATCTCCGCCAAGACGATCGCCCGGAAAAACGGTATCGGGTATGACGACATCCTGTTTCCCGGAAAGCGCCTGAAACTGGACAATCGCCATATCGTGCCCGAAGGCTTGTCGGACGGGATATTGATCAACCTGCCGCAAGGCATGCTTTTTTTCTTCAGTGAAGGCAAGTTTCAGGCAGCCTATCCGGTCGGCCTCGGCAAGCCGTCATGGGCGACGCCGGAGAGCGACTTCAAGGTGGTGAACCTCCAGGAGAACAAGGCATGGATCGTCCCGAAATCCATACAGCAGGAAATGCAGCGCGAAGGCAAGGCCGTCCTGACAAAGGTGCCTCCCGGCCCGGACAATCCTCTAGGCAAACACTGGATCGGACTCAGCATCAATGGTTACGGCATACATGGCACGATCGCGCCCGCCAGCGTGTATCATTTTCAAAGCCATGGCTGCATAAGAATGCAGGAAGAGGATATTGCCGCGCTTTTTCCAAGGGTGAAGACAGGGATGAAAGGCAGGATCGTATATGTTCCGCTATTGCTCGCGGTAACGGGAAGTGGGAGAATCTTCATCGAGTCCCATCCGGACATTTACAAAAGAAAATTCGAATATCTTAAAACCGCCCATGAACTCGCCGGGCCTCTGGGTGCCAGGGTGAACTGGGAACTTGCCGAAGAAGCCATCGCCAGAAGCGATGGCGCGGCGCAGGATGTGACACTGGAGGAGGGAAAGCCTTGATGAGGCGGCGTCGTTTTTTGAAACTGGGGGTGGCCGGGCTGCTCTCTATGGCTGCAGGAAGAACGCTTGCTGCGATGCCGGACAGGACGCTCTCGCTTTATAATATCCATACCGGAGAGCAGCTTAACACGACATATTGGGCGGATGGGGTCTACGTCGCCGCGTCGCTTGACGAGATCAACCATGTCCTGCGCGACTATCGAACCAATGAGACCATGAATATGGACAGCCGTTTGCTCGATCTCCTCCATGCCGTCAGATCGATGCTCGGCGGATCGCTTCCCTTTCACGTCATTTCGGGCTACCGCTCTGCCGCCACCAATGCTTATCTTGCTGAGACAAGCAGCGGCGTCGCCAGAAAAAGCCTGCACATGAAGGGGCAGGCTGCGGATATTTTTCTTCCCGGGAGCGATCTGCCCAGCCTTCGCCGGGCTGCTCTGGATCTGAATCTGGGCGGCGTGGGCTATTATCCCCGCTCGAATTTCGTCCATGTCGATGTGGGCAGGGTCCGCGCCTGGCAAGGCTGATCTTGTCCATGGGGCGTTAATTATGGTGGGCGATCGTAATGTCGAGAACATTGCTGTTCCTGTTTTTCGTTTTTCAGGTTGTTCTTTCCCGCGCGGAGGGCATCACGGAGGAGGACTTTCTTTCCGAAATGCCTGTCGTCCTTTCAGCTTCCAGACTCAATCAGCCGCTTGACGAGGCGCCATCCGCAGTGACGGTCATCGGCCGGGAAACGATACGCGCATCAGGCTACAGGCAGATCGCCGACCTGTTCAGGCTGGTTCCGGGTTTTTACGTGAGCTATTTCAACGGACATCATCCAGTAGTCAGTTACCATGGCATGTCGGACCAGTATTCCAGGAGGATGCAGGTTCTGGTCGACGGGAGATCTATCTATATGCCGCCTACCGGCAGCGTGGACTGGAGCAGCCTGCCGATCACCGTAGACGATATCGAGCGCATCGAGGTGGTAAGGGGCGCGAGCGCAGCATCTCATGGTGCCAATTCGTTTCTGGGCGTGATCAGCATCACTACCCGCAATCCGGCATTGGAATATGGTGTTGCAGGTTCGCTGACGGGTGGGGCGAACGGGACGGGAGACGGATTTTTTCGCTATGGCGGGAAATCGGATAATCTCGATTACAGGTTTGCCCTGGGTTATCGTTCGGACAACGGCTTTGCCAAGGTGAACGACAGCAATCGCATCAACCTTGTGAATCTGAGCGCCGATTATGATATGACCCCGTCCGATTTGTTGCAGATCAGGTTGGGGGATGCTCACGGACAGCAGGGTTTGGGGGACCCGGGCAATACGGGCACGGTGAATCCGTCCGATCCGCCGAGGAATTCCATGGTCACCAACGAGTTCGAGTCGGTGCACTGGGTGAGAAGCCGGGATGCGGGAAACGATATTTCCGTCCTGTTCTATCATAATTATCAGCGCCTTTCCGATGCGTATCTGACGCTTCCAGGTCTTGTCCCGGGAGGGGTGGTTTTTCCGGTGGATGCGGGCATCACAGGCAGGCGCTATCATCTCGAATACCAGCAGTCTTACAGCATGAGTCCGACATTCAGAAATTTGTGGGGCGGGTCGGTGAGGCTCGACGAATCGTTCGCGCCGCTTTACATGAAGGGGCACCTGGAAGAGCCGAGCCAGAGTGTTTTTTGGCACGGGGAGTGGCGGGTTGTGCCTAAGCTCGTCGTCAATGTCGGAGCGATGCTCGAGCGCAATGATTATATCGGGAAGGATGTCTCCCCTCAGGTCGCTCTCAATTACCACCTGAGCCGCAGCAATACGGTACGCATGAGTTTTTCGAAGGCCGTGCGCGCTCCCGCCATGTTCGAGCAGAAGGGCGATCTGGTGTATGTGCTGGGCAAAATTGTGGTGCCCAGGTTTTACGGTCCCGGAAATTTGCGCCCGGAAAAAGTGCGTTCCAGGGACATCGGGTATATCGGCGATTTTTTCGATTCCGCAATCGTGCTCGATGCGAGGCTGTACCAGGATCATTTCGATGACCTGATTGCGACTTCGGCCACGCCTTTCCCGAGGACTTTCGGCAATTTCGGCGCAGCCGACGAGAAGGGGGTGGAAATCCAGCTGAAGTGGAAACCCGCCGAGGCGTCACAGATTACGGCCAATTTATCCCATTCAAACATTTCCGGAAATTTCGTGGAAAGCTATAACCAGTCTGTGCCGAAAAACAATCTGACCCTGTTCGCCATGCACCGCTTTTCTTCGGTTTTGGATGCGAGTTGCGTCTATACCCGGCAAGGCGATGTCAGGGCTCTTGGGGACGGTCAACTCGTCAACGGGTTCAGCCGATTCGATTTCAGGCTTGCCCGGTCTTTTCATGTCGAGCGCAAACGCGCCGAAGTCGCCCTGGTTGTGCAGAATCTTCTGAATACACCCTATTCCGAATTCAGAACCCTGAATGTTTCCGATCGGCAAGTGTATCTGACGTTGAATTTTGGCATGTAAACCTTGAAAGCCATACTGATCAAATGCGTGCTTGCATGGTGCCTGGTCTGGGCAACCCCGGGTTCTTGCACGCCCCTGAACGTGATCTTTCTGACTGGACGGGATGATTCCATTCCGGGTGAACTGCTCTTCAGGATCAAAAAGGAAATAGAAGGCCGCGCTTCCGTGAATGTCTCGAACATGCGCTTCGACGGAATGTTCCGTTCCAATGAAATCGTCATCGCTTTCGGGGTCAATGGAGCCAGGCTTGCCGCTGCACTCGATCCGCGCATTCCGGTATTGAGCATTTTCGTTCCCGAAAAAGCATTCAGCGAGATCGGGCGAGCGCGCAGGACATTTTCCGCAATTTATATCGATCAGCCACTGGAGCGGCAAATGCATCTCATCCGACTGGCTTTTCCGCAAAGGCGGCATGTCGGGGTTCTGCTCGGACCGGGTTCGCAGGGGCAGCTCTCATCCATTCGAGCGGCGGCTTCAGATAATGAACTCGAGTTGGCGTTCGGGATGTTTTCATCCCAGTCGGAATTGTTTTCATCGTTCGATAAGATTTTGAAGGAAAGCGATGTCATTCTCGCAGTTCCGGACCCGCTTGTATTCAACAGCGGCACGATCTCGGGAATTCTTTTGACCGCCTATCGGCGACATGTACCCCTGGTGGGATTTTCCCCTTCTTACGTTAAAGCCGGTTCGCTTGTTGCACTGTATTCGACAGTCGAGCAAATCGGCTGGCAGGTGTCCGAGGCGATTGCGAAATTCTCAAGCACGGGTGCGTTGCCTGTGCCCGGATATCCCGCCTATTTCACAGTCGGCGTCAACAGGTATGTGGCGCGATCGATGGAGATCGAGGTTCAGGACGAGGCGACTATAGAAGAAAAGTTGATCCACATGGAGGGACGCCATGAATAAATGGGGAATCAGGAAGCGGATTCTGTTTCTGGCATGGACTCCGAGCTTCTCGATCGCGGTGCTGCTGGTATTGTATTTCACTGCAACCCGTTTCGATGCCCTGGAAGAGTCGCTTGGCAACCGGGGTGCATCCATAGCGAGGCAACTTGCTCCCGCCAGCGAATACGGCGTGTTTTCCGGCAACAGCGAGATGCTGCAGAAGATAGCCGATTCGATTCTCGGAGAACCTGATGTCAGGTCGGTCGAGATCAGCGACAATGCCGGAAATATTTTGGCTCAGTCGGAAAATTCGAAATTCCCCGCCGATCATGTGATCGAATTCGAGGAGGAAATAATGAAGAGCCAAACCCAGCTCGATGATTTCTTTCGGAGCGGTAAGGAAATGAGCAAAAGGACGGTGATTGGCAAGGTCAAGGTGAAGATGTCGAGACTGTCCCTGATCCAGAAAAAGAAAAGCCTGATGTTCGATGCACTGGGCATCGGGCTCATGGGCCTTTTGGGCGGGGGGCTGCTTGCGATCCGCATCAGCCGCAGCGTTACCGTCCCCATATTGAGGCTGGCCGATACCGTGGAAAAGCTCGGAAAAGGGGCGCTCGATACGGTGGTCGAGGTTGACTCGGGCGGTGAGCTTGGCGTGCTCGAAAGCGGGGTGAGTGCGATGGCCTCGAAGCTCAAGTCGATGCTGGACCAACGCGAGAGCTACAGCCATGGCCTTGAGGAGGAGGTCAGGAAAAGGACGGAGGAACTGGAACTGCTCGCCGTTACTGACGAGCTTACGGGGCTTTACAATCGCAGGTACCTGAATCGCTCCATGCAGGAAGAGCTGTCCAGATGCCTGCGCTATGGGACGGATTTGTCCGTTTGCCTTATGGATGTCGACCATTTCAAGAAAATCAACGACCATTTTGGCCATCAGGCGGGGGACGATGTATTGATATCGCTTTCGAATCTGCTGGAATCGAGTATGCGCGATACCGATATCGTGGGGCGGTACGGCGGGGAAGAATTCGCGATAGTGATGCCCAATACTTCGCTCGAAGAAGCGCTTCTGGTTGCGGACAAGATCAGGATTTTCATCCAGAAAATAGTCGTTCTGGATGGAAGGGAGCGGCAGGTGACAGTCAGCATCGGCGTCGTGGGGTGCATCGAGTCCCAGGTCAAATCCCTGGACGAATTGATCAGCAAGGCCGACCGCGCGCTCTATGGCGCCAAGGATTCCGGCAGGAACTGCGTGGTCGCTGCCCTGTGATTATGGCTGAAAACGCTTGCCACGGTTTTTATAAGCGTATAGAATTCGCGGCTTTCCTCTTGCGGGAATTGGGTGATGCCTGTAGTTGGGGTTGCGGAGTTGAGAGAAAAGATGTATTATTCCGCTTCTCTGCTGTTTGGTGTTACGGAAATATTGCAGTGGGGAATGTTCTTTAAAAATA
>JAIELG010000005.1 GCA_019753155.1 Burkholderiales bacterium
TATGCTTGGCGGCCATAGCGTCCTGGACCCACTCCTTCCCATTACGAACAGGACAGTGAAACGGGACTGCGCCGAGGATAGTGCGGATTCCCCGTGTGAAAGTAGGTCACCGCCAGGCTCCTATAAAGAAAAACCCCATCAGTTAACGCTGGTGGGGTTTTTTATTTCCAGTCGCGGTTTTTAATGTATTGAGAATTCAAATGCCGCCCCGCCTGGGTATCTCCGGTTCGTCCGGAATGCGGGGCGGCAAAATTCAGGCAAAAACATCTTCAGCATTCAATATGCGTCCCCCGAAATTTAGTCTTCAGTCCTCTGGCAAACAGTTATGCTTGGCGGCCATAGCGTCCTGGACCCACTTTCAGTCACCCTTTCGATTTCTCCATGTCATTTCGACCGGGGAGAAATCCAGCGTCGTCTTCTGCCGGGGCGATTCAAACCGTTATCCTGACGGGCACCTTGCGATCTTCCACGGCCCCAGGAAACTCGCCGCTTACGACGCCCAAGGTAGGGAAATCAACGAGGAAACAATAGCTGTCGCGCTGGTCCGCCGCGCAGCTACGGCCTGAAATCGAAACCGTCTATCCGTACTCAAGCAGCGCGTTGCGCGCTTCCATGATGCGAATGAATTGCTCGTTGCTGCCCCCCACGTCGGGGTGCATTTTTTGGGCGAGGCGTCGAAAAGCAGCTCGGATCTGGGATGGCTCAAGCTCCCCGTCGATTGGCAGTTCCAGTGTCTCCCGATGTTGCCGCGCGTCGAATGGGGGGCGGTTGTGTTGATGCCCGCTGTGATTGCCGAAGAAGCGTGTAAAATCCTCGTTCATCCGTTCCTGCGCAGCACGGCGTTTTTCCATGGACTCACGCCGAAGCTCCACCTGGTCGTCATGCCATCTCCGGCGCGACATGACGATACAGGCAGCGAAAGCGATTCGACCGCGCTCCTCGAGTTCGTCGAGGTTGAAGGGGCCCACCATGTCATAGGGTCGATTCAGCCATGCAGTTCTCCCGCTGGCGCCGACCTCGATCCGCCCGATCGTCGCCATGGTGACGATGCCGTAAGAGCCATTCCAGATGACCCACTCATCCTTGCTTGCAAACATCGCGGTATCATGCATACGCGCCCGCAGTCACGCTGTCCACAGGGACGGACGATGAGGCGCGCTCCGCCGCTCCGATGTCAAGATTGTAAAATTTGTAGGAAGGATTGAAGGAAACATTACAGGGATATTCATCTATAAAAAGAGTTGAAAGGAATCTTGAATAGGCAAGCAAAGTGCGTACCAACGATATGGCAACATCGGGTTCCGGCGTCATTCTGCCAACCCGGTGCTGATCCGGTCGTGCCACTGCATGCCGGCTGGTTTGATGGATTATCCGTATCCTGGTTTAAGGGGGAGCTTCACCCTGAAGGCGCCAGCCTTTGGGACTGCCGGTTTTAGATCATTGAAAAATTGGACCCTGCGTAGACAAAATTTCTACGCAATGCCGCGGCAGGCCATTGGCCGGATCGTCGGTCGCTTCGATATTGATTACGGGTACAGCCGATTTGCGCCGAATCTCATACGGTCACTTCGAGTTCGTAAAGACCGGGTTGCGGCGATTCCGGATGACGCCCCATCCTCAGCGCTTCGAGAATCGGGGTGGGATCGTGGGAGAACTTCGTCACCTGGTTTTCCCTGGTGATCAGGGAGCGGATCACGGCGAGCTCGAAATCCACGACTTCTTCCAGATGGGGAATGCCGAGATTCCGGTTTTTCAGGTATGCGCCGAAGGCCATGGCTTCCGAGGATTCGAAAAGCTCCGGGGGGGCGCTTCTCCAGAAGCGTTCGAGGATTTCCCTGAAACCCGCTGCCCCCAGCCCGAGCAGCAAAAGCCTCGATGTCAGCTTCAGGGCATCGACGACCATCCCCGCCCTGAATTCTCCTGCGAGCACTCTGAAGAGACTTGCGGCCTCGTCCCGGGCTAGTTCTCTGCCCAGTTCGTCTCCGGGGTCTTCGCCCATGACGAGCGATCCGAGAGCATATTCCCATTCCGCGGGAGAGATTGTCGACTCGAAGCAGTCTCTTTTCGGAGGCTTGTGGGCGGCATCGGGCAGGCGCTGTTCCCTGAGATCCCAAAGGCCATGCATGATGTCGATCTGTTTTTTGACGACATCGATGCCAGCGGAAGGAACGAAGAAAGGCAGTATTTCGAAAATGAGCGCCCCGAGGTTGGGCAGCCCGGGAATGACCGATTTTGCGATTTCGATCACGGGGGAGGGGATTTCGCCGGAATGCGCATCGAGCCAGAAGCCCCCACGCTCGAACCCTCCCGCGAGATGGACTTCCCATACCCGCTCCAGCGGGATCTCGGAGAGGAATTCCTCGACCGGCTGGCGCCCGTTGATTTCGTTCGCCCAGATGTTGTGCAGGTCCAGCAGGATGCCGCAATCCGCCCTTTCGGCTATTTCCGCGGCGAAGGCGCCGTCCGTCATTTCGCCTTCCCGTGGCTTCAGGTAATTCACGGCGGTCTCGAAGGCGAAAGGCATGCCGAGACGGGATTTCATCATGGCGATGTTGGATATGGCGGCATCTACACCGCGGCTTGTCTGCAGCGGAGGAAGAAGGAATCCGGTGTTGAAGGTTCCGGACGGCCCTTTCGCTTTGTTGAAGCTCAGGTGCTCGCTTGCCCAGGGGGCTTCCAGGACCCTTGCGACTTCGAGCAGGGGAGCGATGTGGGAGGGATCCGGCGGTTCGGAGCCGCCGACAGGAAAGCCGACCCCGTGAATGATTTTGGGGACTGGAATGCCGCAGAGCATTTCGAGCGCAGCGTCGTCCACCCTGTAGGGACTTTCCGGATTTCCCGTCCTGTTCCAATAGGACTGGGGCTCGACCTCGATTACCCTTACGGAATCGAGAAGGGGTTCGAGCTGCGGCCAGTAGACCAGCCCGACCCCCAGTTCGGGGATTTTCATCCCTCAGACATATCCGATTTCAAGCTTGGAGTTCACGACGAAATCCCTTTCCACGATGAAACGGATGTCGTAGCCGGAATGGCATGCCGTGCAACCGAGCCGCCCGAGTATCCCTGCCGTGACCTTGTTCATTTTGTCGAGATTGAAAGCCACTTCCGCCGGAATTGTCACCCGAACTATGTTGGCCGACTCGTGCGCGTGCACCGCGCTGAATTCGCAAGTTTCATGTACCATTTTTTCGTCTCCTTGATTTGAAAAGTTTTCAGGGATGCCTCCCTGAATTCAGGGTAGTACGGGTTCATGCAAAGTCAAGGAGTGGAAAGCCTCGTGATACTCAAAAACGGGAGGAAGTCGGACACTATCATTGCCAGGCACGTTTCCCATTTAACGCTGTCCGCCGGACGATTACTGAAATTTACTTGCAAATGGTCATATCCCGGATATAATCTCCCAATATGGGAGGATGCTGATGAGGGTGATATCCAGGAGCACGCTGGTGAAGTTCTGGAGTCAGCCGGAATACTCGGATTCTGAGGGTGCCTTGAAAAGCTGGCACGACGAGGCAGTCAAGGCAGTCTGGAAAACCCCGCAGCAGATCAAGGAGCAGTACAGGAGCGCGAGCATTTGCGGCAACAATCGCGTGGTATTCAACATCGCCGGAAACAAGTACCGATTGGTCGTGGAAATGCAGTATGGAGCAGGGATTGCATGGGTTAAATTTGTCGGAACCCATGCGCGGTATGACCGGATCATCGTGGAGACAGTCAATGAATATTAAGCCGATCAGAAGCGATGACGATTTGCTTGCAGCCTTCAAGCGACTGGAGCGAGTGTTCCAGGCTCAGGAGGGTACGGTCGAAGCGGACGAAATGGAAATCCTGGTCACGTTGATCGAAGCCTACGAGCAGAAGCACTACCCGATCAGTGCAGCCGATCCGGTGGAAGCCATCAAGTTCAGGATGGAGCAGCAGGGCCTCACCCAGAAGGACCTGGAACCCTACATCGGTTCGAGCGGCCGCGTTTCCGAAGTGCTGAACCACAAGCGCCGCCTCAGTCTGCAGATGGTGAAGCGGTTGCACGACGGACTGCACATCCCGTATGAGAGCCTTCTGTCCGCAGTTTAGTGTTCCCCTTTGAGCAATTGCCGCATAATTTGCCGGGGGCAGCCCGGCGGCTGTCCGCCTTTCTTGTGTCGCCGAGAAAGGCGGCGGAAAGAAGGCGACCCCCTGCGCCGTCCTGCGGATTCCCTCGGCTCGGACGTCAAATCGGGCGGCTGCGCAACTCAACCTCGCCTTTCGGCTCGGGATTCAAACAGTGCTCGCCTGAATTCCCCCCCGATTATCCGCCGCCCCTTGTCGCGGAATATTTGACGATTCTAAGCCAATGAATCGAAAAGCTCAAAGCACGTATATGTAACGCGGGTTTTTGCTTTTGCAGCCCCGAATTCATATACTGTGCATACGCATATGTTTTGGAGCGGGTCATGCACAAGAGAATGACCATCACACTTGACGAGGATGTCTACGACGGGCTGGTGCGGGTTGTCGGTCGGAGGAAAATCAGCCAGTTCCTAGAGGATCTGGCGCGTCCGCATGTTTTAAAGGATGACCTCGATGCTGCCTACCGCGAAATGGCCGCCGACCTCGATCGGGAAAAGAAAGCAGATGAATGGTGCGAGGCCCTGAACAGGGATATTGCCGATGCGCCGCGGTGAAGTCTGGTGGGTGGAATTCGATCCAGCAGTCGGGAGCGAAATCCGCAAGACCAGGCCCGCCGTCATTGTGAGCAACGACACATCCAAGTTCCGGGGACACAATACTTAATCCGGTTCTGCCCCCTTCGATAATCCGCCGCCCCTCAATGGCGGATTACTTCTTGCTCTGTATCATTTCATGCATGATCGGCGTCAGAATCACTTCCAGCGCAAAGCTCATTTTTCCGCCGGGTACCACGAGGGTATTGGCGCGCGACATGAATGAATCGTGGATCATGCTGAGGAAATAGGGGAAGTCCACGCCATGCGGATCGCGGAAACGAACCACCACGAAGCTTTCATCCGGAGTCGGAATGTCTCTTGCGATGAACGGGTTCGACGTGTCCACGGTAGGAACGCGCTGGAAATTGACATGCGTTTGCGAGAACTGCGGGGTGATGTAATTGATGTAATCCGGCATGCGGCGCATGATGGTGTCCACCGTCGCTTCGGCGGAATAGCCGCGCTCCGCCGCATCCCGGTGGATCTTCTGTATCCATTCCAGATTGACGATGGGCACCACGCCTATGCCCAGATCGACATATTGCGCGGAGTCCACGCTGTCCGTTTTCACGAGGCCGTGCAGGCCTTCGTAAAACAGGATGTCCGAGCCTTGCGGAATGTCTTCCCAAGGCGTGAATTCGCCCGGGTTCAGGCTGGTGCCGAGGCGCGCATTGTGCTCGCGGGCTTCGTTATCGCTGTGGATGTAGTAGCGCCTCTTGCAGGTGCCGGTTTCGCCGTAGGCTTTGAACATCTCCTCGATCTTGTCGAAGTGATTGGCTTCAGGGCCGAAATGGCTGGGCGCGCGGGTGCCGTTCTTTTCCGCGTCGGCAACTGCCGCGCGGAATGCCTTGCGGTCCATGCTGTGCATGCTGTCGCCTTCGACCACGGCCGCATTGACTTTCTCGCGGCGGAAAATATTTTCGAACGCGCGCTTGACGGTGGTGGTCCCCGCGCCGGATGAGCCGGTTACGGCAATGACAGGGTGTCTTTTCGACATGGTTTTTACTCCTGGGCTGATTGAATTCTGTAATTCGTGTTACTTTAACAGAATGCGGAAATTTGCGCATCCCAGGAACCCCTGAATCCAACCAATGGCGCATCTTGCAAGGTATAATCCAGCATTCGGAATATCAATTGAGCGGGATCCCATGCAGGCGCAATACCAACCTTCCAGTATCGAAAGCGAAATCCAGTCGGATTGGGAAAGATCGGGCGCTTTTCGCGCAGTCGAGAATAGCGAAAAACCGAAATATTATTGTCTTTCCATGTTCCCCTATCCTTCGGGAAAGCTGCACATGGGACATGTGCGTAATTACACTATAGGCGATGTGCTTTCCCGGTTTCACAGAATGAAGGGATATAACGTATTGCAGCCCATGGGCTGGGATGCGTTCGGCCTGCCCGCCGAAAACGCCGCGATGCAGCGCAACGTCAAACCTTCGGAGTGGACCTACCAGAATATCGACACCATGCGCGCCCAGCTCAAAAGCCTGGGGCTCGCGGTGGACTGGTCGAGGGAAATCGCCACATGCAGGCCCGATTATTACAGGTGGGAGCAGTGGCTTTTCACGAAGCTGTTCGAAAAAGGGTTGATCTACAAGAAGACCGCTCCGGTGAACTGGGATCCCGTCGACCAGACAGTGCTCGCCAACGAACAGGTGATAGATGGGCGGGGCTGGCGCTCCGGGGCGCCTGTCGAAAAGCGTGAAATCCCGATGTATTTCATGAAGATCACGGCCTATGCCGAGGAGCTTCTCGACGGCCTGGAAAGTCTGGATTGGCCCGCCCAGGTCAAGACCATGCAGCGGAACTGGATAGGCAAGAGCGTTGGCGTGGAAGTGCATTTTCCGATTGCCGGGCAGGATGCCCTGAAGGTATTCACCACCAGGCCAGACACCCTGATGGGCGTGACCTATCTTGCCGTCGCAGCAGAACATCCGCTGGCGCTGGACGCGGCAAAAGACAATCCCGAACTTGCCGCCTTCATCGAAGAATGCAAACGGGGCGGCGTCGCCGAAGCGGATATGGCGACCCAGGAAAAGAAAGGCATGCCGACGGGCCGCTACGCCGAGCATCCATTGACCGCGAAGCCCGTTCCGGTATGGGTCGCCAATTATGTGCTGATGGGCTACGGGGAGGGCGCCGTGATGGCGGTTCCCGCGCACGACGAACGGGATTTCGAATTCGCGAAGAAATACGATCTGCCTGTTCGGCCCGTCATCAAGCCTGTCGAAGGGGAGCTTGAGTTTCCGCTTCAGGCGGCATTCACTGAAGAAGGCATCCTGTTCGATTCGGAGGATTTTTCGGGACGGACTTCGAGGGAGGCTTTCGAGAAAATCGCGCTCGTGTTGCAGGCCCTGAATTTCGGCGGCAAGCGCATCCATTATCGCCTGCGCGACTGGGGTATTTCCCGTCAGCGCTACTGGGGCTGCCCCATTCCCATCATCCATTGCCCTGCCTGCGGCGACGTGCCTGTGCCGGACGACCAGTTGCCCGTGGCGTTGCCGGAAGACGTGGTGCCGGACGGGGCGGGTTCGCCGCTCGCAAAAATGCCCGAATTTTTCGAGACGGCCTGCCCGAAATGCGGAAAGCCCGCAAGACGGGAAACCGATACCATGGATACTTTCGTCGAGTCTTCCTGGTACTTCGCGCGCTATGCAAGCCACGATTCGACAACGGGAATGCTCGACGAGCGCGCCCATTACTGGCTGCCCGTGGACCAGTATATCGGCGGGATCGAACATGCGATCCTGCACCTGCTGTATGCGCGTTTCTTCAATAAATTGATGCGGGACGTGGGGCTGCTCTCGAACGACGAGCCTTTTGCCAGGCTCCTGACCCAGGGCATGGTGCTCAAGGACGGGGCCAAGATGTCCAAATCCAAGGGCAATACGGTCGACCCCCAGGGCCTGATCGACGAATACGGTGCGGATACGGCGAGGCTTTTCATGATGTTTGCTTCCCCCCCGGAACAGTCTCTGGAATGGTCCGACGCCGGCGTCGAGGGTGCTTTCCGTTTCCTGAGAAGGCTCTGGAAGATGGTTTGCGAGCATGTCGAGGCCGGCATTGTCCCGGCTTATGAATCCGGGCCGCTCGATTCGGAATTGAAGGCGATCAGGAGGCATGTCCATTCCACGCTGGAAAAGGTCGGGGACGATTACGGTCGTCGCCAGACATTCAATACCGCCATTGCCGCGGTCATGGAACTCATGAATGCGTTATCCAGATGCGAAGACAGGACGCCATCGGCTCGAAGCGTCATGCAGGAAGCGCTCGAAACAACCGTCCTGATGCTATCCCCCATCGTGCCGCATGTATGTCAGGTGCTCTGGGCGGAACTCAGGGCGGGCGGCAGTATTCTCGATGAATCCTGGCCGGAACTGGATGCGTCCGCGCTTGTCCGGGACCAGATCGAACTCGTCATCCAGGTAAATGGAAAACTCCGGGGTAACATGGAAGTGGAAAAGGATGCCGGAAGGGAAGCCATCGAGCTGTTGGCCCGCGAGCAAGTGCGGAAATTCATCGGCGATCAGGCAGTCAAGAAAATCATCGTGGTGCCCGGGCGCCTCGTCAACATCGTGATCTGAAGCATGCGCTTACTTTTTATGGCAGGCCTCGTTTTCTTTCTGACTTCCTGCGGTTTTCATCTGCGGGGGCAGGAGGCCCTGCCTTTCGACACGCTGGCGATTTCGCCGGAAGGCTCGCCGCTGGCCGGCATCCTGAAACAGGCGATAGAGGCGGGCAGCAAAGCCCGCATCGTCCAAAAGCCGACGGAGTCTTCCTACAGGCTGCAAATCCTGAGCGAGAGCAGCGATCGCATCATTCTTTCGCTGGATGCGACAGGGCAGGTCAGAGAATTCCAGTTGCGCTACAGGGTCGCTTTCCGTTTGCTGGGCGCAGGGAATAAGGAAATGATTCCGAGAAGCGAGATCGCGCTCAATAGAATCATGAGTTACGACAACACCCAGATTCTTGCCAAGGCCGGAGAGGCTGCGCTGTTGTACCAGAGCATGCAAAGCGATGCCGCAGACCAGATCATGCGCCGCCTGAGCGCGGTCAGACCCGATGAGAATTGATTCGGCGAAGCTCTCCAGTCATCTCGAAAGCGGACTCAAATCCCTTTACGTGATTCATGGGGATGCGCCATTGCTCCAGATCGAGGCAGCGGATGCAATCCGCGGCAAGGCTTCGAGATCGGGTTTTGTAGAGCGCGAAGTTTTGACCTGCGAGCAGGGTTTCGACTGGAACGAGCTTTTCATGGCTTCGAGCAGCCTTTCGCTTTTCAGCCCGAAGAAAATCATAGACTTCAGAATCCCATCGGGCAAGGTTGGAGTCGAGGGGGGGCAGAAATTGCAGTCCTACTGCGAAAAATTGCAGCCCGACGTGATCACCCTGATTACCCTGCCCAAGCTCGACAGGCAGGGTCTTGCCTCGAAATGGTTCGAAGCGCTCGAAAAAGCCGGCGTTGCCGTTTCAGCCAATTCCGTCGAAAGGGGCGATCTGCCCAAATGGATCGCAGAAAGGCTGGCCATGCAAAACCAGCAGGCCGATGCGGAGACGCTGCAATTCATGGCCGACAGGGTGGAGGGGAATCTGCTTGCGGCGCATCAGGAAATCCGCAAGCTCGGCCTGCTGCTTCCAGCGGGCAGAGTTTCCTTCGATGAAGTGAAACAGGCGGTTCTCGACGTTGCGCGCTATGACATATTCCAGCTTGGGGAAGCGATGCTCTCCTTCGATGCGGTGCGCTATGTGAGAGTTCTGGAAGGGCTGAGAGGAGAAGGGGTTGCCGAACCCCTGGTTCTTTGGCAGATCTCCGACGAGATCAGGGCGCTCATCAGGGTGGCGATGGGGATGCGGGGCGGCAAGCCTCAGGCGCAGGCATTGCGCGATGCCCGTGTATGGGGCGCGCGTCAAAACCTGGTATCGAAGGCATGCAGGTTCGCGAACCTCGCCCGCCTCGAGGCGATGCTCAGGCAGGCTTCCCGGATAGACCAGATGATAAAGGGCTTGCGCAAAGGGGATGTCTGGGACGAATTGCTTCAACTCGGACTCAATTTCGCCGTCAGGCCCAAAAACGGATAAAATAAGCAATTTTGGGTTTCGTCTATGGACATCAAGCGCTATATGGATGCTGTCGGGCGGGAGGCGAGGGCCGCATCCCGGTCGATGGCCAGGGCCGATACGGCCGCTAAAAACAGGGCGCTGGAAGCAATCGCTGCTGCCGTGCTGCGCGAAGCGGATCGCCTGCTGGAAGCCAATGCGCTGGATGTGGCAGGGGCCAGGAGCCGCGATCTCGAGCCTGCGCTTATCGACAGGCTGACCCTCTCCGAGAAGGGCGTCGCCGGCATGAGCGAAGGGCTGTTGCAGATCGCATCCCTTCCCGATCCCGTGGGAGAAATCAGCGACATGAAATTCCGTCCTTCCGGCATTCAGGTCGGAAGGATGCGCGTGCCGCTGGGCGTGATCGGCATCATTTATGAAGCGCGCCCGAACGTGACTGCCGATGCGGCGGGGCTTTGCCTCAAGTCGGGCAATGCCGCGATCCTGCGGGGCGGCTCCGAAGCGCTGCATTGCAATCAGGCGATTGCCGCTCTGGTGCACGAGGGGCTGCGCCTTGCGGGGCTGCCCGAGACTGCGGTCCAGGTGATATCGACGACAGACCGCGCTGCCGTGGGCGAGCTCGTCACGATGAAGGATTATGTCGACGTGATCGTGCCCAGGGGCGGAAAAGGCCTGATCGAGCGCATTTCGCAGGAGGCGACCATCCCTGTCATCAAGCATCTGCACGGCGTATGCCATGTGTACATCGACGACGATGCGGACCTGGATAAGGCGCTAAAAATAGCCGTCAATGCCAAGACGCAGCGCTACGGCACATGCAACACGATGGAAACGCTGCTCGTCGCATCCGGCGTGGCCGAAAGAATACTTCCCCGGCTGTGCGCCATCTATGCGGATAAAGGGGTGGAATTGAGGGGGGATGCGGCTGCACGGCAAATGGTTCAAGGTATGAAGGAAGCGACGGAGGACGACTGGGGGACGGAATACCTCGCCCCCATCCTCAGCATACGCGTCGTCCGCGATCTGGATGAAGCGATGGACCATATCGATGCCTACGGTTCGCGGCACACGGATGCCATAGTGACCGAGGATTATTCCAGGGCGCGCCGGTTTTTGAGAGAGGTCGACTCGAGTTCCGTGATGGTGAATGCGTCGACCCGTTTTGCCGACGGTTTCGAATACGGACTGGGCGCGGAAATAGGCATATCGACCGACAAGATACATGCGAGGGGGCCTGTGGGCCTCGAAGGGCTGACCAGCCAGAAATACATCGTCCTTGGGGACGGGCAGATCAGAACCTGAAAAGGAGAACGGAATGAGTGAAAAAGTGGAAGTCAGGGTGCCGGGCATCGGCAATTTCAGGGATGTTGCGATCATCGAGGTGGCGGTAAAGGCGGGAGACCGCGTTGAATTGGAGGGAAGCCTCGTCACGCTCGAATCCGACAAGGCGACGATCGATGTGCCTTCCCCGTTTGCCGGAATCGTGCGGGAAGTGTGCGTCAAAACCGGGGATATGGTATCCGAAGGATCGCTCATTTTGCTTATGGAAGCCGAATCAGGCGCCGCGAAGCCCGAGGCCCAGATTCATGAACCCGAGGCTCAGATTCATGAAAAAGCGGATCTGCATGCCGAAGTATTGGTGCTGGGGGCGGGTCCCGGCGGCTATACTGCGGCATTTCGCGCTGCCGACCTCGGAAAAAGCGTCATTCTCGTCGAACGCCATGCGAATCTGGGCGGGGTCTGCCTGAATGTCGGATGCATTCCCTCCAAGGCGCTGCTTCATGTCGCCAAGGTGATTAGCGAGGCGGAGGAAGTGGGGCGCCACGGCGTGACTTTCGGCAAACCCGCAATCGATATCGATGCGGTTCGCAACTGGAAAGACGAGGTGGTCGGGAAGTTGACCAAGGGTCTCGCATCGCTTGCAAAGCAGAGGAAAGTGAAAGTGGTGAGGGGGGAAGCGAAATTCGCATCCGACCATACCCTGGAAGTGCAGACCGAAAGCGGGCTTTCCACGATTTCATTCGATTGCGCGATCGTCGCGGCAGGCTCCAGCGTCGCGAAAATCCCCGGATTTCCCGAGGACGCGCGCATCATCGATTCGACGGGCGCGCTTGCACTGGAATCCGTTCCGAAAAAGATGCTGGTGGTGGGCGGGGGCATCATAGGACTCGAGATGGCCGCGGTTTACAGCGCGCTCGGCTCGAAAATCACGGTCGTGGAATGGATGGATTCCCTGATTCCAG
Source organism: Burkholderiales bacterium (assembly GCA_019753155.1). GTDB lineage: Bacteria > Pseudomonadota > Gammaproteobacteria > Burkholderiales > JABEVD01 > JABEVD01. The sequence goes on from JAIELG010000005.1 coordinate 12,011, forward strand.
GGGCCGACAATGACATCGTCAAGCCCCTGCACAAGCATGTGGCGGGACGTTATGACGCGATCCTGCTCAAAACGAAGGTGGCGAAAATGGAGCCGCTTGCCGAAGGGGTGAAGGTTTATTTCGAAGGCGAGAAAGCGCCCGAGCCGCAGGTGTTCGACAAAATTCTCATGGCCGTTGGCCGCCGTCCCAACGGGAAGCTGATTGCTGCGGAAAAAGCAGGAATTCAGGTCGACGAGCGGGGCTTCATTCCGGTGGACAAGACATGCAGGACGAACGTGCCGAATATTTTCGCCATCGGAGACATTGTGGGCGAGCCCATGCTGGCGCACAAGGCGACATACGAAGGCAAGATCGCTGCCGAAGTCATCTGCGGGCACAAGGCCGGATTCGATGCGCTGACCATTCCTTCCGTCGCGTATACCGATCCCGAAGTGGCCTGGATGGGCCTCACTGAAAAGGAGGCGAAAGAGAAGGGTATCGAGTACGACAAGGCCGTATTTCCCTGGGCTGCGAGCGGGCGTTCGCTCTCCACGGGCCGAGACGAAGGCATGACCAAGCTGCTTTTCGGAAAGGAAACGGGAAAGCTTCTGGGCGCCGCCATGGTGGGAACGAATGCCGGCGAATTGATCGCGGAGATGGTCCTCGCCCTCGAAATGGGCGCGGATGCCGAGGATATCGCGCTTACCATCCATCCCCACCCGACGCTGTCCGAAACATCGATGTTTGCTGCCGAGATATCGCTCGGCAGCATCACCGACCTGTACATGCCGCGCAGGTGAGTATTTACTTCTGGAGCGCTCTGCCATGAGTGCAAGACTGCGCGAAATCCCCTATAACTACACGTCGTTTTCCGACCGGGAAATCGTCATCAGGATACTGGGCGAGGAAGCCTGGGATATCCTGAACGAATTGAGGAGCGAGCGCAAAACCGGCCGCTCTGCGCGCATGTTGTACGAAGTGTTGGGCGATATCTGGGTCGTCACCCGCAACCCCTATCTTCAGGACGATCTGCTTTCGAACCGGACGCGGCGCGCAGCGCTTGTCGGCGCGCTCAGGCACAGGCTTTGTGCGATCGAGGAGCGGCGTCAGGAAAACGGGCGGGTCAAGCTCCTGCTCGAACGCGCACATGAGGCGGTAAATGCGTTCGAAGCGGAGTTCGGGGAGACGCTCAAGCTCAGGCATCGCACATTGCGACTGCTTTCCAGATTCACCCGGCGCGACAATATCGCGTTCGACGGGCTTGCCAGGGTGTCCCATGTAACGGATGCGACCGACTGGCGGGTCGAATATCCTTTCGTCGTCATCAGTCCCGATACCGAAGCGGAAATCGCGCATCTGGTCGGCTCCTGCATCGAACTGGGCCTCACGATGATCCCCAGGGGCGGGGGGACGGGCTATACGGGGGGCGCCGTTCCGCTCACGAAGCATTCCGCCGTGATCAACACGGAAAAACTCGAAAGCCTGGGGCCGATCGAGCGGGTCATCCTGCCGGGGCTGGATGAACCCGTCGCCACCCTGCAATGCGGGGCCGGGGTCGTGACGCGTCGCGTGATGGACAGGGCGGATGAGGGCGGCTATGTTTTCGCGGTCGACCCAACTTCCGCGGATGCGTCCTGCATCGGCGGCAATGTGGCGATGAATGCAGGCGGCAAGAAGGCTGTGCTGTGGGGAACCGCGCTCGACAATCTCGCTTCGTGGAAGATGGTGACGCCGGATGCAAACTGGCTTTTTGTCGAGCGGCTGGACCATAACCTGGGGAAAATCCACGAAGCGGAGCTGGCCAGATTCAGGATCAGCCGCTTTTCCCAGGACGGAAAGACGCTTCTGGCTGAACCCGAAATACTGGAGATTCCGGGGAGAAAATTCAGGAAGGCAGGATTGGGGAAGGATGTCACGGACAAGTTCCTCTCCGGACTTCCCGGCATTCAGAAGGAGGGGTGCGACGGCATCATCACTTCCGCGAGGTTCATCCTGCACAAGATGCCGGGCCATACCCGAACCGTCTGTCTCGAATTTTTCTCCGAAATCAGGGAGGCCGTGCCTGCCATAGTCGAAATCAAGGACTACCTCGATTCCCACGGGCAGGCGATCCTCGCAGGACTCGAACACCTCGATGCGAGATACCTGAAAGCCGTGGGCTATTCGACGAAATCCAGGCCCGTCCTGCCGAAAATGGTGCTGCTGGCGGATATCGTGGGCGAGGACGAAAACGAAATTGCCGCTGCTGCATCCCATGTCGTGAAAATTGCCAATCTGCGCGGAGGGGAGGGTTCCATTGCCGTGACCCCGGAAGCGCGCAAAAGATTCTGGCTCGACCGCGCGCGCACCGCGGCGATCGCAAAGCACACCAATGCCTTCAAGATCAACGAGGATGTGGTGATTCCGCTCGACAAGCTGGGGGAGTATTCGGACGGCGTGGAGCGGATCAATATCGAACTCTCGATCAAGAACAAGCTCCGCCTGTTGGACGCGCTGGATGCCTGCTTCGAGGGAGAATTGCCGCTGGTCCAGGACGACGAAAAAATCGGCTCTGAAGAGCTGCTGGGCGACCGCGTAGAACAGGCGAAAGCGCTATTGTCCGAGGCGAAGCAGCGCTGGAACTCGATGCTGGAGAACCTGGATGGCCCCATGTTCAGGGAACTTCAGTCTCACCGCGTCAGGATTTCATGGAAAAGCGAAATCCGCGAGAAGCTGCACCAGATATTCTCGGGCCGGGTTTACCGCAGGATACTGGAGGAATGCGATGCCGTTCATGCCGGGGTGCTGAAATCCCGCGTTTTCGTCGCGCTTCACATGCATGCGGGGGACGGCAATGTGCATACCAATATTCCGGTCAATTCGGACGATTACCTGATGCTTCAGGAAGCCAATGGCGCCGTGTCGCGCATCATGAGGCTTGCAAAATCCCTGGGCGGGGTGATTTCCGGAGAGCATGGCATCGGCATCACGAAAATCGAATTTCTCGAGCCGCGCGAGATCGATGAATTCGCGGCCTACAAGGCAAAGGTCGATCCGGAAGGGCGCTTCAACAGGGGCAAACTGCTTTCCGGCGCCGATCTCAGAAACGCCTATACGCCGAGTTTCAGCCTGCTCGAACAGGAAAGCCTGATACTCGAGCAAAGCGAAATCGGAAAGATTTCCGATTCGATCAAGGATTGCATGCGCTGCGGAAAATGCAAGCCGGTCTGCAATACCCATGTGCCGCGCGCCAACCTGCTCTACAGTCCGAGAAACAAGGTATTGGGCACGAGCCTCCTGGTCGAGGCATTCCTGTACGAGGAACAGACGCGGCGGGGGATTTCCTTCAGGCATTTCGACGAATTCGGCGATGTGGCCGATCACTGCACCGTCTGCCACAAATGCGCAAATCCATGCCCGGTCAAGATCGATTTCGGCGATGTGTCGATCATGATGCGAAATTTCCTCAGAAAGCAGGGCAAGAAAAAAAACAGCCCCGGAACTGCCGCCGCAATGTTTTTCCTGACTGCGACCGATCCCGAGGCGATTGCCCTGGTTCGGAAATTCATGATCGAATGGGGCTACAAGATTCAGCGTATGGGCCACGCATTTGCCAAACGGATGGGGCTGATCCAGGGGCAGACGGCTCACCCGCCTGCATCCGTCGGACGCCCGCCCATCCGGGCGCAGGTGATCCATTTCCTGAACAAGCCGATGCCCGGAAATTTGCCCAAGAAAACTTCGCGCGCCCTGCTCGACATCGAAGACCATACCGTCGTTCCCGTGATCAGGGATGCGGCCAAGGTGAACGAGGATTCGGATACGGTATTTTATTTTCCGGGCTGCGGATCGGAGCGCCTCTTCGGTCAGGTGGGGCTTGCCACCCAGGCGATGCTCTACGAAATCGGGACCCGGACCGTCCTGCCTCCCGGCTACTTGTGCTGCGGCTATCCTCAAACATCGGCAGGAGAAGGCGAGAAAGGTCAGGAAATCGTCACCAGGAACCGCGTTCTTTTTCATCGTGTCGCCAATACATTGAATTATCTGGACATCAAGACCGTGATCGTCTCGTGCGGAACCTGCATGGATCAGTTGCAGAAATACGAATTCGACAGGATTTTTCCGGATTGCAGGCTGCTCGACATCCACGAATATCTGCTGGAAAAGGGACTCAAGCTCGATGGGCTTCAGGGCGTCCGTTACCTGTATCACGATCCCTGTCACACGCCGATGAAAACCTACGAACCCCTGAAGGTGGCGAAGGCATTGGTCGGCAAGGATGTGTCTCTCAGCGAGCGCTGCTGCGGGGAGGCGGGAACGCTCGCCGTGACGCGGCCGGATATATCGACGCAAATACGCCTCAGAAAACAGGAAGAGATATTGAAGGTCGTCGGCGAAAGAAAAGGGGAAGCGGTCAAGATATTGACTTCCTGCCCTTCTTGCCTTCAGGGTCTTGCCCGCTATAATGAAGATGCTGGCACCGAGGCGGACTACATCGTCGTCGAGATGGCGCGGCATTTGCTGGGTGCAAACTGGATGGCCGATTATGTCGGGAAGGCCAATAACGGTGGAATCGAACGTGTACTCCTTTGAGTGATGTGCGAACTGTGCGAAAAGATCGGCGGCGATCTCGTCTGGCAAAGCGGGTTGTGCCGGGTCGTGCTTGTCGATGACGAGGATTATCCGGGATTTTGCAGGGTGATCCTGCAACGCCATGTCGCCGAGATGTCGGACCTCGGGCTTGCCGAGCAGATGGACATGATGCGCATCGTTTTCGCGGTCGAAAAGGCCGTGAGGGGCGTGATTTTCCCGGACAAGATCAATCTTGCCAGCCTGGGGAATGTCACGCCGCATCTGCACTGGCATGTCGTTCCCCGCTTCACCAGCGATCGCCATTTTCCGAATCCGATATGGGGAAAAGCGCTCAGGGAAGAATCCGTGCCCATGTCTCCCGGATGGCAGGATCTCCTCAAGTCGCAGATCCGGGCGGTGTTGGGATAAATCGGCGCTTTCCTGCTCTTCCGGCAATGGATGTCCATGATGGAGTTCATTCCCCCTGCCCCGGCGGAAAAGCTCAATGGGGGCATGCCATCGTCGCGGTGGGGTACGACGTGCGCTTAAAATCACGAATATTCAGTGCAACAAGGCGACGACGGGCGCATTGCTGATCGGGAATTCATGGGGAAGGGGAGCCAGGGCTACGGCTGGCCGCCTTATGATTACGTCCTGGACAGGCTTGCGCTCGATTTCTGGTCGCTCGTCGCGATGGAATGGGTGGATGCCGGGCATTCGGGCTGTAAATTTCCCTATGTCTGGAGGGAGCCTCGATTCTTGATGCGCAGCGCCTTGATATCCCCGTGCGCATGGTATAATAACGATTTTCGAGTTGATTCGATCTCAGGCCTTTGATCTGACATGCAGCTACATGCTTTTGGCATCAATCATCAGACGGCGCCCGTGGATGTACGCGAAAAGGTCGCGTTCCAGCCGGAATCCATGGAAGATGCGTTGCGCGATCTTGTCGGGCACTGCGAAGTCAAGGAAGCGGCGATCGTTTCGACCTGCAACAGAACCGAAGTTTACTGCAATACCCGGAATCCCGAGCCTGCGATCGACTGGCTTGCGGCTTATCATCACCTGAAAACGCAATATATCGCTCCCTACGTGTACAACCTTCCAAAAGGGGAGGCCGTCAAACATGCCTTCAGGGTCGCCAGCGGCCTCGATTCCATGGTCATCGGGGAGCCGCAGATCCTGGGGCAGTTCAAGCAGGCCGTGAATTCCGCCGAACAGGCGGGCACCCTGGGTTTTCTGCTGCACAAACTTTTCCAGAGGACCTTTTCGGTTGCCAAGGAAGTCAGGAGCCAGACCTCGATCGGATCGAGTTCGGTATCGATGGCGGCGGCGGCGGTGCGGCTTGCCGAGCGTATTTTTCCTTCGATCGCCGACCAGAACGTCCTTTTCATTGGCGCCGGCGAGATGATCGAATTGAATGCGATGCATTTTTCGGCGCATCACCCCAGGCAAATAACGGTTGCGAACCGGACGCTGGAGCGCGCCAGGCTGCTTGCAGAGCGCTTCAACGGGCAAGGCATCACGCTCAACGAGCTTCCGGAACATCTGGCCCGGAACGACATCATCATCACTTCCACTGCGAGCCAGCTCCCGATTCTCGGCAAGGGCATGGTTGAGCGGGCGATCAAGGCGCGCAGGCACAAGCCGATTTTCATGGTCGATCTTGCCGTGCCGCGGGATATCGAGCCGGAAGTGGGCGAACTCGACGACGTATTCCTGTATACCGTGGACGATCTGGCGGGCGTGGTCAGGGAAGGACTCGATTCGAGGCAAAGCGCGGTTGCCCAGGCGGAAGTCATTATCGATTCCAACGTCACCCATTTCATGGACTGGCTCGAATCGCGCGAGATCGTCCCGACCATCCGGGCCTTGCGCGACCACGGCGAGCGCCACCGCAGGCATGAGCTGGATCGGGCGATGCGCATGCTGGCGAAGGGTGTCGATCCCCATCAGGTTCTGGAGTCCCTCAGCGTGGGGCTTACGAACAAATTCCTGCATGTCCCCAGCCATGCGCTCAATCACGCAAATGCCGCAGAGCGCGACGAACTGGTCGATCTGGTCAATCGTCTGTACCATCTCCACGGCGCGGAATGAACAAAAACATCGAAGCCAAGCTCGCCCGACTGAGCGAGCGACTCGTCGAGCTTGACCGCCTGCTTGCAAGCGAAACCGCGACGAACAATATGGAGGTTTACAGGAAGCTCTCCCGTGAACACGCCGAAATCGCTCCCGTCGCCGCGCTTTACGGCGAATACGGGAAATGCGTGAGCGATATCGCCGTCGCGCAGGAAATGGCTTCCGATCCTGCCATGCGCGAATTCGGCGAGACGGAATTGCGCGAAGGGCGCGAAAGGTTGTCCGGGATTTCGGCTGAATTGCAGAAGCTTCTGCTGCCCAGGGACGAGAACGACGAGCGCAACCTGTTTCTGGAAATCAGGGCGGGAACCGGCGGGGACGAGTCCGCCCTGTTCGTGGGGGATCTGTTCAGGATGTATGCGCGTTTTGCCGAACGGAACCGATGGGGAGTCGAGATCGTTTCGCAAAGCCCGAGCGAAGCGGGCGGATACAAGGAAATTATCGCCAGGATCATCGGACATGGGGCCTATTCGAAGCTCAAGTTCGAGTCCGGCGCCCACCGGGTTCAGCGCGTTCCCGCGACCGAAACGCAGGGCAGAATCCATACTTCCGCCGCCACTGTTGCGGTCATGCCCGAGGTTGACAGCGTGGACGAAGTCATTCTGAATCCCGCGGAACTCAGGATCGATACCTTCAGGGCGAGCGGGGCCGGAGGGCAGCACATCAACAAGACCGATTCCGCAATCAGGATCACGCATCTTCCGACCGGGGTGGTCGTGGAATGCCAGGACGACCGCTCCCAGCACAAGAACAAGGCGCAGGCCATGTCCGTGCTCGCGGCGAGGATCAGAGACAGGCAGGTAGCCGCGCAGCAGTCGCAGCAGGCGGCGCAGAGGAAATCCCTTGTCGGAAGCGGCGACCGCTCGGAGCGGATCAGGACCTATAACTTCCCTCAAGGCCGGGTCACGGACCACAGGATCAACCTCACGCTCTACAAGATCGACGACATCATGGACGGCGATCTGTTCGAATTGACGGGCGCCCTGATGACGCAGCACCAGGCGGACCAACTCGCCGCCATGTCGGAAGAGCCCGGGCTGGGTTGAGCAGCGTTTTTGGCGCATTCGAATGACTAAGAGACAGCATGCCGGCAAGAATAATCCTGTCGTTCCTCCCATTGTGGAAGAAGCTGGGGGCGCTCCCATGGCGGGCGAATGTGGCGGGCGGAATGAGTCGACGATCGAAAACCTTCTGGCCCGGGCCAGACGTGATCTCTCCTCGGCGCTGGGATTGCAATCGGTCGAGGCGCGCATCGAAGCACAGGCGCTGCTGCGCCATGCCCTGGGAGATGTTTCAGGCGCATATCTGATTGCTCATGAAAGCGAAACGGTTTCCGCAGAACAGCATTCCCTGTTCGAATCCATGCTGGAGCGGCGCCTGAAAGGGGAGCCGATCGCGTATATCCTGGGCAAACGGGAGTTTTACGGAATCGATTTCAGGGTGAGCCCTGACGTACTCGTTCCAAGGCCGGAGACCGAGCTTCTCGTCGATCTCGCATTGGAGCGCATCCCCGAAAAGGGCTCTTTCAGGGTGCTCGATCTGGGAACGGGGAGCGGCATCGTCGCTGTTTCGATTGCAAGACACAGGAAGAATGCGCTTGTCACTGCGGTCGACAAATCCTCGCGGGCGCTTCAGGTGGCAAGGGACAACGGAAAAGATCTGGCCAACATCCGCTTCGTCGAAAGCGACTGGTTCGAAAGCCTGGTCGGCGAGCATTTCGACCTCATCGTCTCCAATCCGCCCTACATCGCCGAAGGGGATGGGCATCTGAAAGATCTGAAGTTCGAGCCGATTTGCGCCCTGTCGAGCGGGCCGGATGGACTCGATTCGATCAGGAAAATCATCGAAGATGCTCCCGGATACCTCGAACCCGGAGGCTGGCTTCTTTTCGAACATGGCTTCGATCAGGGGGCGTCCTGCCGGATGCTGTTGTCGAAAAAATTTGCCGATACAGGCTCCTGGCGGGATATTTCCGGGATCGAGCGCGTCAGCGGCGGGAGGCGATTGACCTGATATGGAACGGCAGGTAAACTTTACTGGATTTGTCGGATTTTAACGTAATTGGAGCCAGACATGGACATACAGGATACGATCAGGAATCAGGTTACAAGCAACCACGTCGTGCTTTACATGAAGGGCACGCCGCAATTTCCGCAATGCGGTTTTTCCGCGAATGCGGTGAGCATTCTGCAGCGATGCGGGGTCAACGAGTTCTTCAGCGTCGACGTGCTCGCCGACCCCGACATCCGCCAGGGGATCAAGGAATTCGCAAACTGGCCGACCATTCCGCAGCTTTACGTCGACGGCGAATTCATCGGCGGCTCGGACATCATGGTCGAGCTTTTCCAGTCCGGCGAATTGCAGGGGATGCTGAAGAAAAACTGATCAGCCCGCATCGCAAAGAAGCCTGTCCATCATGGATTTGGCTTCGCCGAGATAGCTTCCGCCGAACATGTTGAGATGGTTGAGTACATGGTAAAGGTTGTAGAGCGTTTTTCTCCTCCCGTAGCCTGAAGCCAGGGGGAAGGATTCGTTGTAGGCCGAGTAGAATCCTTCCGGAAATCCGCCGAAAAGTTCCGTCATGGCGAGGTCGGCTTCGCGGTCGCCATAATAAACCGCCGGGTCGAACAGGACGGGATGCCCCGACATGTCGAATCCCGCATTGCCGCGCCACAGATCGCCGTGAAGCAGGGAAGGGGCGGGCTTGTGATCCAGGAAAAACGCATCCAGGTTTTGCATCAATCGCTCACCCCTGGAACCCAGGTCGTAGCCGTTCCTTCTCGACAGTTCGAGTTGAAACCCCAATCTTCCGGTCCTCCAGAATTCCATCCAGTCGCTCGAAACAGTGTTGACCTGGGGTGTGGAGCCGATCAGGTTGTCCGTTTCCCACCCGAATCCGCCGGACCCGATGCGATGCATTTCGGCGAGTTGCGAACCGAGCAGATCGAAGCGCAGGTTTTTTCGGCTCATTTCGATATATTCGAGAACCAGCCAGTGCGCCCCGTCCGCAGACCCCGTGCAGATGGTTTGCGGCACCCGTATCGCTTTGCGGAGGGCATTCAGCCCGTCGATTTCGCTCAGAAAAGACAGGTTCCCGGTTTTGACGAAATAACGCTCCGATGGTCCTTCGAGCAGCCATGCCTGCGAAATGCAGCCGCCGCCCACGGCGTTTTTCCGCAAAGGGATGAAGGGTTTTGCCGTCGCATCGGAAATGCTCGATGCGATTTTTTTCCAATCAGGCAAGGCTGCTGCGGGCGCGAAGAATTGCAGCCCTCACCTGGGCGGGCGCTGTCCCTCCGATATGGTTGCGGCTCATGAGGGAGCCTTCCAGGGTGAGGACTTCACGGACATCCTCGGAAATGAGGGGGGAAAACTCGCCGAGTTCCGCCATGGAAAGTTCCCCGAGGTCGCATCCCCGCCCCTCGCAATAGCGCACGGCTTTTGCCACGGCTTCGTGCGCATCCCTGAAGGGCAGGCCCTTTTTCACGAGATAATCGGCAAGATCGGTGGCGGTCGCATAGCCCCGGCTTGCCGCCTTGCGCATCGCGTCTTTGTCGACCTTGATTCCGGGGATCATTTCCGCGTAGATCCTGAGACTGGCCGATACCGTATCGACTGCATCGAAAAGGGGTTCCTTGTCTTCCTGGTTATCCTTGTTGTAGGCAAGCGGCTGGGATTTCATCAGCGTCAGAAGGGCGACGAGATGACCGTTTACCCTGCCTGTCTTTCCCCTGACGAGCTCGGGGACATCCGGATTCTTTTTCTGCGGCATGATGGAGGAGCCCGTGCAGAAGCGGTCGGCGAGGTCGATGAAGCCGAATCCGGGATTCATCCACAATATCAATTCTTCGGAAAAGCGCGAAAGGTGGGTCATGACAAGCGCCGCGCATGCGCAGAATTCGATTGCAAAGTCCCGGTCGGAGACCGCATCCAGGGAGTTTTCGCAGACCCCGTCGAACCCGAGCATGTCTGCAACGCTCTCCCGGTTTATGGGGTAGCTGCTCCCGGCGAGGGCTGCGGCGCCCAGGGGCAGCATGTTGAGGCGGCCCCTGCAATCTTTCATGCGCGCCCCATCGCGGCGGAGCATTTCGAAATAGGCCATCAGGTGATGACCGAAGCTGACGGGCTGCGCGACCTGGAGGTGGGTGAATCCCGGCATCACGGTATCGGCATGCTGTTCGGCAAGATCCAGGATGCTCGACTGGAGCGCCTTGATCGATTCGATGATCCCGTCTATTTCATGCCGCAGAAAAAGGCGGATGTCGGTTGCGACCTGATCGTTCCTGGATCTTGCGGTATGCAGCCGCTTCCCCGCGTCCCCAACCAGGGCGGTCAGGCGCTTTTCGATGTTGAGGTGGACATCCTCCAGCTCGAGTGACCATTGGAATTGCCCGCTCCTGATTTCCTCGCGTATGGTTTGAAGGCCTTTTTCGATGGAATCGAGATCGTCGCGACTCAATATGCCGATAGCGTGGAGCATGGTCGCGTGAGCGAGTGAGCCCTGAATGTCGAATTCGGCCAGCCTTGTGTCGAAATGAATCGAAGCGGTGTAGCGTTGGACCAGTTCGGCAACAGGTTCGCTGAACCTGCCGGACCATGCTTTTGGCGCCGAGCCGTCGTTTTTAAGGTCTTGCATACTCTCCCAGCCTTGTTCAGAATAAGTAAATGAATCCTGATAGTATAAATCAAAACCTGATGCTGCCGAATTTCCGCAACGTCGGGGTCATGCTGCGCATCCTGTTGATCGTCAACCTGCTCTGTTTTCTTGCGGCTTTTCTGAGATCCGGATCGTGGGCCGAGTTGATGCGGGAGTGGGCGGATATCTCTTCCGTGAGCCAGTTGCTGCTGCTCGCCAGCCTGCTTTTTTTTGCCCTGCTCGACGACTGGCTGCACGAACTCCCGTATTTCGTCGCGGCAACGGTCCTGTTTTTCATCGAGATGCTGCTCGCGGCCATCGCCCACTGGTTCGGCGAATCCTTCCATTACGGGAGCATTCTGCATTACTGGGTTTTCAGCCTTTTGACGGTATCCTTCCTCCTCTGGTACTTCAACCTGAGGAATCGTGCGCTTTCCCCTGCCTTGGCGGAGGCCAGGTTGCAGGCGCTTCAGGCAAGAATCCGCCCCCATTTCCTTTTCAACAGCATCAATGCCGTGTTGAGCCTGATCCGTTCGGACCCTTCCCGAGCCGAAACTGCGCTGGAGGATCTTGCGGACATGTTTCGCGTGCTGATGGCGGACAACAGGAAATTGACGACGCTGACAAAAGAGGTCGAGCTTTGCCGGGAATATCTCGATCTCGAAACGCTCAGGTTGGGCGACAGGTTGCAGGTACAATGGCATATCGACAAGATGCCGGGGGATGCCATGATCCCCCCGCTCGTATTGCAGCCCTTGCTGGAGAATGCGGTTTATCATGGCATAGAGCCCTCATCCAGTCCAGGGGCGATCAGCATTCATATTTACCGTAGACGCGGCGAAATTCATGCGGTGCTGCGCAACCCCTATTCACCCGGAGGGAGAGGGCATCATGAGGGAAACAAGATGGCGCTCGAAAATATCCGGGAGCGGCTCAGCCTGCATTTCGATGTCGAAGCCAGCCTGAAAACCGAACTTGTGGGGAATGTTTTTCAGGTCCATATTGTGCTTCCCTATATCAGCGAGGCCGATCGGCATGCTTGACGACTTCCTGAAAGTGCTCATCGTCGACGACGAAATGCCTGCCAGGCGCAGACTCAGGGAATTGCTGACGGATTGCGCATCGAAGCTGCCGGTGGAGATCGCTGGGGAAGCTGCCAGCGGACTCGAGGCGCTCGATATCATCGAGTCGAGCGATGTCGATGTCGTGTTGCTCGATATCAGGATGCCGGACATGGACGGACTCGAACTTGCGCAGCACCTGATGAAGCTTCCCAATCCCCCCGCAGTGATTTTTACCACCGCCTACAATGATTATGCGCTGGACGCCTTCGAAGTTCATGCGGTCGACTACCTGCTCAAACCCATCCGGCTGGGCCGTCTGTTCAATGCATTGTCGCGGGCGAATGCGTTGAAGCCCTTGCCGCTCGACATGCTCCAGGCGGTGGCCGGCGCGCCGAGAACCCATCTTTCCATACAGGAAAGGGGGAAGGTCCATCTCGTGCCGGTATCCGACATCATCTACATGAAGGCGGAACTCAAGTATGTTGCGCTCAATACGAAAGACAAGACCTATCTTCTGGAGGAGTCGCTTTCGAATCTGGAGGAGGAGTTCAGGGAGGATTTCGTGCGAATTCACCGCAATGCGCTGGTTGCGAAAAAATGCATTGCCGGTTTCGTCAAGGATGCTTCAGAGGACGGCGCCTGGAAAGTGGTTCTCGAAGGCAGGCCGGAGAAATTGCCCATCAGCCGGCGGCAGCAGTATATCGTCAAGCAGTACAAGGGGAATCTGTAAGGCGCGGCGTTGCAAAAAAGAGACGGGCGCCCGAAATCCGGTTGCATCCGCGCCGGCCTTGATGCACCATATGACTTATGGTGGGGCAAGAATCTTCGTTAAAATAAATCAATCCTGACCTGAATCAAGGATGGAGCAAATGAACAGGAATGTGATCATAATAATAATGTCGGGCGCGCTTGCGGCTCCGGTCGCGGCCTACGCCGACATGTCCGCAGTGGAAGGCATCACTGTGAACTCGAACAGGAATACGTCCGCTGCCGGCAGCGGCGCTTATTTCGGTCTGAAGGGACAGGAGGATTTGTTCGCCCGCCTCCGCGACAAGGTCGTCGAGTACTGGACGCCGAATTTCAAGGGACTCAGCGCCAAAGTAAGCTATGCCGCCGATCGCGAGGCGCGCGATTTCGGGATTTCTCCTGCAAGGGCCGGCAAGCTCGCCTTTTCCCTGAACTACGATTACGGGAAAGTTTCCGCTTTTCTCGAAAACGACCGGAGCTGGGGCTATGATCCGCTCGGCCTGGTGCATACCGGGACCAACCTGGGCGGCCTTTACGAATTTGCGGACGGCACCCGGCTCGGGCTTGGGCTGGAGCAGCACCGGTATGATTTCGTTTCGGGCAGCGGCGCGCTTTCGGCCAGGAACATGAAAGTCGACGACTGGTATGTTTCGCTTGTCCAGGATGTGGGCTCCAATGGACACGTTCGTCTCTCCTTCACCCAGGCGGGCGATCGCCCCTCCACGCTGCTTTCCGGAACGAACCAGATTTCCATCGGATACGGGCAGCTCGTCTCCGACCGGGCTGAAATCTATGCGCTGTACACCCGAACCCGCAATGCGGGCAACTCCGGGCTGGGTCTTGGATCCAGTCCGAGCGAATTCGGTTTGGGCGTCAAATACAATTTCTGATCCGTCCCGAGCGCAGTCTGTCATCCCGAGCAGAGTCTGTCATCCCGAGCAGAGTCGAGGGATCTTCTAGAGATGCTTGTTGCAAAAATACAACGCATACTCAGAATTTCGTTGCAAACATGAAAGTTCTCTTGCATGATGCAGTCAGGTGCAGGGCAAAATCCGCACCGCTTGTCCGGTAGGGGCAAGGAAAAGGCGTGGTATATGTCTCGTCATTCAATTTCAGCAAAGGATAGATCATGAACAAGAAACTCATCGCTCTGGCTCTGGCCGGCGCATTCGCCGCTCCCGCAGCGTTCGCCGCAGACAGTGAAGTGACCATTTACGGTCAGCTCAACGGCTCGATCGACAACGTCAACAACGGCAACGGCGCTACCGCCGCTACCCAAGGCATCCGCACCACCATCATCAACAGCAACTCTTCGCGCCTCGGCCTGAAGGGTTCCGAAAACCTGGGCGACGGACTTTCCGCAATCTGGCAGATCGAAAGCAGCGTGAACTTTGCCGGCAACAACCAGGGCGGCACCACTGGCGTGACGACCGCCGGCGGCGCAACCAAGAACACTTTCGCCAGCCGCGATTCCTTCGTCGGTCTCTCCAGCGGCAGCATGGGCACGGTTCTGGTCGGGCGTCATGACACCCCCTACAAGATGGCGACCCGCGGTTTCGACGTTTTCGCAGACAACATCGCGGATAACCGTTCCCTGATGGGCAATGGCGCTATCCAGTTCGACGGACGCCAGGGTTCCGTTCTGGCTTATGTCACTCCCGCGATGAGCGGCTTCACCGGCGTTGCCGCCTATGTGGCAGGTGCTGAGGCTGCAACTGTCTCGACCCAGACCAAGGGTTCGGCATGGTCCCTCGCAGGCATCTACGGCGACGGCCCCCTGAATGCTTCCATTGCTTACGAAGTGCATAACGTCGGCACGCTCGGCACGGGTATTGCGGGTATCGGCGCTGCTGCCGGCAGTTTTGCTGCCGTAAGCAGCAAGGAAACCGCATGGAAGATCGGCGCGGGTTATACCTTTGATGCGTTCACCATCAACGGCGTTTACGAAAGAACCAACGACAACATCGGCGGTGCCGGCGCTCCTGCCAATTGCACGGCTGTTGGTTCCAACTGCCTGGGCCACAATGCCTATTACCTCGCCGGCAAGTATGCTTTCGGCAGCGACGCCGTGAAGCTGGCTTACACCAAGGTCGGCAACAACAACACCGTCGCTGCGGGCGGCACGGGCGCCAAGCAATGGGCGATCGGCTACGATCACAGCCTGAGCAAGCACACCACCGTCTACGCGCTGTACACCAGCCTGAAGAACGATGTGAATTCGTCCATGACCCTGGTTGGCGGCGCCGATGTTACTGTCGCCCCCAACGGCGGCTTTGGTTCGACGCTCTCCGCGCTGTCTCTCGGCCTGAAGCACAGCTTCTGATTTCGGCCCTCCGGGGCTGACTAAAGAAGTTTCGATTCGTCGATGATAAAAAGGACACCTTCGGGTGTCCTTTTTTATCGCCTGTCATCCCGTTTGCCGCCTGACCCCATTTACCACCAGTCATCCCGAGCTGCCGCCCTGAGCCCCTCGGCTGCGCTCGGGGTAAACTCTGTCGAAGGGCCGGCCGAGGGATCTTCAAGTTTCCTCCCTTCGGCAAGCGTAGGGTCGGAATGACAGAGGGGGGCTTGCCGGAAGTTACGCGTCACTCCGGAAACGGGCATGCGGGCTTTCGCGGTGGCCGCAAACAGGGCTTTTTGGTGGAGTCATTGCCGCCTGTCATCCCGTTTGCCGCCTGCCCCCCATTTGCCGCCTGTCATCCCGAGCTGCCGCCCTGAGCCCCTCGGCTGCGCTCGGGGTAAACTCTGTCGAAGGGCCGGTCGAGGGATCTTCAAGATTCCTCCCTTCGACAAGCGTAGGGTCGGAATGACAGAGGGGGGCTTGCCGGAAGTTACGCGTCACTCCGGAAACGGGCATGTGGGGGTTTCTCTCCACAAGATTCCCTGCGCGGCTCAAATTCCAATGATTATTCATGATCCTTTCGGACTACGAAAGCGCTCCCCGTCGAATGGTTTTGCTTCACAAATGGGGAATAGAATGGTTCACGATCCATTTACAGGATCAATTTCCCGGGCATGCCCTGCCCGTCGGCGCTTTCCTCCGTCGGGAAGCAAGCCAGCAAGCAAAAAAATTATTATATCAACCATTTACTCGAGAGGTACACATGAAAAAGACGATCATAGCGCTCAGCCTGTCCTGCTCACTCTTCTCCGGCGCAGTACTTGCCGACGGTGCTGCTGGAATCCCCAAGTTCAATCATGTTTTTGTGATCATGATGGAAAACCATTCCTATGGACAAGTCATCGGCAACCCGAATGCGCCTTTCGTCAACCAGATGGCGAAATCGGCAAACCTTGCGACGAATTATTCCGGCGTAGGCCATCCCAGCCTGACCAATTACCTCGAAGTCGTCGGCGGGTCGAATTTCGGCGTGATCAATGATCATTCGCCGAACTGGCACAATACCACCTGCGTTCCCAATGTCGTTTCGGGAAGCCCCGCGAACGAAAGCGTGCCGGCTGCAATTTGCCCGATCGCCGGAATCGGCATGGATGCCCCGACGCCTGCTGTGGACACGACAAACGAGGGAACGCCCGCTGCTCCGCTTTACAATGCGCCGCTTCCCGCTGCCAGGACGGTCGGAAAGACGATCGCAGATCAGCTCGTTGCAGTCGGCAAGAGCTGGAAGACCTATCAGGAAGATCAGCCTGCGAATGGCGCCGATCTTGTCAATTACGCCGACGGGATCTATTCCAACCTGAGTTCCGCTGCTATCACCAGCACCGGTTTCGTCCAGAAGCTCTATGCCGTCAAGCATAACCCATTTGTGTATTTCGACAATGTCCAGAAGAACCTCGATCCCGCGAACGGCCTTGCCAACAGCGTCGGTTTCGATGGAACCACGGGGCTTTATGCCGATCTCGCTTCCGGACACGTGCCGAATTTCTCCTTCATCGCGCCGAACCAGTGTCACGACATGCACGGCTTGGGCAACAGCAGCCCGTTCTGCAGCTACGATCCCAATCCTCCCAGCCAGATGAACCCGTTCCTGGCCCAAATGGGCGATGCTACGGTGAAAAAGATCGTTACCGCGATCAAGAGTTCGGATGCATGGAAAGATGGCAGGAATGTGATCGTCGTGCTCTGGGATGAAAACGACTACAGTTCGAATCCGAACAAGGTCGCCACGATCGTCGAAACCAACTATAGTGCGGGCGGCGTTCAAAGCAATAATGCTTACAACCATTTTTCGCTGCTGAAAACCATGGAAGCCGGTTTTGGTCTGGGATGCCTGAACCACGCATGCGATGCCGACGTCAAGGTCATGTCCGACCTGTTCGGCGGTCAAGCGCAAGACAGGGAATAAAACGCAAGAGAAATAAAAAACCCGCCTTCGGGCGGGTTTTTTATTTCACCAGGAGACTTCGACGCTTCTGGGCGGCCAGGGTCCCCTCAGAACCTTGACGTTGAAGCCCCGTTCCGAAAGTTCGGACTCGAATGCGGAGAGGTTCACTTCGTTGGAGATCACCTCCATGGTGATGGCGGTTTTTCCCGACAAGGCGGCATCGCGGATGTCATTCATGGTTTTTTCGAGGATATCGAGAAGATGGTTCTCGCGCCATACCTTGCCCATGTCGACCAGTTGTCTTGCTTCCTGTGCGGTCATCAGCTTCATTTTCCCCTCCCGGATTGCTCTGGGAATAAAATATCACATTTCCGTGATTTTGCCGTATTTCAGCGTGAAATAGCGTCTCGCGCCAAGATGGACAAGAATTCCCAGGCAGGATCCTGCAAGCACATCTCCCAGGAAATGGTATTCTGTGATCATGAGCGCAAGAGCAAGGCCTGTCCATGCAAAAATGACCGGGAGCCTCAGGCGGGGGCAGTAATCCCAAAGCGCGAGAAAGAGCGGAGTAAACACCAGCATGTGTCCGGAAGGAAAGCCCTGGAAGTGCGGCCCGCCCTGAAACCAGTGGAAAGCATAGAGGTCGGGTTCGGTAAGCCAGGTTCGCGTTTCTGTTCTGCCGAACACCCATTTCAGGATATCCTTGGCAATATAGGCGAGGGGAAGCGAAGTTCCCGCGATCTGGAAGGAACGGGTGAGGCGATTCTCGATGCCGCGACGGGCGAAGCGGAAATATCCCAGCCAGCAGTAAGCGCTCGCCACGATGACGATGACGAACAGCAGGTCGGGTAAACTCGAAACAGTTTGACCGAACAGGAATTTCGCTCCCGTATGCTCGGCGATGAAGGTGGCGATCCCGATATCCAGGTACTGCACGCACAAGGCAATCAGGATGGTCGCGGCCAGAAAAAGGGCTTTATACACGGCATCCTTGTCGCGGTGAATTCTGTTCGCATTTTACAGTAAAGGGAAAACTCGTGGCGATATCGATTCTTTTGCATCTCCTGGGCGCAGTCGTATGGGTGGGCGGCATGTTCTTCGCTTATATGGCCCTGCGCCCGGCAGCGATGGAACTGCTCGCCCCGCCAGAGCGGTTATCGCTGTGGGCAGGCGTATTTCACCGCTTCTTTCCCTGGGTATGGGCTGCAATTGCGTTCCTGGCGTCGAGCGGTGTTTACATGATCGTGCGCCTCGGCGGATTCGCGGCCATCCCCTGGAGCATTCATGCGATGTTCGGCGTTGGAGTCATCATGATGGGCATATTCTTTCATGTCTATTTTTCAGGTTTCGGCAAGCTGAAGCATGCCGTCAAAGCCGAAGAATGGAAACAGGCGGGGGCGGCTCTGGCAGCCATACGCAGACTGATCGGAATCAACCTTTCCCTGGGGCTTCTGGAAATCGCGCTTGGCGCAGCCTCACGGCTATGATCCTGCTTATTGCCTGCTGGACAGGCTATTTCGCCCTGCATTCGGTTCTGGCTTCCTCCTGGATGAAGGATAAGGTCGCCTCAGGCTGGCCCCGCGCCATGCCCGTCTACAGGATGATGTACAATCTGATCGCCATCGTCCTGCTCTTCCCCATCGCATGGCTGCTTTGGGGGCATGCCTGGCCGGTCCTCTGGCGAATCGAAGGCTTATGGGCGTTTGCAGCATGGTTGCTGAAAGCGCTTGCAGGAATGGCTTTCCTGGTTTCGCTGAAGTATTACGACATGCGCGAATTCCTGGGTTTGAAGGCTGAACAGCATGGCGCGCGTTTTGTGATTTCCCCTTTCCACAGGTTCGTCCGCCACCCCTGGTATTTTTTTGCACTGGTGATCATCTGGACTTCCAGCATGAATTCGGGGCAATTCGCAACAGCCGTCATGGTGACATGCTATCTCTTCATCGGTTCGAGACATGAGGAGCGCATGCTGATTGCCTGTTTTGGAGAGCGCTATGCCGAGTACAGGAGCAGGGTGCCTGGACTCATTCCGCTGCCCTGGAAATATTTGAAAGCGGATGAAGCCGGAATTCCAGTAAAATAGCGCCATGCAAAAAGCGCCCGATATTTTCTCCTACCGGCCCTACTGGGCGAAGCGTTTCGGCATCGCCCCTCATCTTCCGACCTCAAAAGAGGAGATGGATGCCCTCGGATGGGACTCCTGCGACATCGTCCTCGTGTCGGGGGACGCCTATATCGATCACCCCAGTTTCGGCATGGCCCTGATCGGCCGCCTTCTCGAAGCGCAGGGTTTCAGGGTCGGGATCATCGCCCAGCCAAACTGGATGGGCGCTTCCGATTTCAGGCGGCTCGGAAAACCCAATCTTTTCTTCGGCGTCACCGGCGGCAACATGGATTCGATGGTGAACCGCTACACGTCCGATAAGCGCATCCGCTCCAACGATGCCTATACTCCAGGCGGTCTTGCCGACAAGCGCCCCGATCGCTGCGTTCTGGTCTATTCCCAGCGCTGCAGGGAGGCCTATCCGGATGTTCCCATCGTCCTGGGGGGGATAGAGGCGAGCCTGCGGCGCATTGCGCATTACGATTACTGGTCGGACAAGGTCAGGCGCTCGGTTCTTGCCGATGCCAAGGCGGATTTGCTCGTTTTCGGCAACGGCGAACGTCAGGTGGTGGAAATCGCCCACCGCCTGGCGAAAGGGGCATCCATCGAGACGCTCACCGACATCCGGGGCACGGCCTTCATCGCGAAGCATGTACCGCAAGACTGGCATGTCCTGGATTCGACCCATGTGGACAGGGAAGAAGAAGCGGTCGAATCGTTCGTCAGATCACGATGGAAGGCCGATCGGACAGTCATTCGCCTTCCCGGATATGACGCGGTGAGGGATGACCCCGTGCTTTACGCCCATGCTTCGCGCGTATTGCACCAGGAAACCAATCCGGGAAATGCAAGGGCGCTGGTACAGAATCAGGGGGCGCGCGATATCTGGCTCAATCCTCCGCCATTGCCGCTCACGACCCCCGAGATGGATGCGGTTTACGGCCTGCCTTACAGTCGGCAGCCTCACCCTGTCTACGGGAATGAGAAAATTCCGGCTTTCGAGATGATCCAGCATTCCGTCACCATCATGCGCGGGTGCTTCGGCGGCTGCACGTTCTGTTCGATCACCGAGCATGAGGGGCGCATCATCCAGAGCCGTTCGGAGGAATCGATCGTCCGTGAAATCGAAGCGATCAGGGATGCTTCCCCTGCGTTCACCGGGGTGATTTCCGATCTGGGCGGGCCGACGGCGAACATGTACCGCCTTGCCTGCCGGAGTCCTGAAATCGAAGCGAGCTGCCGCAGGCTTTCCTGCGTCTATCCGGGGATATGCAAGAATCTCGATACCGATCATGGCCCCCTGATTGCGCTCTACAGGCGGGCAAGGGACATCCCCGGTGTGAAGAAGGTTCTGATCGCATCCGGGTTGCGCTATGATCTCGCCGTCAAATCCCCCGAATATGTGAAGGAGCTTGCGACTTACCATGTGGGCGGTTATCTCAAGATTGCGCCCGAGCACACCGAGGAAGGCCCGCTTTCGAAAATGATGAAGCCCGGCATAGGCACCTATGACAGCTTCAAGGTGCTGTTCGACAAATATTCGAAGGAAGCCGGCAAGGAGCAGTATCTCGTCCCCTACTTCATCGCGGCCCATCCCGGCACGACGGACGGGGACATGCTGAAACTTGCGCTCTGGCTGAAGAAAAACGGATTCAGGGCAGATCAGGTTCAGGGCTTCCTGCCTTCCCCCATGGCTGCTGCGACGGCGATGTACCATTCCGGAAAAAATCCGCTGCACAGGGTTTCCCGCAAGAGCGAGGATGTCTACATCCCGAGATCCGCGACCCAGCGCCGCCTGCACAAAGCCTTCCTGCGCTATCATGATCCCGACAACTGGCCGATTCTGAGGGAGGCGTTGATGAAAATGGGGCGCGCCGACCTGATCGGAAACGGCAGGCATCACCTCGTTCCGCGCTTTCAGCCTGTCGGCACGGGAAAAACGGTCCCGGCGAAGCCATTCAGGACTCAGCATGTGAGGCAGGCGAAGCGCATTCCGATGAAGAAGCGACCATGAGAAAAATCGTCATAGCGAGCGGCAACCATGGGAAATTGAGGGAAATCCGCCAGATCCTCGCCCCCCTTGATTTCGAGGTGGTCCCCCAGTCCGAATTGGGCGTGCCCGAGGCTGAAGAACCCCATGATACTTTCCTGGAGAACGCGCTCGAGAAGGCGAGGCATGCCAGCCGCATTACCGGCCTGCCTGCGCTCGCGGACGATTCCGGCATCTGCGTCCATGCATTGAATGGAGAACCCGGAATCCATTCGGCGAGATTCGCGGGGGCGCCCAGGTCGGACGAGAGAAACAACCTGAGGCTGCTGGAAGAACTGAAAAACAGCGCGAACAGGCGCGCGCACTTCTATTGCGTGATCGTATATATGCGGCATGCGGCGGATCCCGAGCCTTTGATCGCGGAAGGCAGATGGGAAGGGGAAATCCTGGAGGAATACAGGGGAGAGGGCGGGTTCGGGTACGATCCGCTTTTTTTCGATCCTGATCTCGGGAAATCCGCCGCACAATTGAGCCACGAGATCAAGAACAGGGTCAGCCATCGCGCCAGGGCCCTTTCCGAATTTTTGAGAAAACTGGGCTGTGCCTGACTTCGAATTCCTTCCCCCTCTTTCGCTTTACATCCACATCCCCTGGTGCGTCAGGAAATGCCCCTACTGCGATTTCAATTCGCACGAATTCAAGGGCGATATCGACGAGGAAAGCTATGTGTCCGCCCTGGTAAGGGATCTCGAAACCGTGCTTCCCGAGGTTTGGGGAAGGCGGGTTTCGAGCGTATTTTTCGGCGGCGGGACGCCCAGCCTGATGAGTCCTGCTTCGATCGAACAGATACTGGTTCAGGCAAGGATGCGCCTGCCCATGGACGCCCATGCGGAAGTAACCATGGAAGCCAATCCGGGCACTTTCGAATACGGGAAATTCGCGGCCTTCAGGGATGCGGGGGTCAACCGCCTTTCGATCGGCATCCAGAGCTTCGACGACAGGCATCTCGCGGCCTTGGGCCGCATACATGACGGCAGGCAGGCTTGCGTGGCGGTGGAAATGGCTTTGAAGCACTTCGGGAACGTCAACCTGGACCTGATGTATGCGCTGCCCGGCCAAACCTTGAAGGAGGCGGGAAGCGATTTTGCGCGGGCGATTTCGTTTTCCCCTCCCCATATCTCGGCCTATCATTTGACGATAGAGCCCAATACCCTGTTTCACAGGCATCCTCCCGAAGTTCCGGAAGAGGACGAGGCATTCGAGATGGGGTGCATGATAGAGGAGATGCTGGGGAGCGCCTATATCCATTACGAGACTTCGGCTTTCGCAAAAGCCGGATGGCAGTGCCGGCACAACCTCAATTACTGGAAGTTCGGCGACTATATCGGGATCGGAGCGGGGGCGCACGCCAAGATCAGTTTGCCCCGGAGCATAACGCGGCAAATGCGCTACAGGCGCCCCCTGGATTATGTCGAAAAAGCGCTCGGGGGCAACCCTGTGCAGGAGCGCCATGATGTTCCGGAAAGCGGGATTCCTTTCGAATTCATGATGAATGCGTTGAGATTGAACGAAGGATTTCCCTTGAGCCTTTTCGAGGAGCGCACCGGGCTTTCCAGGCTCGCCATCCTTGCGCAACTGGATGAGGCCGAAAGGCGGGGGCTCATCCTGCGTGATCACCTGAAGGTGACGCCGACCCTCCAGGGCAGGCGCTTTCTGAACGATCTGTTGCAGATTTTTCTAGGGTAGCCGCGATGAACCCATTCCCTGGAAGGGGCCGAGCGGATTCCTGTTTTCCTCGAATTCGTGGATGGCAGGTTCGCCCCCGGTCAATTTGTAGACGACGATCTTGTCCCGGATCAGTATGACCCCATTGAAGCGCCAGCCCGCGATGTCGACCTTGCGCCTGAAGTTCAGGAAATCGGCCCAGAAATTGCCGTAGCGAATGCGCCTTGTCGTGCTTTGCCTGATTTCGTAGCCTTCGCATGCCGATTTCGCCAGTATGCATTCCTGTACGCCTGCGTCCAGATCGTGCGCGTCGACCGAAGGGCTGGGGATGAAGCGCCGCAATACGTCCGAGTAATTGAGCAGGGTGATGTTCGGATTCGTTTGCGGATCGAGGCCGAGTTTCCTGAGGTCGTCGGCAGTGGTTTTGTGGGGAACGATGCTGTCGAAGACCTGCTGCACTTCCTGAAAGCTGTGCCACGGGCTGATGGTGGTGACTTCGGCTTTCGGCAGCATCGAACTGCATGACCCGAGAAGCGCGAGTGCGGCCAGAGCCGTTATGGGTTTAATCATGTCTGCTCCATGTCATATTAATCCTGATGGGCAACGAATCGCCGCGACATGGGCGTGTATTCGTTTAGGGCTAATCATGTATTAATTATATTGCACTTGGGGCGCAGTGGGGTTTACGATGAGCGATATCAATCGTCAGGGAATTCGAATGAAAGTGGTTTTTTGCATGATGCTCTTCCTGGCGGGGTGCGCAAGCAGCCGCCCGGAGGTCGGGCTGGGCTGGGGCTATAACTACCGGCGCATTGCCCCGGATACCTACAGTGTTCATGTCAGGGAAAGCCGGTTCGCCTCGACTGCGGAGGCGGAGAATCTGTTCGTCGTGGCGTCGAAAAAAGTGATTGAGGCGAATCAATGCAGAAGTTACCGCATCAAGTCCTATTCCCCCTCCCTCGAAAGCGCCTTTCTTGGCGCTTCCATTCCCGTGATCGATGGGGAGATCATATGCCTGCGCTGATTTTTCTGAAAATGATGTCGCGGACTTCGTGCCCGAGCTTGATCCCGCGTTCTTCGAATTTGGTGAGGGGGCGGTAATCCGGACGCTCGGCATAGCCGCTGGAAATGTTCGAAAGCAGTGGCTCGGCACTCATCACGGCAAGGATGTGCTCGGCATATTCCGTCCAGTCCGTCGCGGCATGGATATAGCCGCCCTGTTCGAGCTTGCTGCAAAGCAGTGCGACGAGTCCGGGTTGAATGAGCCTTCTCTTGTGATGCTTTTTTTTGGGCCATGGGTCGGGAAAAAAGATGTGGATTCCGGACAGGGTTTTGTCCGGAATCATCCTTTCGAGCACGTCCACCGCATCGTGCTGAATGATCCTGATGTTGCCGATCTTTCCGGTTTCGATGAGCCTGAGCAGGCTGCCTACGCCGGGCGCATGGACTTCGATTGCGAGATAATCGTTGCCGGGGTTTTCGGAGGCAATCCTGGCGGTCGATCCGCCCATGCCGAAGCCTATTTCGAGTATTTTCGGGGCGCTGCGACCGAAGGCCTCGGCGAGGTTCAATGGCTGCATCCGGAATTCGATACCGTATCTGGGCAGGAGATTCGCGCAGGCAAGCTGCTGCGCTTTAGATATTCTGCCCTGGCGCAGGACGAAGCTGCGTATGGGTCTATTCTCTGGATTCATGTCGAAATTATACCATTACACCTGAATTCTACGGGAAGCGGAACATGGGCTCCGAGCCGACAAACGTGAAACGGACGCTGAGAAAAAGTATAATCGCAAGACGCGATGCGCTGCCCGAAGCGGATCGGTCTGCCATGAGCGCGATCATCACCCGAAAAATCGGGGGCCTTGCGGCCTATGTGGACGCGGAGGTGGTGCTTGCCTACATGAGTTTCGGCAGCGAATTCGAAACGGGGGATTTCGTCAGGGGCGTGCTCGAAACAGGAAAGACGCTGATTCTGCCGAGACTCAACCGGGATCGATGCGGCCTCGATCTGTATAGGGTGACTGATCTGGAAGACGGACTCGAAGCCGGGATTTGGGGTATAAGGGAGCCCCGTGGCGGCACCATGCTGGAGGATTTTTCCCTGCTCGACTTCATACTGGTTCCGGGCGTTGCGTTTTCCAGGGATGGGGGGAGGCTGGGCTACGGGGGCGGTTTCTACGACAGGCTGCTCGTGGGCAAGCGGCCCGATGCGCTTGCGCTGGCAGCAGCCTTTTCTGTTCAGATGGTCGAGAAGGTGCCGCTGGAGGCGAACGATATCCCGGTGGATGGGATCGTCACGGAAACAGGCGAATATGTGCGCAGATTTTGAACGGGAAAATTTATGAGCATTATCGACGGAAAAATGATTGCGCAGAAAATGAGGGATGCGCTCAAGGCCAGGGTCGAGTCCCTCAGGAAGGCGGGCATGGCGCCGGGGCTGGCCGTGATCATCGTGGGGGAAAATCCCGCCTCCAAGGTTTACGTGCGCAACAAGGAAAAAGCCTGCATCGAGGCCGGAATCCACTCGGAAGTCATCGTCTTTCCTGAACAGGCGACCCAGGAAGAAGTTCTCGATCGCATTCATGCGCTCAACCTGAATCCGCAAATTCACGGCATACTGGTCCAGTTGCCGCTGCCTGCCCATTTCGATGCGAGGCGCGTGCTCGATTTTATCGACGCCGACAAGGACGTGGACGGATTTCATCCCGTCAATGCGGGCGCCCTGTTTTTGGGCAAGCCGCGCCTTCAGCCCTGCACGCCATACGGCGTCATGAAGATGCTCGAATATGAGAATGTCGCGGTCAGGGGCAAACATGCGGTCATCGTCGGGGCGAGCAATATCGTAGGCAAACCGATGGCGATCATGCTGCTGCACAAGGGGGCGACAGTCACGATCTGCAATTCGAAAACGCCCGATCTTGCATACCATACCAGGAATGCGGACATTCTGGTCGTCGCCGTGGGCAGGCCGAATATCGTCACCGGGGACATGGTCAAGGAAGGTGCTGTGGTGATCGATGTGGGCATGAACAGGCTCGAAGACGGAAAGCTTGTCGGCGATGTCGACTTTGCAGGCGCCGCGCCCAGGGCTGCGAAGATTACCCCGGTTCCAGGCGGAGTCGGGCCGATGACGATAACGATGCTCCTCGAAAATACTGTCGAGACTGCTGAGCGCTGTAAAGAAACTGTATAATAAGGCTCTCTTAAAAGACGAGGTAAGGGAATATGGCATCATTGCCGGATCAGGATCCGCAGGAAACTCAGGAGTGGCTGGATGCCCTGGAGGGGGTTTTGCAGCAGGAAGGGGCCGAGCGTGCTTTTTTCCTGCTGGAGAAGATGACGGAAAGGGCGAGGAAGGGCGGCGCCTACCTGCCTTTCAACGTCAATACGGCTTACCTCAACACCATCCCGGCGGAACGCGAAGAACGCTCCCCCGGGGATCTCGAGATGGAGCGCAGGGTCCGTTCCTACATACGCTGGAATGCCATGGCCATGGTGGTGAATGCGAACCGCGGATCCGATCTCGGCGGGCATATCGCGAGTTTCGCTTCCGCCGCGACGCTCTACGACGTAGGCTTCAATCATTTTTTTCATGCGCCGTCCGAGAATCACGGCGGGGATCTCGTCTACACCCAGGGCCATTCCGCGCCGGGAATTTATGCGCGCGCCTTTCTCGAAGGGCGGATCACTGAAGCGCAAATGATTCGCTTCAGGCAGGAGTCCGAGGCGGGGGGGCTTTCGTCCTATCCCCATCCCTGGCTGATGCCGGATTTCTGGCAATTTCCGACGGTTTCGATGGGACTTGGACCCCTGATGGCGATCTATCAGGCGAGATTCATGAAGTACCTGGAAGACCGGGGTATCGCCAAAACCGAGGGGCGCAAGGTATGGGCATTCATGGGCGACGGCGAAATGGACGAGCCCGAATCCCTGGGGGCGATTTCCCTTGCTTCCCGCGAGAATCTGGACAACCTTGTTTTCGTCGTCAACTGCAATCTGCAGCGCCTCGACGGGCCGGTGCGCGGCAATGGAAAAATCATCCAGGAACTCGAAGCCGATTTTCGCGGGGCGGGCTGGAACGTCATCAAGGTGATCTGGGGTTCGAGATGGGATCCCCTTCTTGCGAAGGACAAGAGCGGTCTGCTCCTGAAGCGCATGGAAGAGGCGGTGGACGGCGAATACCAGAACTACAAGGCGAACGACGGGGCCTATGTGCGCAAACATTTTTTCGGGAAATATCCCGAGCTTCTCGACATGGTTTCCTGCATGTCCGACGAGGATATCTGGCGGCTCAACCGCGGCGGCCACGATCCGCGCAAGGTTTACGCGGCCTATGCCGCGGCGGTGCGGCACAAGGGCCAGCCCACGGTGATCCTCGCCAAGACGGTCAAGGGTTACGGCATGGGGGAGGCGGGAGAAGGCCAGAACACCACCCACCAGCAGAAAAAGATGGGAGAGGATGCGCTCAAGGCATTCAGGAACCGTTTCAGCATTCCGATTTCAGACGAAGTCATCGGGGCTGCGCCTTTCTACAAGCCGGATGAAGGCAGCGAGGAAATGAATTACTTGAGGGACAGGGTCAAGGCCATGGGCGGATCGCTTCCTTCCAGGCGGCGCAAGGCCGAAGCCCTGGCGACGCCGGAATTGTCCGCTTTCGAATCTTTCCTGAAGGGGACGGAAGGCCGGGAGATTTCCACGACCATGGCTTTCGTCAGGATACTTTCCATGCTGGTCAAGGACGAAGCCATAGGCAGGTTCGTTGTCCCCATCGTTCCGGACGAATCGCGCACCTTCGGGCTGGACGGACTGTTCAGGCAGCTCGGCATCTATTCCTCGGTGGGGCAGTTATACCAGCCTCAGGATGCCGGGCAATTGATGTATTACAGGGAAGACAAGCACGGTCAGATCCTCCAGGAAGGCATCAACGAGGCGGGTGCGTTCTCCTCGTGGATCGCGGCTGCCACCGCTTACAGCACCCATGGCATTTCCCTGATCCCCTTCTACATCTATTATTCGATGTTCGGTTTTCAGCGGATAGGCGATCTCGCGTGGGCGGCGGGGGATCTGCGTTCGAGGGGCTTCCTCCTCGGTGGAACCGCCGGGCGCACCACGCTCAACGGCGAGGGCTTGCAGCATGAAGACGGGCACAGCCATGTGCTGGCATCGACCATTCCGAATTGCCTCTCCTTCGACCCAGCCTATGCCTACGAACTTGCGGTCATCATCCAGGACGGGATGAGGCGGATGTACCGGGATCAGGAAGACATCTTCTATTACATCACCGTGATGAACGAGAATTACGCCCATCCGCCCATGCCGGAAGGCGCCGAGGCAGGCATACTGAAAGGGATGTATCTGCTCTCGGAAGCGAAAGTGGGCAAATGGGCCAAGACGCCGAAAGTGCAGCTTCTGGGCAGCGGGACGATATTGCGCGAAGTGATCGCCGCCGCCGATTTGCTGCAGGTCGATTTCGGCGTGAGCGCCGATATCTGGAGCGTGACGAGCTTCAACCAGTTGCGCCGCGACGGGCTGGAATGCCAGCGCTGGAATACCCTGCATCCGGAGGAAAAGCCGAGGTCGAGTTACGTGGAGTCCTGCCTGAAGGACAGGACAGGGCCGGTCATCGCATCCACCGATTACATGAAGATCCACGCCGACCAGATCCGTGCATTTCTGCCCAAGTCCTACAGGGTGTTGGGCACGGACGGCTTTGGCCGGTCCGACACGAGAGAGAAATTGCGCAGCTTCTTCGAAGTCGACCGCCATTATGTCGCAGTCGCGGCGCTCAAGGCGTTGGCGGACGAAGGCGCCATTCCGATGGAGCAGGTCGCCGCTGCGATCAAGAAATACGGCATCGATCCGGAGAAGCCGAATCCGGAGACGGTTTGACGGGCATGGCAAACCCGGATATGAACGATGCCCGTTTCCTCCATCCCTCCGCCGCAAGCTGGAGGTAAGGCCTTGCTGCGCAAGTTTCACGTTATGAGAAGGCGATCATGAGACAAACAATGGAAGTGAAAGTCCCGGATATCGGCGATTTCAAGGATGTCCCCATCATCGAACTGCACGTGGTCGAAGGGGACAGGATCAAGGTCGATTCTCCGCTGGTCACCCTGGAAACGGCGAAAGCCGCGATGGAAGTGCCTTCCCCTCGTGCGGGGGTGGTGAAATCGGTTGCGGTGAAGGTGGGGGACGCGGTTTCGGAAGGCGCGCTCATCTTGGTGCTGGAGGTCGATTCGGCGCCCGAGGCGGAGCCTGCCGGAATGGAACCCCCCAGGCTCGATGCGCCCAGGCCGCAGCCTGCGGCAATCAATATTTCCGCCCAGGCGAGCGTGGATGTCTCATCTTCCGCAGGAACCCATGCCAGTCCTTCGGTGAGGCGGTTTGCCAGGGAGCTTGGCGTCGATCTCGGGAAAGTTCGCGGCAGTGGACCCAAAAGCCGCATCCTCAAGG
This sequence comes from Burkholderiales bacterium, assembly GCA_019753155.1. GTDB lineage: Bacteria > Pseudomonadota > Gammaproteobacteria > Burkholderiales > JABEVD01 > JABEVD01. The sequence continues at coordinate 41,685 of JAIELG010000005.1, forward strand.
AAGATGTGCAGTCTTACGTGAAGGGGGCGATGTCCTCGGGCGGGATCCCGGTTCAGGCCGCGCCTGCCGTCGATTTTTCCAGATACGGCCCGGTATGGGAGAAGCCGCTTTCCAGGATACAGAAGCTTTCCGGGGCAAACCTTTCCAGAAACTGGGCGAGCATTCCGCATGTGACCCAGCATGACGAAGTCGACATCACCGAACTGGAGGCTTTCCGAAAAGCCATGCAGGAAGAGGCGAAGAAAGACGGAATCAGATTGACTCTGCCTGCCTTCCTGATGAAGGCCTGCTCCGCCGCATTGAAAAAATTTCCAAGCTTCAACGCTTCCCTGGGGAGCGGCGATATTCTGATTCTGAAGGAATATTGCCATATCGGCATGGCTGTAGATACGCCTGACGGACTCGTCGTGCCCGTGGTCAGGGATGCGGACAGGAAAAGCGTATTGCAGCTCGCATCCGAACTCGGCGAATTGAGCGCAAAAGCGCGGGACGGCAAGCTTTCGATCGCCGACATGCAGGGCGGATGCTTTTCGGTATCGAGCCTGGGCGGAATCGGGGGGAGTTACTTCACTCCCATCATCAATGCGCCTGAAGTCGCCATACTCGGGGTGTCGAAGGCCGTCGTGAAGCCCGTGTTCATGGATGGAAATTTCGTTCCGCGCCTGATGCTTCCCCTTTCCCTTTCCTACGACCACAGGGTCATAGACGGGGCGATGGCTGCCAAATTCATCGTCTATCTGGGCGCGCTGCTGTCCGATATCCGCAGGCTGGTATTGTGATCTGGTGAAAAAAGGCTTCAATCCAGTCGGCATTTTCGGCGGCACCTTCGATCCCATCCATTTCGGACACTTGCGCCTCGCCCAGGAAGTCGCCGGATATTGCGCCTTGGAATCCGTCAGGGTGGTTCCGGCCGGAATCCCCCCGCACAGGAATCCGCCGCATTGCGAAGCTTCGCATAGATTCGAAATGGTCAGAATCGCGGCATGCGGCAATTCCCTTCTCATTCCGGACCCGCGGGAGATACGCAAGGGTTCGCCCTGTTTTTCCGTCGAAACGTTGCTTGAGATGAGAGCCGAGCTGGGGGATGAACAGCCGCTCTGCCTCATGCTTGGGGCGGACGCCTTTCTCGGCTTGGTGAGATGGCATCGCTGGACGGAACTCTTCGACCTTGCTCATGTCCTGGTCGCCCAAAGGCCGGGATTCGACATTCGCTCCGCCATGACTTCCCCGTTGCGGGAAGCGTATGCGCAGCGGCTGGCGACCGGCCCTGAAGTCTTGCGCCAATCTCCATGCGGGGGCATCGTCAATGTCGATATCACGCTTCTGGACATCTCTTCTTCCATGATCCGGGAGTGCTTCTCCAGGGGGACGAGCGCCAGATATTTGCTTCCGGATGGCGTCCTCGATTATATTCAAAGCCATAACCTGTATCGGGAGCAGCATGAAGTCTAAGGAAAAAGTAAGCGCGGTCATTTCCGCCCTGGAAGACATCAAGGCGGAAAACATTGCCGTGCTGGAAGTTTCCGGGATGTCGACGCTTTTCGAATGGATGGTGATCGCGAGCGCAAATTCGACAAGGCAGACCAAGGCGCTCGCCAACCATGTTCAGGAAAAGCTGAAGGAGGCGGGGGGAGCCGTCAACGGCATCGAAGGACTCGAAACCGGGGAATGGGTGCTCGTCGATCTGGGGGATGTGATCGTTCACATCATGCAGCCTGCGATCAGGCAGTATTACAACCTGGAAGGATTGTGGGGCCCTGTCACCCACACCAAAGTCGGCTGAATGAAGCTCCATATTCTGGCTGTCGGCAATAAAATGCCGGACTGGATCACTTCCGCTTTCGGCGAGTACGAAAAAAGAATGCCGCGCGAAGCGAGGATGGAATTGCGCGAGATCAGGCCCGAGAGGCGCGATTCGGGAAAAAGCGTGCAGCAGATCCAGGAGATCGAGGCTTCCAGGGTGAATGCCGCGATGCCCCATAACGCTTTCAGGGTGATTCTGGACGAGAAGGGCGATCAGCTCTCGACCATGGAGTTTGCCGGATGTGTGGTGCGCTGGATGCAGGAAGGGCGGGATGCCGCATTCGTGATCGGCGGGGCGGACGGCACTCATCCCGATTTGAGGGAGAAAGCGGACAGGGTGATTTCCCTGTCGAAGATGACATTGCCGCATGGACTTGCCCGCGTGATGCTCGCAGAGCAGATTTACCGGGCGGTTTCCATCATCAACCATCATCCCTATCATAGGGACGGCTGAAGATGGCCCTGGATTCGAACATCATCTACCTCGTCTCGGCAAGCCCGAGAAGGCGGGAACTCCTGAAGCAGATCGGCGTCCATTTCGAAACGCTGCTTTTGAGGTCGGGTCCCGATCGGGGCGTCGATGTCGATGAGACGCCAACCCCCGGGGAGTCCGTCGAGGACTATGTGGGCCGCATCGCCGTTGCCAAGGCCACATGGGGATGGCGGCGTATCCGGGACAGGCGGCTTCCTGCCCACCCTGCGCTCGCTGCCGACACTGCGGTATGCCTTTCCGGAGAAATATTCGGCAAGCCGGGAAACCCGGAGAATGCGCTGGATATGCTGAAAAAGCTCTCCGGGCGCGAGCATGAAGTGCTCACGGCCGTGGCTTGCGTTTTCGGGGAAAGGCTGGAAATCGGCGTGTCCAGATCAAGGGTCAGGTTCTGCGAATTGACGGATAGGGAAATGCGCGATTATGTCGCAACCGGGGAACCGATGGACAAGGCTGGTGGATACGCGATACAGGGCAGGGCGGCCCGTTTCGTCGAGAGGATGGAGGGCAGCTATTCCGGCGTGATGGGGTTGCCGCTATTCGAAACCGGGCAACTGCTCAGGAAAATAGGACAATCATGACTGACGAGATTCTGATCAATGTCACGCCCCAGGAAACGCGCGTCGCTGTGATCGAAGACGGCGTTGTGCAGGAGCTGCATGTCGAGCGCGCATCCAATTGCGGGCTCGTCGGCAATATCTATCTGGGGCGGGTGAGCCGGGTTCTGCCTGGAATGCAGTCGGCATTCGTCGACATCGGGCTCGATCGCGCAGCCTTTCTCCATATCGACGACATATGGGAGCAGCGCCAGAACGGCGAAGGCAAGCCTATCGAGAAGATCCTTTTCGAGGGCCAGAACGTCCTGGTTCAGGTAATCAAGGACATGATAGGCACCAAGGGGGCGAGAATCTCGACCCAGATCAGCATCGCCGGAAGGCTGCTCGTCTATCTTCCCCAGGAAGCCTATATCGGCGTTTCCCTGAGGATAGAGAGCGAATCGGACAGGGAGCTTCTGCGCGAGAAAGTCCAGAAGCTGATCGACCCCGACGAGAAGGGCGGCTTCATCATCCGCACCCTGGCGGAGGGCGAGGCGGACGAAAACTTCCTGTCGGATATCGCCTACCTGAAAAAGATATGGGCCGATATTCAGGAAAGGTCGGGATCGGCTTCAGCCCCTTCCCTGCTCTACCAGGATCTCAACCTGAGCTTCAGGGTGCTGCGCGACTTCGTCACCGACACCATAGGGCGAATACGCGTCGATTCGAGGGAGACCTTCCAGAGGCTGCAATCCTTCGCGTCGAGCTATATCCGCAATGCGAGCGACAGGATAGAGCGCTATTCGGGGGAGCGCCCGCTTTTCGATCTTTACGGGGTGGAAGAGGAAATCCAGCGCGCGCTTGCCCGCCGCGTCGAACTCAAGTCGGGCGGATACCTCATCATCGATCAGACCGAAGCCCTCACCACGGTGGACGTGAACACGGGCGGCTTTGTCGGGCACAGGAACTTCGACGACACGATATTCAAGACGAACCTCGAAGCCGCCCATGTGATTGCAAGGCAATTGAGGCTGAGAAATCTGGGTGGGATCATCATCGTCGATTTTATCGACATGGACAACAGCGAGCACCGGGAAGCGGTTTTGCACGAGTTCAAGAAGGCGCTATCCCGCGATCATACCCGCATGACGCTGAGCGAGATGACGGCCCTCGGACTTGTCGAGATGACGCGAAAGCGCACCAGAGAGAGTCTCGCCCATGTCCTTTGCGAAACCTGCCCGACCTGCCAGGGCAGGGGAGAGATCAAGACCGCCCAGACCGTATGCTATGAAATCCTGCGCGACCTGCTGCGCGAAGCGCGTCAGTTCGATGCCAGGGAATACCGCATTCTCGCGTCCCAGAAGGTGGTCGATCTTTTCCTCGACGAGGAATCTCAAAGCCTCGCCCAACTCGCCGACTTCATCGGCAAGCCGATTTCTCTCCAGGTCGAGAGCGTTTATTCCCAGGAACAGTACGATGTCGTTTTGATGTGAATGGCAAAGCGTCCCTGAAATGAGCGCTTCCCCAGGGCCGCCTGAATACGCCCCGCTTGGTCGCCATGGCCTGCCTGCCAGTGCTGTATTCCGGCATGGCGCCGATGCATGTCGGTCCCTCAACCCCTCTTCTTAGTAAGGTCTTTTGCCATGAATGCGAGGACGATGACGAGGAGGAAAAGCACTGCGGCAATGATGCGCTGCTCCATGGTTTCGGAGACGGATCCGCCTATAATCATGTGGACGGAGTAGCCCGCCATGAAGAGGGAGATGAGCGCGACGAAGAAGTAGGCGATGTATTCTTTCATGTGCGATATTGTATGGGGAAACCACGGGAGAAGAAAGTTGCGATCGAGTAGTTGTTATGGTGTAAAGGTTATTTGTGGTTTTGGGTGCAAATGGTACTTGACGTGTCTTGCGGTGAGTGATTATGATGCGCAGAGATGTTAAGGGAAGATTAAGGCTGGATTAAGGGTTTATTAAGGTGTGGTCCGATTTGTTCGGATCGGGAGTGGGGTGAAGGGGGGCGGTACGGTCCGGTGTCGGCACAAGAATACGGGTCGGGTTTGGTTAATCAGGAGGGTAAGGGATGAAGAAGACGTTGGCGCAGAAATCGTTCTGGGTGACGATAATTGGCGGGATGCTGACCGGGATGGGGAACGGGAGCGTGTTTGGAGCGGCGATGATGTGCCTGGTGGGACGGGGTTCGTTTGGGGACTGGGGCGGCGCGGGGAGTCTTGCGTTCAATCCCTATACGTTCACGGGCTTTGTGGACTGGTGCATGATAGTATTTGGTTTGGCGTATGTAGTGACGCTGTCGGTGTCGATGGTGCGTCACGGCGCGCTGGAAGCCGGGCATTGAGGGTTTTGATACTAAATAAAGCGAGGAGAAGGGTATGCTGCCGATGATAGCGGGTGCGTTGGGGGTGTTGCTGGCGTTTTCCAGCATGATTTTGTCATGGTATTTGTTGATGCCGCATAAGCGCGACAACACTCATCATTAAAATGACAGCGGGTTTTTGAGGCTGGGGAGAAGGAGGAGACGATGTTCAAGTATCTGTTTGCAAAAAATGAAGATATCCCGACAGGATCGGCTGCGATTTATTTTGGTTTTTCGTCGATTATCTGGTTCGTGATTGGTACGGGTCTGGGTTCGTTCAATGCGGCGAAGCTGGGGTTCCCTGATTTTGTGACGGGGTCGTTCGTGTTCGCGTTTGGACACATGCGCCAGGTTCACGTGATGGCGGTGATTTTTGGGTGGATCTCGATGGCGTTCGCGATGGCGATGATGTACATCACGCCGATCATCGGAAACACGAAACTGTGGTCGGAGAAGCTGGGTCTGTGGAACTGTTTTCTGTGGAACGTGGGCCTGACGCTGGCGCTGACGCTGATGTGGACCTTTGGCATCGAGTCTGGTCGGGAGTATTCCGATTTTCCGTGGCCGATCGACCTGTACATCGTGTTCTTCATTCTGTTCCCGCTGGCGCTGAACGTGTGGATGACGATCAAGAATCGCCGCACACAGGGGATATACACGACGAACTGGTTCTTTGCTGCGGCGACGTTCATGGTGGCGATCGTGTTTCTGGTGGGCAACTCCCCGGAGTTTTTCCATTTGACGGGTCTGACCGAAGCGTACCTGACATGGTGGTTTGCGCATAACGTGCTGGGACTGTGGATCACGCCTGTTGCAGCGGCGATCGCGTACTACACGATCCCTAAAGTGACGGGGAACCCGCTGTACTCTCACCGTATTGGTCACCTGCACTTCTGGTCGGTGGTGGTGTTCTACTCGACGCCTGCGGCGCATCATCTGATGTCGGCGCCGCTGCCGGAGTGGCTGAAGTCTTTCGCATCGGTGGAAGGCGTGCTGATTCTGGTTCCTGCAATTGCGTTCGTGTCGAACATTCTGCTGACGATGCAGGGCAAATGGCACATGTTCGTGGAGAACCTGGAGATCAAGTTCACGGTGACGGGCGTGTTGATGGCGATTCCGCTGAACATGCAGGGCGGGTTCCAGCAGACGCGCGCGATCAACTGGTATATACACGGCACGGGGTGGATTGTGGCGCATGCGCACCTTGCGCTGCTGGGCTTCTCGACCTTCATGGAAGTGGCCGCGGTGTACCTTGGCATGCAGACGCTGATGAGAAGGAAGCTGTACTCGATCGCACTGGGGAACTTCCATTACTGGATGCTGTTGATTGGATTCTCGACCTACTGGATTTCGATGACGATCGCAGGTCTGATCCAGGGTGCGGGCAAGATTTATGAAGTGCCTTACATCGATGTGGTGGTGGCGGAACACCCGTACATGATCGCGCGCTGGATTGGCGGGACGATGGTGTTTACAGGCAACATCGTATGGCTGTACAACATGTGGATGACGGCGCGGGCCGGGACGGTGATCCCAGCCGGACGGCAACCGCATGAGCTGGCTTACGAACGCTAAGACACGGGTGAGGAGAGAATAACATGGCATTTAGACAATATACGGTAGGGGCGAGGATGTTCGGGTTGGCGCTCGGCAGCTCGATGATGATCACGCTGTTCTTCCCGTCGATCGACATACGCAATGTGACGGCGACGGAGTCGGCTCTGGATCGGCAGTTGCAGGACGGCTGGGATGCGGGGTTCAACCTGACCGATCCGATCCTGAAGGGGTGGAACAAGCCCGTGAAGGTGCTGATGACGAAGGATCCGAAGACTGGAGCCGCGCTGCCTCCCGGGACATACGCGTATGTGTATTCTGCGGGGACCTGGTTTCCGAGCGGGATCATCCATCCTGTGATTCTTGGGGCCGGAGCGAGCGACCTGACGGTGCAGAAGGGGCGTGTAGGCGAGGCTGACAACAAGGCCGGCGCGGTGTTCATGGTGAAGCACGGGATGTTCGAAGGCCAGGACTACGCGTACATCGAGGACGTGACGGCGACGCAGGGGTGGATGCCGGAAGCGGTGCTGAGTTCGGCGCCCGAAGCGAATGTGAGCCACTCCGGAGCGGGCAAGACGATGTTTGTTCGCGAAGGCTGCTGGTGGTGTCATACCCTGCTGCCGGAAGAGACGCAGGACTGGCAGGCATTCGGTGTTCCCCCGATGCTGGGCGACTTCAACGGGGCGTCTCCGACATCGTTTGGTTCGGACCGCAAGGCGCCCGACCTGCTGCACGTGGCTTCGCGCAATTCGTCGCGCGAGTGGATGCTGATGCACTTTTTCAATCCTCGTCTGGTGCAGCCGCATTCGATCATGCCGCGCTTCGATTATCTGTGGGGCGACAAGGATGCGAGCGGGAAGGACATCGACTTCGGCAAGTGGCGCGCGGAGTACGACGAGTACCACGAAGGCAAACGGGACACGCCGCCTGATGTTCCTGAGCCTGCGAAGAACAGTGAGATCCGGGAACTTCTGGATTTCATGTTGAGCCTGAAATAAGAGGAGGGATATAACATGGCATGGGTATATGACAATCCGCTGGGGACGCTGACCGATGTGCAGCAGAACAAGGTGGCGCAGGATTTGTGGGAGCTGGAGAAGCTGGGTGGCCTGACGGAAGACAACAACAAGCTGCCTGTTCCTGTGGTGTGGCTCCTGGTGTTGACGATTCTGACGGCGTTCGCGATCACGTTTCCGCTGTGGGGCCAGAGGCCGACTGCTGCGATATACGAGGAGCAGGTCAAGCTGATGGATACGCCGGAGATCCAGGCGATCAAGGACGACAAGGCGGCGATGAAGGCGATCGAAGACAAGGTGATTCCGACCAGCAAGTATTCTGCGCTGATTGTGCGTCACCCTGTGACGATGGACGACCTGCGGATCATCAAGCCGCAGATTGAGGCGCTGGAGAAGGCCGGGAAGGATCTGGAGGAATACAACGTGATCGGCAATCAGGTTGCGCTGGCGAACTTCGAGGGGAACCGGAAGGAAGACGGATCGAAGACGCGCAAGCAGCCGTGGTGGGACAAGGGATACACGATCGACGTGTTCTACCTGACGGCGTTCTGCGTGTCGGTGATGGTGGTGGTGAAGCGCCTGCCGCCTTCGACCTGGCAGCCGAAGCACTGATAATAAACTGGGAGGAGAATGCAATGATAGAACTCGATAATGGTCCTGTAGCGCTGGCGTTGATCATCGCGGTAGCGTATATTGCGCCGTTCATATACAGTCTGGTCGTGGACAATTACGACAAGAAGAATCCGCAGATTCGGGATTGAAGCAGGCTCGAAGGAAGAGACAATGCCGCTTGGAGCGGCATTGTTTTTTTGTGGCACAATGAAACCAGGCGTTGTTTGGCCTGTCCAATAAGCATCTGGAATGAGCGGTTCAACAGCAGTGCAGCAGCAATTGTCGCCGAAGCTCGATTTGAGCATAGAGGGAATGAACAGCCAGGAATTCAGCGTGGGCGTGTTCTACTTCATGCTGGTCGGGATTGCGGTGTTCTCGGCGATCATCTATTTTTTTATGCGGTCGGCGAAGGGCGCCAGGATGCGCACCGGGGAGAAGCTGATGTTCGGCGCCATCATCCTCGGCGTAGTGATCGCCGTCCTCTTCGGCGCCACCCAGATGGTCTTCGACTACCTTTTTTAGGAGCAATGAAATGTACGACTATATCAACGGCTATCTCGAATCGCTGGGCGATGGATGGAGCATTTATCTCTGGCTTATTGCAGGGGCATTGATCATCCTGGCCTGCATTTACTGGATCATATGGGCGAAGAAGAACGAGCAGTTCGACGAGGACATCAAATACGTCATCTTCCAGGAAGACGATGTGGACAAGATGACGCGCGAGGAATACCAGAAGAGCCGCGAAGTGATCAAGACGCAGATAGCGAGACGCGAGGAAGTGCTGGAACAGGAGAGGCTGAAAAAACAGGGAAGCGCGACCTAGATGCGGCGGGGAGAAAAAGGGATACTGATCCTCATCGCCGTCGTCGTGGGCGGCATGATGCTCAGGAATCTGTGGTCAGTGCTGGACGGCGGGGAAAAGGACAAGGGGATTCCGTTCTACAGCAGCCTGTCCGAAGCCGAAGGCAGGAAGGCATTGCGCCTGATTCACGACAGCCGCTGCAAGGACTGCCATTCCCTTTGGGGCGCTACTGCAAGCATGATGCAGAATGTGCCTGCGCCGAGGCTGGACGGGATAGGCTCCATACGGGACGAGGCATGGTTTTACCAGTACCTGTCATCCTCCGATCCGCAGTCCATTCTGCCTTCGCGGCTGAAAAAGGAATTCAGGATGCCCTCCTTCGCAAGCCTGCCGGAAGCTGACAGGAAGGAATTGGCTGCCTATCTCGCCAGCCTGAAAGTCAAGAACTGGTACCTGGCTGAAACCAGGAAATCGGAATACGAAAAACTGACAGGGAAGGCATACAGCCCATGATTACTCAGCGCCACAAGGATGGAATGCTGGCATTGTTCCTGGGGTTTACCATAAACTTTTTCGGGGACAGGTTGCTGGGCGTTCACATCGAATTGTTCCACGGCCTGTCGACCTTCAGTTTCCTGTGGTTTCTCGATGTGTTCGTGCTGCCGTTTTTCGCTGGGTTCTGCGTGGCGCTCGTATTCGGTCTGGGTGGAAAGTGGATGTGCTACTTCCCGCCTCTCGCCGTCAGGTTGCTCAGTTATTACCTGTTCACGATCGATTACTGGACGGTGCCCGAGGGTCATCACCTGATGCCCATGGGATGGTGGGGATTTTTCGTCATCCTGGCCATCGAGGCGTCCGCGTTCGGCGGCATACTCGGCGAAGTTTACGTCAAGAGCACATACGGCAGAAGGCCGCGCGAGCTGCTCTACAAATCCAAGCAATCCTCCGATGAGAAGTGAATCGACGGCGCGCGTTCCATCGCAGGAAGAGCGGGAAAAAAGAAAGAATTACCTGCTTGCGACGCTCGTGACCTGCATTGCGGTCGTCTTCATAGGTAGCGTGGTTCATGTCGTCAAGATGGGGGCGAACCGCATCGAGGAGATGCGCGGCAAGTCGACTTACGATCTGAAACTCGTCAAGGCGCATACCCGCGCATCAGGGGAGGAAATATCGACCCATGAGAAGAACGAAGCCGGACTCGATCGGAAAGGCTATACCGTGGCGGATGCGGATGCGCTCCTGAGCCCGGATCAATGGAAAATGCTGGATACCATGATCGTGATTCCCGCAGGCCCGTTCCGCATGGGTACGGATATGGAGCGCGCCGACCCGCAGAACGGACCCGAGCATGTGGTCGATCTGCCTGCCTACAAAATGGATAAATATCCGGTGACGAACGCCCAGTATGCGCGCTTTGTCGCAGCGACGGGCTACAGGACGCCGCTGGACTGGAAGGACGGGAAGATCCCGAACGGACTCAAGCTCCATCCCGTGACGATGGTGACCTGGAGCGACGCGAATGCGTATGCGAAATGGGCGCATAAGCGCCTTCCCACCGAAGCCGAATGGGAAAAGGCCGCAAGGGGAAGCGACGGCAGGCGCTGGCCGTGGGGCAACACCATGGATCCTTCCCGGCTCAATACCTACAATACCGTGGGCAGTACATCCGATGTCACGAAATACCCAGGCGGCGTGAGTCCATACGGCCTCATGGATATGGCGGGCAATGTCAACGAGTGGACTTCGTCCGATTTTCTGCCCTACCAGGACAGCAAGGCTTCCCTGGACCTGTTCGATGTCGGAGGGGGAAGCCGGACGCGCGAAATCCATTTCAAGGTGCTGCGCGGCGGCACATGGCGCAGCGATCCGTTCTCCACGCAGACTTTCCACAGGAATTTTTCACTTCCCAATTACGCATCGGATTTCTATGGTTTCCGATGTGTGAGCGACGTTAAATAGAGGAGTCCGATGCGCATCAAACTTGTCAAACTGTCCATGCTCCTTGTCCTGCTCCAATCGAGGGCGAGCTTTGCACTCGACAGCTACCGCTACATGCATGTGTCCTTCAACACGATCTGGTACATTTTCATCGGATTGATGCTGGTCATCCTGTTTCCTTTCTTTCTGATGGCCTACCTGGCATGGTATTACTCCGGCAGGAAAGCTGCGGAAAAATCTCGGGCGGAGGATGACAAGTGAAATTTATCAGCTTTTTTGCACTGCTTTTCGCATTGTGCGCCCCCGGATTGACGATACAGAGCGCGCACGCGGCGGAATCCAATCTCCAGATAGCAGAATCGTTCAACAAGGGCGGCGAAGCGCAGAACCCGAACGACCCGACCGACAGGAAAAAACGGGAAATCATGTTCGTCATGGGCATACCGCTGCTCATCATGCTGATTGCAACGGCGGCTCTCGGCGTGGCGATGGGGGTGTTCGGGAAAAAGGTTTTCGTCGTCCACATGGTCATGGCGTCCCTGAGTCTTTGTCTTGCGGTTGTACATGCCATTGTCGGACTCGTCTGGTTTTTCCCCTTCTGAGGCGGGAATAGCATTGGAGGAAGCCAAGTCCCCCTGGTGGGTCGTTCTCGCCCTGCTGTACACCGCATCCGGCATTACAGGCGTGGCTTACGAAGTGCTGTGGGCGAGGATGCTCTCCCTGCAATTCGGCGCCAGCACGTTCGGCGTAGTGTTTACGGTCACGGCATTCATGGCGGGACTGGGATTGGGAAGTCTTCTTGGGATGCGCTGGAAGGTGAAGAATCCGGTGCTCGTTTTCTCCTGCCTGGAGATCGGGGTCGCGTTCTATTCGCTTGTTCTGCCTTCCCTGCTTCAGTTCACCACTTCCGGAATCGAGTCGCTCGCATCCCGACTGGATCTCTTTTTCTGGTTCGGGTTGCAGGGAATTACCTCGGTTACGCTGTTGATGGTACCGGCGGTAGCCATGGGGGCGAGTTTCCCCATGGTGTTGAGCGCAATCGGCGGAACCCGCCTCAAGCTCGGGACGCTATACGGACTCAATACTGCCGGGGCTGCATTCGGTGCGTTGCTGCCGCTTGCGCTCCTGCCCGAACTGGGGTGGACCTGGGCGATCAGGCTCGTGGCCGCAATCGGATTCGTCATCGGGGCAGGCGGCATTATTCTTTCGCGGAACATCGAAACGAAGGCGTTCGAGTCGATCGGACAGGCATTTCCGGGGAGATGGCTGCCCTATGCCGGAATAGGCGCGTCCAGCCTGATGCTCCAGGTCGGATGGACGAGGCTGTACAGCCTCGTGCTGCTGCGTACGGAATACGTGCTTGCCGTGATTCTCGCCGTTTACCTGGTGGGTATGGGACTCGGCAGCCTTCTGTCGCGGCGCAGGGAATACTGGCTCACCTTGCTGCCGTGCCTTGCTGCGGGATTCACCGTATTGAGCCTCTGGCTTTTTCCGGCCTATTCCGCCTGGGTCGAGGCGGCGAAATTCGGCTCGCTGCATGATGCGCTCATGGGAGAGGGCGGGGCGATCGCGCTGATGACGCTCCCCGTGACGCTTGCCCTGGGCGCATGGCTGCCCTTGCTGAATGCGAGGTATGATGCGAGCGGCGCATGGCTCTACGGCATCAATTCCATGGGCGCGGCCATGGGCGCCCTGCTGGGCGGTTTCGTGCTGGTTCCCCTGTTCGGCACGGCAGCCACCATTGCGATCGCGGGAATCGGTTTTCTGGTTTTCGGCTTTGCCTGGGGCGCGCGCCGGGTTGCATGGGTTGCCATTCCGGCAGTGTTGCTTTGCGCCTACCCGGTCCTGGATTTTCCCGAAGTTGCCCGCCTGATGCCGAAAGCGCAGGCAGGGAGCGTGGACCTTTACCGTTACGAGGACGCGCTTACCGTCACCCATGTCGTAAAGGATGGAGATGGCCAGCGGCTTCTTCTCACGGATTTGCAGCGCATGGATGCATCGACCGATCCGGCTGCGGTGCTCGCCCAGAAAAACCAGGCCCGCCTGCCGCTTCTGCTGCACCCGGGTGCGCGTTCCATTCTTTTCCTGGGATTGGGGACGGGGATATCGGCTGCCGGCTCTCTTCCCTATCCGGGGTTGAAAAGAGAGGCGGTGGAGCTTTCGAAAGGGGCCATCGATTCCGCCGGAACCTGGTTCGCAGGATCGAATCAGGACGTGATGAAAATCATGAAAGTGCATCGGGACGATGCGAGGCATTTCCTGAACGCGTCGACCGGACAATACGACGTGATCGTGGGCGACCTGTTTCATCCCGACCTCGCCGGGGTGGGCCCCCTGCTTTCCGTGCAGCAATTCGAGCATGCGCGTGCGCGCCTGACGGAAGACGGGATCTTCGTGCAATGGTTGGCGCTCAACCAGTTCGACCCGGCCTCGCTGGAAGTCGTGCTGAGGAGTTTCAGGGAGGTTTATCCCAATGCCGTGCTCTTCGTGGACGGCATGCATCTTGCCCTGGTCGGCCCGCAGGGCAGGCTTGCAACAGTTGCGGAGATGAGAGCGAATCTTTCCGGACTGGGCGAATCGGCAGGACGGGATGCGACGGGCGGCGAAGGCTTGTGGACCTGGCTCGGGCGCTATTGGGGGCCGATCATGGCGGGCCCGGGGGCGATCCAGGACGAGTGGTCCCCATATATCGAATTCAGCCTGCCGAAAGCGCGCTTCGAGGGCGGGATGGACATGTCCCGCGTGCTGGGGATGCTGCTCAGGGGGCGACCCGGCGTGCATGATGCCGCAGGCGCTTTCGGGGTCGATGGCCCGGACGGAAAATCCTTCGAACGCGCCTATATCGGGAGCGAGCTTGCGGCGAGGAGCTGGATCGCATTTTTGCGGGGAGACGACATGATGGCCCTGAAGCTCAGACGATACGCCTACCAGGCCAACCCGAAAGATCGCTGGATTGCATCCACGCTCGCTGATAATATGATGGCTACTTTGCCACAGGCAATCGAACACGGCATGGACAGGAAAACGGCCCTGCAGAAAATACTCGAAATTTATCCGGACGATGTCGAAGCGCTCAGGGAGATGATGCGGCTCGAAAACGCTTCGGGTAATCGTGAAGTCGGGAAAACGTATCGCTTGCGGCTCCTGGCAGCATCCCCGCTGGACAAGGAAGCGAAGCCTTGAACGACGCCATTTCGAAGATCCCGGTCAAGGTGATCGGGACTGCAAAGCCGGGGTTGAAGCTGCACCTTGCGCGCAGGGCGGTCCAGGCCGCCACAATCGCCTTTGCAATATTGATCCCGGCAAGCGGGCTGTTCCGCATCGATCCCGTGGCAGGCGCTTTCGTCGTGCTGAACCGCCAGATATGGTTTTCGGACTTCTTCCTGATGTCCGGACTCTGGATCATGGTGGCCACCAGCGCCGTCATGCTTTATTCCGTTGCCGGGACGGTGTTCTGCGGCTGGTCATGTCCGCAGAACACGATGGCGGAATGGGCCAATTACATGACCCACAAGCTTCTGGGCAAGCGCGCCAACGTGAGTCTGGAAGGCAGCGCCCCGGTCGTTGCGGCGTCCAAGAAAAAAACGCTCAACTGGATCCTGCTCGGGGCATCCTTCCTTGCGGCTGCGCTTTTCTTCGGGATCATCCCCTTGTTCTATTTTTATCCTCCTCAGATCGTCTGGTCTTTCATCACCTTCGATCCCGATCCGCATCTGGCAAAATCCCTGCATTACATCTATTTCGTCTGCGTCGTGATCATCCTGCTCGACATTTCCGTGATCCGGCATTTCTGGTGCAGGTTTTCCTGCATCTACAGGGTATGGCAGCATTCCTTCAAAACGAAGCAGACGCTTCATGTGCTCTACGACGCAAGCCGGTCCGCGGACTGCGCGAAATGCAATTATTGCGTCACGGCCTGCTTTATCGACATCGATCCGAGAAAAACGGAGCTTTACGATAGCTGCATCAATTGCGGGGAATGCATCAATGCCTGCGACAGGCTGCATGCGAGAGACGGGGTGAAAGGCCTTTTGCGCTTCGAGATGGGGGAGAGAAAGCAGTCCAAGGCAAGCCGCTTCCGCAACAACGTGGGCACCCTGATGTCCAGGGTCAACTGGACAGGCCCCATCACGCTGTTCGGGTTTGCGATGTTCGTCTGGGGACTTTACACGTACTCCCCTTTCAATCTTTCAGTGGACCGGTCAGGCAGCAGCGGGCAGGATTACCAGATCGAGGTCGCCAACAAGCTCTACAAGTCCGCGCAGGTGAGCCTGCATGTCTCGGGGCTTCCGCGAGGGCATTATCGCCTGGATACGGATCATTTTTCGCTCGGCGGCGCCATGCGCAGGAAAGTCACGCTGCACATCGATCCTGATTTGCCCAGGGGGCTGCATCGAGTGGTGATCGAGGCCGATTCCGAATCGGGCTGGATTGGCAGCTTCAGAATAGAACATTTATCCGAGCGGGGAATGAAATGACGAAAGATGGAGAGGAAGGCGAAAAAAGCGTTCTGGCGCCGGTCGAATCGGAGTGGGGCGAAGCGCCGAAGGACCATTTCGGATATGCTTCCGACGAGGAGCGGCTCAAGAAGCGCGGGATGGAGGATTGGGAGCTGACGGAATACATTCCGAAATCCCAGAAGAGCGTGCCATACTGGTTCGTTGCGGTTATGGTCGCGGTCCTGCTTGTCGCGGTGGGCCTGAGCTTTCCTTTCTGGGGGGGGCGGCCGGGGGTGGAGCGGCACTGGCTGGATTGGGGATATGCAGTGGCGCTGGTGTATATTTCAGCGGGCATCGCTTTTGTTTATTTCATGGTCAATCATCAGGGGCCGCCCAGCGACGAACCCGATGGCAATACGGAGAAGCAGGATGAGAAGGATTGAGCCTGGGCTGATAGTTCTGCTCTTCGTTGCCGGATGCACGCCCGCGCCCCAACCTCAATTGCCCGACCCCGGTTCCCAGGGGGCCGCCCTCGTGATGGCGAACTGCACCGAGTGTCACGGCGCCCCGATGCCTTCCGTCCATCCCGCGAAAGAATGGGCGGGCGTCCTCAGGCGCATGCAGAACTGGCGCACCACCAAGGGGATGGGCCCCATACCCGAGAAGGACGTGGCACCGCTGCTTGAATACCTGAAAAGCCACGGGCGGGCGGAATGAAGGGGATAGTGCTTGCCCTGCTTCTCGCGGGCTGCTCGGCGCAGCAGCCCGATGCGGAGCCCCAGAACTGGAAAGGGTTCGAAGTCAGGATAGAAACTCAGCCCAGTCCGCCGAGGATAGGGATGAACGAAGTGATGGTCGAGGTGAGCGGGAAGCACGGCAAGGGCGTGCATGGCTTGATCGTATCCCTGAGGATGAATGACAGCGAGTCCTGGAAGCAGGCATTTCCGGACGGCGATCTGGGCGTCTATCACAGCGCCGCCGATTTTTCTCCCGGAAGGACCATGCTTCAGGTTCGGATCGAACAGGGCGGGGAGAAGAGCACGCTTTATTTTCCCGTCAGGATGGGTTCCTCAGGGTCATGACGATGTTGGCGAGATAGATGCAGAATCCCGTCGCCATGGTCGTGGCGGATACGCTGATGATGAGTCCGTAATAGTGGTGGACGGCGGGAATTTCGTCGGGATGGTCGAGGAACAGGAAGCCTTCCCGGATGCCGAATCCGACCTGCGAAAAATAGAATCCGAGCACGCCGAGCGCGGTGAACCAGAAGGTGAGGTCCACGAGGCGCCATGAGTGGATGCTTTTCCCGCTCAGGATGGGCAGCATGTAGTAGGTCACGCCCATTCCGAGCATCACGAGCCCTCCTACCAGATTGATGTGCGCGTGGGCGAGCGGGTCGATCATGTGTCCGGGTCCGCCGTATGGGCTGCCTATGGAGTCGAGCCAGGCCCGTATCGGGGGCAAGACCTGAAGCGTGCCGTGTATTGTCCCTATTGCGAACGATATGGCGGACATGAGGAAGAACTTGAGCAGCTTCTTCGATTCTGGAGTATTTTGCATAGGATATCCGGAAACAAAAAACCCGGTGGACCCGGGTTTTTTATCGGAAGCAATAGCGCTTACTTCTGATCTTTTTGTTTCTGGCCTTCGACGATACGCTCGATCCCCAAGGAACCCAGATTAAAAGCCAGGATGATCCCGATCAAAAAAATAGTTACCGGAACAAAGTTTTCCATACTCACCTCTCCCCATCGATTTAAGAAGCTTTTTTTACAACACACAGCAAGGTACGAGTCTATCCAATTGTTGGGGAATACGCAAGGACTTGTTGTCATCGATAGCCCCGTGGTCCGCTCGGGCCGCCGGTCTGGTTATTCGCGGCGCGCGATCAGCGGAGGCTATTACCCGAGATAGGCTGCACGCACCAGGGGATTTTCGAGCAATGCGCCGGAAGCACCCGCAAGGGTGATTTTTCCGCTTTCCATCACGTATCCTCTCTGGCTCATCGAAAGCGCGATTTTTGCATTCTGCTCGACGAGCAGGATGGTCATGCCTTCCAGGGAGCGGATGGTCTCGAAGATTTTCTGCACCATGATGGGTGCGAGGCCCATGGACGGCTCGTCCAGGAAAAGCAGCCTCGGCCGGCTCATCAGCGCGCGCCCCAGGCTCGCCATCTGCTGCTCCCCCCCTGAAAGGGTTCCCGCAGCCTGCTTTCTTCTTTCCTTCAACCTGGGAAAAAGGGTATAGATTTTTTCGAGATCATGGGCGATTTCCGTATCGCTCCTGGAATAGGCGCCCATTTCCAGGTTTTCCTCGACCGAAGATCTGCCGAAGAGACCCCTCCCTTCCGGCACCAGGGCGATGCCGCGGCTCGCGAGTCCGTGCGGGGGGAGGACCCCGATATCTTCCCCTTCGAACAGGATTTTCCCGGACCGGGCTCGGACGATGCCGCATATGGCCTTCAGGGTCGTGGTTTTCCCCGCGCCGTTTGCCCCGATGAGCGCCACGATTTCGCCACTGGCGAGCGACAGGTCTATCCCCTTCACCGCCTTGATGCCGTCGTAGGAAACGTGGAGATCGCTGATTTCGAGCAGATTCATGAGCCTCCCAGGTAGGCTTCGATCACATGCGGATTTTTTCCAACCTCGGTCGGCGTGCCTTCCGCGATTTTCTCCCCGAAATTGAGCACGGCAAGCCTGTCGCAAATGCCCATCACGAGCTTGACGTCGTGCTCGATCAGGAGGATGGTGATGCCGTCCGCCCTGATGGCTTCGAGCAGGGTTCCGAGGGAATCCGTCTCGGAATGGTTCATTCCCGCCGCAGGTTCGTCGAGGGCGAGGAGCAGGGGTTCGGTTGCGAGCGCGCGCGCGATCTCGAGCCTTCTCTGGTCGCCGTAGCTCAAGTTTCTGGCGAGCATGTGCGCATGCCTGGCTATTCCCGTATATTCGAGGAGGTGCGCGGCTTTTTCCCTGATGGATTTTTCTTCTGCGCGGGTCGCCCGGTCCTTGAAAATCGCGCCGAGTATGCCCGCTTTGGTTCTGCAATGCCTGCCTACCATGACGTTCTCGATGGCGCTCATGTTGGAGAAAAGGCGGATATTCTGGAAGGTCCTCGCGATTCCCGCTTCCGCCATGGCGCTCGGTTTTTTTCCGCCCATTTCCACGCCGTTCAGCCTGAAGTTTCCGGAGTCCGGTCTGCAGATTCCCGTGAGCACGTTGAAAAGGGTGGTTTTCCCCGCCCCGTTAGGACCGATCAGGGCGTAGATTTCCCCTTGGCAGATGGTGAGGGAGACATTACTCAGCGCGGCGAGACCGCCGAAATTTTTGCTGACATGCTCGACTTCGAGCAGCTTAGCGCCCTGCATCATAAACGCCGTCGTTCTCGTGTTTCGCAGTTTCGCCCTGCGCGGAGAGTTCTCTTTTTCTCGTGGGAGAAGGCCACAATCCGGCAGGGCGCAGCAGCATCACCAGGATCAGCGCGAGGCCGAAAATGAGCATCCTCAGGCTGGAGGGGTCGGCATAGACTTTTCCGAACAGGGATTCCTGGAGCGGTCCGACGTAACGCAATGCTTCCGGCACGATGGAAAGCAGGATCGCGCCCAGAATCACGCCGCGCACATGGCCCATTCCGCCCAGGACGACCATGCACAGGATCATGATCGATTCCATCAGGGTGAAGCTCTCCGGGCTTACGAATCCCTCGAATCCGGCGAAAAGCCCTCCGCTCAAGCCCCCGAAGCTCGCTCCCATGGCAAAAGCCAGCAGCTTGGTGTTGCGCGTGTTTATTCCCATGGCTTCCGCTGCGATTTCGTCTTCCCTGATCGCAACCCATGCCCGCCCTATCCTGGAATATTGCAGGCGCTTCGAGACGAATGCGGCAAGGAGGGCGAGGATCAGGAAGAGATAGTAATAATTGTATACGGAAGGGATGCTCCCTCCGACGGGATGATTCAGCGCGAAGGATCCGAGCTTGATGGGGTCGATAAGGTTGATTCCCTGCGGGCCGCCCGTGATGTTGTAGGGCGCGTTCAGGTTATTGAGGAATATCCTGATGATCTCCCCGAAGCCCAGGGTCACTATTGCAAGATAATCTCCCCTGAGGCGCAGGGTCGGCGCGCCGAGCAGTACGCCGAACAGCCCCGCCACGAATGCGCCGGCGGGAAGGAGCAGCCAGAACGGCAGATGCAGGCCGAAATGGGGCGATGCGAGAAGCGCATAGAAGTAGGCGCCCACAGCGAAAAAAGCCACATAACCGAGATCGAGCAGCCCCGCGAAACCGACCACGATGTTGAGACCGAGCGCAAGCATGGCATAGAGCAGGGCGAAATCCAGAATGCGCACCCAGGTTTTTCCAAAGGCGAAATCGGTGAGGAAGGGAAGGATGGCCAGGATGGATGCAAGGAGCGCCCACTTCAAAACTTTCGTCATGGGCGCTCGCCTACGCGTTCTCCGAGCAGGCCGATCGGCCGGAAGATGAGGACGAGGATCAGCACGAAAAAGGCGAAAACATCCTAGTAGTTGCTTCCCATGACGCCTCCCGTGATGGCGCCGAGGTAGCCTGCGCCCATGCTTTCGATGATCCCGAGCAGGAGTCCGCCCAGCATCGCCCCCTCTATATTGCCGATACCGCCCAGGACTGCCGCGGTGAACGCCTTCAATCCCAGGATGAATCCCATGTCATAGTGCGCTACACCGTAGTATGCGCTTACCATCACGCCAGCCACGGCTGCCAGGGCTGATCCGATTATGAAAGTGATCGAGATGATGGCATTCGCATTGACCCCCATCAGGGTTGCGACTTCCCTGTTCTGCGCGGTGGCCCGCATGGCGTTGCCGAGTTTCGTTTTTTTCACGAGAAAGGAAAGCCCCGACATCATGGCGGCGGATGCGCATACGATGAGGATCTGGACGGCGCTGATGCCGGCTCCTGCGACAGGAATTGAAATTGCCGGAAGGAGGGCCGGGAAGGACAGGTATCCCCTTCCCCATATCATCATCGCAAGATTCTGCAGCAGCATGGACACCCCGATCGCGGTGATCAGCGGGGCGAGCCTGGGGGCGCCGCGCAGCGGGCGGTAGGCGACTTTCTCGATCAGGTATCCCACGGCCATGCAGACGAGAATGGCGGCGAGAATCCCGATTCCTGCGATCAGGAACATGGGCAATCCGCTGCCGGACAGAAGATGGATCACCGTGAATGCGACCATCGCGCCCACCATGACGATATCGCCGTGGGCGAAATTGATCAGTCCCATGATGCCGTAGACCAGTGTGTAGCCCAGGGCAACGAGAGAATAGATGCTTCCGAGGACGATGCCGTTGATAAGTTGCTGGAGGAAGATATCCATGGACGGCGGGGAACCTAGGGGAGCGCCACCCAGTTGCCGTTCCTGACCTGGTAGAGGGTGACGGCGCCTTCCTTGATGTCGCCGCGGCTGTCGAAAACGATCGGTCCCGTCACGCCCGTCAGGTTCGTCTGCGCGAGAAAGGGGAGATATTTTTTGGGATCCGGCGAGTTCGCCTTCTTCATCGCATCGACGAGCGCCACGGTAGCGTCGTAGCAATAGGGCGAATACAACTGGATCTTGCCGTATTTCGCTTCGAATTTTTCGATGAAAGCCTTGCCGCCCGGCATTTTTTCCAGAGGCAATCCCGGAGAGGATGCATAAGCGCCTTCAGCGGATTTGCCTGCGAGGCGGATGAATTCCGGGCTTCTCGACCCGTCCGCGCCGAGGAATTCAGGCTTCATGCCCAGATTCCTGAGCTGTTTCATCATGGGGCCGGCCTGGGCATCCATTCCCCCGAAAAAAATCAGGTCGGGCTTCTTGCCCTTGATGGATGTCAGGATTGCCGTGAAATCCGTGGCATGGTCGCTCGTGTATTCGCGGGCGACGATGCGCGCGCCCGATGCCTTCACATCCTTTTCGAATTCGTCGGCAAGGCCCTGCCCATAGGCGGTCCTGTCGTCTATGATGGCGATGGAGCCGGCCTTGAGCGTTCCGGCTGCGAATTCCGCCAGGGCGTGGCCCTGCTGTCTGTCGTTCGTGATGACCCTGAAGGCTGTTTTGTAGCCCTGGTTCGTATAGGCGATGGCGGTTGCCGATGGGGATACCTCGGCGATCCCCGCGTCGCTGTAAATTTTCGAAGCCGGAATCGAAGTTCCCGAGTTGAGATCGCCGATAACACCGTTCACGCCTTCGTCCACGAGCTTCTGGGCAACGATGGTGGCTGTCTTCGGGTCGGCCTGATCGTCTTCGCTCAGGATCACGATTTTTGCCTTGCTTCCCCCGATGACGAGTCCGGAAGCGTTGATTTCGTCGGCAGCGAGGCGCGCCCCGTTGTCATTGTCCTTGCCGAGGTGGGACTGGGGGCCTGTCAGGGGCGCTATGGATCCGATGCGGATGGTGATTTCCTGCGATGACTCGTGCTTTGCGCAGCCCGCCAAGGCAAGTGTCGCTGCAAATGCAATGAGGGATCGACGTGTAATGGCCATTGGATGCGCTTGATTTTGTTCCGATTGGCGATTATCGGTGAGATGGCTCTGATTTGTCAATTTTGGGTCTTGAGGGAAAGTATGTATCGAACGATCCGGCGTATGTTTTCCCCCGATACGCGCGGATAGCTGGGCGGCATGGACATGCCTCCCGTGACATCGATCCAGTTGCCTTTTCCGCCCATGGAAATCTTCTTGACGAGGCTTTCCTCGGCTTCCTGTTCGCTCATCGTCCCGGCCCTGATTCTGCCATTGTAGCGCTTCGATACGTCGTTCCATGCAGGACCGATTACCTTGTGATCCAGGGCGTGACAGGCGAGGCATTGGCTTTTCGCGGCAAGCGCGATTTCAGGCGCTGCATTGTCGGCAGGCTCCAGGCCACGGCTGCATCCCGATACCAGAACGAACAGGCCCAAAGAAAAAGCCGGCGCTAGGCCGGCTCTTCTCAGCACAGGGTGCGCTTACTTCTTCAGATCAAGGATCAGCTTGACGATCTTGTGCAGATCGGCATTGCTGGGCTTGCTGGGGTGGGGGGTCATGGACATGCCGCCGGTCACTTTATCCCAGTTGCCTTTGCCGCCCTTGGTGACTTTTTCTACCAGTGCGTCTTCAGCCTTGGCTTCGGTGGTTTTTCCAGCCTTGATGTCGCCGTTGTAGCGTGCGGAAACGTCGTTCCAGGCAGGTCCGACGACCTTGTGGTCAATTGCGTGGCAAACCAGGCAATCGCCGCCGGACGATTTCACCAGGGCAACTGCGTCGCCTGCAGGATCTGCCATCGCCACGCCGGATGCCATCATTGCTACTGCTGCGGTTGCTGCCGCAATCATTGCTTTCATGCTTCACTCCTCCTTTTGGTTTAAAAAAACTGCTCCGCGATTCTAACAACACTCCCCGTATTTGCAAAACGGAGTTGCAAAGATGTTACAAAATGAGGGGATTGTCAATTCTTTTAACGCGCCTGGCGTGCAATCGTTGACATCAGCGCTCGATTTGCGAGACATCCCTGACCGCCCCGCGCGATGCGCTGGTTGTCATTGCGGCATAGGCCCTGAGCGCAGGGGAGATGATCCTTTCCCTTTTCGTGGGTTTCCATGCCTTTGCGCCTCGTTCCGTCATCTTTTTTCTGCGTGCATCCAGTTCGGTTTCGTCTATTTCGAGATTCAGGCGCCTTTCCGGGATGTCTATGGCGACGATGTCGCCTTCCTCGATCAATCCGATCGCGCCGCCTTCGGCGGCCTCCGGGGAGACATGCCCGATGGAGAGGCCGGAAGTGCCGCCCGAGAAACGCCCGTCGGTGAGCAGCGCGCAGCTCTTCCCCAGGCCCTTGGACTTGAGGTAGCTGGTCGGGTAGAGCATTTCCTGCATTCCCGGGCCGCCCCTGGGGCCTTCGTAACGGATCACGACCACGTCTCCGGCCGCGATCCTGTCCGAGAGTATCGCGGCCACGGCATCCTCCTGGCTTTCGAAAACGCGCGCCGGCCCCCTGAATTTCAGGATGCTCTCGTCGACCCCGGCAGTCTTGACGATGCATCCGTCGAGGGCAATGTTGCCGTGGAGCACGGCAAGGCCGCCATCCGCGCTGTAGGCGTGTTCCATATCCCTGATGCAGCCCGAAGTCCTGTCGAGATCGAGGGATTCGAAACGGCAGTCCTGGCTGAAAGCCAGCGTGGTCGGGACGCCCCCTGGGGCCGCCCTGAAGAATTCGCGCGATGCTTCGGTCCTTCTCACATCCCATTTCTCCAGCGCTTCCCCCATGGTCCTGCCGTGGACGGTCAATGCGTCCTTATGGAGAAGATTCGCCCTGTCGAGTTCCCCGAGGATGCCGATCACCCCGCCTGCCCGGTGCACGTCTTCCATGTGATAGGTCTGGACCGCAGGGGCGACCTTGCAGAGGTTGGGGATCCTGCGCGACATCCTGTCGATGTCCTTCATGGTGAAATCCACGTTCGCCTCCCCCGCGGCTGCAAGCAGGTGGAGAACGGTATTGGTCGAGCCGCCCATTGCGATATCGAGCGCGATGGCGTTCTCGAATGCATCGAAGGTCGCGATCGATCTGGGCAGCACCGTCGTATCGTCATGTTCGTAATAGCGCCTGGCGAGTTCCACGATCAGGCGCCCTGCTTCGAGGAAAAGCTTTTTCCTGTCGATATGGGTTGCAAGCAGGGAGCCGTTTCCGGGAAGGGAGAGGCCGAGCGCTTCGGTGAGGCAGTTCATGGAATTGGCCGTGAACATCCCCGAACAGGAGCCGCAGGTCGGGCAGGCGGAGCGCTCCATCTGAACCGTCTCGTCGTCCGTGACGGTGCTGTCCGCTGCAGCGACCATGGCGTCGACCAGGTCGAGGTGCAGTTCCCTGCCGCGGATGATTGCTTTTCCCGCTTCCATGGGGCCGCCCGAGACGAACACGGTCGGGATGTTCAGCCTCAGGGAGGCCATCAGCATTCCGGGTGTGATCTTGTCGCAATTCGAGATGCAGACGAGCGCATCGGCGCAGTGAGCATTCACCATGTATTCCACGGAGTCGGCAATCAACTCGCGCGATGGCAGGCTGTAGAGCATGCCGCCATGCCCCATGGCGATGCCGTCGTCGATCGCTATGGTGTCGAATTCCTTGGCGACTCCCCCGGCCTTTTCGATTTCCCGGCAGACGAGTTGTCCCAGGTCCTTGAGGTGAACATGCCCAGGGACGAACTGGGTGAATGAGTTGGCCACAGCGATGATGGGCTTGCCGAAATCGGAATCCATCATGCCCGTCGCACGCCAGAGGGCGCGGGCGCCGGCCATGTTCCTGCCGTGGGTGGTCGTTCTGGATCGGTATGCCGGCATGAAAAACCCCCGAAGTCTAAAAAGGATATAATTCCTATTTTAACTTAATTCGAGGCCATCTCAATGCTGATTCACCCGGATTTCGATCCCGTAGCGGTTCACCTGGGGCCTGTTTCGATACGCTGGTATGGTCTCATGTACCTGCTCGGGTTCGTTCTGTTCCTGGTTTTGGGGCGGCTGCGCAGCAAAATGAGGCCGGATCTCGCATGGACCTACAGGGAGATAGACGATCTCCTCTTTTATGGCGCGCTTGGCGTGGTTCTGGGGGGGAGGCTGGGTTATATCCTTTTCTACAAGTTCTCGGATTACCTGCATGCGCCCCTTCACATGTTCTATCTGTGGGAAGGGGGGATGTCCTTCCACGGCGGACTCCTGGGCGTGCTGATCGCGATGTGGTTCTTCTCGAAAAAGACGGGGAAGACATGGCTCTCCGTCACGGACTTTATCGCGCCCCTGGTGCCGCTGGGACTCGGAGCGGGCAGGGTGGGCAATTTCATCAACGGGGAATTGTGGGGGCGTCCAACCGATGTGCCATGGGCAATGGTCTTCCCCAAAATGGACATGCAGCCGAGGCACCCTTCCGAACTGTACGAGTTTGCCCTCGAAGGGGTGGCGCTTTTCCTCATCCTGTGGTTTTTCTCGAAAAAGCCCAGGCCGACGGGCGCGGTTTCCGGACTCTTCCTGATCTGTTACGGATTCTTCAGGTTTACGGTCGAATTCACGCGCGAACCCGACAGCTTCCTCGGGCTGCTCACCTTTGGCCTCTCCATGGGGCAATGGCTTTCCCTGCCCATGATCGGAATCGGCATCTGGATGATGGCGTGGGCCCGGTCTTCCAATCCGGAAAAAAATGTTTAAAATAACCGGGATGGGGACGTAGCTCAGCTGGGAGAGCGTCGCGTTCGCAATGCGAAGGTCGGGAGTTCGATCCTCCTCGTCTCCACCATAACAGCGTGAAATTTAAGTTATTTTTTCGAATCCTGATCTTGACGCTTCCTGGTCTGTCTAAATTTGTCGTAACCGCCACGACAAATATCGGCACGGTCAGGACTGCGAAATATTATATTCGGCGCCCGACACCGGACACCCGCAAATGGCAGGGGCCGACCCGGAGCGGAATCACATCCCCCTGCTGCGAATTCAACGTCACGGAATGCCTGCCGCAAGGTCCGATCGTGATGTTGTGCCCACCCAGGCGTTGTCTTCGAGGCAATCCTTCAGCCGTTCGGCGAGACGCAACTCGCCGCGTGCATCGAAGCGTGCGGCGCCGAGGGAGGGGATAAGGGTGGTCATGGGGTGGGATTATCGCAGGTGGGTTTGGTTAAGTACGCTATTCTCGTTGCAAGTTATTGCGCTGTGGATTCCAATGGATTCGCCAGCGCCTGCCAGCCGACAACGCGACACTCGTCGCGTTCATACTGTCCATCACCACCATAAACAATGCCGCATCGCCGAACAAGGCCGACAGCTTGCGCAGCGCTGCCGTCCAGTCCCTGCTGAAAGTGGAGCCGGATTTGATTTCCACGGGCATGAACTGGTCACCCTGCGGGATTAACAGATCAACCTCATGCCCAGCACTGTCGCGCCAGAAATACAACTCGGCAGCCTGCCCGGCATTGAACTGGCGCTTGACCCACTCCGACACCACCAGCGTTTCAAACAGCGCACCGCGCGAGGCATGGGTGGTCAGCGTGTTTGCATCGCGTATGCCCAACAAATACGCCATCAAACCGGTATCGAGGAAATACAGCTTGGGCATTTTCACCAACCGCTTGCCGAAATTCTGGTGGTGCGGGCGCAGCAGATAAACGACATAGCTCGCCTCCAGTACCGTCAGCCATTCCCGCGCCGTCACATGCGAGATGCCGCAATCCGCCGCCAGCGCGGAAAGATTGAGCAACTGCCCCGAGCGCGCGGCGCACATCTTGAGGAAACGCTGGAACAGCGACAAATTGCGCACCGCCAACAACTGCCGCACATCCCTTTCCAGATAAGTGGCCACGTAGTTGGGGAACCAGTCGTCGGGCGCAACGGGGCGGTCATACAGCGGTGGATAACAACCGCGCAACATCGTTTCATCCAGCGTTGCGGGCAGCACGCCGCCTTCCCTCAACTCGGCCAGCGAAAACGGCAGCAACTGCAACAACCCCACCCGACCCGCCAGCGACTGGCTGATGCCGGACATCAACCCAAACTGCTGCGACCCCGTGAGAATGAACTCGCCCATCCGCTTGCGCTGATCCACCACGCCTTGCAGGTAAGAAAACAAATCCGGGCAACGCTGAACTTCGTCCAGAACCGCCCCCTGCGGAAACCGCGCCAGAAAAGCGCGCGGATCGGCATCGGCAAACGAACGCTCCTCCGGGTCTTCCAGCGAAACGTAGGGCTTGTCGGCAAACAGTGCGCGCGCCAGCGTCGTCTTGCCGGACTGGCGCGGCCCCGTGATCGCCAGCGCGGGAAACCCCTGCGCCAGACGCAATGCGGTGGAAAATGCGGATCGATTCAGCATGTCTGCAGTTTGAAAGTTGAAACTTCAAATTGCATGGTAAGGGAAAACGGGGTGAAGGGGAAGGGGCGTTAGGAACGTGGACCCCGATGATTACGAAATCATGCCTGCCGCAAGGTCCGAATGTTGTGCCACATCCGGGCGTTGTCTTCGAGGCAATCCTTCAGCAGTTCGGCGAGGCGTAATTCGCCGCGCCCCACGGGGGAATAAATCGGCGGTTCCCTAACATCGCTGGATCAGTTCGATTCGGTAGCCATCTGGATCCTCGATGAAAGCGATAATGTCGGGATCGCCTCCATCTGCGGGTGCATGGGCCATTGCGCCGGGTTTCCTGACAAGCCTGACTCCTTTAGCTTCGAGTGCCGCGCATGCGGCATAAATGTCCTGAACCGACAGGGCGATGTGGCCATATGCCGTGCCCTTTTCATAGCGGTTCACATCCCAGTTGTGGGTAAGCTCGATGACGCTCTGCTCGTCCCGATAGCCGACAAATGCGAGCGTGAAGCGGCCTTCGGGATACGCTTCGCGCCGCAACAGGCGCATCCCCAGCATGCCGGTGTAGAAACCCAGAGACTTCTCCAGGTCTCCCACCCTCAGCATGGTGTGCAGTATCGCGGACATGCGCCCGTTCACTGTGGCTGCCTGCAGAGTTCGCCTGAATAACGAACGATGACTTTGCCTTCCCCCAGCTTGATCAAGCCGAAACTGTTGAACCTGCCCTTGTAGCCTGCGTAGCTTCCCTGGGACTCGACCACGTTGTAGGTGATTTCCAGCATGTAGACTCGATCCTTGCCTGGGACTGCCGTCAATACCGCCTCGTCTTTCGTCTTGAGCAAACCGCCCTTGCTGTTGATGAAATGATGCGTCATGCCAAGAATCAGGCCGGTTTCGGTTTTTTTCTGGTCGACGACTTCGGCTTGGGCTCCCGTAAAGTCGCCGCTCAGGGCTGCGACAAAATGGGTTTCGTCCGTTGCATCTCCCAGCCCCGTTCCGCCGATGGGCATGCAGTCCGATGCATGTGCATTGATGCCGAATGCTCCTAGCAACAGTGCGGAAAACAGGATTCGTTGTTTGGGTGTGTGTGGCATGGTAAGCGGCATTTCATTTCTCCTGTGATTGGGTTCGCCGTATCCGATATTTAGATAACGATCGTGATGTAAATATATATAACGATCGTTATATTGTCAATAAAATAATGCATCAGGTAGAATAGCTTTCGTTACATGAAGGGGTGGATATGCGCTACAAACCGGGGCATCGCGAGGAATCCAGGGAGCGGATATTGTCTGCCGTGGGGAGGGGGTTTCGCAAGCATGGCTACGAAGGCATCGGGGTCGACGGCCTTGCGAAAGAAGCGGGCGTGACATCCGGCGCATTCTACGGGCACTTTCCGTCCAAGGAAGCGGCTTTCAGGGAAGTCGTCGTTCATGGGCTCGAAGAGCTTCACGAGGGCGTCGAGCGTCTGCAGAAGGAATATGGATCTCGCTGGGTCGGTGCTTTCATCGATTTCTATCTGGACACAAAGCGCACCTGCGACCTTGGGGAGGCGTGCGCCCTGCAGGCGCTGACGTCGGAGGTCGTGCGCTCGAGCGCATCCGTTCGCGCGAACTACCGGGATGAATTTTCGAAAGTGCTCGATGCGGTTGCCCTGGGTTTGACGCAAGACACCGTTGCCGAGAGGCGGGAGCGTGCCTGGGCATTGATGTCGCTTCTTTCCGGCGGGGTGACGATTGCCCGTGCGCTGGGGGATGACGCGCTGGCTCTTGAAGCGGCAAAGGCATTGCGGAGCGCGGCGATCGCAATAGTGACGTAGCGTCTCCGAATCGGATGCCCGGACTCGTGAGCCCATATTCTGTATCTTCAATCATGGAGGCGTGCCAAATTGAGCATTTTTTTGAAATTTCATTCAAATTGGCGCCCCACTTTTTACATGAACAGGCAAGTGATCCGGAACCATTTCTACAGGTTGAACATCCTGGCCCTGCTGTACTTCAGTCCTGCGACGCTCTTTTTCAGGATAAATGCCCTGCCCTGGTATGCGGGGACATTGCAAGTCTGGCTTGATGCCCTGGGTTACCGGTCTGGCGATGCGATATTGGAGGTGGGGTGCGCAACGGGGCAGCTTACGCGATACTTGGCCCGGCATGGCGCGGTCGTGCATGGCGTGGACAATTCGCCGAAAATGTTGCGCAAGGCGAATGCATCCGCTACGGAAGGGGCGAGTTTCGTGCTGGCAAGCGCAACGGACTTGCCATTCGAAAATCATCGGTTCGACTATATCGTCGCCGCATCATTGATCAATATCATTTCAGAGCCGGAGACGGCCCTGCGTGAGATGGCGCGGGTATGCAAGCCCGGCGGGAAGGTTTCGGTGCTCGTGCCGCAAAAAGGCATGGCTGATGTGGAGACTCTTGCCGATCATCTGAACCTGTCTGGCTTCTCGCGTGCCGCCTTGATGGCGTGGCATCGCCATGCGCCGAAAATGGAGCCGAGAAAGCTGCTGGAGTATTTCGGCAATGCCGGATTGCAGGCAAAACATGTCGAAACGCATCTGAGCGGCATGGTCATGACAGTGACGGGCATCCGTTTGTAATCAGGATTTGGCGGGCAGCATCCGTTCGAGAATGCCATTGCCTGTTTTTACATGCTTCGCCACAGCCAGGAGATGGAGCGAGATCACTGCCTCGATGAGGAAAGTTGCTGAATATTCTCGTCTCGGATCAGGGGCCGGGAATTCCGGAGGGCGAACTGGGCGAAATCTTCAAACCTTTCTTCCGCGGACAGGGCGCGCAGGGGGTGACCGGTCATGGCCTGGGACTTGCGATTGCGATGCATGTCATCGAAGCCCACAGGGGGAACATACGCGCATCGAATCTGGATGCGGGCGGGCTATGCGTCGAAATCAGCCTGCCCCTGTTATGAAATTCCTGAAGTCGGGCGCGCTCAATGGACCGGAAAAGTGATAATCTCGCTTTATGAATCTGGAAGATAAGGAGCTTGGGCATGAGTCGAGAATTTCCAGCGGTCGATCGGCCGAGGACGGTAGAGCACATCCTGACCGGGGTGCAGACAAGCGACGGCGCCGGAGTCAAGTTGACGCGCGTGCTGACCCAGAACCTGCAGGAAAGGCTGGATCCGTTCCTGATGCTGGACGTTTTTCGGAGCGACGATCCGAAAGATTATATCGCAGGGTTTCCCGACCATCCGCATCGCGGCTTCGAGACGGTGACCTACATGCTCGCAGGCCGCATGCGCCATAAGGACAGCGCAGGTCACGAAGGTCTGTTGCAAAACGGAGGCGTGCAGTGGATGACGGCAGGCCGCGGCGTGATCCATTCCGAGTTGCCTGAGCAGGAAAACGGGATTATGGAAGGTTTTCAGCTCTGGCTGAACCTCCCTGCGAAAAGCAAGATGGTCGCTCCCTGGTACAGGGATTTTTCCGCAGACGAGATTCCGGGCTATGTCACTCGTGAAGGCGTTTCTGTTCGCGTGATAGCGGGAACGAGTCATGGCGTTGCAGGGGCCATGACTCGGGAAGACACGGAACCCCTTTATCTCGACATCGAAATGCCGCCCGGCAGCGTTTTCTCGATGCCTCTGCCGTCGAATCACAATGCTTTCGTCTATGTCTATCGAGGCGAGATGACAATCGGCGGCCTGGAAGTGAAGGAGCACCATATGGCCATCCTTGCCAATATGCCTGAAACTGACGGCGTTCTGCTCGCAGCGCGCTCGTCGGCGAGAGCCATTCTGGTTGCAGGAAGGCCGCTCGGGGAGTCCATTGTGCAATATGGGCCTTTTGTCATGAACACCAGGGAAGAGGTTTTTCAGGCCATCCACGATTTTCGCGAAGGCCGCTTTGCCTGAATGTAACTTTATGTAACTTTCAGGCTTGCCTTGATTGAGTTTTGTCGTGGAAGGTGCGACTATATGTTGGCTTGCGCACAGAGCGGCATATTTTCCAACTTTGGACTATTCGATCATGGAAGAAACCCAACTGCTTGATCATGAAATGGAGCGGGTTCTCGGTAGCGTCGGGATTCCGCCGCGGCCCACCATATTGATGGAACTCGATTCCGAAGTAAAAAAAGACGATCCGGATTTCCGTAAAATAGAGCGGCTTGTTTCCTCCGACGTGGGGCTTTCCGCATCTCTTCTCAAAACCGTCAATTCCCCCTTTTTCGGACTGCACAACAAGGCCACGACCATCAGTCAGGCCGTGTCCGTGCTGGGTCTGTCCACCCTGGCGCGCACGATCACCTGCCTGATGCTGCGAAAGGTTTTCGCCACGGCGGGGCAAATCAGCATGGAGCGCTTCTGGGATGCTTCCGCCAAGGTCGCCATGGCGACTGCCTATATTGCGAAGCAGTTGCCGGGGATGAACAGGGACGAAGCCTATACTTTCGGGCTGTTCCAGGACTGCGGCATCCCCGTTCTGATGCAGCGCTTTCCTGACTACAAGCAGACGCTCGGCATAGCGAACCAGTCCGTGGACAGGAAATTCACGGACATCGAAGAAGAGCATTGCCAGACGACCCATTCAACGGTCGGCTATCTCCTGACGAAAAGCTGGAATCTTCCGCAAACCCTCTCGAGCGCAATCCGTTTCCATCACGAATACGACCTGCTCGCCGAATCGCAATCCCTTATCGCTCAGGAGAGCCAGAATTTGGTGGCGCTGGCGCTGCTTGCCGAACGCGCCATCCAGTTGCATTCGGGCCTTTCCAATTCCGTGGAATGGCGCAAGGGCGGGGAAATCGTGCTGCACCATCTGGGCCTTTCGGAGTCCGAATTCGAGGATATCGTCGACGATGTCAAGCATTTTCTCGATGCGCAGGATTGATGCTATTGTGGGTGGGGCGGAAAAAGCCTAGACTTCGTCTGATTTCCTCCTGAATCAGAAATGCAGAACGATCCACCCGAAAAATTCAACGAAAGCGAATTCGGCTCTTCGAGCTTCATAGTCAAGAGCCGGGACGGGGTTTTCGTCGAACTTTCCAGGCTGGAATCTTCATCCCAGTTCAGGATTTTCGTCGAGCGCGTTTTTTCTTCCGGCTATCACTTCACAGGGCTGGACTACAAGCTGTTCCTCGAACTGCTGTCCGCCTATGCGCCGGAGAAGCTTGCGATTGCGGTGGCCAGCCTCAAGCTCAAGGGCAAGGCGACGACAGTCCGCTTTGCTTCCGACATCCTTCCCTTTATCCCCGAAAGGGCGGCCCTTTACAGGACTGCAAGAATCGTCTCGGGCAAAGCCGAATACCTTTTCGAACCGGTCATGATCGAAAGAACGATAGAGGAGCCTGTTTTCGCCGAAACCGAAGGTGGTGGATTCGAGGTTGAGGGTAAAGAAAAGCGGGTCGTATCCGAAAAAACCCAGATTTCCTTCGACGAATTCGTCGCGGCCATGTGGTTGAAAGGGATACGTTATGGCATCGACTCCGATGCGGTCCGGGAATTCATAGGCAGCGGGAAAAGCGGAAGGGTTGTGTTTGCCCGCCCGCTTTCTCCTCAGAACGGACAGGATTCCAGCCTGAAAGAGGCGACGGACAGGCTTTACCGGGACAATGCACCCCGCGAGCTACCCAACGGGAAATGCGACCTGAGGCAGTTCAAGAACAGGTTTCCCCAGATCAGGCGTGGCGAGCGTCTGCTGAAGAAATCGCCGCGCGTGCTCGGGATTCCGGGCATCGACCTCTCCGGAGAAGAGATCGAGCCGCCATTGCCCAATGATTTCGACCTCTCCGCCCTATCGGGGCCGGGCACACAGATTGATCGCACTGCGGAAGGCGAATTCATCGTCGCGAGCATGGATGGTTTCCTGAATATTGATACACAGACGAACGTGATCGCCGTCACGGAAAAGATCGTCAATTATACCGGCGTGAACATGAGAACGACCGGGGATATTTCCCTGGAAGGGGAGCACTTCGAAGAGCATGGAGATATCCAGGAAAAGCGGGTGGTCGAGGGGAAAAGCATCACCGTTCTGGGAGACGTATTCGGGGCGGTCGTGTCGGCAGGCGGAAAAATCCATTTCAAGAAGAATCTCGTAGGCGGCTCGGCGACGAACCACGACGGCGACATCACCATAGACGGGTTGGCGTCCAACGCAATCATGCATGCGAAATATGGAACGATTTGTCTCAAACGTGCGGAAAATTCCATGATCATCGGCAAAAATTTGATTATCGAATCGGCGATCAATTGCACGATACTTGGGGAAACAATCCGTATCGAAATATCGGAAGGCTGTGCAATCGCCGGAAAGGAAGTCCGCATCACCGCATCGGGGCCGCGCAAGGAAAATCAAACCCTCGTTTCCATGCTGCTTCCGGATCTTTCCGGATTCGATGTCAGGATCGCTGAAATAGGCATCAGGATGGGGGAAATCGATTCCGATATCGAAGTCAGGCGCAAGAAAACCCACCCCATCACTGAACAGCCTGAAGTCCGGAACTACCTCATCATCGCGGGAAAATTGCAGAGGAAGGAAATCACTCTCAGCGACGAGCAGAAGTCGAACTGGCAGAAGCTGGGCGCACGGGTCGCGCCGGCCCTGAAAGCGTTGTCCGCCATCAATGCTGAAATCAAGACACTCCAGGCGGAAAAGGAGAGCCTCGAAGAAGAGGTCGCCGCACTGGAGGCGGAGAAGGAAGCGTCCGGAAAGGGGATATCCTGTTCCATAGGCACGGCGTCAAAGGAGACGTTCGTCAGGAAAAGGGAAGTGCCTATGGGCGCGCCCCCGCTTTTCGATCTTCCGGCGAAGGATTTGAGGATCAGGCTGCGTGATCCCGGTTTGCCGGAAGATCGCCTGCATGTGGATGGCGACAGGGATTTTTCCTGGCAACATGTACCCTGATTCAGGCGCCCGTCATCCTGGCTTCGACCTTTTCCCGGTTCAGGTGAGGTGCGAAAAGATGGATGAAGTCGTACATGTACCCCCTCAGGTAGCTGTTGCGCCGGATCGCGATTCGTGTCGTGCTGGACTCGAAAAGATGGGACGCATCGATTGCCCTCAGATTGCGATCACGGTGTTCGTCGAAAGCCATTTTTGCCATGATCCCGATTCCCATGCCCATTTCGACGTAAGTCTTGATGACATCCGAGTCCAGCGCAGTCAGGACGACATTGGGATATAATCCCTTCGCTTCGAAAGCCTTGTTGATTTTCGAGCGTCCGGTGAAAGCGAAATCGTAGGTGATGATTGGATATTGCGCGACATCCTCGATCGTCAGGGGCTTTTTTCTGAGGAGCGGATGCTTGGGCGGCGTCACCACGCATCTGTTCCATTCGTAGCAGGGCAGCATGACGAGATCCCCGAAAAGCTCTATCGCTTCGGTTGCGATTCCGATGTCCACTTCGCCTGAGCGCACCATTTCGGCGATCTGCATCGGGTTGCCCTGATGCAGGTTGAGCATGACCTTGGGATAAAGCGCGATGAATTGCTGCACAACGGCGGGCAATACATAGCGCGCCTGGGTGTGCGTGGTGGCGACTCTGAGACTTCCCCCCGGCTGATTGCCGAATTCCTCCCCCACCCTTTTCAGGTTTTCCGCATCCTGGAGGATGCGTTGCGCGATGGAAACCACGGCTTTTCCAGGTTCCGTGACGGCAATTAGACGCTTGCCGTTGCGAACGAAAACATCCAGCCCGAGTTCCTCCTCCAGCAGCTTGATCTGCTTGCTGATTCCCGGTTGGGACGTGAAAAGCGAACCGGCCGCATCTGAAACGTTCAGGTTCTGACGCACGATCTCGCAAAGGTAGCGCAATTGTTGAAGCTTCATGGGGCGATCTTAATTCCATAATGTTATAAAACTATAACATAACGGTATTTATGAATATATATATTGATTGATATCATAAGCCACTCGCATCCCTGAAGGAATCGAAATGGATTTCGGATATACGTTGTCCGGGCTGGTGCTGGGCTTGGTTGTGGGCATGACGGGGGTTGGAGGCGGTTCGCTGATGACGCCGCTGCTGATGCTTGTGTTCGGCGTGGCTCCGGCGGTCGCGGTCGGGACGGATCTGCTTTATGCCGCGATCACCAAGACAGGCGGGGTATGGGTGCATGGTTCGAAAGGCCATATAGACTGGAAAATCGTCAAGCTGCTTTCCATGGGAAGCCTGCCCTCAGCCATTGCGAGCATCCTGCTCCTGAGGAATCTGGCCATAGACAGGCATGCGATGGCGTCCCTCATTTCGACGACGCTCGGCGTGGCGCTGATCCTCACGGCGATTGCATTGATGTTCAGGGACAGGATCAGGAAAATCGGGGGGATTCCCGAAGGCAGCACTGCCGTTGCGACCGTGGTGAGCGGCGCGGTTCTCGGCGCGCTCGTGACGCTTTCTTCCGTCGGGGCCGGCGCGCTGGGTACGGTCGCGCTTGTATTCATCTATCCGCGTCTTCCGGCGATCAAGGTGATCGGAACGGACATCGCCCATGCCGTGCCGTTGACAGCCATTGCGGGGCTGGGCCATGTTGCGCTCGGTACGGTGGATTTTCATATGCTGGGAAGCCTGCTCGTCGGGTCGCTTCCCGGGATTTACCTCGGCAGCCATCTTGCTCCGAAAATCCCGGATCGCGTGCTGAGAGGCGTCCTCGCAAGCATGCTGCTGCTCATTGGCGGAAAACTGGTGTTTTGAATATTAAGGAAAGATCATGAACGAAAAACTGACCAATTCTGAAGAAATCGATCGCTTCGAGGCGGCGGTAGAAAGTTATTTCAACCTGCAGATCGATGTCGAGCGATTCACTGCGATCCGGCTGCAGCAGGGCGTCTACGGTCAGCGTCAGGAAGGCGTCAACATGCTGCGCGTGAAGGTTCCGGGTGGCTCGATCAATCCCGAACAGTTGAATGCGATAGCGGATGTGCTGGATACCCATTCG
This sequence comes from Burkholderiales bacterium, assembly GCA_019753155.1. Lineage (GTDB taxonomy): Bacteria > Pseudomonadota > Gammaproteobacteria > Burkholderiales > JABEVD01 > JABEVD01. Next base: position 77,962 of record JAIELG010000005.1, read on the forward strand.
CAGAACGATACGGTACATGTCACGACGCGCCAGGACATCCAGATCCATTCCGTTCCGTTGCGGGAGGCGCCTGCGGCAATGCGCATCTTCGAAAAAGTGAATCTCACCACGCGCGAAGCCTGCGGCAATACTGTGCGCAACATGACGGCCTGCCCGATGGCGGGAGTCTGCGACCGCGAACATGTCGACGTGACGCCCCATATCGAAGGGGCGGTGCTGCATTTTTTGAGGAATCCGCTCAGCCAGCAAATGCCGCGGAAAATGAAGATGAGCCTCTCCGGATGCGAGGCCGATTGCGCCCAGGCCATGATCCATGATGTCGGCATCGTCGCGGTTGCCGATGACGGCCGCTTTGGATTCAGGGTTTACGCTGGAGGCGGACTCGGCCACAAACCGCATGAAGCGATCGTTGTCGAACCCTTCATCGAGGAGAAGGATTTGCTGATCGTGATGGAAGCGCTCGTTTCGCTCCACAACAGGTATTCGGACAGAGTGAAACGCGCGAAATCCAGGATCAAGTTCCTGGTGGACCGCTTCGGCGTCGAAGGCTTCCTCGAAAAATACCGCGAGGAACTTGCGCTTACCCGCAGCGCTCTCGCTCAACATGCCTATCCTGTGGGCAACTGGAAGAAGGGCGGGGAGGAAGGGCCCGTCTGCGGACAGGGGGCGCCGAGGCGAGCGGTGGAACAGAAGCAGAAAGGCTTCTACACGTTCCCCATCGCCTTGACCATAGGCAATCTCGAATCGTATCAGTTGCGCGGCGTGGCTCAAATCGCCCAAAGGCATGGGCTTTCCGATCTGCGCACCACCCAGGACCAGAATCTCATGGTCATGAATGTCCCGGAAACGCTGTTGCAAACATTGCGCAGCGAATTTGCTCAACTCGGACTCAGGGAGCCCGAGGTTGGGGATGATGTGATCGCCTGCCCCGGAACCACCACTTGCAGGCTGGGGATCACTTCCAGCATGACCGTTGCGGGAAAGCTGAATGGAGGGAAAAATGACCTGCGCATCAGGGTCTCGGGATGCCACAACGGTTGCGCACAGCCCGAGACGGGTGACATCGGCATTTACGGCGAGGGGAGAAGGCTGCATGGCAAGCTGGTTCCGCATTACCAGATGTATCTGGGCGGAAACGGGATGGGCGGCGGGGCGCTTGCGGTCAAGGGGCCTTCCGTTCCTTCGGCAAGGATAGAAGAGGCCGTTTCACGCTTGCAGGAAGCTCATGCCGGGGAGGGATCGTTTTTCTCCTGGGTGAGAAGCCGCAGCCAGGATTACTTCCAGGAACTCCTTGCGGACCTTGTCGAAGTGAAGGCGGACGAAATCCTTTCCATGCTGCAGGATCATGGCGATGCCAGAGAATTCAAGGTGTTGCAGTTGGGCGGAGGGGAATGCGCGGGCGCATCCCAGGTCAGGATAGGATCGAGTTTTTTCGAGGCCGCCCACGAGCGCCGCTATCGGGATGCACTCTTCATGCAGCGCAAGTACGGCGAGGCTGCGAAATGCGCAGAAGCCATCCTCAGCCTGATCGGGCAGGGTCTCGTTCAACTGCATGGCGGCAATGTCGGCAGCGCGCTTCCTGAAATTGCCGTGGGACTCAAATCGCTGGTTCCCGGAAAACTGAGCGAGCTGTTCGAAGAGCTTGCGCTCAAACTGCACAGCCTGGAGGCGGACTCGCTTTCCAGTATCTTCAAGGTGATTGATGTATGGACCACGGATGCTGCGGAATATTGCCTGCAGCATGACAGCCAGCTCGATTTGAGCGAGGCATTGCCGAGGGCGGCATGATGGAAGAAAAATTGCGCAGCACCCTGGAGCGCATCGCGAAGCATCATGCCCCCGCATGCCTTGCAAGCAGCTTCGGTCTCGAGGACATGGTGCTGATCGACATGATCGCCAGGCATGGTATAGCCATTTCCGTATTCACGCTCGATACGGGGCGCCTGCCCGAGGAAACCTATCGGCTCATGCAGAAAGTGTTCGGCGACACGAAAATAGAAGTCTATTTTCCGAATCAGGATGCGGTTGCGGAATATGTCGGCGAAAACGGGCCGAATGCATTTTACGATTCGGTGGAATTGCGCAAGGCCTGCTGCCGGATCAGGAAAGTCGAGCCGCTGAGACGCGCCCTTGCCGGCAAGGGCGCCTGGATCACGGGTATAAGGCGGCAACAGTCCCCGACACGGGGCGATCTCGTCGAAGCGGCTTATGACGAGGAAAACGGATTGCATAAATTCAATCCCTTGCTGGAATGGAGCGAGAAGGAAATCTGGAATTACATCCGCGCGCACGATGTCCCCTACAACGCGCTGCACGACAAGGGTTATCCCAGCATAGGCTGCGCCCCCTGCACGCGAGCCATAACCAAAGGCGAGGACATTCGCGCCGGGCGCTGGTGGTGGGAAGACACTTCGGCAAAAGAATGCGGACTTCACCTTAAAAAGGCATGAATATGGGAAATGTCATCCATCGCAAACTCACTCACCTCGATGTACTGGAGAGCGAATCGATCCACATCATGAGGGAAGTCGCCGCCGAATGCGGCAATCCCGCCCTCCTGTTTTCAGGGGGGAAGGATTCCATCGTGCTGCTGCGCCTTGCCGAAAAGGCTTTCCGTCCGGCCAGGTTTCCTTTTCCGCTGCTCCATATCGACACGGAGCACAATTTCCCGGAAGTGATCGCTTTCAGGGACAAGCGAGCGTTCGAACTCGGGGAGAGGCTGATCGTGCGCTCCATGGAAGACTCGATCCGCGCGAAGCGCATTGTGCTGAAAAGCCCGGACCAGAGCAGAAATGCTTTCCAGTCCGTCACCTTGCTCGATGCGATAGAGGAATTCAAGTTCGACGCCTGCATAGGCGGGGCGAGGCGCGACGAGGAAAAAGCCCGCGCCAAGGAGCGAATTTTCTCTTTCAGGGACGAATTCGGCCAGTGGGATCCGAAAAACCAGAGGCCGGAATTGTGGGATCTCTACAACACCCGCGTCCATCCCGGTGAAAACATTCGCGTGTTCCCGATCAGCAATTGGACCGAAATGGACATCTGGCAGTACATTTCGCGGGAAAAACTCGAAATTCCAGAGATCTATTTCGCGCACGAGCGCGAAGTGATCCGCAGGGGGAGCAGCCTGCTTCCTGTTTCCCGCCTGGTGAAGCCGGTCGGGGACGAGAGGGTCGAAACAATATCTGTGCGTTTCAGGACCGTGGGCGACATGACCTGCACCTGCCCTGTCGAATCCACCGCATCCACTCTGGAGGACATCATCGTGGAAACGGCGACCACGAGGATCACTGAAAGGGGGGCGACCAGGATGGACGACCAGACTTCCGAAGCATCCATGGAACTCAGGAAAAAGGAAGGATATTTCTGATGAAACTGCCGAATATCGAACTGTTGCGCTTCATCACTGCCGGAAGCGTGGACGACGGAAAAAGCACACTGATCGGGCGGCTGCTGCACGATTCGAAATCGATCTTCGAAGACCAGCTTTGCGCCATCGAAAACACCACGAAAAAGCGCGGACTCTCGGGCGTCGACCTGTCCCTCCTCACGGACGGGCTTCAGGCGGAGCGCGAGCAGGGCATCACGATAGATGTGGCTTACCGCTATTTCGCCACCCCCAAGCGCAAGTTCATCATCGCCGACACGCCGGGGCACGAGCAATACACGCGTAACATGGTGACCGGGGCTTCCACTGCCAATCTGGCGGTGATCCTGATCGATGCCAGACGCGGCGTGCTTACCCAGACGAGACGCCACGCCTACCTTGCCAGCCTCGTCGGCATCCCGCACCTTGTCGTCGCGGTCAACAAGATGGATCTCGTCGGCTATTCGCAGAAAATATTCGATTCCATCGTGGAGGAATTCGGCCGTTTCGCTTCCAACCTGGATCTCAGGAACGTCATTCCCATACCGATGTCCGCGCTCGAAGGCGACATGGTCGTCGATCGCGGCGAAAACATGCCCTGGTACAAGGGAGAAACGCTGATGGAAGTGCTGGAGAACATCGAGATCGGCCACGACATCAACATGGAGGATTTCCGCTTTCCCGTGCAATGGATCTGCAGGCCGCAGACCGCCGAGTGGCACGACTTCAGGGGATACATGGGGCGTATCGAATCGGGAAGCGTCAGGACAGGGGACGAAATTACCGTCCTGCCTTCCGGGAGAACTTCCAGGATCAGGGAAATCATGACCTACGACGGCAGGCTGATCGAAGCCATCGCCCCGCAGTCGGTCACCTTGATACTGGAAGACGAAATCGACATCTCCCGTGGCGACATGATCGTGAAATCGGATAATCTGCCCGAGCTTTCGAAGGAATACGACGCGATGCTCTGCTGGCTCTCCGACGAACCCCTGGATGTGCGGCGCAAATACCTGATCAAGCACACGACCAAAACCGCGAAAATCATGCTGAACCGGCTCGACTACCGAGTGAACGTCAATACGCTCGAAAAGGAACCTGGGATCGAGAAGCTTGCCATGAACGACATCGCGAGAGTGGGCTTCAAGGTTCAGCATGCCCTCGCTTCAGATGGCTACCTGAAGAACCATGCGACCGGCAGTTTCATCGTGATCGACGAAATCACCAACAACACGGTTGCAGCAGGCATGCTGGTCTGAAATATGGCCTGAAAGCTTTGCAGTTGCGCGGATAAGCAGTAAAATCGCCTATTTTCGCAAGAATTATGCTGGTTTTCCGTGGGATTCCCGAAAAGGCCGAAACACCTGTTGCCCTCACGATAGGCAATTTCGACGGCGTGCATATCGGGCATCAGGCCCTGCTCTCCTGCCTTGTGCGTAACGCGGCCTCCCGCGGCCTCCCTTCCTGCATCATGACTTTCGAGCCGCATCCCAGGGAATATTTCGACCCTGAAAATGCTCCGGCGCGGCTCACCGATATGCGCGAGAAAATCTCGCTTTTCGCCGGGATCGGCATCGATCGTGTGCATATATGCCGCTTCGATGAGAAGTTCGCCAAAATTGAAGCTGCGGAATTTGCATCCAAAGTTCATTTCGGACTCGGCGCAAAATGGGTGCTGATAGGGGACGATTTCCGCTATGGTGCGAAGCGCGCCGGGGATTTTGCCTCGATGCTGGATGCCGGAAGGAAATATGGCTTCGAAGTCGAGGCGATGCATAGCGTGAAGGTCGGCGATTTTCGCGTTTCCAGCACCCTTCTGCGCGAAGCGGTCAAAGCCGGGAACTTCGATCAGGCAAAACGTTTTCTCGGGCGCAATTACAGCATAGTCGGGCGGGTCGAGCACGGCAACAGCCTAGGCAAGGCCATAGGTTTTCCGACTGCGAACATCAGGCTCAAGCACAACAAGCCTCCGCTTTTCGGCATATATGTGGTCGAAGTTCACGGCGTCGAGGATGTTCCTGTCAGGGGGGTGGCGAGCCTGGGGGTGAGGCCCACAGTCGTCGGAAACGGAAACCCCGTGCTCGAAGTTCATCTTTTCGATTTCGGGAAAGACATCTACGGCGCTCGCCTGCGCGTCGATTTTCTGTTCAAATTGCGCGATGAGGAAAAATTTCCCGATCTTGCCGCACTCACGAGGCAGATCGGGCAGGATGCGCTCGACGCCAGACGATATTTCGAAAACTGACATGACAGATTACAAGACGACACTGAATCTCCCGGATACGCTTTTCCCCATGCGGGGCGACCTTTCGAAGCGCGAACCCGCCATGCTCGATGCGTGGAACAAGAAGTGCCTTTACCGAAAAATACGCGAAACCTGCCGGGGGCGCCCGAAATTCATCCTGCACGATGGGCCCCCCTACGCCAACGGCGACATCCATACCGGGCACGCGGTCAACAAGATATTGAAGGACATCATCGTCAAATCCAAGACCCTTGCCGGATTCGACGCGCCCTATGTTCCGGGCTGGGATTGCCATGGACTTCCGATCGAGTTGATGGTCGAGAAAAAAATCGGCAAGGAGGAAATCGAACCCGGGAAGTTCAGGCAGCTTTGCAGGGAGTATGCTGCAACCCAGGTGGAGAGCCAGAAGGCGGATTTTATCCGGCTCGGTGTGCTGGGCGACTGGGAAAATCCCTATCTCACGATGAATTTCGAAACCGAGGCGGATATCGTCAGGTCTTTGGGGAGAATTCTCGAAAACGGCCATGTCTACAAGGGACAGAAGCCTGTCAACTGGTGCATCGATTGCGGCTCCGCCCTTGCCGAAGCCGAGGTCGAATACGAGGACAAGACTTCCCCTGCGATAGATGTCTCTTTCGAGGTGGAAGACAAGGCGGCGCTCAATGCCGCATTCGGGTTGCACCTGCCTTTGGAAGCCGAAGTCTTCGCCGTGATCTGGACCACGACCCCCTGGACGCTTCCCGCAAACGAGGCGGTGTGCATTCATCCCGAATACGATTATGCGCTCGTGGATACGCCCAAAGGATTGTTGATCCTTGCGGGCGAACTCGTGCAATCCTGCCTCGACAGATACGGCGTGGAAGGCGCCATACTTGCGACCTGCAAGGGCGCCAGACTCGAAAAAACAGTCCTGCATCATCCTTTCCAGGAAAGGATCGTTCCCATCATTTTGGGAACCCATGTCACCCTGGAAGCGGGAACAGGTCTCGTGCATACCGCGCCTGCCCACGGCGTAGACGATTATCTCGTCGGCCTGGAATACCGGCTCCTGGTCGAAAATCCGGTCGGGGGAAACGGAAGATTTTTCGATAGCGTCCCCCTCGTGGGCGGGCTTTCCGTGTGGAAAGCGAATGCGGTCCTGATCGAGGCACTGGAAAACAGCGGGCATCTTTTGAAGCATGAGGCGATCAGGCACAGCTATCCCCATTGCTGGCGCCACAAGAGCCCCATCATCTTCCGCGCCACGCCCCAATGGTTCATCGGCATGGACTCGGGCGATGAGTCCCTGAGGGAAATTGCATCCCGTGCGGTCGAGCATACCGAATTCTTCCCGGCATGGGGCAGGGCGAGGCTGGAGGGTATGATAGCGAAAAGACCGGACTGGTGCATTTCGCGCCAGAGGAACTGGGGCGTTCCCATTCCATTTTTCGTCCACAGGGAAACCGGGGAACTGCACCCGAACACGCCGGAACTGCTGGAGCTGGTCGCGCAGAGGATAGAAGGGGCGGGGATAGAAGCCTGGTTCGGACTCGACCCGGCGGAACTCGGCGTCGATGCATCCTACGAAAAAATGCGGGATACCCTGGATGTCTGGTTCGATTCCGGGACCACGCATTTTTCGGTTTTGAGGCGCAGGGAAGATCTCGCCTATCCGGCCGACCTCTATCTCGAAGGCTCGGACCAGCACAGGGGATGGTTCCAGTCATCGCTCCTTTCGGGCTGCGCCATCGACGCGCGCGCGCCCTACAGGACCCTGCTCACCCATGGCTTCGTGGTGGATGCCCAGGGCCACAAGATGAGTAAATCCAAGGGAAATGTCGTGAGTCCGCAGAAAGTCATGGGCTCGCTTGGGGCGGACATCCTGCGCCTGTGGGTCGCGTCGACCGATTATTCGGGGGAACTCACGATATCCGACGAAATCCTGAAAAGGGTGACGGAGAGCTATCGCAGGATCAGGAACACGGTGCGCTTCCTGCTCGCAAACCTTGCCGATTTCGATTTTCAGCGGGATGCGCTTCCCCTTGAAAAATGGCTGGAAATCGACCGCTACGCGCTCGCCCTGAGCGCATCCTTGCAGCGGGAACTGACCGGGCATTACGAAAAATACGAATTCCATGTCATCGCCCAGCGCCTGCATCATTTCTGCTCCGAAGACTTGGGCGGCTTTTACCTCGATATCCTGAAAGACAGGCTCTACACTTCGGGGGGGAACTCCTCCGCGCGCCGCTCGGCTCAGAATGCGCTCTACCATGTGCTGCAGAGCCTGATCCGGCTCCTCGCGCCCATACTCTCCTTCACGTCCGAAGAGGCATGGGAATTTTTCACGGGGTCCGGCGAAGAAAGCGTGTTTTTCCACATCTGGCACGAATTTCCTGAGGTTGCAGATTCGGCCCATCTGCTTTCGAAATGGGAAAAGTTGCGCGAATACCGCGGCGAAGCCCAGAAGCATCTGGAGGACGCGAGACAGTCCAATCTTATCGGCTCTTCCCTTGCGGCCGAAATCGAAATCAGGGCGAGCGGGGAAAAATTCGCGCTGCTCGATTCCCTGGCGGACGACCTGCGCTTCGTGCTCGTGACATCGAAGACGACGCTCGTGCAATCGGATGAAGAAAAGATCCTGGTGAGCGCAAGTCCCCATGAGAAATGCGAGCGCTGCTGGCATTACCGGGAGGATGTCGGAATCGATCCCGCTCATCCTGCCATCTGCGGGCGCTGCGTGAGCAATCTTTACGGGGAAGGCGAGGCAAGAACCCATGCTTGAGTGGACGCGCTGGCTCGCTGTGAGCTTTATCGTCGTTCTCCTCGATCAGGCGAGCAAGCTCCAGATCGTGCATGCGCTTACCGAACAGGGGGAAGTCGTTCTTGCGCCTGTTTTCAGTCTGGTGCTCTTCTACAACGAGGGGGCTGCGTTCAGCTTCCTCAATGATGCGGGTGGATGGCAGCGCGGCTTTTTCATGCTCATCGCTGCGGCAGCTTCCGTCCTGATCCTGTATCTACTGAAAAAACACAGGGGCGAGATCCTTTACAGCTTCGCACTGAGTCTCATCCTGGGCGGGGCGCTGGGGAATCTTCTCGATCGCATCAGAATAGGGCATGTCGTTGATTTCATGGATTTCCATATCGCACACCATCATTTCCCCGCATTCAATCTTGCCGACTCGGCCATCACCCTGGGTGCCGCGCTATTGATACTGGAGAGCATGAGGAAGGGCAAGTCGTGAACGTGCTGCTCGCCAACCCCAGAGGGTTCTGCGCAGGAGTGGACCGGGCGATAGAAATCGTGGAGCGCGCGCTTGCCAATTTCGGCGCGCCGATTTACGTGCGGCATGAAGTTGTTCACAACAGGTTCGTGGTCGATGACCTCAAGAGAAAGGGAGCGATATTTATCGAGGATATCTCCCAGGTTCCCAAAGGCAGCACGTTAATCTTCAGCGCCCATGGGGTACCCCAGTCTGTGCGCAGGCTGGCCGAAGAAATGGGATTCAGGTTGTTCGATGCGACCTGCCCGCTCGTCACCAAGGTCCATGTCGAAGTGGTCAGAATGCGCGAACAGGGCAAGGAAATCGTCATGATAGGCCATGCCGGGCATCCGGAAGTGGAAGGCACCATGGGGCAGTCTTCCGGCGGCATGTATCTCGTGGAAAAGCCCGAGGATGTCGAAAGCCTGGAAGTCGAAAATCCGGAAAATCTTGCATTCGTGACGCAGACCACGCTTTCCGTGGACGATGCGGCAAAAATCATCGAGGCGCTCAAGGCGAGATTTCCGAATATAAGCGGGCCGAGAAAGGACGATATCTGCTACGCCACGCAGAATCGCCAGGATGCGGTCAAGATGCTGTCGAGTCAATGCGATCTCGTCATTGTGGTCGGTTCTCCCAACAGTTCCAACTCGAACAGGTTGCGCGAAGTCGCAAAATCCCGCGGGGTGGAGTCCTACATGATAGACAATGCGGGCGAACTGAAAGGGGAATGGCTTTTCGGGAAAAGCCGGGTAGGCGTCACGGCAGGGGCTTCCGCTCCCGAAGCGCTGGTTGTCGAGGTGATCGAGAAACTGAAGGCGCTGGGCGCGACGGAGGTGTCGCAATTGCAGGGCATCCTCGAACATGTTTCCTTTCCGATTCCGAAACAGTTGACGGGGCAGTAAATGCTTATGCTGCTTTCCGTTCAGCTTCATGACGGTTCCCATGCGTATGGTCTACAATGATTCGAGATAATCCAGGAGACGCTCATGACAGACCTTTTTTCACCGATTCGCCTCGGAAAAACCGAACTTCCCAACCGCATCGTGATGTCGTCCCTGACGCGCAACCGGGCAGGGAGAGGCAACGTGCCGACGGACCTCGTCGCGGAATATTACCGCCAGCGCGCATCCGCCGGGCTTATTCTGACGGAGGCTTCCCCGATCTGCCCCGAGGGCCACGGCTATCCCCGCACGCCAGGCATCCATAGCGCGGAGCAGATCGAAGGATGGAAAAAGGTCACCCGTGCAGTCCACGATGCGGGGGGCAGGATCGCGATTCAGCTCTGGCATGTCGGACGCATTTCCCACCCCGATCTGCAGCCGGATGGCGCGCTGCCTGTCGCCCCTTCCGCGCTGAAACCGGCTGGACAGGCGTTCACTTTCGAAGGAATGAAGGACTATTTCACGCCAAGAGCGCTCGAAACTTCCGAGATCCCCGGCCTCGTATCGAATTACGCGAGGGCTGCGAAAAACGCGATGGAAGCGGGTTTCGACGGGATCGAGATCCATGCCGGAAACGGCTACCTGCTCGACCAGTTCCTGCGTTCATCCACGAACAGGCGCACCGACATCTACGGCGGATCGAAGGAAAACCGGGCTCGCCTCCTCCTGGAAGTGCTGGATGCGGTGTGCGCTGAAATCGGCCATGGACGGGTCGGGGTGCGTCTGTCACCGGTGACGCCATTCAATGACATATCGGACGAGGCGCCGCAGGAAACCTTTGAATATGTCGTCGCGGAGATCAACCGCTTCGACCTCGCTTTTCTCGACCTGCTCGAGGGCACGGGCGGGGCGCCGAAAGAAGCATGGCTTCCCTTCGATTACGATAGCCTGCGCGCCATCTACAGGGGTAATCTGATCCGCAACAACGGCTATGATCTGGCGAGCGCGCAAGATGCGATATCGACCGGAAAAGCCGACGCCATCGCGTTTGGCAGGCTGCTCCTTGCCAACCCCGATCTCGTCGAACGCTTCAGGGTGGGTGCCGCGCTTAATGCGCCGGATTACGAGAGGCTCTACTTCGGGGAAGAAAAAGGCTATACCGACTACCCCTTTCTCATCATATCCTGAGATTCGAAGGGACCGCGCTTTCCTCGAGCTTGGCGATCCGCTCGTTGAGCCGCGCAAGCTGGTCGGCGTCTTCCCGCTCGCCGGCGGTGGAGCAGAGGTAGGAATTCGTCATCCACCAGTCGATGCCCATTTCCCTCGCCTTGTCGACCGAGCACACCAGCAGCCGGATCTGGATCGTGAGCAACTCGATATCCACGAGCTTGATCTTGATATCGCCGGCGATGACGAGTCCCTTGTCCAGGATGCGTTCCAGCACGTCGGCGAGCGTTGCCGATTCCGTTCCGTGGGCGATCTGTTTACCGGCCATGCCGCGTTTCTCCATCCATGGCGCATGCGCCGTTGGCAACTCTTACGATCATAGCAGTTTCCCCAATGGGCCGAGATCGAGGTTCAAGTCCTCGTCTTTCAGGCCGAATTCCTTTTTGAGCCAGACCATTTGCTCGTCCAGCCTGAGCAATGTCAGGCCAAGCCGCTCGATCTCCTCTTCCGTCAGCGAGCCGCCCTCCATTCTGCGAACTGCCTGGCGCTCCAGCAGTTGCCGGATCAGTTCGATTATGGCAAGAACGAGCTGGCCGAGTCCCTTCTGGATGTTTTCCGGATCGAGCCTGATTTGTGGAGAAGTTTCCATAAGTTAGCTGCGCAAAGTAAGCTTGATCTCGTTGGCGGTTTCGACCGAGGTCAGTGTCAGTTGAAGGCCTAGATAAAGCAGGTCGATGTCAGCGACGGAGATCACGATCTCCCCCGACACCACCGCCCCCTTGTTCAACACCCGATCCAGGGTTTCGCATAATGAGATATTCTGGTTTGTCACAGCCGTCTATACCAGGCGTTCATAGATGCTGCGTGCTTCGCGCCTCGCCCCGCTGCGCTCGTAAGACATGGCAAGGTCGAGCAGGGCTTTTCGCGCTACCTGAGCCTGCGGCGTGCCGGAGAAATCCTCGACCAGTTCCCAGAACATCTCCATCGCCTGCCTCACGCTCCCCTCGCTCCGGTATGTCTGCGCCATGGACAGAAGTCTCTCCAGCACGGCCAGATCGACATCGTCGGATTCGTGAGTTTCAGGTATCGCTCCATTGTCGGGCGTCATCCTAGTCTGCTCCCTCGCTTAAATCGGAACCGTCGACAAAATTGTAGGGACTCCATGGGCCGTTGAAGTCGAATGCAAAACTGTCGTCGAAAAGGTGGGCCGCTTCGAAAACCCCGTCCTCGAAGCGCTTCTGTGCATCACGATCTATCAGGCAGGCGAGCCGCATGACTTCCCGCTCTTCCCGCAACTTGTTTTCCTTGATTTCCACGCAATGCGGGGAAAGCACCTTGATCACGGCATCCGTGTGCGCCTGCCGCTCATCGAGGAGCAACTGGTCGAAGAGGCGCCCAAGCGCGATTTTTTCATCCCGTGAAGGCTGCCGCCGCCTGAGGTAAAGGTCATCCCGCAATGACATCAGATCGGCGTGGCGGGAGACGAAATATTCGAAAACATTCGGCACGTCCCAGGCCACGCGCAGCCCCATCTCGACTTTCCCCTTCACATGCTGCAAATGCGCCTGAAAGGAGTCCTTGTTCGTGCGCAGGACTTTCTGCAGCGCTTTCGGACTCGATGCGATGGTGCCGAACGCCATGGGCAGGACAGTGCCTTCTTCCATCAGTTTCGCGATGACGGCATGGTGCGCCGCCAGTTTTGCGCGTTCGGGCCTCACCCGTTTGTCGGTGACATCGCTTACGATCGCAGCGAGCGGGCCTTCCGAAATGGCATAGACCTGCGCGCCTTCCAGTCCGATCTTGCCGTAGGTGTGAGCCTCGCCCTGGTCCGTTATGGCGTAGACATACTTTGCCGGATAGGTCATATGTGATGTCTCAGTAACTCAGGCGTCTTCTTTTCAGTCTGTCCTGCGGCGCCTCATGGATCTTGAAATCAGAGGCTTCGACAGGTTTCTCGGCTTGCGCAGCGGGCACGAACTGCTTGAGCCTGTTCTGCTTGGCTTCGATTTCCCCCAGCCGTACTCTGATGTCGGCGCAACGACGCTCGGAGCGCTGAACTTCGCTTGCAAGCCTCGTTTTTTCCATTTCCAGCATGGAAAGCTCCAGCAAGGCGCCATAAGAAGTCCTGGCCCTCCGCCCGTCGACCAACTGCCCCATGGTCTTGACTTGTCGAATGCTTTTGCGCTCATTTGCCATGGATGGAACTCCCTTGCGCCGCCTTGCGCGCGCCTGCCGCCGCTTCGCCTTTGACCAGCTTGGGCACGGACGGGCAATGTTTCGCAAGGATTTCGTCCAGCCGTTCGAAAGCCACCGCCCGACTGTTGTGCGATACTTTCACACTGTTTGGACCCAGCACGTCACGGCAGATCCGCTTGAAGTCCGGATCATCCGCCGACACGGCGCAGCCGCTTGCAGCCACGATCCGGGAGAGCATGAGGCAGGCCCGGACGGTCGGCCTGCAGTTGTTGACGCCCAGATCGCGAAATTCCCGGACGATATCCACTATGGCCTTGGAGTGCTTCCACGGCAGACCCGACTTGGTCTGCGTGATAGCGACTTCCGTTTCCAGGTCATGGTGATCGAGGGTGATGGTGATCATGCGGTCGAGCAGGGCGTCCTGGCTCTTGTGCACCCCGGCGTATTCCTCCGGGTTGCTCGTGAAAATAGCGCAGAAGTTCGGGTGGACCTGCAGGTAGGATTCGCCCAGATGTATGCTGGGAAGCTCCAGGAGGCGTTCTTCCAGGATGGACAGGAGCACGTTGTTGGCTTCCGGTCTCGATCGGGTAAACTCATCGTAAATCAGGGTGAATCCGTATTTGCATGCCGTGGTGAGCCGATTGTCCACCCACTGCTTGGAAACGCTCTCCTCCTTTTTCAGGACGGAATGGATGTAATTGTCGATAACCTTGGTCGAGCGATAACCGGATTGCGCGCCGATCAGGTCGGAACTGGCGAACTCGTCATTGCCGTGAAGCAGCACGACCTGCCGCCCCAGTTGTGCGGCAACGTGCATGGCAAGCGTCGTTTTGCCGGTGCCGGCCGCCCCGCAGAAATGAATCGGATACCCTGCCTGAAGGTAGTCCAGCGCTCTTTGGGTGACGCTTTCGATATAGGGGGTTTCGACAAAATCCGGCTTCCTGTCCAGACTCAGAACCGTCAACTCTTCCTGCATCATGGTATTCTCCTCGGGGCGAACGGTTTATGGAAAATAGCGGCGCGTGGCTTCGTCTTTTCGAACTTTTCCGCTCTCGGCAAGTTCCGTCCCAAGGCGTCCGACCTGCATTGCGCCCAGCCCGATTTCCTCGCCGATCTGTCCGGCGGAAATGCCTTCCGGGTGGCAGCTGATGATATTGAAAATCTCCGCAAGCTGGTCTTCGTGGGACATTTCCGAGGCCCTCTTCCTGTCAACGGCAGGTTCCGGTTGAGCCTTTACCGGACGCGCCGTTGGATGCATTTTGACCGGATGGGCTACCGCCTGCCAGGATTTGCTTGCGCCCTGGAGATCCTTCTGAAGCGCGCCCAGGACGGAACGAAATCCGTCCAGAAGGAGGTCCACCTCCGAGCGCCTGTTTTGCACGCCGGACGCGAGGCCGTTCTCCAGTTGCCTTGCCATGTCGCGACGCGCCTGGGTAAAGCCCGCCACGAGATTCCTGGCCTCTGTTTCGATTTCGTTTGTCCGATGCCGGATAGCTCCGGTCGCCTTCTGTAATTCCTGGGTCATTTCGCGCCCCATCTTTTTACGGGACGTGCGCGCCCTTTTGAGCAGGTTCGAGACTTCCGTATGAGTCACATGCACAAAGGCTTTCAATGTTTTGTCCTGTTGCCGTCCGTTGTGGCTGCGCAACTCGCCGAATTTATCCATAAGGGCGGCGACCGCCTGGGAGCGGTTGTGTTGATCAGCCGCAAGCGAAGTGCGCTGTTCCCGTGCGATGCGCGCACGAGTCAGGTGAAATGAGTGGATCATCCGTTTCGCGCCGGTCGATTCCGCGCGATATGCTTTGATCCGGGCCTGTCGGCTTTGACCGAAGGCGGTATTCATGGCGCTCGCCATGGCGAGGCGATCTTTCCGATAAGTTGACAACAGCGCTGCGACATGCGCCCGCACGTCTGCTGTAGCCTGCATTCTCGCCTGTCTCGAAGCGATGACATGTTGCGCTGATGCTTCCATCTGATCTCTCATGGTGCCCATGCTATCCTCCTGCTGTTGTGCCGCCACCCCAGGCCGGATCACCGACCCGGAAGGCGGTTTACAAGGAAACAAATTACGCCGGAACTGCCGCGCTTGCGGTAAGGCCGATAGCCTCGGCATACTTCAGGTAGGTTTCTACCGAAGCGATCACGACCCGAGCCTCAATAGAGAGCAGTTCGATACCGACCAGGGAGACTTTCACCCAAGCGTCGATCACGATCCCCTTATCAAGGATACGGTCCACGACTTCCGCCAGACTCGAAGAGTCCGTAGATTTCTGTACCTTAGCCATTTCATTACTCCTTAGCGATTAAAGTGAATGAACGGAATTCAACTCCGCCCAATCCATATATGAGCAGAAAGCATGCCAAGAAAGAGAATGGCTTGAATGCTCGGTTTGCAGTCTTGAAGCGGACTATTGGAACATCGCCGTCTATGGAGCGCCTTCCACAGCATGGAATGGTTTCCAGAAAGAAGCTGTCGTCCTCTTCGCAATAAACGGTTCACTCCCACTCCTGATCGTCCCGGATTTCATCCAAGCGGTCGAGCAGCTTTGTCTCTTCGGCAGTGAATTCTTCTTCGGTAATCTGCCCGGTCTCGAGCAGGGTATACAGTTCGGAAAGTCTGTGCGTGATGGACTCGGCCTCCTGGGCGACTTCCTCCTGGGCGATTTTGTGGACTTCCCTGAAGATCCAGAGCAAACCCTTGAATGGAGCAAGCAGCATGGTTTATATCCTTCAATCAGGGCGGGCCAGCGGCAGGCAAACGGTAAAAACGCTGCCTTCGCCTTTCCGGCTTTCGACCTCGATGCGGCCTTTATGCTGCTGCACGATCGCGTAGCTGACCGCGAGGCCGAGACCGGTTCCTTTTCCGTTGGAGCGCGTAGTGAAAAACGGATCGAATATTTTTCCGATCACCTCAGGCGCGATTCCGTAACCCGTATCGCGAACCGACATCAAGGCTTCCCCGCCTTCGGGCTTGAGGGAGACTTCAAGCTGTCCGCCCCCCGGCATGGCCTGCATGGCGTTGAGCAGCAGGTTCATCGCAACCTGCTGCAGCAGATTCGTGTCGGCCAGCACCGGGACCACGGGGGATGGGAAATCCTGAGAGATCTTGACGTTCTGCACCGAAGCCTGGCTGGCGATGAGGTTGAGCGTGTCCTTGAGGATGGTGACGAGGTTGACCTGTTCCACGTGATTTCCCGACGGGCTGGCAAAACGAAGCAGGGCGTCGATGATGGCGGACGCGCGTCTCGTGGCGTTCGTGATCTTCGCCAGACCTTCCCGCGCCAACAAGGCGGAGGGAGGAAACTCGGTCTCGAGAAACTGGGCGGCGGAGGAGCATATCGTCAGGGGATTGCGAAGTTCATGGGCAATGCCGCCTGCCATAACGCCCAATGCGGCAAGTTTTTCGCTCTGGAAAAGCTGCATCTCCAGCGCCCGGCGCTCGGACAGATCCCGGCCCACTGCGACGCAGGAAGTGACCTGCGCCTTTTCGTCGCAGATCGGGGAAAACGACCATGCGATCCTGACGCGTTGGCCGCTGCGCGTCTTAAGGTCGAGTTCCTGGTCGCTGACGACCTTGCGCGCCTGCAGGCGCCTCAAAATTCCAATCACTTCATCCCGTTGGGATTCCTCGAACAGATCGAAGAGTATGCGCCCCCTCACATGGTCGGAGGCGTAGCCGGATGTGCGCTCCAATGCCGGGTTCCAGCTGATGATCTTGCCTTCGGCATTGGTCGAAATGATGAGGTCGTGGGCATGCTCGACCAGATTGGCCAGATGGCGCTGAACCGAGCGCGCTTCTTCTATCAGCCGCATTTTCTCGGTAATGTCCTCTAGCAGGAT
This sequence comes from Burkholderiales bacterium, assembly GCA_019753155.1. Taxonomy (GTDB): domain Bacteria; phylum Pseudomonadota; class Gammaproteobacteria; order Burkholderiales; family JABEVD01; genus JABEVD01. The sequence goes on from JAIELG010000005.1 coordinate 94,897, forward strand.
GAGCGCATGATCCCGCCAGACCCCGGCGCGGACGGGCGTGATGAAATAGGAATAGGTTCGCGCCGAAAGCCCCGGAGCGCGATAAGCCAGGGGTTCGCCGGTGAAGGATTGTCCTGTGCTGAACGTCGAGCGCAACTTGCTCTCCAGGCCGATGTAATCCAGCAGCGGGTCCGGAAACAGGGTCGTGACGCGGGATCCGATGGTCCTGCGTATATCGCGCCTGGTTTTCTCCAGGAAATTCCTGTTGACCCAGGCCACGTGCAGGGATTCGTCCACGATAATGGTGGAAAACGGCAGGCTGTCGAGCAGGATGCTCTCGTCCGCGACGGATTCGGGCCAGTCCTTGATGGGCAGAAGGCTCTGCCATGTGCTACCCTGCAGGGCGTTCATGGACAGCCTTTCCCGGTCAGGCCGGATGGGTTAGTGAGGTGCAGAAATGATGCGGCGGCCATGGCCCATGCAGTTCCAGGCGCAAGCCATGTTCGCCGTAGAGTCGACGCTGTCCGTCGAGTTTCAGGCAAAAGTTTCGCATGCCGTCGTCTGGAACGAGGAACCCCAGATTGAAAACCAGAGGCTCGGTTCCTTCGCTGCGCGGCGAGAAATTCAATTCGGCCGTTTTTGCCGCGGCATCCGCGAGCGCTTCATGGATCGCCCGCTTTGCCTGACCGGACCATGAGTCGAGTTCGGCCGCGATCAATGCATCGATCTTCTTCTGCGCGAGATAGCGCGCGCCCGGCGTGACAGGCAACTGTGCCAGCCTGGATGAAATTTCTGGGGTTTCTTCGGAAATGCGCAGGCGCGCCATGTCCTCGTCCAGATAGCCCTTGACCGTCCATTCCGTTTTTCCCCGCAAGGCATCCAATCCGCAGGATATGGTTTCTGCGTGGCGGGAAAGGAAATCGGCGAGATTTGTCCTGGACTCGAAGATCGTTCCGAATTTCACGGGCAGCACCGGGGATACGCGCATGACCGCCTCCACAACCTGCTCGTGGCGCCAGGCCCTCGGGGCCAGCCAGTCCAGCGAGCGGAGATTTCCTTCGTGAAACTCGACGAGGGTGGTTTCCCCGATGACGGCGACCAGACCATCGCGTTCCAGGGAAGATACGGGGTAGCGCTCGTCGACGCCGCTCAGGCCTTGACGGGCCAATTCGCCTATGACCGGGATGGACTCCTCCCGTGCCAGGCAATACAGATAGATGGCGTTGCCTTCATTATTCATTGCCGATTCCCCTTTCCCGCGCCAGATCCGCCAGGGCTGCATCGAAATGCAGCCGTTCGATGAGGATCGCTGCACGGTCTTTTCCGCTTGCAATCAATTCACGGATGGCGTTTCTGCCCGCACGCTGGCAGATCGCCTCCAGGTCGGCGCCCGACATGCCTTCCGTGACCGCTGCGACAGCTTCCAGGTCGACATCGGCGGTGATGGGCTTGCCCTGGGCATGCACCTCGAGTATTTCCAGGCGTTCAGCTTCGTTCGGGAGCGGGATTTCCACCACGACATCGAAACGGCCCGGCCGCAACAGCGCAGGGTCTATCATGTCGCGCCTGTTGGTGGCGCCAAGGATCAGCACGTCCTTCAACTTCTCTACTCCGTCCAGTTCGGTCAAAAATTGTCCGACCACGCGCTCGCTCACATGGGCGTCCCCGCCGGCTGCGGATCGCGTCGGGGCCATGGCATCCAGTTCATCGAAGAATACGATGCAGGGCGCCGCCTGTTTGGCCTTGTGGAAGACCTCCCTGACGGCCCGCTCCGATTCGCCCACGTATTTCGACATGAGTGCAGGCCCTTTTACTGAAATGAAATTCACCTGGGTCGTAGTGGCCACTGCCTTGGCGAGCAGCGTTTTGCCGCATCCCGGGGGGCCGCAAAGGAGAATGCCCTTGGGCGGGCGCACCCCCGCTCCATCGAACAGATCCCTGTATTTCAGGGGCCATTCCACAGACTCCCGGAGCAATTGCTTTACCTGATCGAGTCCGCCCACATCTTCCCATTTCGTCGTGGGCACTTCGGCAAACACCTCCCGCATTACGGAAGGCTCGACTTCGTGCAGGGCATTCATGAAGTCGTCCTTCGCAACCTCGAGCTTCTTCAGGGCATCATAGCGGACCTCGGCGCGAGCGAAATCGATCGAGGAAAAATTCCGCCTCAGGCAGGTCATCGCGGCCTCGCGGCACAAGGCCTCCAGATCCGCGCCGACAAAGCCGTAGGTGGTTTCGGCGAATTCGGTCAGGTTCACGTCGGAAGCAAGCGGCATGCCGCGAGTATGAATTTCCAGGATCTCGAGGCGCCCGTGGCGGTCCGGAATGGAAATGGCGATCTCTCGATCGAACCGGCCGGGGCGTCGCAGCGCCGGGTCCAGGACATTGGGCAGGTTGGTCGCTGCAATAACGATGACCTGTTTACGTGCCTTGAGACCGTCCATCAATGCCAGAAGCTGCGCCACCACACGCTTTTCGACTTCGCCCACGGCCGTTTCGCGTCGCGGCGCGATGGCGTCGATTTCATCGATGAAGATAATGCTCGGCGCTTCCCTGTTCGCGTCATCGAATACACGGCGCAGGTGGGCTTCGCTTTCGCCGTAAAATTTGTGGATGATTTCCGGCCCGTTGATCGAAAAGAAGCTGGCATCCGTCTCGTGCGCGACAGCTCTTGCGATCAGGGTTTTTCCGCAACCGGGCGGGCCATGCAGCAGCACGCCCTTGGGTGGATCGATGCCCAGCCTTTCGAATACTTCCGGGTAGCGCAGGGGAAGTTCGATCATCTCCCTGATATGCTGTATTTCCCGCTTGAGGCCGCCCAGGTCTTCGTAGGCATAAGCCGGATGCGACCGTGCAGCCGGCTTGGTCTCGCTTCGAGTTCGGCTCACCGTGAGCACGGTTGCAGGGGCGATCACCACCGGTCCTTTGGGCGCGGTATCTTGGACATAGAAGTCTATGGAACGGCTTCCGAACAATGCCGCGCGAATGAGATCCCCTTTTATCACGGGCAAGCCATCGAGCAGACTGCCGATATATTCGAGATCCTTGTCGGTCGGAACAATGGTTTGCGGGGAGAGAACGACCCGCTGCGCGGGTTGCGCCGTCACCTTGCGCACCGATACGGTGTCATCCAGCGAAACCCCTGCGTTGGCGCGGGAAACCCCGTCGAGCTGGACCCGCGATGCCGCCCTGGCTTCCTTGTAGGCCGGCATCGCCTTGCACACTGTGCTGCCCTTGCCCAGGATTTCCACGATATCCCCGATCTCGGCGCCGATGGAGCGGATATCCGCGGGGTCCATGCGCGCGAAGGCCCGCCCGACATCCTTGCCGAGTCCTTCGCTAACCTTGAGATGCAAGGTCGATTCGCTTTCCGTTGCCATGGATACTATTCCGCTGGGGGCGATTTGGCGAAGGTGATCTCGAGTATGCCGTTGCGGCAGGCGTAACTCATCCTGTCCGGAGTAAAGCTTTGGGGCAGCAGGATTTCTTTCGCATATTTCGCTTCGCCCTGTTCGGCTTCGAGCGCGAGCACGTCGTCATGCAACTCCAGGCGGATATCTTCCTGGGTGACGCCGGGCACTTCCGCTACGACCAGCACGCGATCGGGCTCATCGAATATGTCCGTCATGGGCTTGCGGATTTCCTGCACCACGACCCGCCCGGTTTCCTTATCCTTCTGGATATTTCCGAAGGGTTCCACTTTAGGGTTCTGCTCGCCCAGGACGGTTTTCACCGAAATGCCGTAAACGCCGCGTATCGCCTTCTGCGACCCGACGGCGAATTCTCCTTTTTCGTTCGCTTCGCCTCCCGCATGCTCGGCTTTTTCCACAAGGTCGCTCAACAGGCCGACCAGAGCGCCCAGGCCGCCGACCGGACCCTGGGACTTGGTGGTTTCTTCCCTGCCGAACAAGCCGCCCAATCTGCGTCCGATTTCCTGAATGCGCCGCTTGCCTTCCTCTAAATCCTCCTGCGTAGCCATGCGCGTCCCTCCTCAGTTGTATTCAAGATTGCACAATCCATGCCAATTGAAATGCCGTCTGCACGACAGGTATGGCGGATCACAATGGCGGTCCGGCTAGGGACGAAACTCCATAACTCAGGAATGCATTCCATTGCGAGGCGGTTCGACCTCGGACGGGATCCCGTTCGAGATGCCGTACTCCTTCAGTTTGGTATGAATGGTCTTGTAATCGATCTTCAGCAGCCGGGCGGCCTCCGCCTTGTTGCCTTTCGTTTCCGCAAGAACCCGGTTGAGCACCATGCGCTCCATCTGGCTTACGACCTGTTGAACCGCATCCTTCAAGGGGAGATTCCAGTGTTTCGGGCCGGTGCAGTCGAAGGCCAGCTTGTACAGGCAACGCTCATGATGCAGGCAAAGGTGATCCTCGCCAGGCGGGGCGAAATCGAAAGGGTCGAGATCCTGTTCGGCTGACCACAGATGCGTGCGGTCGATTGCCCCCTCATCGGCAAGCAGCACGCCTCGACGCAACACATTGCGCAATTCGCGCACATTGCCCGGCCAATCGTAAGTCTGGAGCGATTCCCAGGCCGAAGCGGACAATCCCCGAACGCTCTTGCCCAGTTCCTCGTTGGTGAGCGCGAGTATGCGCCGGACCAGAAAGGGCAGGTCTTCGCGCCGCTCCCTGAGCGGCGGCACGTGAACCGTGAATTCCGTGAGGCGGTGATACAAATCCCGGCGGAAGAGCTGTCGCTCAACCTGCTCCGAAAGGCCGGCATTCGTTGCTGCGATGACCCGGAAATCGGCCTTGACGCTCTTTGTTCCGCCAAGCCGTTGTATCCTTCTGTCTTCGAGGACGCGCAGCAGTTTGCTCTGCATGGACAGGGGAAGATTGCCGATCTCGTCGAGGAAAAGCGTCCCGCAGGACGCCAGTTCCGCGGCGCCCGGAACAGCACGATCGGCGCCGGTGAAAGCCCCCTTTTCATGCCCGAAGAGTTCCCGCTCCATGAGCGCCTCGGGAATGGCCCCGCAATCCACCGCGATGAAAGGCTTGTTGGCCCGGTGACTCGATGCATGGATGGCCTGGGCGACGAGATCCTTGCCCGCTCCGGTCTCGCCGGTAATCAAGACCGTGAAATCCGTCTGCGCCACGCGAGCCACCTGCGCAATGAGAAGCTGAACCGCCTTGCTGCTCCCCATGGTTTCCCGAAGCGCCGTCGTGGTGTCGCCGGCCTTCCGGCGCAGGCGCTTGATCTCCTGCTTCAGCTTGCGCTCTTCCAGGGCATGCTGCATCGTGATGATGATCTGGTCATGATCGAATGGCTTGGTGAGGTAATCATAGATCCCGCTTTTCACCATGCGCACGGCATCCTGCGTGCTGCCGTACCCTGTGATCACGATGATGACGATATCGGGATACAGTGCATTGATCTTCCTGATGACCGCTTCGCCCTGGATATCGGGCAGTTGCAGGTCGAGAAGCACCACGTCGGGCTGCGCTTGCTGAATCGAGGCCAGGGCTTCTTCGCCGCTTGTCGCCATGATCGGCTGCCATCCCTGCTTGCGAACCGCCCCGGAGACGGCCCAGCAGATATCTTCCTCGTCATCCACGATGAGAATGCGTACCGGATCCAGCGAGGCGGCTTCCTGAATGTTACCCACGAGCCTCGACCGCGCCGGAAAGCGCGGATACCAGTCTCTTTACGAGGAAATCCGTATCTATGAGCGGTTCCACCGAATGGGCAAGTCCAAGAAAAAGCAGCCCGATTTCTCCCGGCAAAAGGGTGCTGTTTATCCGGGCGGCAATATGCCGGTCCCGCTCGGCGAGCAGGCGCAGGCTTCGTTCCTGCATGGAGTCGTCGCGGGATGGGGCGGCGAGCGCTTCCTTGTGGAACTGGTATTCCCTGACCAACAGTTCGGGATTTTCCGTGCCCATCAAATTGGCTCCGCGGCTGACGAGATCGAGGATCAATTGGTAATTCCTGCTGCCCTGCCCCGCCACCTCCCTGACGATTTCCATCTCGCGCCCGCATTCCGGCAGGCCGTCCTGGTAAATGCGCACCTTGTCATAAGGCAGATTGAGCGATTCGATGGCCTGGGTGATTGCACTCCATAATTCATCCACGGTTTTCACATGCCTGTCCCACTTTTCGGCGCCGTATCGCTGCACGTATTCGCGCTTCAGTTCGGACAAGAGGAGTCCCATGTCCTGCTCGCTGTGGATGATAGGGATCGAGATCAGCAGGCGCATGCCCTGCGCCCGCTTCTCGCTGGTGGCTTCCTCCGCCTGCCCGAGCCCTGCAATCTTCATGCTGCTCAAGGTTTTTCCATTTTTTTGATTAAAGATCCGCCTCCGAGACCGGGGCGCGATACTTTGCGTCGCTATGGAACGCACTCCCCATGTATAGCCTACGGAAGGAGTCCCCGCAAGGGTGGTTTCGCGGGAATGTCAAACTTGACAGGGTGCAATGGAAAGTTCCGGAAGGATTGATCTTGTCAATTCGAACCGGAAAATCTTCCGATGCTGCGGCAATATCGAAAGCGATGTCTGTCCGGCGGTCATGCAATTAAATACCATTTCTTGTTTGCCGCCCTGTATACAAGAGAGAATGCCGTATTTGCGGCAATTGCAGAGGGAACCAGCGACAAGTCATCGACATTGACTGTAACGCCGGTTGCAGCAGTGCCGGCCGCCGCTGCCAGTGTTATCGTATAGGTTGTTGCAGGGGCGACAGGTGGCGCAATAGCCGTAATTGTAGTGATGAGCGCGGCTCCGGCAACGCCTGCGCCGGGTATTTTTATCGTATCCCCCACGGCAAAATCTCTCGTGGTATTGACGGAAAGGAAGGAAGAGCCTGCAGCAATACTCCCATTCAGGGTATTTGCCGGGGCTGATCCTATATTCATGGCGATTGCCTGGGTGGAGGAACAATGATAGCGACTGATTATTTACCCTTGCAGGCAGGTTTATATTGGATGAAGCGATTGCAGATGCCGGCTCAAAGACCATGGCATCGGTATCATTGTTGATCGCGAGATTGAACGCACCTGCCGGTGCAAGGTATTGAATGGTGCGTCCAGCCTTGGGAATGGCGTGGGCCGTGAACTGCGAGCAGTTTCCGACAAAAGAGACGGGGCTGAGGTCGGTCCAGGTGGCCTCCATTTTATTGACGGCGAGGTTTTGCCCCGGACCGATAATGGTGCAGGGATAGCTTTGGGGGGTAAATGGGTGAGGCACGGCTGCTATGATGCGCGGCCCTGTCAGGATGCTGTAACAAAACGTTGAGAACGCATAAGTCAATTTGGCCAACGACGCGGGGGAAGTCAGGATGATCGTGGGATTGATCAGTGTTTGATTGAACCCCTGCAGAAAAATTGCGATCCCGTATGGGGGCGCCGCCGCCCCTGCGCTAAACTCCTCGATGGTCGGATTCAGAACCAATGTATTCTGGCCCCGCAAATATAATTGCCCTTCTGACACGAGGCGCGTAAACGTGCAGTTGAACCCGAAATCATCAATGGCTATTCCGTTCATGCAGCCAGTCAGGAAAAAATCGAAGGTATTGTATACGCCGCCATTGATGACTACGGCGGTATTGGTCGTGATATTCGAGACTACCCTGAACGCGCAGTTGTATACATTGTTCGCATCGATGCATTGTATTTCCAACGCCCTGAATGAAGTAAGAACCGCGAAGTCAAAATTCGACCTGGATACCGCGAACACGCCGTTTGCCGACACCAAGACTGCGGCTGCCGTTGCCGCCGGATTCCCGGTTACCGAAAAACCTGCAATATCAAGCGACAACAACTGCCCGGTAGTTGCGTCTGAAGTGATATTGATCGCGGGATTGCCGGTAGTTTTCTGGATGAAAACGGTGGCGTCATAGCCGGAACCGTGAAATTTAACGCCGTTTTGAATGCGCAGATTATCCACCAGATATTTTCCGGGCGGCACGATGATATGTTTTGTTACGGTCTGCGCAAGGGTGAATGCAGCCGTGTTATCTGTGCCCGTGGTTCCGTTGTAGTCCCCTTTTGCTCCGGCGCACAATACGCTGAGTCCGGTGATGTCGACGGAATTCCATCTTCCCGTGGCCGGAGCCGAGTTCGGCTGGTAAATGGTGAAATCGTTGCCTGCTCGGGTGTCTGTCGCATTCCAGAAAAGAGACTGACTTCCTCCGTCACCTGGCATGTAGTAACCCAGCAGATTTGTTACCAGAGCAGATCCCGTCGGCACCGGCAGCGCTTTCAGTGCCGCCACATTATCGACTTCTGTCGAATTCAGTGCCGAGTCAAGCATGATCGTCGCCTGTTTGGATATGGTGGCGGCATCGATGTCACTCAGGTCCGGATAGGGCAGTTTCAGCGATGGCGTGAAGGATGTTGTGATGGCATAGGAGAGTCCGGAGGCAGTCGCATCTGCATAGGGGGTGGTCAGGGTCAGGTGGGTGTCGTCAGTCACCACGCCTACTACGTATGGGGCGGATGAGCCAGTCAGAGTAAAGAGGCTGTAGGGCGGAACATTGGCCAGAAACGCCGTGCCTGTCCCCACTACCGCATGGCTTCCACTGGTGAGGCTTACTGTTCCCGTTCTGTATTGGCTCATTCGAGTTCCTCGATTTGGATTCAGGGGCGGCATGGCAAGCTTTACACCGATGCTGCTCGCTGCAGTATAGGCAATGAAAATATCCCTGCATGGCCTGGCTGCGAAAGTTTTGTCAGGCAATCCGTCATCGCTTCGCGGCCGAAAACGTTATGGTCACTGTAGCGGCATCCAAATCACACAGGAGATCATGATGATTAAACCGATTTTGATTGCGCTCTCGACGCTTCTGGCCGCTTCGGCCCTTCCCATGGCCCAGGCGACGGAAGGCGATATCAGGCAGGACACGCACGACATCCGTCAGGACAATCGCGATATCCGACGCGACGATGCCCGTATCGGCCGGGAAAACAGGGATATCGCTCGCGACAGGCAGAGCCTGCGTCGCGACGAAAAGAACGGCAACGAACGCGCCGAGAACCGGGATCGCCGTGACATGAGCCAGGATCGCGTGGAACGGAGCCGGGAGCTGCGCGACCGGAACCATGACAGGCGGGATCGCAATCATGACCGCAAGGATCGACGGCAGGATCGCCGTGAACGCGAAACGCGTGAAACTCGTTGAAACCGGCCTTCCAATGAAACTTGTTCTGCTGGTCGTGCTCGTTTTTTCTGCCGTCACGGCCAGGGCTGAACTTCCACCCGACGCAAAAGCGCTCCACGTATTGAACCGGCTGGGTTTCGGACCTGCCCCGGGCGATATGCGGCGCATCGAATCCATGGGGATCGAAAACTATATTCAGGCGCAGCTTGATCCCGAATCCATGCCTCTTCCACCGAAGCTCGCGGCTCAACTGGACGGCCTCGATACCTTGCACCTCGATCCGGTTCAGTTGTTCGGCAAGTACGGCCCGCCGCTTCCGGCAAGGGGGGAGAAAATCGATCCGCAAGCCGCGAAAGATTCACGCCGGAGAGCGCATGTCATACTGGAACAGGCGGCACAGGCGAGGCTCTTGCGGGCCATGGAAAGCCCCCGGCAGTTGCAGGAAGTCATGGTGGATTTCTGGTTCAACCACTTCAATGTTTTCGCCGAAAAAGGGCTGGATTATCTCTGGATCGGGGCCTACGAGGAAGAAGCCATACGTCCCCATGTTCTGGGGCATTTCAGGGATATCCTGGGTGCGACGGCGAGGCACCCCGCGATGCTGTTCTATCTGGACAACTGGCTGAATACCGCCCCCGATAGTCCCGGAGTCCACGGCCAGTTTGAAGGGCTGAACGAAAATTATGCGCGCGAGATCATGGAACTGCATACGGTGAGTCGCGGCTATACCCAGCAGGATGTCGTTACCCTGGCGCAGATTCTGACTGGGCGGGGCCTGAGGCTGGGCAGATTCGGCGGCGATGCGGGCGACGGCTTTTTCTTCGACCGGCGGCGCCACGATTTCAGCGACAAGATGTTCCTCGGGCAAAAGATCAAGGGCAGGGGCGAGGCCGAAGGGGAGGCGGCGCTGGATCTCCTGGCGAAGAGCCCGGATACCGCGCGCCATATCAGTTACGAACTCGCCCAGTATTTCGTTTCCGACCAGCCCGATCCGGTGCTGGTGGACAAGCTTGCCAGGCGTTTCCTGGATACGGACGGGAATATCCGCGCTGTGCTGGATGCCTTGTTCCACAGCCAGCAGTTCTGGGACGAAAAGAATGTGGGGAACAAATTCAAGACGCCTTACGAATACGTCGTTTCCGCAGTGCGCGCAAGCGGGGAGGACGTGGATAATTTTCGCCCGCTCACGGGCATGCTGCAACAGCTTGGGCAGCCCCTGTACGGATGCCAGACTCCGGACGGCTACAAGAATACCCAGGCGGCCTGGCTGAGCCCCGACTCGATGATGCGCCGCCTGAATTTTGCCACTGCCTTGGGCAGCGGCTACCTGCCGCTGGCGGCTCCCGGACAGCGCTCTGAACCTGTCGATCCCGAACGGCTTGCCGACACTCTGGGGCGGCAGTTTTCTCTCCGCACGTCCGGCGCGGTGGATGCGGCGCCCCGGATGCTCAAGCCTGCGTTGATCCTGGGCAGCCCCGAATTCATGCGCCGTTGAGGAGAGAAGAATGAATAGACGGGAATTCCTGAAGGTGTCCGGCCTTGCGCTGGGATCGCTGCCCCTGTGTCGAAGCGGATGGGCCGCTCCCGGTTCCGGCAGGCGCCTCGTGGTCGTGTTCCTGCGCGGTGCCGTAGACGGCCTGAGCGTGGTGGTGCCCCATGGCGAGTCCGCCTATTACGAAAGCCGGCCCACCATCGCGATTCCACGTCCGGGAATCGAGGGCGGTGCGCTGGATCTGGACGGACATTTCGGCCTGCATCCCGCGCTCGCCGCGCTGATGCCGCTGTGGCAACAGGGCGCGCTGGCCTTCGTGCATGCTTCCGGCTCGCCCGATCCAAGTCGTTCCCATTTCGATGCCCAGGACTATATGGAGAGCGGCACTCCCGGCGCGAAAAATACGTCCGACGGCTGGATGAACCGGTTGCTGTCCGTCCTGCCCGGCGAACGCTCGCCCACGGAAGCGGTGAGTTTCGGTCCCACGCTGCCGCGCATCATGACGGGAAAAATGAACGTGGCCAATCTCCCCATGGGGAAAAATGCCGCCCATCCCATGCCGATGGACCGGCCCATCATAGCGGAGGCATTCGACCGCATTTATGCCGGAGACGACGATCTCGGTCGAGCCTACAGGGAAGGCAAGGCCGCCCGCGGGCAACTCCTCGCCGAACTTCAGAAAGACGGGAAGGAGGCGGACAATGGCGCCCCGATGCCCACGGGATTCCCCTCGGATGCCCAGTGGCTGGCGAAATTGATTGCACGGGACAAAAGCATAAGCCTTGCGTTTCTCGCCCTGGGCGGGTGGGACACCCATGTGAATCAGGGCGGACAACTCGCCAATCATTTGCGGCCCCTGGGCGAAGGGCTGGCCGTTTTTGCACGGGAACTGGGGCCGGAACTGGCCGACACCACCGTGCTGGTGATGTCTGAATTCGGACGCACCGTCCGGGAAAACGGCAACGGCGGGACCGATCATGGGCACGGCAATGTCATGTGGCTTCTGGGCGGGGCGGTCGGGGGCGGCAAGGTCTACGGCAGTTGGCCTGGCCTGGGTGGGCAGGATTTGTATCAGGGGCGTGATCTTGCCGTGACCACGGATTTTCGCCACGTCGCAGCCCAGGTGCTCCAGAGGCACCTGCGATTGTCGGATGCCCATCTGGAACGGATTTTTCCGGGCATGCCGGCGGGAAACGCCGGACTGTCGGGATTGATCAAGGCATAGCTAAATTTCGAGCCAGATGACGATGACAAACGCTGCAAACAGGCCGCGATGGACTCACCTCCGCGACCACCCGGCGTTGATCATCCTGTCATTGCATAACTCGTCTCAAAACGAGTTGAAGATATCGCCCACGACTTCTTCCGCGATGCCGAATCCGGCGCCCATGCCAAGGCCGCTGACCAGGTTGCCCATGAAACCGCCACCGAATCCCTGATTCTGTCCGCCCATCCAGCCGCGCGGCTGCATCATGGGCTGGGGATGGGTTTGCAGTTGCTGTTCGAGCATCTGGATGTACTGGGCCATCTGCTGCAGCATCTGGGTGGACATCTGGTTGTATCCCTGAACCGACATGGCTATTTCACGCAGATCCATTGCGAGTTCCCTGCCTGTTGCCTCGTCTTTCGCTCCGCTCCTCAGGCGCTGGGCCAGGGTTTGCATCTGCTGCAGGATGGCCTGGGATTGCTGCAGCAACTGCCCGGCCTGCTGTTCTGCGATCTGATAATCCAATTTCTTCTCCTTGGGGTTAAAGATTCTGCTTTGATCGAAAGTCTGCGAAATAGTTCTTTCATGCTTTCCTGCTCATGGCTGCGGCGAAAAATCCGTCCGTGCCATGGGTGTCGGGGCGAAGCTCCAGGTATTTCCCCGTATCGAGTTCGATATGCTGCGACTTGAGTATTTCGGAACAATCGAGCAATTCGAATTGGGGGTGGGATTCCAGGAATGCTGCGATGATTTCCTGGTTTTCCTCGGGCAGGATGCTGCAAGTCGCATAGACGAGCCGCCCGCCGGGCTTCACCAGGACGGAGGCGCCGGCAAGTATGGCCGCCTGCTTCTTTGCGAGTTCATCCAGGCTTTCCTCGGACTGGCGCCATTTCAGGTCCGGATTGCGGCGCAGGGTGCCCAGCCCGCTGCATGGGGCGTCCACCAGCACCTTGTCTATCTTGCCCGAGAGGCGCTTCACCTTGATGTCGTTCTCGTTCTGGATCAGTTGCGGATTGACGTTGCTGAGTCCCGAACGCTTGAGCCTGGGTTTCAGGTTGTTCAGCCTTTTTTCGGAAACGTCGAAAGCATATAACCTGCCTGCCGAACCCATCAGCGCTCCCAGCATCAGGGTTTTCCCCCCGGCTCCGGCACAGAAGTCCACGACCATCTCGCGTCTTTTGGGGGAGACGATATATCCCAGAAGCTGGCTGCCCTCGTCCTGGACTTCGACTTTTCCTTCGAGGAAGAGTGTGTTCTCGTTGAGTGCGAATTTATCCATGATGCGCACGCCCACAGGCGAGTAGCGGGTCGCTTCCCCGCCGAGTTCCGCCATCACTTCTTCCCTGTTCGCCTTGATCGTGTTCACCCTGAGATCGAGCGGCGCCTGCTGCTGCAGGCTTCTTCCGAGCGCGAGAATTTCTTCGTCGCCCATGAAGGATTTTAGTCTTGAGACGACCCATGGCGGGAGTTCCGCCTTCACTTCGAGCGGCATGTCTTCGATTTGAACGGCTTTCACCGAGGCGAGCCATTTCTCTTCCGATTCGGAAAGATAAGGCTGCAACTCCCTCAGGTTCATGCCCTCGATGCGCGACAGGTAGGCGAGCACGGTTTTCCTGGGCGCGCCGTGCTTGCCGTCCACTTTTTCCAGCACATGATCGATGAAGCTGCGCTTTCTCAGTATGCCGAAAACGGTCTCGGCAACGAACGCGCGTTCGGACCTGCCCGCCTTGGGGTTGTCCTGGAAAAATCTGCGCAGGCCGACATCCGCCGGCTCATGCAAGGGTGCGATTCTGCGCATCGCTTCGACTGCAAGCTCGAGGCGCATTCCGTTCAGTCTTTTCATTTGGTTTGATGCGGGGATGGATTCGAAGAATCCTCTGATTGTACCTTAGTTTCCCGGGCTGCGATAAGGTAACGCGGTCCCGCTCGATGTATCCGCAGCAGCACATCCTGTATGGTTCATGTCTTGCGGGTCTGCCATCGAGATTGCAATGACGGCCGTCGGTGAAAACGGTTTCCTCCGCTTTTGCGAGCACCGTATTCGACGAGGGGGCGGCGTCACTTCTCCTCGATGTCGGAGATCACCTGTCTCATGACCTCCCCGTTTTTGTCCGCCATTTCGACCTGGACCGGCCAGTAATAGTGGTCTTCGTCTAGCCATATTTCCGTGCTCTCGACACCGGAATCGTGCAATTTCTTGAGATGCAGCGTCCTGATTTTTTGGGTTCCGGCAAGGATGGTTTCTTCCCCGAGTATGCGGTATTCGTAGGTGTCGAGCTTCCTGCCGTCAGTCGCGATGAAGCTGAAAATCCCGGATTCCGGCGGGGTGTAGGCGAACTGGTAAAGAAAACTCAATTGGTCCTGGGTCGAAGGCTCCAGATCCACTTCCCTGGAGCTTCCGCCGGAAGCGAGAACGAGCTTCATGGCTTCCCAGTCGAAATGGGCCGACTGCTGGTTTTCCACCCCTCCCCTCGTGATCGTGTAGATGTCGGGCCTCAAGCCGTTTTCCGTCACATGGCCTTCGCTGACCTGGGTGATCGTCTTCGAGACGAAAAGCGCGAAAATGCCTATCGCTTCGACCTTGTTCGTGATCACGTAGCGTCCGTCCTCCATGATGTCCCAGGTATGGGTCGCAATGCCCACATTGAGGTCTTTCCCCCTGAAAACCCTGAATACGAGTTTCGCATGCATGGACACTTCCGTCTTCTTTCCGGCGGTTTTTGCAGCAGGCTTTTCGGCCGGCTGCGGGGCGCTTTTCGCGACGGGCTGCGGCGCGCTTTCGGCAAGCGGCGCGCTTGCAGCGAGCGGTGCGCTTGCAGCGAGCGGCGTGTTTTTCGTCGCAGGATGTGCATCAGGAGCCTTCGGGCTTCCCTTCGGTTTGGGGGGGGCGAGCGGTTTGAAATGGACGGGCTTGGGCGGGACGACGATTCGCGCCTCGATGGCGGGATTTTTCATTTCGAAATCGGGCCATTCCAATTCCGGGGTGACCCCGAAAATCAAAAGGTGAATCAGGATCGAAATCGAGAGGGCGATTAAAAGAGTTTTCGTGACGCGGTTCATCTCGCATCGAGCGACGGCGAAATCAGCGCGTCCGGCTGCATGCCGGGATTTCCGAGCAGCACCCTGTGTCCTTCCAGTTTCAGCCTGCCCAGGGCGAGCCAGCGTATCGCTTCGGGATAGATTTTATGTTCCTGCTCCAGGACGCGCACCGAGAGCGATTCTTCGGTATCGTTTTCGAGAACGGGGACCGCAGCCTGGATGATGATCGCGCCGTGGTCGAGCTTTTCCGTCACGAAATGCACCGTGCAGCCGTGGATTCTGACGCCTTCCTCGAGCGCCCTCCGGTGGGTTCTCGTTCCCGCAAAGGCGGGGAGCAGGGAGGGATGGATGTTGACGAGGCGCCCCGAGTAGCGCGCCACGAAATCGTTTCCGAGGATGCGCATGAATCCGGCCAGAATCACGAAGTCCGGGGAATAGCCGTCTATTTTCTCCGCAAGAGCGGAATCGAAATCCTCGCGTGCCGCATAATTTCTGTGTTCGATCGCGAGCGCGGGCAATCCTCTTGCTTTTGCAATGTCCAGTCCGGGCGAATCGGCCCTGTTGCTGATGACTGCGGCAACGATGACCGGCAGGTCGGAATCCAGTATGGACAGCATGTTGCTGCCCCGGCCTGAAATCAGGATGACGATGCGTTTCATCGCGACTCCACCAGCGTTTGCGCTTCCCCTCCCTTGCGTGCCCTGATCGTTCCTATGGCCCATGCTTCCTCGCCGGCTTCGCGCAGAATCTTCATCGATGCTTCGGCATTGTCAGGGGATGTTACGACGACCATGCCTATTCCGCAGTTGAAGACCCTGTGCATCTCGGATTCGCGCACGTTGCCCTGTTCCTTGAGCCACGAAAAGAGCGGAGGCATGGTCCATGAATCGGCCCGGAGCGCGGCAGTCAGGTTTTCAGGCAGGATACGCGGAATGTTTTCGAGCAGGCCGCCTCCCGTGATATGGGCGAGTCCTCCGGGGGGAAGCTTTTCGAAAAGTTCCAGCATGGATTTCACGTAAATCCGTGTGGGGGCCATGACGACTTCGGAAAGGGGGCGCGATTCTCCCGGCAAGATCATCGAGAGGTCGGCATTTCCCCTTTCCAGGATTTTCCTGATGAGGGAATAGCCGTTCGAATGCGCGCCGCTCGAAGCGAGTCCCAGGACGATATCGCCCTCCCGTATTGTGCTGCCGTCCAGTATCTTCGACTTTTCCACCGCCCCTACGGCGAACCCCGCAAGATCGTATTCCCCTTCCGGATACATGCCGGGCATTTCCGCAGTCTCTCCGCCGATCAAGGTGCAGCCCGCCATTTCGCACCCTGCCGCGATGCCGCGGATCACGTCCGTCGCGGCATCCACATCGAGTTTGCCGCAGGCGAAATAATCGAGAAAGAACAGGGGCTCAGCCCCCTGCACCAGGATGTCGTTGACGCTCATCGCAACGAGGTCTATCCCGACGGTATCGTGTTTTTTCAGCATGAAGGCAAGCTTGAGTTTGGTGCCCACGCCGTCGGTTCCCGAAACCAGCACAGGTTCCCTGTATTTTTTTGAAATCTCGAACAGCGCGCCGAAGCCGCCTATGCCGCCGAGAACGCCTTCTCGCAGGGTTTTTCTGGCATAGGGTTTGATGTTTTCGATCAGCCTGTCGCCCGCGTCGATGTCCACGCCGGCGTCTTTATAGGAAAGGGAGTCTGGATTCACGATGGGTTCTCTTCGAAAATGGAATGCACTAAAATTACGAAATCTTTCACGGATTTTACCGCAAATGAACCTCGAACGCTTTGGCGCGCAACAACTGCTTCTGGATTTATCCTCGGGCAACCCCACCCTTGCCAATTTCGTCGCGGGGGGCAATGCCGAAGTATTACAGATGCTGAAGGATCTTCTCGCGCGCAGACTGGATGAAGGCATGATCTACCTCTGGGGGGAAGCGGGCTGCGGCAAAAGCCACCTGCTTCTGGCATGCATGGAGGAAGCCAGGAAAAGCGGAATCGAATCCATCCATGTTTCCTGCCGTGCCGGCGTCCGCTTCGACCTGGATGCGGATTTCGTCGCGGTGGACGATGTCGAAAATCTGGACGATGAAGGCCAGATCGGCCTGTTTCATCTTTACAACCGCTTGCGCGAAAGGGGCGGGATGCTGCTCGCGAGCGGGAATGTGCCGCCTGCGGGAGCCGCTTTGAGGGCGGATCTCTCCACAAGGCTGGGATGGGGGCTCGTCTATCAGGTTCACGCCCTGTGCGACGAGGAAAAGCGCGACGCGATCAAGGCGCATGCGAGGGCGCGCGGCTTCGAAATATCAGTGGAAGTGGTCGACTATTTGATGCATCATATCCGACGCGATCTCGCCACGCTCGTGAAGATGCTCGATGCGCTCGACGAATATTCGCGCCGCGAGAAGCGCCCGATCACGATTCCCATGCTGAAGGAAATCATGCGACAAGATGGAAAGACGCAATGCGTTTAGCCCTGTTCGACCTGGACAATACCCTGCTTGCCGGGGACAGCGATTTCGAGTGGGCCCAGTTTCTGATCGAAAAAGGCGTGCTCGACCGCGAAGTTTACGAAGCCAGAAACCGGAAATTCTACGAAGATTACAGGGCGGGAACGCTGGACATCCACGAATTCCTGGCGTTTCAGCTCAAGCCTCTTTCCAGGCATTCCAGGCGCCAGCTCGATCTCTGGCATGCGGAATTCATGGAAAAAAAAGTGAGGCCCATGATGCTGGATGCCGCCCGCAATCTCATCGAGAATCACAGGGAAGATCTCTGCGCCATCATCACTGCGACGAACAGCTTCGTGACGGGGCCCATTGCCGCGGAATTCGGGATAGACCACCTTCTTGCAACCGAGCCTGAAGAAATGAACGGCGAATTTACCGGAAATACTGACGGCACGCCCTGCTTCAGGGAAGGCAAGGTCGAGCGACTGAAAAATTGGCTGGCTTCCAGGGGCGAAAAGCTGGAACATTTCGAGGCGAGCTGGTTCTACAGCGATTCCCTCAACGACCTGCCCCTGCTCGAAAAAGTGAGCCATCCGGTTGCCGTCGATCCGGATCCGACCTTGAAAAGTCATGCTCAAAAAATGGGCTGGCCGGTCATAAGCTTGCGATTTCCGTTATAATCCCGTGATGGTCCATGCTTCCCTAGCGGTAAATCAATGATCCGCAAATTCATTCGAAGAATTTTCGACAAACCGAAAACCGGGCCGGTCATACTCCCCCTGAAAAATCACGGCGTTCATAAAGAGCAGGTGAGCGCCTGCGCGAGAAAGACGACATCGGCCCTGCAGGAAGCGGGGTTTAGCGCGTTCATCGTGGGCGGCGCGGTCAGGGACTTGCTTCTGGGAAGAAAACCCAAGGATTTCGATGTCGCAACCGATGCCGACCCCGACGAGGTTCGCGCGATTTTCCGCCGCTCCCGCATCATAGGCAGGCGCTTCAGGCTGGTCCATGTGATGTGCGGGGCGGAAGTGATCGAGGTGTCGACTTTCCGGCGCTCGCATTCGGATGATACCGAAGAGGAATCCGAAAGCCGGACCGATGTGCATGGCAGGGTGCTCGCCGACAATGTTTTCGGCAACCAGGAAGAAGATGCGCAAAGGCGCGACTTCACCATCAACGCGCTGTTTTACGATCCCTCCACCGAGGAAATCTGGGATTACCACAACGGCTATGCCGACCTGAAGTCAATGCGCATCAGGATGATAGGCGATCCAGCGACGCGCTACAGGGAGGATCCGGTACGCATGCTGCGCGCCGTGCGCTTCGCGGCGAAGCTGGGAATGAAGCTCGACAAGGCAACCGAAGCGCCTGTCAGAGAGCTGGGCGAACTTTTGCAGCATGTCCCCGCCGCAAGGCTTTTCGAAGAAATGTTGAAGCTTCTGACCTCCGGGCATTCCGTGGAATGTATCCTGGAATTGAGAAAAGCCGGGCTGCACCACGGCCTGCTCCCCATGCTGGATGTCATTCTGGAGCAGCCGATGGGAGAGCGCTTTGTCATGGCGGCGCTCAGGAATACGGACGGGCGGATCAGGGAAGACAAGCCCGTATCTCCCGCTTTCCTGTTCGCGGCCCTCCTCTGGCACGAGGTGCTCTCCATGTGGAAAAGCGAACAGGAAAAAGACGCGAGGCCGATCCCGGCCCTTTATGCCGCGATGGACCACGTGCTCGGCGTGCAGCAGGAAAAACTCGCCATCCCGCGCCGCTACACCGTGACCATCAAGGAACTGTGGGGCCTGCAGCCGCGCTTTCTGCTGCGCTCCGGCCGCAGGCCTTTCCAGCTCCTGGAGCATCCAAGATTTCGCGCAGGCTTCGATTTTCTCATGCTGAGGTGCGAGAGCGGGGAAGTCGACATGGCGGTCGGGAAATGGTGGGAGGATTTCCAGGAGGCATCGGGGGAAGAGCGGGAGGGCATGCTGCTGGTCGACGAATCGCCAAACAAGCGCCGCCGCAGGAGACGCCCCAAGACCGTGGAAGCCTGAGGTGGAATGGAACCGGGCGTATGTTGCCCTGGGGAGCAATCTCTCCGAGCCGAAATCCCGGGTCGTCTGCGCTTTCGCGGAACTTGCCGAACTGCCTGAAACGAAGCTGATCGCCCGTTCCAGCCTGTATCTCAGCGCACCGATATCGAGCATTCCCCAGCCGGATTACATCAATGCCGTAGCCTGCATAAAAACGCGGCTGGAGCCTTTCGCCCTGCTCGAATCCCTGCTTGCAGTAGAACAGGCCCACGGCAGGGTGAGGCATGAATCCGATGCACCCAGGACGCTCGATCTCGATATCCTGTTGTATAATGACCTCGTCGTGTCCGAGGCGAGTTTGACCATCCCGCATCCCCGCATGCATGAACGCAGGTTCGTGTTGTGCCCCCTTCTCGAAATCGCGCCGGATTGCGAGATTCCGGGTATCGGTCGGGTCGCAACCCTGCTTCCCGCCCTTTCCGGTCAAATCCTGCAGAAAATGACGGAGTAGTGCATGCTTTTCGAAAAATACAGCTATATCGCGGTCGAGGGACCCATAGGCGTCGGCAAAACCAGTCTTGCCAGGATGCTTGCAGCCCATTTCGGCGATTCATGCAGGCTGCTGCTGGAAAAGCCGGAAAGAAACCCTTTTCTTGCCAGGTTTTACGACGATCCCCAGCGTTATGCGCTGCCCGTCCAGCTTTTTTTTCTTTTTCAGCGCATCCAGGATCTGCAGGAACTGGTGCAGCCCGACATGTTCAGCCGCGCGACGGTCACGGATTTTCTGATCGAGAAAGATCCGCTTTTTGCCCAGTTGACATTGAGTGACGACGAATTCTACCTTTACCAGCAGATGTACGGACATCTGCAGCCCCAGGTTCCTGTCCCGGATCTCGTGATCTATCTCCAGGCCTCCCCGGAGAAACTGATCGAGCGGGTGAAGCGGCGCGGGATGATCTACGAGAAGAACATCACTGAAGATTACCTGAGGCGGCTCGTCGAGAGCTACAGCCGTTTCTTTTTGCATTACAATGCGGCTCCCGTTTTCATGGTCAACAGCGACAACCTCAATTTTGTCGAGGAAAGCCATGATTTCGACCTGCTCCTGGAGCGGATCGACCGGATGCGCGGCGGAAGGGAGTTTTTCAACCGTGGACTCTGATATGCGCCTGACGCTAGGCTCCATGCGGAAAATGTGCGAGGCGGGCATTCCCATCGCAGCATTGACCTGTTATGACGCGAGTTTCGCTAATCTCCTGGAAGCGGCCGGAGTGGATATCCTCCTCGTCGGGGATTCGCTTGGCATGGTCATCCAGGGCAGGGACACGACTCTTGGCGTTTCAATGGAAGACATGATCTACCATACGGAGTGCGTATGCCGGGCATCCAGGCGCTCTTTCGTCATGGCCGACATGCCTTTCGGCAGCTATCAGGAAACCCCGGAGATGGCTTTTTCCAATGCCGCAAAACTTCTTGCGGCAGGCGCGCATATGGTCAAGGTCGAAGGGGCGCTGTACGATACAGTCCGCTTCCTTTCCGATCGCGGCATTCCCGTCTGCGCCCATATCGGACTCACGCCGCAGTCGGTGCATCGCCTCGGCGGTTACAGGGTTCAGGGAAAAAGCGAAGAGGATGCAAAACGCCTACTGGCGGAGGCGGGCGCACTGCAGCAGGCCGGAGCGTCCATGCTGCTTCTGGAGGCGATTCCCGGTGATCTTGCCCGAAGCATCACCGCCGGCATCTCCATACCGACAATCGGGATCGGGGCGGGGCGTGCATGTTCGGGCCAGGTGCTCGTGCTCTACGACATGCTCGGGATTTATCCCGGCAAACAGGCGAGATTCGTGAAAAATTACATGACGGATGCCGCCGACATCCATGATGCGGTCAAGCGCTACGTGGACGAAGTCAGGCACGGCCTTTTTCCCGGACAGGAACATACCTTCTGATGGAAGTGTTCCAGAGTATTTCCGCCTTGCGCGTAAGGCTCAAGCGCGAAGCGAGCATCGCTTTCGTGCCCACCATGGGGAACCTGCACGAAGGCCACCTGGACCTGATGCGGATTGCGAAAACCCATGCAGGCTGCGTCGTTGCCAGCATATTCGTCAACCGGCTCCAGTTCGGGGTCGGGGAGGATTTCGAGCGCTATCCGCGCACTTTTTCCGAGGACTGCGCAAAACTCGAAGGCGTGGACATGGTTTTCGCTCCGCTGGAATCCGAGCTTTATCCCGTTCCCCAGGAAGTGACGGTCGATTTGCCTGAAATTGCCGATGAATTGTGCGGCGCGCACCGGCCCGGACATTTTCGCGGCATGGCAACCATCGTTTTGAAGCTTTTCAATATTGTCCAGCCCGATTTCGCGGTCTTCGGCAAAAAAGATTACCAGCAACTGCATCTCGTCAAAAAGATGGTCGCGCAACTCGATCTTCCGATTGCAGTCATCGCAGGGGAGACGATGCGCGAGTCCGATGGGCTTGCAATGAGTTCGAGAAACCGTTATCTCCTGCCGGAGGAGCGGGCTGAGGCGAAGCACCTGCACCTGAGTCTGGAGAAAATAAGGCAGGCGGTAATTTCCGGCGACATGGATTTCAAGTCGCTTGAATCGGCTGCCGGAGCAGAGCTCGAAAGCCGCGGCTGGCGGGTCGATTATGTCGAGATCAGGGAAGCTGAAAGTCTTTCGAAACCCGCCGCCGGGGAGAGGAAACTCGTTGTCCTGGCTGCCGCATGGATGGGAAAAACCCGCCTCATCGACAATGTGGAGATTTGTATCGGGGATTGACTCGATTTATACTGTGAAGCTTTTTCAGGTCAAGACCGGATATTTCATGCAAAGAACCATGTTGAATTCGAAACTTCACAGGGTGCGGGTGACGCATTCCGAGCTGCATTACGAGGGTTCCTGCGCGATCGACGAAAACCTGCTCGATGCCGCCGATATCAGGGAATATCAGCAGATCGACATCTACAACGTGACGAACGGGGAACGCTTCACGACCTATGCGATCCGGGGAGAGCGGGATTCCGGCATCATTTCCGTGAACGGCGCCGCCGCCCACAAGGCTGCTCCCGGGGACATCCTCATCATAGCGGCCTATGCCAGCCACGACGATGCGGAACTCGCCCGGTTCAAGCCCAGGCTGGTCTATGTGGACGAATCGAACCGGATCGTTGCCGAGCGCAGCAGCATTCCGGTGCAGCGTTAAGCTTAATGATGATGATCGTCGTCTTCGTGAGTATGCCCATGTTCGATTTCCTCTGATGAGGCAGGGCGAACTCCTGTCACTGTGCAGGTGAACTTGAGCTTCATCCCTGCAAGGGGATGGTTGCCGTCGACGACGACCTTGTCCGGCGTCACATCCGTCACGGTGTAGACCAGCATGTCCTCCGACTCTTCCTCTCCGCCTTCGAAACGCATTCCGATTTCGACTTCTTCAGGGAAGAGATCCCTCGGTTCGACCCGGATCAGGTTGGGATCGATTTCCCCGAAAGCATTTTCCGGTTCCATTTCGACCGTGCATGAAAACCCGACCATTTTTTCGTGCAACTCCTCTTCGACCTGGGGAAATATCCCATCGTAACCGCCATGCAGATAACTGACAGGCGCTTCGGTCTTCTCGAGCAGGGTTCCGGATTCGTCGGCCAGTTCGAAATTGAGGGATACCACAGTGTTTTTTTCGATGCGCATGATCCAGCCATCCATGAAGTTGAGTTGTACGCGAATTCTAACCGATTTTGCGAAGGTATGAAGATTTTTGTATCGCACTTATAATGCGGGAATGCTCGGCGATCTGACCCCATCCGAATTCCTGCGGGAGTATTGGCACAAGAAGCCGCTACTGATCCGCAGCGCCTTCCCCGGCTTCAAAGGACTGTTGAGTCCTGAGGCGCTGGTGGAACTTTCCTGCATGGAAGAAACGCAGTCGCGTCTCGTGACCTGCGACAATGGCACCTGGTCTCTGGAGAACGGGCCGTTCGAAAAAAAGGATTTCAGGAGGCTGCCGAAATTCTGGACGCTACTCGTCCAGGGCGTGAATCACTTCGTCGTGGAAGGGGAGCGCCTGCTCATGCAGTTCGATTTCGTCCCCCGCGCCCGGCTCGACGATCTCATGGTCAGTTTCGCTCCGGATGGTTGCGGGGTCGGGCCGCATTTCGATTCCTACGATGTTTTTCTGCTCCAGGGCATGGGAAAGCGGAAATGGCAGATTTCGGCAAATCAGGATCAGGATTTGATTCCGGATGCGCCGCTCAGGATACTGAGCCGCTTCGAACCCACGGAAGAATGGGTGCTCGAACCCGGCGACATGCTTTATTTGCCGCCGAAATATGCGCATAACGGCATCGCAATAGGCGATTCGATGACCTATTCCATCGGTTTCAGGGCGCCGAGCTACCAGGAACTCGCAACCCAGTTCCTCGTCCACCTTCAGGATCATATCGAAATCGACGGGATGTACGAAGATCCGGATCTCGAAAAACAGGATCACCCCGCGCAAATCGGAAAAGGCATGCTGCAAAAGATATCGGGCATCTTGAAGCGCATCAGTTGGGATGATGGCGAGGTGGAACGTTTTATAGGCGTGTATCTCTCCGAACCGAAGCCCCACCTTTTTTTCGATCCGCCCGATCGTCCCGTATCGAAAAAGAAATTTCTCGATACGATGGAAAAAGATGGAATTCATCTGGATCTCAAGTCGCAGATGTTTTTCACTCAGGACAATGTATTCATCAATGGGGAAATCCTGGCTTTCGGGAATTTGGACCGGCTTTTTTTGATGTCCCTTGCGGATAATCGCGAATCGGATCCCGAAAAGACGGATGCTCAAACCGGGGCGTTGCTTTACCAGTGGTACAAGGACGGCTATATTGGAACAGGGCGGCTGTTCAGGGAATGAAATGATGACTGAGGCGATCCACCGCAAGCTTCATGGACTCGCAGAGTATTCGGCTGCGATCGACGAAGTCATTTCGCTTGCCGGGCGCCATATCCGGATATTCGATTACAACCTGGAAAACATGGGATTCAACGGCGTTGCGAGATACGAAACGCTGCACGCATTTCTCCAGGCAAACCCGGAAAACCGCTTGTCGGTAGTCGTGCATAGCCCGGATTATTTGAACAGATACTGTCCGCGCATGATTATGCTGCTCAAGCGGTTCAGCCATAACATGGAAATCAGGCAGACATTGCCTGAAATTGCCCATGTTTACGATCCTTTCTGTCTTGCCGACGGCGAGCATTATGTCCGCCGATTCCATTTCGACGACCCCCGCGGCATTTTCGCGCAATGCGATGCGCATGAAGGGCGCGCCCTGATGCTGCGATTCGAACAGGTTTGGCAGGCTTCGGCACCAGTTATTTACGCTAGCACGACAGGATTATGAGAAAATTATGATAGGCCACTGGAAAATTTTGTCAAACCTGCTAAAATTGCAGCGTCGGTCGAATTTCAAGCTTTCGGATGGCCGATTGCTATTCAAGTTTTGTATTAACTTTAATTTAGGGAACTAATAATGAAGCGCTCGCTCCTCCTTGCTGCCTTAATTGGACTTACTTTGTCTGCTTGCGGCGAAAAACCCGCACCGGCTCCTGCCGAAACACCGGCACCGGCTGCTGAAGCGCCCGCTGCTCCTGCTGCTCCTGCTGCTCCTGCTGCCAGCGATGCATCCGCTGCTGCTCCTGCTGCTCCTGCTGCACCTGCCGCACCTGCTGAAGCTCCCAAGTAAGTTTCAATTGCTTGACGGAAAAGCCGGCCCTGTGCCGGCTTTTTTCGTTCATATCTGACGCCAGCCGAACCCTTCGCTTTGACAGGCGACGCCGATCCATTCCGGGCTGCAGCCCATGGCTTCGCATAACGCATGCCTTGCAAGCTCAGGGGTATTGTTCTTCCGGCTGAGATGCGCTGCGATGACATGCTGCAGGCGGCTTTGATCCAGCCTCGCCAGAAGTTCGCCGGAACTGCCGTTGTCGAGATGTCCGTAACGACCGGATATGCGCCGGATCAGGCTCTGAGGGTAGGCGCTCTTCGCCAGCATTTGCGCATCATGATTGCATTCCAGGACCAGGGCATGGCATCCGCTCAATGTCGCTTCGATATGGGGGGTCGAACTGCCGGTATCCGTAATCACCCCCAGCCTTTTTGCCCCGTTGCCGAAAACGAATTGAACGGGTTCCCGCGCATCGTGCGGGACCGGGAAAGGTTCGATCTCGATGCCGTCCACTTCGAAGCGCTGATAGCCTTCGATCATGGAAACCTGCGGCAGAAGCGAGAAAGCGTCCTGATTTGCCCTGAAAGTGCCGAAAGTCAGCCATACGGGAAGATTGAATTTCCGTGCGAAGCGCAAAACGCCGCCGGAATGATCCTCATGCTCGTGCGTGACGAGTATTGCGGACAGATCATCCGGGGAGAGGGAAAGACGTGCGAGCCGCGATATCGCATCGCGCAGCCCGAGTCCGCAGTCGAGCATGACCCGCGTCCCGCCCGATTCGACGACCAGCGCGTTGCCTTCGCTGCCGCTGGCGAGGGAAGCGAAGCGCATCGATCACTTCAATTGTTCGAAAAGCAGCCTCAATATTCTTGCGGAAGTTTCGGTGTGCTCCGAAAAACCGTCCTTGTCGAGAACGGATATGGCGCTGCCGGCGCTGGATGCCTTGACCTGGATTCGGTACTTCTGGGGCTTGATCTGCTCCTTGTCTTTCCAGAATGCGAGGCTGGACAGGAAGCCCTTGTCCTGGCCTTTTATCTCCGGATCGGCATAATTCACGAAATAAATCCCCTTCGAGCGATCCTGATCTTCCACGGTGAAGCCTATTCTGTCGAGCGCGAGGCCGACGCGGCGCCATGAGCGATCGATCGGGGTGTCGAGGGTGATATTGTTGTCCTGATCGGAGAGCTTCGCGTGAGTCGGTTCGGCCTCGGCTGCCCTGGCTTCGTTCTCAGGCATGCCGAAACTGGTCATGAGGCGGCTCAGCATTTCGGCTTCGAGTCCGGGGTTTGGAGGTGCCGGCTGCCATACCGTTTCACCTGTCGCAGACAGGGTGTTTTTCGTGACTTCTTCCATGCCCTGTCGGCTGAGGTAAATTTCGGTGGTCTTGCCGTCTGCGCCGCGTTCGAGGCGAGCGTGATATTTGCTGCGTATTCCGGTCGAATAGATGCTGCCCAGGTATTTGTGCAAAATGCCGCGTATCCCGCCCTGCTCGATGTCAGGATTCGTTTCTTCCCAGTTCGTTTCCATGATGCCGATTTTGGAATCCTCGATCTTGAGCGTATAGCCCATTTTCACCCAGAATTCCTTGACTTTCGGCCAGACCGCATCGGGCGTTCCCTGGACAACGAGCCATCTCTCGGTTCCCTCGCGTTCGATGTGGGCCGACTGGATTTGCGGCAACACGGCATTTTCCTGGGGATGCTGCGCTTCTTCCTTCTGGTAAGTCGAAAGGGTGACCGTTCCGGACTCGGGAATGCTGTAGCGGTCGTTTTCGGACGGTTTGGTGAGGTCAGGCGGCACTTCGAGATCGGCCCCCGGTTTTGCCGAAGGGTAGCCATTTTTGTCTGCAAAGGGCAGGTGGCTGCAACCTGTCATCATGAGCGCCGATGAACACAGGGCGATCATGACATGCATGCGGTTAATTTTCATAGTTCCATTCCCATACAGTTCATAGTGTTATCCCGGCTTCCCTCATCGCAGTCAGAACCGTTTCGTGGTGACAGTTCTGGAGTTGCGTCAGGGGCAGCCGCAGCGCGGGACCGATCAGGCCCATTTTCGATACGGCCCATTTTACAGGAATCGGATTCGCCTCGACGAAGAGGTTGCGATGCAGCCCGAGCAATTTGTCGTTGATCGCGCGCGCGGCAGCGACATCGCCGATAAGCGCCGCTGCGCACATCAGATGCATCAACTTCGGCGCCACGTTGGCCGTGACGGAAATGGCGCCTTGCGCCCCCAGGAGCATCAAGGCGAGCGCACTCGCATCGTCTCCGCTGTAAACCGAGAATCCTTGCGGCGATTTCAGGATGAGGTCGGAGCCGCGCTCCATGTTGCCGGTCGCATCCTTGATGCCGATGATGTTCGGGATTTCCGCCAGACGCAGCACGGTTTCATTGGAAATGTCGGCGACGGTCCTGCCCGGAACATTGTAGAGGATCATCGGGATGTCCACGGCTTCGGCGATCGCCTTGAAATGCCGGTACAAGCCTTCCTGGGAGGGTTTGTTGTAATAGGGGACGACCGAAAGAGTGGCGTTTGCCCCGGCTGCTTTCGCGTAGATCGAAAGTTCGATCGCTTCCCTGGTGGAATTCGCGCCGGTTCCCGCGATCACGGGAATGCGTCCTGCGGCATGCTCGACGCTGGTCGCGATCAGCAGCCGGTGTTCGTCGAAATCCACGGTGGGGGATTCCCCTGTCGTGCCGACGACGACGATGCCGTCCGTTCCTTCTGCAATATGAAAATCGAGGAGCGAGCGCAGTCTGATGAGATCCAGAACCCCATCATCCTGCATGGGCGTGACTACCGCAGCCAGACTGCCTTTTAGCATATTCTCGAACTGTCCGAAAAATTGCTTATTCTACCTGATTATCCGCAGGTTCCGATATCTTTTCCTCTTCCTGCTGTTGCAATGCCCACATGTGGGCATAGGTTCCGTTTCTGTCCAGGAGCTCCCGGTGCGAGCCCTGTTCGATGATCCTGCCTTTGTCCATGACGAGGATCCTGTCCGCATCGACTATGGTGGATAGCCTGTGCGCAATGACGAGCGTGGTGCGGTTCGCGGAGATGCGCTTGAGTTCGGTCTGGATTCCCTTTTCGGATTTCGAGTCCAGGGCGGATGTCGCTTCGTCGAAAATCAGCAGGGCGGGGGCTTTCAGTATCGTGCGCGCGATGGCGACGCGCTGCTTTTCCCCCCCGGAAAGCTTGAGTCCTCGCTCCCCGACCAGAGTTTCGTACCCTTGCGGCAGGGAGACGACGAAATCGTGGATATGCGCCATTTTCGCGGCTTCCATCACTTCGTCCGGGCTCGCGTCCAGCCTGCCGTAAGCGATGTTGTAGTAGATGCTGTCGTTGAACAGCACGGTATCCTGCGGCACGATCCCGATTGCGGAGCGCAGGCTTTTCTGGGTGACATTCCTGATGTCCTGGCCTTCTATAAGCACTCTGCCGCCATCGGCTTCGTAGAACCTGAAGAGGAGCCTTGCCAGCGTCGACTTGCCGGAGCCGCTGTGCCCGACAACGGCTACTGTCTTGCCGGGTGGGATTTCGAAATCGACATCGCGTAAAATCCGGCGGCTCGTCTCGTAGCTGAAATCGACATGCTCGAATCGGACCGAAGCTGCGCCCGGGACCAGATCCTTCGCGCCTTCCCTGTCCCGCACTTCGGGGAATTCATCGAGCAGGCCGAACATTTTTTCCATGTCGGCCAGGGAATGCCTGATTTCCCGGTAGACGAAGCCGAGAAAATTGAGCGGCATGTAAAGCTGGAGCATGTAGGCGTTTACGAGGACAAGATCCCCCATGGTCATCGTTTTGTCCACTATTCCCCGGGCCGCCAGCCACATCAGGATCGTGATGCCGATTGCAATGATCGCGCTTTGCCCTGCATTGAGCCAGGCGAGGGAAGTCTGGCTTTTCACCGCGGCGTCCTCCCAGGTTTCCAGGCTCTCGTCGTAGCGTTTGGCCTCGAACGATTCGTTCGAGAAATATTTGACGGTCTCGTAATTGAGCAGGCTGTCTATCGCCCGCGTATTCGCCTTGGAATCCATGTCGTTCATCGTCTTGCGGAAAGTCATGCGCCATTCGGTGATGGCGAGGGTGAACCCGATATAGACGACGAGCGTGATGCAGATGATGATCGCGAACCAGACGTCGTATTTCGAGAGCAGTATCACGGCAACGAGCAGAATTTCCACGATCGTCGGAATGATGTTGAACAGCATGAAGTTGAGCAGGAAGCTGATCCCCTTCGTGCCGCGCTCGATGTCTCTCGACATGCCGCCGGTCTGCCGATCGAGATGGAAGCGCAGGGAAAGCGCGTGCAGGTGCAGAAACACCTTCATGGCGACCCGTCGGATCGCGCGCTGCGTCACCTTGGCGAATACGGCGTCCTTCAGTTCGCCGAAAAGCGTGTTGAAAAACCTGATGAATCCGTAAACGAGGAGCAGAAAAACGGGGAGATATACCGTCTTGCCGTCGAGCGCATCCACTATATGCTTGAAGACCAATGGAACCGTGACCCCGGCGGCCTTTGCCAGGATCAGGAACAGGGCCGAGAGAAAGATTCTTCCCGGAAATTCGAGGAGATAGGGGAAGAGGGTCTTGACGGCACTCCAGTCGCTTTTACCTGAACTCATGATCCCTCCCGTAGCCTGCCATGCCGGTCAGGAACCGGACGAAGCCATAGCTCAGCCAGGTCAGGAAGCGGAGCGCAAGCGGCTGTTTTGCCCAACTGTCCGGGAGCAGCCTGCGCGAATCCTGTTCCATCGCATCGATCAGGCTCGCCCTCAATTCAAGTGCGAACGCGTCATCCTTTATCACGACGTTCGCTTCCCTGGCAAGGAGCAGGCTGAATGGATCGATGTTCGACGAACCCACCGTGGTCCAATGATGGTCGATCACCGCGACCTTGGCGTGCATCAGGCTTCTGTGGTATTCGTAGATTTCGATTCCGGAATCGAAGAATTTGCCGTAAAGGGCTCTCGTTGCATAATGGAGCAGCAGGTATTCCACTTTTCCCTGCAACAGCAGGACGACCCGCACCCCGCGCGAAGCGGCGTCGAGGAGCGCATGACGGAAACTGAGTCCGGGAAAAAAATAGGCGTTTGCGATGATAATCTCTTTCTTTGCCGAGCCTATGGCGTGCATATAGGCGAATTCGATATTGCGGCGATGGCGCAGGTTGTCCCTGACCAGGAAGGCCGCGCTCTGGTTTCCGCTGCGGGACTGACTTTTCGGGGAGGCGCTCTCCTTCCAGGGTTTCTGGAAATGCATCCATGCCCGCAAAATCCACAGGTTCTTGACCGAATGGTAGATATCCGAAACCAGCGGTCCGATGATTTCGACTGCGTAATCGAAGCGCGGTGGAATGTTTTCTCCTTTCAACGGGATGCCGGGTATGTTCCTGTCGTCTATGATATTGATTCCGCCGACGAAACCTACCTCGGCATCGATCACGGCGAGCTTCCTGTGCAGTCTCCTCAGGCGGCTGCGCCTCAACGTCCAGGGCGAGATTTTTTGCCCGAAAAAAAGCACATGAACGCCCGTCCGCTCCATTTCGTCCACGAAAGCCTCGGGCAGCGTTCTGGAACCGAAGCCGTCCAGCATGAGGTGAACCGCAACGCCTCTTCCCGCGGCGCGCTTCAATGCCTCCCCGATCCTGATCCCGGCCCGGTCGGGTTCGAAGATGTAGGTTTCGAGAAAAACTTCGTGGGTAGCCCGGTCTATGGCGGTTTCGAGAGCGGGAAAGTATTCTTCCCCATTTTTCAAAAGCCTGATCGAATTCCCGGAAAGGAAATGCTCTGTCGTCATTTCAGGACCAGGGTTGTGGAAAGCGGCGCATGATCGGATATTCTGGACCAGGGCAATCCCTGGTGTACGGAAGCTTCCCTGACGTTGAAGCCGCGCACGTAAATCCTGTCCAGCCTGAACAGGGGGAAAGCCGAAGGGAAGCTCCTCGCCACCTTGCCGTGGGTAATTTCGAAGACTTCGTGCAGGCGCGCGCCGTTGACCATGATTTTTTCCGCCCTGCAGGACCAGTCGTTGAAGTCGCCCGCGACGATCAGCGGAGCATCCGGCGGGACGACTTCCTCTATCCTTTTCTGAAGCAGCGCCACCTGCTTCCTCCTCACGCGCGAAGACAGGCCCATGTGGGTGCAGATGCAGTGCAGGGGTTTGTCCCACAACGGCATCTGGATTTCGCAATGGAGCAAGCCGCGGCTTTCGAAGCGGTGCCCGGAAATATCGAAATTGTCCCAGTTCAGTATGGGATAGCGGCTCAGTATCGCATTGCCGTGGTGGCCTTCTTCGTAAATGGCGTTTTTGCCGTAAGCGTAATCCGGCCAGATCGCCTCGGCCAGGAATTCATACTGGGGCTCTTCCGGCCAGTTTTCGTGAGTGATGGCGTGCTCTTCGTGCGACCCCTGCACTTCCTGCAGAAAAATGAGATCGGCACCCATTCCGTGCAGGTTTTCGCGCAATTCATGCACCATGAGGCGCCTGTTGAAATGCGAAAATCCCTTGTGGATATTGTAGGTCGCGATATGGAGGGTTCTCATGAGACTTCGAGCATGCGCGAGAGCGCGAGTCTGGCGAGTTTCGTCTCGGCTTCGGGCACTTTGATCCTGTTGACGACGTTTCCTTCGAGCAGGTTTTCCAGGACCCAGAGCAGGTGCTGCGGGTCGATTCTGGCCATGGTCGAGCACATGCATACCGTGGGCGACATGAACCGGACGATTTTGCCCTGGGGCTCGAATGCTTCGGCCAGGCGGTCGACGAGGTTGAGTTCCGTGCCGACGAGCCAGCGCGTTCCGCCGGGGGCATCCGCTATGGTTTTGATGATGTATTCCGTGGAACCCACGTAATCGGAAAGTGTGCATACCTCGAAACTGCATTCGGGATGGGCAATCACTCGCCCTTCCGGATAATTCTCCCTGAAGTTCCGGATATGCTGCGGCTGGAACATCTGATGAACCGAGCAATGCCCTTTCCAGAGCAGCATCCTGGCTTTCTTGACGGCTTCCGCGCTGTGGCCGCCCATGGGCTGATCGCAATCCCAGACCAGCATGTCCTCAAGCGGGATGCCCATTTGATGGCCCGACCAGCGACCGAGATGCTGGTCGGGGAAAAAGAGCACTTTTTCGCGCCTTGCGAAGGACCATTCCAGGATCTTTCCTGCATTGCTTGAAGTGCAGACGATGCCGCCATGCCCGGCGCAAAATGCCTTGAGATCCGCCGCCGAATTGATGTAGGTCACGGGGGTGATGCATGAGTCGGGGTCGAGAATCGAGGAAAGTTCATGCCATGCGCGTTCGACCTTGGAGAGGTTTGCCATGTCGGCCATGGAACAGCCTGCGGAAAGATCGGGGAGGATGGATACCTGTTCCGGGCCTGTCAGGATGTCGGCCACTTCGGCCATGAAATGCACCCCGCAGAACACGATATATTGCGCGGCGGATTTCGCAGCCAGGCGCGAGAGCTTGAGCGAATCCCCGGTCAGGTCGGCGTGCCTGTAGACATCGGCGCGCTGGTAATGGTGTCCCAGGATGACGGCTTTTTCGCCCAGCGCGGCTTTTGCGGCAAGGATGCGCGCATCGCACGTTGCAGCGTCCAAATCCCGGTATGGATCGAAGGTAATAGACATGTCTGCTCCAGTCACTTGTTCAGCATTTCCGGCAGTTTCAGTATGGCCGATGCGTTGCTCGATGAAAACACCCTGCCTGCCGCCTCCAGATGCGCAAGCCAGACATAATCCAGGTGTTCCCTGGGGGATAACCTGACGGGTTCCGGTTTCTCCAGCCTGAATCCGAAGACATGCTCGATATTTCTCGTCACTCCGGGCGCATAGCGATGGCGCCATTCCGGATAAATTTCATATTCGGTTTCGATATTCCAGTCGGTGAGCGTTCCTTCTTGGAGTCCCGTTTCCTCGTAGAGTTCGCGCATCGCCGCATCCCGGAGGCTTTCGCCCGCCTCGAGGCTTCCCGTGACGGATTGCCAGTAGCCCGGATGGTCGGCGCGTTCGATCAGCAATACCTCCAGGTCGGCGGTATGCACGACGACCAGAACGGATAGGGGGCGCTTTTCAGCCAAGTTGGGCCAGCGCATTGCCAGAGGCGACCCAGGCGATGATTCCGCCCTGGAGATTGGAAAGATCGCTCCAGCCTTTGCCCGAGAGGAAGCCGCAAGCCTGCCCCGAGCGCCCTCCGGACTGGCAGTAGATGACGGTTGGAACGCTGCCGTCCATCTCGTTCATCTTCACCGGGATGAGGTGCAGCGGGATATGCAGCGCACCGGGAATGATTCCCCTGGCGACTTCTGCATCCGTTCTGACATCGATCAGCCTGATTTCTCCCGTTTTTTGCAGTTGCGCCAACGCTTCCGCATCGATATTCCTGAAACTCATCATGTTGCCTCAAGTCAAAGTATCGGGATATGCTAAAGTCGGCTCGAAGATATGGCAAGCCCTACTTCCCGTTTCAGGCATCGGGTATGAACCAAACGCTAAAAGATCTATCATATTGTCCATGAGATTGGCATTCATTTTCGCATTTTTTCTCTGCGCCCTTTCAGCTTTTGCGGAAGGGTTGCCGGATATCGCCGATTCTTCCCAGGCTGCGTTGTCTCCCCAGCAGGAAAAACAGCTCGGAGAAGAAGTCATGCGCAGCATCAGGGCCGATCCTTCCTACCTGGACGATCCGGAGCTTGCCCAATATCTGGACGATCTGGGGCAGCGGCTCGTGGTCAACAGCAGCATGCCCAGTCTCGTCGTCGATTTTTTCGGCATCCAGGACAATACCGTCAATGCTTTCGCGTTGCCCGGCGGCTTCATCGGGGTGCATACCGGGCTGATTCTGACCGCCGAGAGCGAATCGGAACTTGCGAGCGTGCTGTCGCATGAACTCGGGCATGTGACCCAGAGGCATTATGCGAGGATGGCGGGGGAAACCAAGGGGAGTTCGCTCGAATCCCTGGCGGCGCTTGCCGTTGCGATATTGGCGGCAAGGTCGAATTCCCAGGTGAGCACGGCTGCCATCGCCGCGGCCCAGGCGAATTCCATCCAGTCGCAACTGGATGTGACGCGCGCTCACGAAGAGGAAGCCGACAGGGTGGGGCTTCAGGTTCTCGAAAAGTCCGGGTTCGATCCTCGCGCCATGGCGAGTTTCTTCGATCGATTGCAGAAATCGACCCGCCTGTATGAAAACAATGCCCCGGTTTATCTGCGCGACCACCCGCTCACCAGCCAGCGCATCGCCTCGATCGAGAACAGGGTGCAGAATTATCCTTACAAGCAGGTCGTGGACAGCCCGGATTTCTGGCTGCTTCGTGAAAGGCTTCTGGCCGACCAGGGAGACGCCAACGATGCCCTGAATTTTTTCGAAACGGCGCTGAAGCAGAAGAAATACGAAAACGAAACGGCCTATCGCTTCGGCCTCGTCGAGGCCCTGATGCGGGTGAGGCAATACGGGCGTGCCGAACTGGAGCTTGCCAAAGTCGGCAAGGTCATAGGCCGCGACCCGATCATGGAGACGATGCAGGGGCGGGTTCTGATCGCCCAGGGAAAGAGCAGGGCTGCGCTCGACTTTTACAGGGGTGCACTGGATGCCTACCCGGCTTACAGGGCGCTTATATACGATTATTCCAGTGTGCTGATCGACAATGGACAGGCCGATGCGGCGCTTAACCTGATTGCATCGAGGCTGCTGAAGGATCCGAAGGATTTCCATCTCTATCAACTGCGCGCCAGGAGTTATGCGGCCCTTGGGAGAAACCTGCTCCAGCATCAGGCGCAGGCGGAAGCCTATTACCTCGCGGGAAATTTGCCGGCTGCGATAGACCAGTTGCAGCTTGCGGAAAAATCCGGCGACGGCAACTTCTACTCGCGCTCCATGGTGGAAGCGCGGCTGAAGGAACTGAAGGACATGGCGGCCGGGATGAATGACAAAAAGAAGCGCTGAGTCCGGGGCGCTTCACCGTCCCCGGCAGCCTGCCGAAACCCGTGCGAGGTTTTCGGCGCCTGTTGTGGTGATTCCTGAGACCTTGCCGAAAGACTGTCTACAGCCCGAGCTCGCCCCACATCGAATCGATCCTTCTTTTCACTTCGTCCTTCATGACGATGGGCGTGCCCCATTCGCGTGAGGTTTCTCCCGCCCATTTGTTGGTCGCATCCAGCCCCATCTTGCCGCCAAGTCCCGAGACAGGGCTTGCGAAATCCAGGTAATCGATCGGCGTATTCTCCACAAGAAGCGCATCGCGCACGGGGTCCATCCTGGTCGTGATCGCCCAGATCACTTCCTTCCACTTGCGTATGTCGATGTCGTCGTCGACCACGATGATGAATTTCGTGTACATGAACTGTCTGAGATAAGACCATATCCCGAACATGATCCGCTTGGCATGCCCCGGATACTGTTTTCTGATGGAAACTACTGCGAGCCGGTACGAGCAGCCTTCCGGAGGCAGGTAGAAGTCGGTGATTTCGGGAAACTGCTTCTGCAACAGCGGAACGAAAACCTCGTTGAGCGCAACCCCGAGGATTGCCGGCTCGTCTGGAGGTTTTCCGGTATAGGTGCTGTGGTAGATCGGGTTTTTCCGCATCGTGATGCGTTCTATGGTGAAAACCGGGAACCTGTCCTGTTCGTTGTAATAACCCGTATGGTCGCCGAACGGGCCTTCGATTGCGGCTTCATCCGGGTGGATCACGCCTTCCAGGATGATTTCGGCGCTCGCGGGGACTTCGAGGCTGGAACCCATGCATTTGACGAGTTCGGTTCTGGATCCCCTGAGGAGCCCCGCGAACTGGTATTCGCTCAGGCTGTCCGGCACCGGAGTCACAGCTCCAAGGATGGTTGCGGGGTCCGCCCCGATGGCGACTGCGACCGGGAAGGGTTCGCCCGGACTGGCGAGCTTGTGGTCGCGAAAATCGAGCGCGCCGCCCCTGTGGGCGAGCCAGCGCATGATGACCTTGTTTCTGGCGATGACCTGCTGGCGGTAAATGCCGAGATTCTGGCGGGGTTTTGCGGGGCCTCTGGTGACGACGAGTCCCCATGTGATGAGCGGCGCGATGTCCCCCGGCCAGCAGGTCTGGATGGGGAATTTCGCAAGATCGACATCAAGCCCTTCCCATACGACTTCCTGGGCGGGCGCATGTTTCAATGTTTTGGGCGCCATGTTCAGAACCTGCTTCAGGACAGGCCATTTTTCCCAGGCATCCTTCAAGCCTTTGGGCGGCTCGGGCTCCTTCAGATAGGCGAGGAGTTTCCCGACTTCGCGCAGGGCGCTCACGTTTTCCTCGCCCATCCCGAATGCGACGCGGCCTGGCGTGCCGAAGAGATTGCCGAGCACGGGGATGTTCGAATTTTTCGGATGCTCGAAAAGAATCGCCGGGCCGCCCGAACGCAATACCCTGTCGCAGATTTCTGTCATTTCGAGATGGGGATCGACTTCGAGAGCAATCCGCTTCAGTTCGCCGCGCGCTTCCAGTTGCGCGATGAAATCCCTGAGATCCCTGTATTTCATGGTTGTTCTTCTTTCAAGAATACATTGCCTTTCCGTCGCTGAAATAAAGCCATCCCTTGGTGATGCGGTAGATGACCCAGATTGCGTCCGCCCCCAGGATAAACCAGCCGATCAGAAAGAAATAGGTGACGGCGCCGATTGTCCCCCAGAGCAGGCTGAACCAGAATGTCCTGATCTGCCATCTGAAATGGGATTCCAGCCAGGTTCCCTTCACGTCGGGAAGCTTGACATAGTTGATGATGAGCGCGATCAGGTAGGTGATGCCGAAGAAAAACGATGCAGCCTGCAATGCGTAGACGGCAGGCGTGATGGTTTGCGCAGAATTTCGCTCAACCATTTTCGGAGAGCCTGCGCCTGGCATTCTTGTACAGGCCCCACAGGAACCAGCCGCGTTTCATCCATTTGAATGCATGAGCCGGCTTGATGACGAAAAATGTCGCGGTTGCGAGGGCTGGAATGAGGGGATGCTTGCAGAGATATCGTGCAATCGAAATTCCCCTGTCCATTGCGGCAAGAGGCCCTTTCAGGATTCGAGCTTCATGCGCAATATCCAGCCTTTGCCTGGATATTTTCGCAAGCAGCCTTTTCTTGTGCAGGGCGAGCGCATTCATTTTTCCGTTCATTCGAGTTCGCTCAGGTCTTTCGACAATTCGGCAAGACTTTGCGAGAAAATCCTGGAACGGGTTTTTGCCTTGGTCAGGAAGAATATGCCGGTGAATATGCCGATGCAGGAAAAAAATGTGGCGAGCAGCCCCAGGGCGAGCAGCCTGTGTTCATCCCGGAAGGCGACGACGATCAGGATGGAGATCAGTATGACGGCAAGTCCAAGGAAAAAAAGAGACACGACGGCATAGAAGAGAAGCGCCGCAAGCCTCTCGATTTCCTCCTCGAATTCGACGGATAAAAGTTCCACGCGCGAGCCGACTATGCCCACGGCTGTCGCCAGCAGCTTTTTTACCGAAGAAAACATCCTCCGGCGTTAGCGGCGACCGATCAGCATGCCGATGACGAGTCCCACTCCTGCCGCGATTCCGACGGATCTCCAGGGGTTTTCCTGGACATAGCTGTCCGCAACCTTGGCTGCTTCCTTGCCTTTGTCGAGCAGGATACTCTCGGCTTCGCGGAGTTTGCCTTTGGCTGCTTCCAGTTTCTTCTCGAGTTTCGCGCGGGTGACGCCGAATTTCTCTCCCGCTTCACTGGCCGTAGCTTGAAGCAATTCTTCCGCATCGGCGACTACAAGCTTGAAATCCGCAATCAGTTTTTCTTTGGATTCTGTTGAGTTCATGGCGATATCCCTTTTATAAAATGACCTGCTCTCGCTTTTCATTATAGGGAGTAAAGGGCTGCATTTCCACTTCGATTTGCGCCGATTCAGATATCGAACCTGCGGTACTGGATCGCTTCAGCCACATGCCCGCTCGTGATTTTCGGGCTTTGATCGAGGTCGGCGATGCTTCGCGCCATCCTGAGCACCCTGTGGTAGGCTCTCGCGGAAAGATTGAGCGCGCCGATCGCCTGCCTGAGCAACAGCTCGCCTTTTCCATCGGGACGACAGTGGCATTCCGTTTCCTTTACCCCGAGTTCCGAGTTGGTTTTTTTCTGGCGTTTGATCTGGGTGGTTCGCGCAAATTCCACCCGCTTTCTCACGATGCAGCTTGCCTCCCCCATGGCAAGGCCCTTCAAATCCTCGAAAGAAACGGAAGGCATCTCTATCCTCATGTCTATCCTGTCCAGAAAAGGCCCTGAGATTTTCAATCTGTAGCGCAGGATCTGGTCCGGCGTGCAGTGGCATTTCCCGCTTTTATGGCCCAGATATCCGCATGGGCAGGGGTTCATCGCTGCGATGAGCTGAAATTTCGCGGGGAAATCCACCTGCTCCAGGGCGCGCGAAATGGTGATTTTTCCGGTTTCCAGGGGTTCCCTCAATGCTTCTAGTACCGCTCTCTCGAATTCGGGCAATTCGTCGAGAAACAGCACGCCGCAATGGGCGAGCGAAATTTCTCCCGGCCTGGGATGTGCGCCGCCTCCCACCATGGCGGCTGAAGACGAGGTGTGGTGAGGAGAGCGGAAAGGGCGCCTTCCCCAGTTTTTCGGATCGAATCCGCCTGACAGGGACTGGACCGCAGCGGATTGAAGCGCCTCCTCCTCGGTCATTTTCGGCAATATGCCGGGAAAGCAGCAGGCCAGCATGGATTTTCCCGTGCCTGGGGGGCCAACCATGAGGATGCTGTGGCCGCCCGAGGCTGCGATTTCGAGCGCGCGCTTGGCATGGGCCTGTCCCTTTACTTCGCTCAAATCCGGATAAACGATTTCGGCGGTTTCGAGATTTCCGGAAAATTGCGGGATCGCTTCGATTGCGGCAAGATGCGCGCATACCTGCGTGAGCGATTCCGCCGGATAAATCGATGCCGACTTCACGATTGCCGCTTCGCCTGCGTTCTGCAACGGCAATACGAATGCGCGTCCGTCGCGGCTCGCAACCAGGGTCATCGCGAGAGCTCCCCTGATGGGCCGCAATTCCCCCGAGAGGGCGAGTTCTCCCGCGAATTCGTAACGGAGGAGTTTGTCTCCGGGGATCTGGTTCGATGCGGCGAGGA
The DNA here is from genome assembly GCA_019753155.1 of Burkholderiales bacterium. GTDB lineage: Bacteria > Pseudomonadota > Gammaproteobacteria > Burkholderiales > JABEVD01 > JABEVD01. Next base: position 134,001 of record JAIELG010000005.1, read on the forward strand.
TGCCGATTGCGATCGGCAGGTCGAAACGGCCGCTCTCCTTGGGCAGGTCAGCCGGGGCGAGATTCACCGTAATGCGCTTCGAAGGGAAGGAAAACCTGGTGTTCAGAAGGGCGGAGCGAACCCTGTCGCGGCTTTCCCTGACCTCAAGCTCTGGAAGGCCGACGATCGTGAAGCCCGGCAGTCCCGCCCCGATGTGCACTTCCACAGTCACGAGCGGTGCATCCAGCCCATAAAGCGCCCGGCTGTAAAGGACAGCGAGGCCCATGAGGGGAAATCATTCCTCCATTTTCAGCGTCGCCTTCTCCAGCTCCGCCAGCCGTTCTTCCAGATGCCCCAGCTTTTCCCTCGTGCGCAGGAGCACTTCCTTCTGCACGTCGAATTCCTCCCGCGTCACCAGATCCATCCTGGCAAATATGCCGGCAAGGATGGCCCTGATGTTTTTTTCCACATCCTTTGCAGGGGAGGATGCCATCACTTCGCTC
>JAIELG010000017.1 GCA_019753155.1 Burkholderiales bacterium
GTGTTGTCATCCCGAGGAATTCGAGGGATCCCATCCCGAAGGACAGGATTTCTCGACAAGCTCGAAATGACAGTGGAACCCGCCCCGAAGGATGGGATTTCCCGGCAAGCTCGAAATGACAGCGAAGCCTGCCCCGAGGAATGACAGTGGGGCACACGTCCCGATGAAATCGAGTGCAATGTCAGGAGGATTTCAGCGCAGTCAATATTCCCTGAAGTATCGCGGCAGGCTCGGGCGGACAGCCCGGAACCGCGACATCCACGGGAATCACGCTGGAGACGGCGCCTGCGCAGGCATAGTTTTCCCTGCGGCAGAATATTCCGCCGTCCCTGCCGCAATCGCCAAGGGCGACGACCAGCCTGGGTTCGGGCATCGCTTCGAAAGTGCGCACCAAGGCTTCCCTCATATGTTTCGAAACCGGCCCGGTCACGAGCAGCATGTCGGCATGCCGCGGGCTTGCCACGAAATGGATGCCCAGCCCTTCCAGTCTGTAATAGGGATTATTGAGGGCATGGATTTCGAGTTCGCATCCATTGCACGAACCCGCATCGACATGGCGTATCGCAAGGGATTTGCCCAGTATGGACAGGATGGATTCGTCCAGCTTCGACGGGGATACGCGCAGCGCCTGATCGGGATCCGGCTCCCTTTCGGTCTTGATTCCGTTTTTCAATATTTCCCTGAGAATCCGGTACATGTCATCCGCCTATAAATCGTGGCCGCTGTAGCTCAGATTGAAGGATTTGTTGATCAATGGAAAATCCGGAACGATATTCCCGATCACGGCAAACTCCAGGACAGGCCAGTTCTGCCAGGAAGGGTCGTGGGCATGGGCGCGCCGGATGATCCCGTTTTCGGCTTCCAGCGCAACGAGCACTTCCCCCCTGAATCCTTCCACCCACCCGACTCCGAAGCCGCTGCATGCCGGAATTTCGCTCATGATGTCCCCTTCCGGCATTTTTCCGATGAGCGTCTCGATCAGCCGCAACGATTCCACGATTTCTTCGAACCTGACCGAAACCCGCGCGGCAACGTCCCCCGCATGATGAGTCGCCATGGCGACATCGAGCATGTCGTAGGGAGGGTAAGGATGATCCTCCCTGAGATCGCAGGCGATCCTGCTCGCGCGTCCTGCAAGGCCGGTAAGCCCGAGCTTCGCGGCAAGCTCCGGACTCACGCGCCCTGTGGTCAAGAACCTGTCCTGAAGGCCGGTATGATCGATATAGATTTCATGCAGATCGGCAAGCTTTTTGCGGATCGCCTCGCACTGCCCGAGTAGCCTGCTTTTGCCCTGCCCATCGACATCCCTGGATACGCCGCCCGGAACGATGGCATCCATGAGATAGCGATGCCCGAACATTTCGTTGTTGGCGCGCAGCATATCCTCGCGGATCACGGAAAATTGCGCGAGGCCGAAAGCGAACCCCGCATCGTTGCCGAGCGCTCCGAGATCGGCAAGGTGATTGGCAATGCGCTCCCGTTCGAGGAAAAGTCCGCGCAGGAAGCTCGCCCTCGGTTGCGGGACAATGCCGCAAATACATTCCGCAGCCATGGCGTAAGCCCATGAATAGGCAACGGTGCTGTCCCCGCTTATCCTTGCCGCAAGCTCGGCCCCTTCGAAAAGCGCCATCCCTTCGAATGCCTTTTCTATCCCCTTGTGTTTGTAGCCCAGGCGCTCTTCCAGCCTCAGCACTTTCTCCCCGACGACCTGAAAGCGGAAATGTCCAGGCTCTATGGTTCCGGCATGAACGGGCCCCACCGCGATTTCGTGGACCCCCTCTCCTTCCACCGTGACGAAAGGATAATGCTCCTCGACTGGCGCGAAATCGCCCGCAGGCGCATAATCGCGCCGCAATGGAAATTCGGGCCATGCGCCATGGGAAAGCCATGGCCGCCCGTCTCCTTCTTCCGCGACGATGCCCAGCATGTCGGCGACTGCGCGCTGCATTCTTCCCGCACAGGGAAAGATATCGACAAGATTCCGGAATTTGCCGTCGATCGCCCTGCATTTAGCAATGAGCATGCCTTGCGAAAAAACAAAAGCCGCGAAAACCAGGAATCCTTCGCCGTCATCCTGCCCCCAGATCGAAACGAGCCTCCCCCCCTCATCCGAGCAGGCGAGCGCGATTTTCCGCCAGGCAGCCGCGTCGGCATCGATCGTCCAGGCCGGCGCAATGGAAGCAGTTCTGACCATTCCTTCGAAATCAATCATATGTCAGCCTATCAATCTGGCCGCCTCGTGATACCACTTGGCAAGATGGGGCGGAATGTAAAGACCGAGCAGCAGCACCAGGGAAAGATGCAGCAATATCGGAAGGGATGCGGGCGGATGGGGAAGATTCTCGCCTGTAGATTCACCCCATACCATGGACTGCACCTTGCCGAATATGGCTGCAAAGGCGACGCCCAAAGCGAGCAGCAGAACCGGGGTCGTCCACGGATGGCTCTGCATCGCATGGGTCAGGATCAGGAATTCGCTCGTGAAAACGCCGAAAGGCGGCATGCCGAGTATGGCGAGTGCGCCCAGCATCAGTCCCCAGCCTATCGCCGGCGACTGGATGAGTCCGCGTATCGAATCCATCGTCTTGGTGCCGGAACGCTGCACGGCATGTCCCACCGCGAAAAAAATCGCCGACTTGGTGAGCGAATGCACGGTCATGTGCAACAGCCCGGCAAAATTGGCGCCTATCCCGAAAGAAAAGGTGATGAGTCCCATATGCTCGATAGACGAATATCCGAAAAGGCGCTTGATGTCCTTCTGCCTCCAGAGCAAAAATGCGGCCGTCAATACGGAAAGCAGGCCGAATCCCATCATCAGATCGTCCGCGAAGCGGTTATGCAGCGCCCCTTCCACGAGAATCTTGCAGCGCACCACGGCATAGAGCGCAACATTCAGAAGAAGCCCCGAGAGCACGGCCGAAACGGGGGTCGGGCCTTCTGCATGCGCATCCGGAAGCCAGCTATGCAGGGGCACGAGGCCGACCTTGGTGCCGTATCCTATCAGGAGGAACACGAAAGCGATAGAAAGCACCGTGGGTTCGAGAAATCCTTTCGCCGCATTGAGATGCGTCCAAAGGAGCGCTGTGCCGCCCGCCCCGAGAACTTTTTCGGCTGCGAAATAGATCAGGATCGTCCCGAAAAGCGCCTGCGCGATGCCGACCCCGCACAGGATGAAATATTTCCACGCGGCTTCCAGGCTTTCCCTGGTGCGGTAAAGGCTCACGAGGAGCACCGTGGCAAGCGTCGCCCCTTCCATGGCGACCCACAATATGCCCAGATTGTTGGTGGTGAGCGCAAGCAGCATCGTGAAGCAGAACACCTGGTACATGCTGTGATACAGGCGGATCTGGTAATTCGAAAGGGAACTCAGGATGCGCTCGTTTCTCATGTACGGGCGTGAAAACATGGCCGTGGTGAACGAGACGAAAGCGGTCAGCACGACCAGAAAGACATTGAAGGAATCGACGAAAAACTGCTCATCGAGAGCGATCATGGGGCCTGTCAGGAGGATTTTCACGGCAAGCAGGATGGATGCTGCGAACGTGCCCAAGCTCACCAGGACATTGAGTTCGGGCGCCCGGCTCCTGTGCCCCCATAATGCGAGCAACACGCCGCCCATGAGCGGCAAGCCCAGAACTGCCAGTATCTCCATCATTCCCCTTCCGCTTTCTCCAGATGCTTGAGATCCAGACTTTCGAATTTTTCCCTGATCTGGAAGAAAAACACGCCCAGGATCAATACACCGACCAGAACGTCGAGCGCGACCCCGAGTTCGACCACCATAGGCATGCCATATGTCGTGCTCGTCGCCGCGAAGAACAGGCTGTTCTCCATGGAAAGAAAGCCGATCACCTGGGAAATGGCCTTGCTGCGGGTAATCATCATCAGGAGCGAAAGCAGCACGCAGGCCATCGCGATGCCTATGGTACTCCTCGTGATTGTTCCCGCGAGATGGGAAATCGGCAGGGCGAGATTGAAGGACACGATCACTATGGCGATCCCAACCAGCATGGTCGAAGGTATGTTGAGCAGCGTCTCCACATCCCACTCGACATTGAGCCGCTTGATCAGGCGATACAGGATCAGGGGCAGGATCACGACCTTGAGCGCAAAGGTCAGGAGCGCCGAAGAATACAGGTGGCTCTGATTCGTGGTTACGGCGATCACAATGGTGCTGACCACAAGCGTCATGCCCTGCACCATAAACAGCCTGATGAGGGACTTGATGCGCCGCTGGGACAGCATGGCAAATGCCAGGAGCAGCAGGATCGATGCGAGCAGGTTGATGAACTGACTGGAGATCGACATTCAGGCCCCCAGCAGGAAATGGACCAGCATGCCCAATACCCCGAAAAGAAAGGCTGTCCCCATGAACTCGGGCGCCCTGAAAATGCGCTGTTTCGCCATGACCGTTTCGATCAGCGCGAGACCGAATCCCCCAGCCAGCAGTTTTGCAATCAGGATAGGCAATGCGAATGCGATGCCCAGCCAGTCGCTCGCCTGAGCGATCCCCCACGGAACGAAAAGCGCGATGCCTATCGACACATAGGCGAAGAGCTTGATGCTGCTCGCCCATTCGATCAGCGCAAGATGCCGCGCCGAATATTCGAGGATCATCGCCTCGTGGATCATGGTGAGTTCGAGGTGGCTTGCAGGATTGTCGACCGGAATCCGCGCATTCTCGGCAAGCAACACCATCAGGAACGCGATTGCGGCGAAGGCCATGCTGGGATAAATCTCGAAATGGCGGTGGGCGAGGGTTTCGACGGTCTCGGTAAGCGAAGTCGAGTGGCTGATGAGGGATGCCGTGAAAAGGACCATGAGGAGCGCAGGTTCGGCCAGAAATCCGACCAGCATTTCGCGGCGCGCGCCCATTCCGCCGAAAGCCGTCCCGATATCCATTGCCGCGAGCGATATGAATATCCTGGCAAGGGCGAAAATCCCCACCAGCGCTATCGCATCGGCCGCAGCCGAAAAGCTGAGATCCGTGGCCAGGGAAGGCACGATTGCTGCGGCAAGGCACATGGACCCGAACAGGATATAGGGAACCATCCTGAACAGCGGGGATGCGTTGTTCGCGATAACCGCATCCTTGTAGAAAAGCTTGCGCAGCTTCCGATAGGGCTGCTCGATTCCGGCGCCTTTCCTGTTCTGCAGCCACGCCCTGCACTGGTTGACCCATCCGAGCAGGAGCGGAGCGAGCAGCACGGTCAAAAGAAGCTGCAATAACTGGGTGAAAATGCCGAATGCGTTCATTGCACGAACATCAGAAGAGCGATCAGGGTTACGAAGTTGTACAACAGGTAAACGAGTATCCGTCCCTGCTGTATCTTCCCGAAAATTCCGGCCATGTATTCCACCGCCCGCGCAAACGGAAGATAAATCCAGTACCAGAACCTGTCCTCGGTCTTCGCGCTGTAGCGTGGCGCGGAATCGAAAGGGGAAGGCAGTTCCCGCCCTATTCTGAAGAAAGGTTCGAATATCTGGCGAATCGGCTGACCGAACCCCTCCGAGGTATCCTGCATGCGCGAAGTCCGGATGGGATAGCCGCAATTCCAGGGCGATCCCCTCCTCATCCTGCCGTGGTAGAAGCGCCTGACCGCGAGAAACGCCAGCCCGATCGCGCAAAGCGTCACGACCATGAAGAGGAGAGGACTATAGCTTGCGCGCTCCGGGGATATGGGCGCAAGAAACAGCCAGCCTGCCTTGTCCGGCGAAATATTGGCCCCGACCAGGAGCATCGAAACTTCAGCCAGATGCCGGATCACGAAAAAGGGCGCGAGGCCGAGGAACACGCAGCCGAGGGCAAGCCAGAGCAATCCCGCCCGCTCCCATTTTCCCGTGCTGTGCGCTCCGTGCAGCGTCTCCTCCCTGGGCTGCCCGAGAAAAACGATGCCGTAGAACTTGACCATCACGTAGCCTGCCGCCGCCCCGGTCAAAACGAGCGCCGCCGCGGCGACTGGAATCAGCATATTGAGATAGGAATGCGGCAGTCCGGGCGTAAACAGGAATGCCTGCAAAAGCAGCCATTCCGACACAAAACCGTTAAGCGGCGGAATGCCCGCGATGGCGAGCGCGCCGACAAGCGCGGTCCAGGCAACCCAGGGCATCTTGTGGATCAAGCCGCCAAGCTTGCCGAGATTGCGCTCCCCCGTCGCATGCAAAACGGAACCCGTGCACAGGAAGAGCAGGCTTTTGAAGAAGGCATGATTCAGGCAATGGTAGAGCGTTGCGACCAGTGCGAGCGCGGCGAGCGCATTCATGGAATAGGCCTTGAAAATGACTGCAAGACCCAGTCCGACGAAAATGATCCCGATGTTTTCAACCGAGGAATAGGCAAGCAGCCGCTTCATGTCGCTCTGCACCGCGCTGAAAATCGCCCCGAAAAGCGCTGTAGCCAACCCTATCGCGAGGATGAGGACGCCCCACCACCATAATTCCATGTGGAGCAGATCGAAAACAACGCGCAGCAGGCCGTAAACGGCCGTTTTCAGCATCACCCCGCTCATGAGCGCGGAAACCGGGGAAGGCGCAGCAGGGTGCGCTTCGGGCAGCCAGACATGAAGCGGCAGTATTCCGGCCTTGGCGCCGAAACCGAACACGGCGAGCAGAAAGGCGAATGTCGCCTGCACATCCGAAAGGTGGGTCTTGCGCATGGCATCGAAGCTGTGGTCCCCTCCCATGGTGCCAAAGTAAAGCAGTATGCTGATCGCCCCGACATGCGCCATCAAGAGATACAGAAAACCCGCGCTCCTGATCTCGGGTATTTTGTGGTCGGTCGTCACCAGGAAATAGGAAGACAGGGCCATGGCTTCCCACGAAACCATGAAGAGGAAGGCATCGTCCGCAAGCAGCACGAAAGTCATCGCGGCGAGGAACACATGGTACTGAAGGCAGATGGTGCCGAGGTGTTTTTCCTCGTTTCTGAAATACCCTGCGGAGAAAATCGAAATGCCTACCGTTGCCGAACCCAGGATGAGCAGAAAAAAGGAGGACAGGGAATCGAGGCGCAAATGAAAGGGAAGGTCCGGAAGGCCCAGCGGAGATATGGCGGTCTCCGGGGCGTCGGCGAGGAAAGCCGAAACTGCGACGAGCGCGCCGACCAGCGCCCCCAGGGGGAAAATCACCCATCTCACGAAAACCGGATTGTTCCGCGCAGCAAGGCCGACCAATCCCAGTGCGATCCAGAAAATCGCAGCGAAGACAATCAGGTCGATCGCGAGGCCGTTCATCCCAGGTTTTCAGCCTCCGTCATTTCACCCGCATCCCCGGCGCCGCGCCTTTGTCCGGACTCAACAGGAATATGCCGCTCCCGTCTCCCGCTGCAAGCACCATGCCCTGGGATTCGCCGAAGCGCATTTTTCTCGGGGCGAGATTGGCGACCATGACCGTGAGCTTCCCCACCAATGCTTCAGGGGAATAAGCCGACTTGATCCCGGCAAATACCGTCCGATGCCCGATCCCGATATCGAGGGTAAGCTTCAGCAGCTTCTCAGCCCCTTCGACATGCTCGGCAGCCACAATTTTCGCAATTCTCATGTCTATCCTGGAGAATTCCTCCAGCGATATCGTATCGAGAATGGCCTGATGGTGAACCTGCGCTTCGGCGTGGCGTGCGGGGGAATGGGCCGGTTTCAGGTTTTCCCTGTTGGCTTCCACCATGGCTTCCACGTTCTTCGGGTCAAGCCGGGTCATGAGGTGGGAGTATGGATTGATTTTTTGCTTGGGAGATAAACCGATATCATGCCATTGAGGATTATTTCCAGCGTGAAAAAGTCCGAGTCCGGCTCCAGCAGTTTTCGGTAGCGCAGGAAAAAGCATCAAGGACATTGCCTTAAAACCATGTAATGCTTTAGAGCAGGCCTCTTGAAGCTCTTTCTCCTTACCCTCGGCCTTTGCTAATTCCCAAGGCTTGGCAGTATCGTAATCGCCATTGATACGGTCAGCCAACGCCATAATTGCGCGCATTGCCCGAGCATAATCCCGATTCTCATATGATTCCTGAACCAATCCTCTGGTTTCGATGATTGCATTATTGAAGTCCTCGTCCTGAAGAGGCGCGATCCATCCATCAAATCGATTATTGATGAATCCTGCCGCTCTTGAAGCGATATTGACATATTTCCCGATCAGGTCGGAATTCACCTTCGCGACGAAATCCTCAAGATTGAGATCGATATCCTCCATCGAACCGTTGAGCTTCGCCGCATAATAGTAGCGCAGGTACTCGGCATTCCCGACATGGTCCACGTAGCTTCTCGCGGTGATGAAGGTGCCGCGGGATTTGGACATTTTTTCCCCGTTCACGGTCAGAAAACCGTGGGCGAACAGTTTTGTCGGGGTTCTGAAACCCGAATGCTCCAACATGGCCGGCCAGAACAATGCGTGAAAATACAGGATATCCTTGCCGATGAAGTGGTAGAGTTCAGTTTTCGAACCCTTTTTCCAGAATTCCTCGAAATCGATGTCGCCGCGTTCCCGGCAAAGCTTCATGAAGCTGCCCATGTAGCCCACGGGCGCATCCAGCCAGACGTAGAAAAATTTCCCCGGCGCATCCGGGATCTCGAAGCCGAAATAGGGCGCATCCCGCGAGATGTCCCAGTCCGTGAGTTCCCCTCCCAGCCACTCCTGCATCTTGTTGGCGGCTTCGGCCTGCAAGGTGCCGCTCGTGGTCCAGCCCTTCAGGAATTTTTTGCAGCGCTCATCCGAGAGCTTGAAAAAATAATGCATGGACGAGCGCATTTCGGGTTTCGCCCCCGAAACCGCGGAGTAGGGATTTTTGAGTTCAGACGGCGTGTAGGCCGCGCCGCAGGCTTCGCAATTGTCGCCGTACTGGTCTTTCGCCCCGCATTTTGGACATTCCCCCTTGATGAATCGGTCCGGCAGGAACATTTCCTTCATGGGGTCGTAATACTGCTCGATGGTGCGTGCATCGATCAGGTCGACATCCCTGAGTTCGTCGTAGATGGCGCATGCGAATTCGTGCGTCTCTTCCGAATTGGTCGAACCGTAGTGGTCGAAATTCACGTGAAAAGCGGAAAAGTCGTCGAAATGCTCCAGCCAGACGCGGGCAATCAGTTCCTCGGGCGGGATGCCCTCGGCCTGGGCGCGCAGCATGACCGGCGTGCCGTGGGTGTCGTCGGCGCAGACATAGTAACATTCGTGCCCTTGCATGTTCTGGAAGCGCACCCATATGTCGGTCTGGATGTATTCGACAAGATGGCCAAGATGGATGCTGCCGTTCGCGTAAGGCAATGCTGAAGTGACGAGGATTTTTCTTTTCATGGCGGCAACGATCCGGTTTTTCCCATATTCTAGCTTCTGTCGAACCGTAATGCATCAAACTTTTCCCACGGTAGGCACCATCGGAAATATTGTTTAAACTAATTCGACTTTCCATCGAGGAATATACATGGCAATCTCTGAAGATGCGATCAAGGCGGCGCTCGGCGAGCTCGTCGACCCCAACACGCAAAAGAATTTCATTGCCGGAAAATCGGCGAAGAACATCAGGATCGAAGGCAGCGATGTCTGTCTCGACATCCTGCTCGGCTACCCCGCGAAAAGCGTGCTCGGCGAAATCGGGAAGCTGGTGTCCGGGAAGCTGGAAGCCATTCCCGGCATCGGCAAAGTCTCCGTCAACGTCTCCAGCAAGATCATCCCGCATTCGGTCCAGCGCGGGGTAAAACTGATACCCGGAATCAAGAACATCATCGCGGTCGCATCCGGAAAAGGCGGCGTCGGAAAATCGACCACCGCGGTCAACCTCGCCCTCGCCCTCTCGGCGGAAGGCGCCAAGGTCGGCATCCTGGATGCAGACATTTACGGGCCTTCCCAGCCCGCCATGCTCGGCATCCACGGGCAGCCCGAATCGCTCGACGGCAAAAAGATGGAACCCATGATCGGGCACGGCATCCAGGCCATGTCCATCGGCTTTCTGGTCGACGTGGAAGCCCCGATGGTCTGGCGCGGCCCCATGGTCACCCAGGCATTGGAGCAACTTCTGAATGACACCCACTGGCAGGATCTCGATTACCTCGTTATCGACCTTCCTCCCGGAACCGGGGACGTGCAACTCACACTCGCCCAGAAGGTTCCCGTGACCGGCGCCGTGATCGTCACCACCCCGCAGGACATCGCCCTGCTCGACGCGAGAAAAGGACTCAGGATGTTCGAAAAGGTCGGGGTCCCGATCCTCGGCATAGTCGAGAACATGAGCACGCATATCTGCTCGAACTGCGGACATGAGGAACCCATTTTCGGCGCGGGAGGAGGCGAAAAGATGTGCAGGGATTACGAAGTGGAATTCCTGGGTTCGCTGCCGCTCGACATCAGTATCCGCGAACAGGCCGATTCGGGCAGGCCCACCGTGATCGCCGACCCCGAAGGCAAGGTCTCGGCGATCTACAAAGCCATCGCAAGGCGCGTAGCCTGCAAGGTCTCCGATCTCGCGCAGGATCATTCCGCCCTATTCCCGAAAATCGTTATCCAGAACACCTGAAATGACCATAAAATCAGACAAATGGATCCGCAAAATGGCGGAAGAGCGCGGCATGATAAGCCCTTTCGAGCCCAACCAGGTCAAGGAAGTCGGCGGCAAGCGCATCGTCTCCTACGGCACGTCGAGCTACGGCTACGACATCCGCTGTTCCGACGAATTCAAGCTCTTCACCAACATCAATTCCACCATCGTCGACCCCAAGAATTTCGACTCGAATTCCTTCGTCGATTTCAAGGGCGATGTGTGCATCATCCCGCCCAATTCCTTCGCGCTTGCGAGAACGCTCGAATACTTCAAAATTCCGCGCAACGTGCTCACGATATGCCTCGGAAAATCGACCTATGCGCGCTGCGGCATCATCGTCAACGTGACGCCATTCGAACCGGAATGGGAAGGCTATGTGACGCTGGAATTCTCGAACACCACTCCGCTCCCGGCCAAGATCTACGCCAACGAGGGCGTGGCGCAGGTCATTTTTTTCGAGTCCGACGAAGTCTGCGAAATCTCCTACCGGGACCGCGGCGGAAAATACCAGGGCCAACACGGCGTCACTTTGCCGAAAATATGAGCAGTCATGCCTTGCGCTGGTAGATCACGAAATGGTATTCGAAGTCGCCTTCGTGCGCTTCGCGCGAGACTTCGCACCATGTTCGCGGATCGATTTCCGGAAAACATGAGTCCCCCTCGAAATCCTGCGCGATCTCGGTGAGATAAATCCTGTCCGCAAAATCCAATGCCTGCCGGTAAAGCTCCGCCCCGCCTATGAAAAAAATTTCAGCGTCATCGCCGCAACGTGAAATGCCATCTTCGATCGATGCGGCAACTGCAACCCCTGGACGGGAAAACTCCGGATTCCTGGAAATCACGACCGAAGTCCTTCCCGGAAGCGGCTTTCCGATCGACTCGAAGGTTTTTCTCCCCATCAGGATATGATGCCCCATGGTAAGATTCCTGAAATGCTTCAAATCTTCCGGCAAATGCCACGGAAGCGCGTTTCTGCACCCTATGACGCGGTTTTTTGCCATTGCGGCGATGATGGAAATACGCATGATTCTGCCCTATAACTGTTTTAAACTTCGAACACGATCTGTTGTCATTGGTTTTTGAGAATACCACGGAGAATTTGATGTCTGCCATGAAAATGCTGGTTTGTTTCGCCCTGTCGCTGGCCCTGCTTGGATGTTCATCAGGGAAAGAGTCACCCCAGGTCCAGCTGCCCCAACAAAGCACGCAGAGCGCCCAGGCTCCCGGCGTGCTTTTGCCTGACTTTTCATCGCTCGTCGCAAGGGAAGGCGCGGCGGTGGTCAACATCAGCACGACCCGGATCGTACACGATTCGGAATCCGACCCGTCTTCCCAGGATTCGCCCGACAACGATCCATTCTACGATTTCTTCCACCGTTTCATGCCGAATCCGCCCCAGATGCCGCATGAATACCAGTCGAAATCCCTGGGTTCCGGATTCATCATCAGCCATGACGGCTATATACTGACGAACGCGCATGTGATAGACGACAGCGACGAAGTCACGGTCAAGTTGACGGACAAGCGCGAATTCAGGGCAAAAGTGATCGGGTCCGACAAGCGCGCCGACATCGCCCTCATCAAGATCAAGGCAAAGGACCTGCCCATCGTCCCGATCGGCGACCCCTCGACGCTCAAGGTGGGGGAATGGGTGCTCGCCATCGGCTCGCCTTTCGGATTCGACAACAGCGTCACTGCGGGGATCGTCAGCGCCAAGGGACGGAGCCTGCCGGATGAAAATTACGTTCCATTCATCCAGACCGACGTGCCCATCAATCCCGGCAATTCAGGCGGGCCGCTATTCAACATGAAAGGCGAAGTGGTCGGGATCAATTCCCAGATTTACAGCCGCACCGGGGGCTATATGGGACTCTCCTTCGCCATACCCATCGATGTCGCCATGAACATCAGCAACCAGTTGAGGGAGAACGGAAAAATAAGCAGGGGAAGGCTGGGCGTGGAAATCCAGGAATTGAACCAGGATCTCGCCAAATCCTTCGGGATGAACGATGCGAACGGCGCGCTCGTGGCTTCCGTCGAGAAAGACAGCCCGGCGGAAAAGGCCGGAATCCGGTCCGGAGATGTCATCCTCGGATTCAACGGGAAGAAAGTCGACAGTTCCACCGAACTGCCCGCCCTCGTCGGAGCGACAAAACCGGGTTCGAAAGTGAAAGTCAGGATATGGCGCAACGGCTCCGAACAGGATATCGACGTGACCGTGGGCGAACTCTCCTCGAATGCCGCGCCATCGCTCAACGTGCCGGAGAATCTGCGCATCGACAGGATAGGACTCGGGATCAAGGATCTGAGCATGGACCAGAAAAACGCCGCTGGAGTGGACCACGGCGTACTCGTCGTCAAGGTGAAAGGCGCGATGATGCAGTCCCAGATGACCGAAGGCGATATCATCCTGGCGATGAACAACACCGACATCACGAGCGCCGAGCAGTTCGACAGGCTGCTCTCCGGCATTCCCAGGGGGCAAACCGTCGCGCTCCTCGTCAGGCGGGACAACAACTCGATCTTCGTTCCGGTCAAGGTCGAGTAGGGAACCCCTTCAGGGGTTCCTGGCGCCCCGCGCGGCGAGAAAATACCTGCGGTAATCGAGCAGGGATTTCTCGGCAAGCCCCAGGATGGTGTCCGTGGAATAATGTCCGGAAGGCTTGAGATCCCCGGTGGGGAGGCCCGTCAGCAGGGCCATGCCTTCCAGGGCCTGTTCTATCGCGTAGATGTGGAATTCGCCCCGCTCCACGGCTTCGATCACGTGAGGGGAAAGCATCAAATGCCGCCTGTTGCGCGATGGAATGATAACGCCCTGTGTGCCGTCGAGCCCCCCCAACTGGCAGATGCTGAAGAATCCCTCGATTTTTTCATTGATTCCGCCTACGGGCATGACTTCGCCATGCAGATCGATCGCGCCTGTTACGGCTATTGCCTGCATCAGGGACCGCCCCGAGAGGCTGGACAGAAGGGCGAACAATTCCGCAAGGGACGCCGAATCCCCTTCCACGCCGCTGTATTCCTGTTCGAACACGAGGGACGCATTCAGGTTGAGTGGCGCGATGTGGAAAAAGAGCGATCCCAGGTAGGATTCCAGGATGAACACCCCCTTGTCGTGATTGGGGCCTGAAAGCTCGACTTCTCTTTCGATATTGAGCACGCCGTCCTTGCCCGATATCGTGTTGGCGGAAACCCTGACGGGGAAGCCGAAGCTGTAATCCCCCATGTCTATCCGGGTAAGGCCGTTGATCTGCCCGATGCGCTTGCCGCGCACGCAAATCAGCAATTCACCTCGCTTGACCGAGTCGAGAAGCATTTCTTCCGGATAATTGTGGCGCTCGCGGCGCGCGGCGAGCGCTTCCCTGACATGAACGGCCTCGACCCTGGACCCGCCCTTGCAAATCGCAGCGCTTTCGAGCACGAGCATTTCGAGATGTACGAATTGAGCGCTCTGCACGTCCTGGTCGCTCATCCTCCGGTGCGCATCCTCCAGCAAAAGCGCCACGGCATCATTCGAAAAATGAGGCAGGCCGTGCGCTTCCACGACATTGGATATCAGGATGGACGTTGCGAGATGCGTTTGAGCATTGCCCGGAATGCTTTGCGCGAAATCGACTTTCACCCTGAAATGGCGCATGAAATCCGGATCGATTTCCTCCAGCTCGTAATATTGATCACGCGACCCGATCAGCACGATCCTGACCTGCAACGGCACCGGCTCGGGCTCGATGGAAACGGACGAGATGGAGGATTGAGCCGTTCCTGGCTCCTCGATATGGGCGAGTCCGCTCCTCAAAAAACGCCTCAGTTTTTCCCAGATCCAGGATTCCCTCAAAAGATCGTCGACATGCAGCATCAAAAAGCCGCCGTTCGCCCTGAACAGGCTTCCCGCCCTGATGCGCGTGAAATCCGAGACCAGCACGTCATTTTCGACCTGGTAGTCGATGCTGCCGAACAGGGTGTGGATCTGGGGATTGTCCTCGATCAGCGCAGGTGCGCCATCCGCCCCGTAATTGTCCACCAGTACGTTGATTTCGCAGTGTGAGAACCACTCCTCGCGCTCCTCCTTGTCCGCATCCTCCTCGAAGAGATACAGATTGTCGAGCAGCCTCGCAATCAGCTTTTCGACATGGCTTGCGAATTTTTCCGGTTCCCGCATCCTTCCTTCCATCCGCGCACGCAACCCTTCGGCTTCGCGCATGATGACAGGCTTCGCAGCATCCATCCTGAGCGCTTCCCGCGCATCATTCATTTCCTTTTCCTCCGGGCGCATCGCTTCGAGGAAATCATGAATCTCCCGCCGCAGCATTTCCTCGGCGCGGTCGAGTTCCATCCGCTTCTCCACAGGCAGCGCCAGGACATCTTCTTCGAGCATGACCTGTCCCTTGTCGTCCAGAACAGTGAAAACGAGACGCCCTTCTTCCCGCTTGAGGGCGAAGCGATGCTCCTGCGCGAAACGGGAAAGTTTCCTGTAAGCCGCGGACTCCTTCTGTTTGTATTTCTTCAGTATCCTGTCGCCGGCAAGCTTGAAGCTCTGGCTTGAAAGTTCGCGCTGAATCTCTTTTTGCAGAGTCTCGACGAAGCAGTCCATGGCCTGCTTCAAGTCCCGTCCCTTTCCGGAATCGAGCCACAGATACAGGGGGCGCTCCGGCGCATCGAAATTATGATAAAAGCACAGATCCGGGGCCGATGGCCTTTTTTTTGCTTCATCCAGAAGCAGGTTTTTCATCAGGGAAGAGCGTCCGCTCCCGGCGTCTCCCAGAACGAAAAGATTGTAGCCGGACTGCGTCAGGGAAAGTCCGAAACGCGCCGCCTTTTCAGCCCTTTCCTGCCCTATCCATGGCAGGGCTTTTCCTGTCAGCTCGGAAGTATCCGAAAACCCCAACGCCTGCGGATCGATGGAGCGCCTCAGTTCATTCGGTTTCAATCGGTAAACGGCCATATCCTGTCCTCATGGGAAAAGTTTCATTGCGGTGGATGCAAGACGCCTGCCAAGGGCCATGCAAAGTTTTTTTTCTTCAGCCGTGACAGCCCTGTCGTTCTGGATGCCTGAAACGTGGCTTGCGCCATACGGCGTCCCGCCGGATGCGGTCGAAGCGAGTTCGGGTTCCGAATAGGGTAATCCCAGGATCATCATGCCATGATGAAGCAGGGGCACCATCATCGAAATCAGGGCCGCTTCCTGTCCGCCATGCTGCGTGCCGCTGGACGTGAACACAGCGGCTGGCTTCCCGACGAGCGCGCCCTTGATCCATAAGGGCGTCGTGCCATCCCAGAAATATTTCATCGAAGCGGCCATGTTGCCGAAATAGGAAGGGGAACCCACGGCGAGTCCCGCGCAGGATTCGAGATCGGAGAGTTCCGCATAAGGCGCGCCTTCATCCGGCACAACTTTCTCCACCTGCTCGCATACCTGCGAGACGCGCGGCACGCTGCGCAGCTTCGCAACCGCCCCCGGGATGCTTTCCACCCCGCGCGCGATGATGTGAGCCATTTCCCTGACTGAACGGTCGCGGCTGTAAAACAGGATCAGAATTTCTTTCATGTTGGACATCCCGGGCTGATTCACGGATATTATATCGATGCAGACCGTAACCGCCATGAAAAAACACCCGGCATTTCATTTCGCCCATTTCTTCGCACAGCGCTTCGGCGAGGAGCGCTGCCTCCAGGTCGCCGGCAGCCTCACGTTCACGACCCTGTTGTCGATCGTGCCCATCGCCGCCATCGCCCTGACATTGATTTCCGCCTTCCCGGTCTTCTCCGACATGTCCATTCAGATCAAGACCTTCCTGTTTTCCAATCTGGTTCCGGAATCCTCGGGCAAGATACTCTCCATCTACGTGACGCAGTTTTCCGAAAACGCCGCCAGGCTGACCGCGCTCGGCATCGCTTTCCTGACCCTGACCGCCCTCACCCTGATGCTCACCATAGACCATGTGTTCAACACGATCTGGCGCATATCCAGCAAGCGCCCTATGCTCCACCGCATCCTCATCTATTGGGGGATGCTCACGATAGGCCCGCTCCTGATCGGGGGCAGCCTCTCGATCACTTCATGGCTCATGGGCCGCTCGGCGGAATTCATCCATTCCCCCCACGAGATCGGCATCCTTTTCCTGAAGGTCGTCCCGGTCCTGCTCACCATAGCGGCGTTGAGCCTCCTTTACCTCATCGTTCCGAACACCCCGGTTCCGAAACACCATGCGCTCCTCGGCGGGGCCATCGCCGGAATCGCATTCGAACTGATGAAAATCGGGTTCGGCTGGTATATCACGCACTTCACGACCTATAAGCTGATCTACGGCGCTTTCGCCAGCATTCCGGTTTTCCTGCTCTGGATCTATCTTTCCTGGCTGATCGTGCTTTCCGGCGCGCTGCTCACCGCTTCCATGCCGCTATGGGAGCAGTCTTCATGGAACAGGAAAAGCTTCCCCGGAAAGCGCTTTTACGACGCCCTGCATATCCTGGAAGCGCTTTACATCGCGCAGAAATCCGGAAAAACGCTGGAAGCGGACAGATTGCACAGGCAACTCAAGCTGGATTTCGATCTTGTCGAATCCATCCTGCATGAATTTTCGGCTCACGGATACGCGAAGGAAGCCGCTGAAGGCGGATGGCTGCTCGCAAGGGATGCCGATGACATCACGCTTTCGGATATCTACCGCCTTACCGTCTTCGCTCCCGGCCACGGCAGGGCACTTCCCGGCCAACTCGACCGCAACATCGCGGACATCATCGGCAAGGAGATGAACATCCCGCTGAAGGCAGCTTTCCGCAAAGACTGATGCTTGTTATAATGCAAATATGACCCGCTTATTCATCCTCCTCCTCTTCCTGTCGCTCCCGGCCCATGCCGACGGCTTTTTGTTCAAGGATATCCAGGGCGAGACGCTGAAATTGTCCACCTACAAGGGAAAATGGGTGCTCGTCAATTTCTGGGCGACATGGTGCGGCCCCTGCCAAAGCGAAATTCCGGAACTTTCAGCGCTCCATAATACGCACAAAAACAAGGATCTGGTCGTAATCGGCATCGCCATGGACTACAAGAATGCGAAAACCGTGCTTGATTTCGCCAAGGCGAAATCCATACCCTACCCCATCGTACTTGGAAACGAGGACATCGCAGCCCAGGTCGGAAGCTTCGAAGGGCTTCCCGCCTCGTTCCTCTACAACCCTTCCGGCATGCTCGCGGCAGCGCATACCGGCGCCATCACGCGGGACGACATCGAGCGCTTCATCAGGCAGTGCCGAAAACTTGGGATAACGGCATGAAATCCATTCTTCTCGTCGCCCTGGGCGGCGCATTGGGTTCGGTGGCCCGCTACAAGCTCTCCGGATGGGTGCTGCATCACACCGCGCAATGGCGGTTTCCGGTCGGCACCTTCGCCGTGAATGTTTTCGGCTGCCTCGTCATCGGCATACTGGCCGGCCTCGCAGTCAAGGACGACAGCTTTTCCGCCAATGCGCGCGTTTTTCTTTTCACGGGCATACTCGGGGGCTTCACCACGTTTTCCGCATTCGGCCTCGAAACCTTCAATCTGTTGCGCCGGGGCGAAATACTGGTGGCGGGGAGCAATATCGCGCTCAGCATTCTCGTCGGCCTTCTCGCCTTGTGGCTCGGATTCAGCGCGGTGCCGCACAAAAGCTGATCACTGCCCCAGGAACGCAATCAGGGTTTCGGCTGCGATAAGCTGGCCGCTGGAACCCCAATGGGTATCGTCAGGCAGGTAGACATCCCTTTCGCCTGACTGGATAGCCGATATCAATGCCTTGTCGAATCGGGGCATTATATCGGGGTGACGCCCGGAGAGGTCCGGCAGGAGGCTCGCTTGCTTCAGCTTCGCATCTTGCAGAAAATCCGCATAGGCAGTGAGCTTGTCGGGCGGCACCATGAGAACGAAACGGGTATGGCCGTTCGCTTCGACCTGCCTGCGCAACGCCTCAATACGGCAGCTCATCCTGGACAAGCCCTCATCACCCCACCATTTTATCTTTTTGACATCATCATGATAGAGCAATATCGCAAGCCGATTGCGATTTGAAAACGGCGCAGGCCGGGCAAGGTCCATCCTGTAAACAAGGGAATGTGCATCGTCTGAAAACAGCTTATGCTGCAAATAGTCCGATTCGTAGCCGGGGTTGATTTCGGTCCACATCGTGCTCCGTTCCAAACGCTGCGTTTCTGCGGCAAGATGGTCTTTCCAGCCGGGCACAGGAGAGAATGCGGCATATGATTTACGGGCATAGGGCATTTTTTCGCAGGTTCCTGCATTCTCTTTCAGGTGGACAGGCAGCATGCGCTCCACTGACTCCATGATGAATACCTTGGGAGGATGCTCGCGAAACCCCTTGCTGGAAAGAATCCGGCTCAGGCGGATCGTGTTGATATCCAGCGTGCCCACGGATTTTCGGGTGGCTGTCGCCAGATAATTCTGCCACTGAAATTCCGGACGGGCCCGAGAAAACGAATCCCCCAGAACCAGCACGTCGTAATACCGATCGTCGACAAGCGAATCCGAAAAATCGAGCCGCGTATGCGCAAATATGACCTGCGGTGCGTTCCAGCCGAATTCCTTCTCGGAATAATAGCCGGTGCGGGTCAAGTCCCCGAAGAGCGGCTGTAGGTAAACGCCCAGGGCGAAAAACCCCGCCACCGGCAGGATCACCAGCGCAAGCAGCCAAATAACGAAACGCCTATGGGGCTTAGAACTGGAAGTAGAGGAACTCACTTACCTTCTCCATCCGGGTTACTGCGTAAAGCAAAATCACGACGACAACGGTCAGCCAGAACCCATTCGGGGACCAGCGTAACCACCTGTTGAAAGCCCCTTGCTCCAGCGTGGGCTGGTAAGCGGCCATGATCTGCTGGCTGTTCGGCGCAAACCAGGCCAATGCCCAAAGCGCGGCGATCCAGAGCCATATATGTTCCAGGCCATAAAACAACGTCGCAGGCCCGAAATGAATGCCCAATTTCTCCATTGCGTCCGCCAGCCCCCACTTGAACAATGCGCGCCCCGGCAGCGTGATGCCGTTCAGTCCGACCATGCTGGCGATCATGCCCTGCGCCGTATGCAGATTGGGCGCACGGAAACACACCCATGCGATCACCACAGCCAGAAAGGTGGTCATCGTGCCGGCCATGCGGCCCATCCGCGAAGGACGCCCCGCAGGGTAGCCCATGTAAGCGCGCAAACCGTGCCAGGCGTGATTCACGACCAGATACATGCCATGCAGCCCGCCCCACAGCACGAAGGTCCATCCCGCGCCGTGCCAGAGCCCGCCCAGCAACATGGTCGCCATAAGATTGAAATAGCGTCGAACAGGTCCCCTGCGGTTGCCTCCTAGGGGAAAATAAAGGTAATCGCGCAAGAAACGCGACAGCGTCATATGCCAGCGTCGCCAGAAGTCGATGATATTGACGGCTTTGTAGGGCGAATTGAAATTGATCGGCAGTTTCACACCGATCAGACAGGACATGCCGAGCGCCATGTCGGTATAACCTGAAAAATCGAAATAGAGCTGAAATGTGTAGGCAAGGGCCCCTCCCCATGCTTCCGGAAAAGTGAGCAGCCTGCCCTGGCTCGCGGCAGCGAATACCGCATTGGCATAAGGGGAGATGCCGTCTGCCAGCACCACTTTCTTGAACAGGCCGAAAGCGAAAAGAGTCAGCCCGACCGAGAAGTTCTCCCAGTGCATGCGGTATGTGGAAGACCGGGCGAACTGCGGCATCATTTCCTTGTGATGCAGCACGGGACCTGCGATCAAATGCGGGAAATAGGTCACGAACAGGCCGTAATGGATGAAGTTGGATTCCTTCACCTCGCCGCGGCAGGCATCCACCAGAAAAGCGATCTGGGTGAACGTGAAAAACGAGATGCCCAGCGGCAGGACGATCGGATCGACATGCCAGGCATTGCCCATCCACGCACTGGCGCTGGAGACGAAGAAATTGGCATATTTGAAATAGGCCAGAAGCCCCAGGTCGGCGGAAATTCCGAAAGCCAGTATCGCCCGCTTGATTCCCAATCGCCCGCGCGAATGCTCCCTTGCCAGCGCCCGGCCGACGGCATAATTGAACAGGATCGAGGCCAGCAGCAAAGCGACGTAGGCGGGGTTCCACCAGGCGTAGAAGAACAGGGATGCTCCAAGCATCCAGAGGCCTGCAAGCGAGCGGCTATACTGTCCCAGACGAAAAAAAACCAGCAGGGTGACGGGCAAAAACAGGAACAGGAAAGTATAGGAATTGAACAGCATGTCTAGCCGATTTGATTATTCATGATTGCGAATTCCGCAATTATCGGAGAAATATTATTTATTGATTATATCTATGTTTATGCGTCGGAGCCAATCCTGCAGGAGCACTCGAACCGCTGCATGCGCAGCCCAAACAGGCTAAAATCGGGGGCAGGGCAAATTTCCACTGACTCGCTGACAAGGATACCGTATGTCCGGTGCAACTACAGGCGCCATCCGTCTCGTGCTTCGGCTCGAGGGCTTATGTGTATTCATTGCAGCTTTGGCCGCCTATTCCAGGTTCGGTCTCGGCTGGAGCATCTTCGCATGGTTCTTTCTTGCGCCGGACATCTCCTTTCTCGGTTACCTCGCTGGCCCAAAATCTGGAGCCATCACTTACAATCTGGCACATTCGTATGTCGGGGCGGTTGCCTGCCTGATGCTGGGCCTCCTGCTTCCCGCCCCGGCCATTCTTTGCGCCGGCATCATCTGGTGCGCCCATATCGGCTTCGATCGCGCGCTCGGATACGGACTCAAGTATTCGAGCGGTTTCGGCCATACCCATCTCGGGCGGGTCGGGCGGCCTCGCGCGAACCCGCCCGATGAAGCCGCACAATCCACGCCTGCGAAGGGAATCGAAAGCTGCTGAACGACTGGGTAGACGGAAAAGAAGACGAAGGTTTGAAACAGTGCCGGGAATAAAAGAATCAGGCAAGCATCGACGGAATTCCGACGCATATCATGGGAAAGAACGCCTGATTCATCTCGCCTCGGCGAAACGCTGCCTGGGATAGCTCCAGTCATCATGCCAGGCTGCGGAGACCCGTTCCGGGTAATCGGCCTGCCCAAGGCTGCCGTTGTAACGTCCCAGCGCCCTGAAAAGATCGCCCTTCTCGACATCGAGGTAATAGCGCAAAATGGTGCAGCCGTAGCGCAGATTCGTCCTCAACTGGAAAAGATCCTGCCCACGGGCGCCGATCTCGCTCACCCAGAACGGCATCACCTGCATGTAGCCTCGGGCACCGGCACTCGATACCGCGTATTTCCTGAAATTGCTTTCGACCTGGATCAATCCCAGCACGAGCTGCGGATCGAGTCCAGCCCGGCTTGCTTCGTATTGCACGGTTTTCAGAAAATCGAGGCGGGTGACTTCATCCGGAATGCGCTTCTGGAGCCTGTGCGACATCTCGGAAAGCCATAATATCCCTTCCTCATTCGTCCCGAACACCATGTGCGGACTGGACTGGTCGCTCACGGATTGCTGCAGCACCGCCTTCACGCTCGAAGACAGCGCCTCATAGGCCTGGTTCCCGGCAAAAGCATCGGCCGCAACAGCCCACAGGAGGAGGATCAGGATGCGCATATGTTTTCCAGGAAGGCTTTTGCTTCGTCGAGGGCAATGCTGCGGGCGGCAGGATCCCCCCTGCCTTGATATTCGATATTGCCCTCCTTCAACCCGCGCTCCCCCACGACCACCCTGTGGGGAATGCCGATGAGTTCCATATCGGCGAACATCACCCCCGGCCGCTCATCCCTGTCGTCCAGCAGAACATCGACCCCTGCCATCAGCAGCGCGAAATACAGTTTTTCCACTGCATCCTTCACGACAGCGCTCTTGTTCATCCCGATCGGGACAATCGCAATCCGGAAGGGGGCGATCGCATCCGGGAAAACTATGCCCTTCTCGTCGTTGTTCTGCTCGATTGCCGCGGCGACGATACGGGATACGCCTATTCCGTAGCATCCCATTTCCATGATGCGCGACTGCCCGGATTCGTCGAGAAAAGCAGCTTTGAGACTCTCCGAATACTTCGTCCTCAACTGGAAGATATGTCCAACCTCTATCCCCCGGCAGATTTCGAGAAAGCCCTTTCCGTCAGGACTTGCATCCCCCGCCACGACGTTCCTGATATCCTCCACCCGCTCGGCTTCGACAAGATCGCGTCCAAAATTGACGCCGGCAAGATGGAAGCCGTTCTCGTTCGCGCCACAAACGAAATCGGACATCGCCATGACCGAGCGGTCGGCGATGACAGTCACCTTACTCCCCACCGGGCCGATATAGCCCGGCCTGCAGCCCATGTACGCTTCGACCTCGTCCTCCGTCGCGAAACGCCAGCCTTCGAGTATCTTGGCAACCTTGATCTCGTTGAGCTGGTGATCCCCGCGCAACAGCAGCAGGCAGGGGTTGCCCGCCCCTGTCATCACGAGCAGCGATTTCACGACAGTCTGCGCGGGCACGCCAAGGAAGGCGGAGACTTCGTCCATCGATTTCGCTCCGGGGGTCGCAAGCTTCTGCATATCCATCCTGGACGCCTCCCGCCTTTCGGTCGGAGAAAGCGCCTCGGCAAGTTCGACGTTCGCCGCATAGTCCGAATCAGGGCAAAATGCGATTGCGTCCTCCCCCGAATCCGCCAGCACATGGAATTCGTGCGACCCAGTGCCGCCTATCGAACCCGTGTCGGCGGCAACGGCCCTGAATTCGAGTCCGAGCCGGGTGAAAATCCTGCCGTAGGTCTCGAACATGATGCGGTAGGTCGCTTCCAGGCTCGCAAAATCGGCATGAAAGGAATACGCATCCTTCATCACGAATTCCCTTGCGCGCATCACACCGAAGCGTGGGCGGATCTCGTCCCTGAATTTGGTCTGGATCTGGTAGAAATTGATGGGGAGCTGCTTGTAGCTCTTCACTTCCCGCCGCACCACATCGGTGATGACTTCCTCATGCGTCGGCCCGAAACAGAAATCGCGCTGATGCCTGTCCTTGAGGCGCAGCAATTCCGCTCCATAAAAATCCCAGCGTTCGGACTCCTGCCAGAGTTCCGCGGGTTGCACTGCGGGCATCAAAAGTTCGAGCGCGCCCGAGGCATTCATTTCTTCACGCACAATCGCCTCCACCTTGCGCAGCACCTTGAGCCCGATTGGCATCCAGGTATAAAGCCCGCTTGCCAGACGCTTGATAAGCCCGGCCCTGAGCATGAGCCTGTGGCTCACGAGTTCAGCCTCCGAAGGCGCTTCCTTGAGGGTCGATATGAAGAATCTTGAAGTACGCATGACGCCTTTCCATGTTTGAAGAGTAGCCTATTTTATCCCGAACGGGATTATTTTATTCGAAACTTCTGCATGCCTTTTATTCTTCAATGAAATGTGAAAGAATTGTGAACTGAAATATTGATCGGGATCTAGCATGATTGACCGGGATGGATATCGCCCCAACGTCGGCATCATTCTATGCAACACGAAGAATGAAGTGTTCTGGGGCAAGCGGATAAGGCAGCATTCATGGCAGTTCCCGCAGGGCGGGATCAAACACGGCGAAACGCCTGAACAGGCCATGTACCGGGAGTTGATGGAAGAAGTGGGCCTCGCCCCGCAGCATGTCAAGATACTGGGAAGAACGCGCGAATGGCTGCGCTACGAAGTGCCGCCCAACTGGGTAAGGCGCGAATGGAGCACCCATTACAAGGGGCAGAAGCAGATATGGTTTCTCCTGAGGCTCGTCGGACGCGATTGCGACGTGAGCCTGCGCGCGTCCGACCATCCTGAATTCGATGCCTGGCGCTGGAATCACTACTGGGTGCCGCTCAATTCGGTGATCGAATTCAAGCGCGAAGTGTACCGCCAGGCGCTGCAGGAGCTTTCCCGCTTCCTGCACGCCCCGCCCAAACAGGAACACGAAATCAGGAGCATGACGGGTTGACCGCCGGTTCTGCTCTTTCAGAGCAGAACCATATTGTCCCGATGGATGAGTTCAGGCTCGTCGATGTAGCCGAGTATGGATTCGATCTCGTGACTCGCATGGCGCATGATTCTTGCGGCCTCGTTCGAATTGTAATTGGAAAAACCGCGCGCAACTTCGATCCCCGAGGCGTCGATGCAGCGCACCAGCTCCCCCCGCTCGAATTCGCCCGAAACTGCCGTCACCCCGACCGGAAGCAGACTCTTGCCCTCGATGCGCAACGCCCTCGCCGCGCCCGCATCGAGGACGATTTCCCCTCTCACCTGAAGATGGTCCGCCAGCCACTGCTTTCTCGCAACGAGCGCCATGGTGCTCGCCCTCAGATGGGTGCCGATGACCTCCCCCTGCACGAGACGCAGCAGGACATCCTGCTCGCGCCCGGAAGCAATGACGGTATGCGCGCCGCTTCTCGCAGCGCGCTTTGCCGCCAGCACCTTGGTCAACATGCCGCCCCTGCCGATATCCGACCCCGCTCCGCCCGCCATGGCTTCGAGCGCAGCGTCCCCGGCTTCCCCCTGGTGCAGCAACTGCGCATCGGGATTTTTCCTGGGGTCGGCAGTATAAAGTCCGTCCTGATCGGTGAGGATGACGAGTACATCGGCATCGATCAGATTGGTCACGAGCGCCCCCAGGGTATCGTTATCCCCGAAGCGTATTTCGTCCGTCACCACGGTATCATTCTCGTTGATGATGGGCACGACACCCAGCTTCAGGAGTGTGCGCAGGGTCGAGCGCGCATTGAGATAGCGCTTCCGGTCGGCAAGATCCTCATGGGTCAGGAGAACCTGGGAAGTCAGGATGCCGTATTTGCCGAAACAGCTCTCGTAGACCTGAACCAGCCCCATCTGCCCGACCGCTGCCGCAGCCTGGAGGTCATGGACGGCACTGGGGCGCTTTTTCCACCCCAGCCTTTTCATCCCTTCGGCGACAGCGCCGCTGGAAACCAGGACGACTTCGATTCCGATCTGCCTGATTTTCGCGATCTGGGTCGCCCACCTGTCGAGAGCCTCGATATCCAGTCCCTGCCCCTGGTTCGTGACGAGGCTGCTCCCCACCTTGACAACGATGCGCCCGACATTTTCGAGAACGGAATTCAATCTTCCTCCTCTTCGGTTTCAGACGTCTCCTTCACTGCGGTTTCCGGCAATCTCCTGCTCGTTTCCAGGTATTCCATGATCGCGTAAGTCAGCAGCCTGCATCCGTCCCCGGTCAGGGCCGAGATGGCAAAAACGGGGCCATGCCAGTCGAATTCCTCGATGAATTTTCGGACAACCTGCTCGCGCGCCTCCTCATCCAGCCTGTCCACCTTGTTGATGACAAGCCATCTCGGCTTTTCATACAGCGCTTCGTCGTATTTTCTCAGTTCTTCCACGATGGCCCTGGCATCCCTGACAGGATCCGCTTCCTCGTCGAAGGGGGCAATATCCACAAGATGGAGCAAAATCCTGTTGCGCGCGAGATGCCGCAGAAAGCGGTGGCCAAGTCCCGCCCCTTCCGCCGCGCCCTCTATGAGCCCCGGAATGTCGGCGATCACGAAGCTCCTGTCCGTATCCACGCGCACCACGCCGAGATTGGGAGCGAGCGTGGTGAAAGGATAGTCGGCAACCTTGGGACGCGCGGCTGAAACGGAACGGATGAACGTCGATTTGCCCGCGTTCGGCATGCCGAGCAGCCCCACATCGGCCAGCACTTTCAGTTCGAGCTTGAGCTTGAATTCCTGTCCCGGATGACCCGGGGTGCACTGGCGCGGCGCACGGTTCGTGCTGGATTTGAAATGCAGGTTTCCGAGTCCACCATCCCCGCCTTTCGCAAGCATGACCACCTGCCCGTCCCGGCTCAGGTCGGCGACGACTTCACCTGTCTCGAAATCGGTGATGACCGTCCCGACCGGCATCCTGAGACGGATGTCTTCCGCGCTTTTGCCATAGCAGTCGGCGCCTCTCCCGCTCTCGCCGTTCCGCGCCCTGTGCATCCTCGCAAAACGGTAATCGATGAGGGTGTTGATGTTGCTGTCGGCAACGGCGAAAATACTCCCGCCTCGCCCCCCATCACCGCCGTCCGGACCGCCCCTGGGGATGTATTTTTCGCGCCGGAAACTTGCGGAACCATTCCCGCCTTTCCCTGCAAAGACCTCTATGGTCGCTTCGTCTATGAATTTCATTTTCGGGTGCGCAAGTTAAAAAGCCCGTCACCGACCAGGCGACGGGCTTTCATCCGGCAGAATGCTTTCAGAGGGGGACAATGCTGACCGTCTTGCGCTTTTCCGCGCCCTTGATCGCGAACAACACATGCCCGTCGATTTTCGCAAAAAGGGTGTGGTCCTTGCCCATGCCCACGTTCTCTCCGGCATGGAGACGGGTGCCGCGCTGACGCACGATGATGCTGCCCGCCGGCACGACTTCTCCGCCGTAACGCTTCACGCCCAGACGCTTGGAATGCGAATCGCGGCCGTTCCTCGAACTTCCGCCAGCTTTTTTATGTGCCATGTTCTCTCCTTACGACTTCAAGCCAAAATGCCGTCGATGCGGATTTCGGTATAGTTCTGACGATGCCCCTGTGACTTCTTGTAGTGCTTGCGGCGGCGCATCTTGAAAATATGCACCTTCTCGCCGCGTCCGTGCCCGATCACCGTAGCTTTTACGCTGGCGCTCTCGAGGACAGGCGCCCCTACCGAGATGTTCTCGCCGTCTGCGACCATCAAAACCTGGTCGAGCACATATTCGCTTCCGATGTCTGCAGGTATCTGTTCTATCTTGATTTTTTCGCCAACGACAACGCGATACTGCTTGCCGCCGGTTTTTATGACCGCATACATAGCCAACTCCTAGATGAATCGAATCGGAGATTATACACGCCCCCGACCCCAAGGTCAAAGCCAGTTTCCGGAGGTCTGCGACGAGCTTGACATCGGGCGCTCGGGATCAATACTATAATGCACTTTGTACAACTCTCAAACTCAGCCGTGTCGATCGAGTCAATCAGGAATTTCATAGCGGAAGACATGCTCGGCGTCGACAAGGTCATCCGGTCCCGCCTCGATTCGGAAGTCGCATTGATCCGGCAAGTCAGCGAATACATCATCGGCAATGGCGGAAAACGTTTGAGGCCGGTGCTCGTCATTCTTTCCTCCGGCGCATTCGGCTGCAAGGGGCCGCAGCGCCTCGAACTTGCTGCGACGATAGAATTCATCCATACCGCGACCCTGCTTCACGATGACGTGGTCGACACCTCCGAGCAGCGGCGCGGCAAGGCGACGGCCAATGCGCTGTTCGGCAACGCGGCGAGCGTCCTGGTGGGGGACTTCCTCTATTCGCGCGCGTTCCAGATGATGGTCGACGTGGGCATCATGGAAGTGATGCGAACCGTTGCGGATGCAACCAATGTCATCGCCGAAGGCGAAGTGCTGCAACTCCTCAACTGCCACAATGCGGACATAGACGAAGCAAGCTACCTTCAGGTGATCCGCTACAAGACCGCAAAGCTTTTCGAGGCCGCAGCACGCGTAGGCGCGATCCTGGGGAATGCGGGCACCGGCGAGGTCGAAGCGATGTCCGCCTACGGCATGCATCTCGGCACGGCTTTCCAGTTGATCGACGACGTGCTCGACTATTCCGGCGAATTCGGAGAAACCGGGAAAAACCTCGGGGACGACCTCATCGAGGGCAAACCCACCCTCCCGCTTATTTATGCGCTCGAACACGGCAGCCCCGAACAGGTCAAGCTCATCAGGGGCGCGATCGAAAACGGCGGGATCGAGGAATTCGAAGCCATACTCACTGCAATGCAGGAAACCCAGGCTCTCGACTACGCAAGAAACCGGGCAAGGAGCGAAGCGGACCTCGCCTGCCGCGCAATCGCATCGATCCCGGATTCAAATTTCAGGCAATCCCTGATAGAATTGGCGGATTTCGCCGTCACGCGAAACTATTGAGCATTCGGGGTGTAGCTCAGCCTGGTAGAGTACTGCGTTCGGGACGCAGGAGCCGGAGGTTCGAATCCTCTCACCCCGACCAATATTTCTGTTCAAAAATCATCAAGTTGCAAACAAATCGCATAATCCGCCATCACTAAAACAATCCCGTATAGCGCAATTTTCTGGCACTCAACGGCACAGGCGTCTGCCAGAAACGGGGCGATTCATGCTTTGTTACCCGCCCTGTTTATGCAAAATCCGGGCTGGTTCCGGAAGCGCGTTTATCACGCAGGAAATCGCCCATGGGCTTGTCGGCATTCAGGATATGCGTGACGAGCCAGTCCGTCAGCAATTGCAGCACCTGTATTTCGCCGCCTTCGATGATCCGCCCTTTGAGATGGCGCAATTCGTCCATGAGAAAACGGTGCTCGCGAAAATGCGCATCGCTCCGCCCGTATCCGGCGCCTTTCATCAGGGCCTCTTCCGTCGAAAAATGATGCTCGGTTTCAGCCGCCAGCTTTTCGTAAATCCGGATGGCGGCATCCCGCTTTCCCGTCCCGACCGCGCCGATCAGTTCGTTGACCAGGTCGACAAGCTTGCGGTGCTGCATATCGACTTCCTGAATACCGGTCAGGTAACAATCGTCAAAAAGGATCCCGCGCCCTGCATGCCCATGCCCGCGCACTCTCCCGCGAACGGACCGATTCCCGCCGCCTGTTTTGGCTTCGTACATGGCACAATCGGCAACGGTCAGAAGCCTGTCCTGTTCCAGGCCGTTCTCGGGATAACGGGCAATGCCCACGCTCGCGCCGATGCGAAAATCTTTCCCTTCCCCGAGGTGAAAAGAAACATTGAGATTTGCGATGATTTTTTCGGCAAGCATATCGGCACGGGAGGCCGATTCGGTGAGGATGACGGCGAAAGCATCGCCTTCGAGCCTCGAAAGAAAATCCCGCTCACTGATCGAAAGCCGCAACCTTTCGGCGGCAATGCGCAAAAGCTCGTCTCCCGCCTCACGGCCGAAACGCTCGTTGACTTCGCCGAATCCGTCCAGATCCAGTATCAGAAGGGCAAGACAGGCGGCCTCCTTCTTCGCTTTTTCCAGCGAAACATGAAAGTGGTCGATAAAAGCCGCCCTGTTCGGAAGGCCGGTCAGCAGGTCGCAAAAAGACATTCCATATCCCCGTTTGGATATCCCTGATTCAAGAATATAGGCAATATGGGATATGACCGCCTATATTGTGGCTAAAGAACCATGCCGGGATGTTTCTCATCCACCAGCCTGCCGATCAGGTCCATGACCTCCCTGCTGGCGGACTCGGCCTCTTCCATCGCATCGATTATTTTATCCTGCAATGCCTGATTGGTCTGCCATGGCCCGTCCATGAGCTTCGTCATGGCATGCACGCTGCCATGCACCTTCGCATGAGGCGCGAGCAACGCGCCGTAGGAAGAAAGATTCCCGAAGAGTTGCCTGCCTTCCCCTTCGTTGTACCACTTGCCCAGGCGGCAGTTGTTGTGGTCCACACCGATGGCTCTCATGCATTCCTCGTTTTGCCCGTCGATCACCACATAAGCGCGCTGCTTGTACATCACATGATCCACCTTCACCAGGGAGGAAAAGCTCAAATCATGCACATAATCCGCATTCGTCATGGTCTGCGATGCAGATTCGTGGAACTGGGTGAAGCGCGCCTCCATCTGGGCGATCACCGCCTGCGAAGCATTCGCGCTCTCGCGCATTTCCACCGAATCCTTCAGCATGTAGGAGGTTTCCCCGCTCAAGGTCGACATGATCTGCCCTATGGATTCCGAAGCGTGCTTGGTGCTCTCCGCCAGCTTGCGCACTTCGTCCGCCACCACGGCGAACCCCCGCCCTGCCTCGCCCGCCCGCGCCGCCTCGATCGCCGCATTCAGGGCAAGCAGATTGGTCTGGTCTGCAATCGAATTGATCAGGGTGACCGCACGATTGATTTCGACGCTGCGCGCATTGAGCCGGGTGATCGTCTCGTTCGCCCGGCTGATGCGATCGGTAATTCCCGTCAGGCGCTCGACCACGTCGTTCACGAGCGCCTTGCCCGCCTCCGCATCCTCGCAGGTTTTGCTCGCCAGCTCTGTCACCACCCTCATCTTGTCGGTGATGACCTTCAGATCATTCTGGTTCGAAGCCAGATTATCCAGAAGATTGGCGGTATTCAGATGATGGGTGCGCGATACCAGACCGGTGTACATGGCCGCCCGTTTCTGCCCCGCCATGGCTTCGAGCAGCGTGTTCTGGTTCAGCAACCCTTTCCTGAAACCGCCGTGCAGACCGACCGGCATGGTATGCCGGTAGAATTTGCCATCCAGGTTGCAGCGGAAAGTCGTTTCCTGCTCGCGGAAGAAGGCGCCCAATTGATCGAGCATGTCGTTCAGGTTCCAGCACAAGGCGCCCAGCTCGCCCTTCTCGGACACTTCGGTGATGCGGCCGTTGAAGCGGCCCTGGGATACTTCCGCAATAAGCGCATTCAGCTTGGGCAGGGGAGCCATCCAGCGCCTCACCATGAGCTGGACGCCTATTGCCGCGGCAACCGCCATTGCCGGGAAGGCCAACAGGAAAAGATCGAAACCGCGAAACGGAATGCTTGCGACGACGATCGCCAGCATGGCCACCGGAGATAGCCACAGGATGCCGGAGAGCCTAGAAAGCAAGGATGAATTCGTCATAGGATAATCCCTTTTCAGAGAGCAGGTTAAGCATCAGCCGGGTGGATGCGGCAATGGCGTCTCGCGCGCCGGCGCGCTGTTCCTCTTCGAGCATGAGGCGGTATACCTCGCCCATGGTCTGCACGGCTTTCGGATCGGGCTTTCGCCTCACGGAAAAATATCCCGTTATGGCGCCGTTCGGATCGAACAATGGCGTAATGTTGGCAAAAACCCAGTAGAAGCTGCCATCCTTCGCCAAATTCTTGACATAGGCATTGCATTCGCTGCCGCCGCTGATGGTATCCCACAACAGTTTGAACACCGCGCGCGGCATGTCGGGGTGGCGAATGATGTTGTGTTGCGTACCGAGCAGCTCCTGCTCGCTGTAGCCTGAAAACTCGATGAAAATTCGGTTGCCGTAGGTGATCCGCCCCTGCAGGTCAGTCATCGAAACGATGAAGTCCTCCTCCCGCATGACCTTTTCCACCGAGGTCGGTGTGATCCTGTTCTTCATGACTCCCCCATGTTTCCGACTAGGGCTGCGAAACGCCCTGCCATCAGTATATCCGCTTCAAGCCGCCGGATAGCGCCTCTGATTGACGAAAAGGCTGTTCCCCGGAGTTTTTTTCGCCATTTTTTTGGATTCGGCTGCAATCCGGGCGATCTCCCTGTGCGTGGTAAACGCGCCCGCCGACTCGACGGGGACCGCGCCGATGGACAGGCTGCACAAGGGATGAAATTCGTTCTCGCCGCGGCGATTCTCCATGAAATAGCCGCCGTTCTCGATATCCTCGGGCTTGAAGAACGACAAGGCCTCCCTCCCGAATTTTTCGAGCATGCTCCGGCATCGCGCTTCCCAGTCGGCGCTGCAAAACAATCCGATGAAATCGTCTCCGCCCACATGACCGAGAAAATCAGACTCGGAATCGCATTGCTCCCTGATGATCTCCGCAGTCAGGCGTATCATTTCGTCCCCCATGCTGAAACCATATGCATCGTTGAATGGTTTGAAATTGTCCAGATCGAAATGACATACGCAAAAAGGAATGCGGCGCGCCAGCAACCCGTCTATATGCTCCTCTATGGGAATATTTCCCGGCAATCCGGTAAGCGGGTTGGAATAACGCGCGGCATGTATCTGCAATTGCGTGATTTCATGAATCAGATTCTGGCTCGTGCCTACCCCAAGGTAATAACCGTTGTCCGTAAAGATGAAGCCCTGCAGCATGTGGCGCTGATCGCCGGCCACCGAGTGACTCAGTTCCTGTATGGAAATATTCTTGTCCACGATCAGGGGAGCAGGATCCATGAAGAGCGAACATGATTTCTTGCCGTGCAGTTCGCGCTGATAGGGCCTTGCAAACCGGTTGATGAACGCAGTTCGGCCTATCAACCCCACCGGCACGCGTTCATCGACGACCGCAACCACCTGGACCTGCGGGTTCCTCTCGAAATAGCCGAGCATTTCCTCGTTGCTGCTCTCAGGAGAAAAAGGCTGCGCCATTTCGAGCAGCGCATCGCTTATGCTGCACCCCGTCTTTTCGGGAACCTCGATGGAAAGAAGCGAGATGGTTTCCCTGGAAATCGTGGAATTGGGCTTCCCGTTCGGTCTTGCAATCAGGTTGCCCTGGCCCATGGCAATGCCCATCTCCCTGGTCAGGAGAAATTCGCCCCTTGTTTCTATGCCTTCTGCGATCAGATCGAGTCCGCAGTTGCCAGCGGCTTCCGCCAATACCCGGACAAATTTGGATTTCACGGGATCCCTGTCTATATCCCGTATCAGATAGCGATTGATTTTCAAATAAGAAGGCAGGGAATCCCGCATGGATTCCAGCCTGGAAAAAATTTCGCCATAATCGCGGATGGCAACCTGGTAGCCGAGGCCTGCCCAGCGGGAAACGATTTTCGGCAGGAAATTCGGTGCATGGCTGTAATCCGGCTCGTTCAGGATCAGCTCGACGACGACATTGGGCGGATCGAGACAGGCCTGCTGTATCAGGCCCGGAATCCGGATTTCCTTGAATTTATGCGCGAGAAAGATTTCCGCATTGACCTTGAGGAAAAGCAGCCCATCCAGTTGCAGTTTCACGAAGCTCTCTATCACCGTCTGGCAGCAAAGATTTTCCAATTCGACGGCGACATCGCCGGATTGCCTGGCGAGACTGAAAAGCACGCCCGGAGCATGCAGCAGGCTGTTCGATGGCCCGCGCACCAATCCGTCATACCCGATGATTCTCCCATCCTTCATGTCTATGACAGGTTGAAAGAGTGCTGACAGGCTCCGATGCTCGATGACATCGGACAAGTTTTCTACGGACTTTATCACTTGATTTGCCTGATTTATGGGAGCTTTGGATACCATCTTTCCACCAGCGATGCGAAATGTCAAGATTGCGATAGGGTAACACGTCACCCATTGCCAACATGTTGCTTTTAAACTACAATAAGGCATGATTGAAATTCTCAGATACCAGGCTGAAGATGGTAAATCGCCAGTTTCAGCCTGGTTCAGCGATTTACGGGATCCTCGGCAAGGGCTCAAATCGAAATCCGCCTACGTCGCGTATCCATCTGAAATTTCGGCGACTGCGAGCCTGTTGGCGAAGGTGTATTGGAACTGAAAATCGATGTGGGTGCCGGGTATCGGGTTTACTGCGCAAGGCATGGGCAAGCGCTTGTAATACTGTTGTGAGGCGGAAACAAAAGCACGCAGAAGACGGACATCAAATTGGCGAAAGATTACTGGTCGGACTGGAAACGGAGAAAAAAATGAAAACTCAAGGTGCCAAGTTGAAAGCTTCGGTTTCGCATCATGACGAACTTATAAATGAACTGCGCGCTGACCGTCAGCTTGCCGTTGAATATCTGAGTGCCGCCTTGTCGGAATTGGATGATCCAAACAATCGTGCTGCCGGGCTGCTGGCAATGAGAGATGTTGCCGAAGCATACGGCGGATTGGGGGCGGTTGCTCAAGAAGCGGGAATAAACAGGGAATCCCTTTACCGCGCATTGTCTCCGAAAGGAAATCCAACGCTCAAGACGATCCTTGCCGTTATGAAGGCAGTTGGGATGAAACTATCGGTAGAGCCAAGCAATCACGCGCATGCATGATGAAGGTGAATTGCGATGCGCAAGACTAAATCAGCGATTTTGGAGCTGTACACGAAACGGTCAAGGGCATGCCGCAGGCGTGATGGACCAATATCCAACCCGTTCTCATTGCCAGCCCGGCTAGGGCGTCCCGCGCCTGGAATGCGTCAAAAAGAATATGCAGAAACACCGGAAAGGTGCCGATGCGGCAGTTTGTGCTTCATTCCGGCGCACTGCGGCGCGAGATAAAAACACAACTTATTGATATTTATAGATAGACATTCCTGGCATGGCAATTGCTTCATATCAGGGTGAAAGCATCGGGTCTGACTCAGTGCTTTCACCCTCCTCCAGTTTGCGGGCGCTATGCGCCCGTTTTTTTACCCGTCTTTTCTGGAAAAGTTACCGTCGTCCAGCAGGAGAATAAGACCGGGAATGACGAAAGTCGTGAAAATAAAGATCCCATATAGCAGTTCCATTTCAACCCTCCTTATATTATCAGGTATATTACTTCCATAGACCATGACGACGAATGATTCAAGCATCATAGCCAACATAAGAAACCATGATAGTAGTAATGTTAAAGGAGCGAACCCATCCCCGATCGGTCGGCACAATACCATTACCATAAACATGGTTAATAAAAGTATGCGCCTGAGTAAACATTAAATCAAGGGTATTTCGGGGAGTCGATTCCGCAACTGATTTCCCGGCCCGGGCTTCATGCCGGAGCCCGAATTTCCCTGCACACGCTTCATCCGCTCTATGAAGGCGACGAAGCGTGCAGCCCAGTAACAGCCCCCTATGCTGCGCTGATGGGTGAACTGGGCAAGCAGGTTGTTTACCACGATGCCGTCCTGCTTACCGTTTATGCCGTAACCCCGCGCCACTTCATAGGCAAAACGGGTATTTTCCGGCAGGTTCTCGATGCTCGAATAATGGAACTCGTGCGCCTTCTGCCCGGAAGCCCGCGCCATCGGGCATGGCCAGGGA
Source organism: Burkholderiales bacterium (assembly GCA_019753155.1). Lineage (GTDB taxonomy): Bacteria > Pseudomonadota > Gammaproteobacteria > Burkholderiales > JABEVD01 > JABEVD01. Next base: position 35,182 of record JAIELG010000017.1, read on the forward strand.
TGCGCCGCGTTTTCCACGAGGTGGACAAAACCGCGCCCCACGGGCTTTCGATGCATCACCACGTCTCCCGGAATCGCCCCCACCATCTCGAAAGATTGCCCCTGATGCGTAGCGAGCGTCCTGGAAAGATACATGAGCCCGCCACATTCCGCGTAAGCCGGCATGCCGCCCTCGATGGCGCGCCTGATGTCATGGCGCAACGAAACATTGGCCTCGAGTTCACTGCCGAAAAGCTCGGGGAACCCCCCTCCGATGAAGATGGCGTCGGCATCGGGAAGCCACGCGTCCCTCATGGTGTCGAATTCGACGAGTTCAGCCCCGGCCGCGGCAAGCGCCTCGATATCGTCGACATAATAGAAACCGAAGGCCTTGTCTTTTGCAATGGCTATCCTCACCCTGTCCCTGACACGAAAGGGCACCACGTCCGACGAGTATTTCACCCCGAGAGGCGGCCTTTCGGAAAGCGCCAGGAAGCGATCGAGATCGACCTGTGCTGCTATTGCCGCGCCGATATTGGCGATGCGTTGCGATGATTCTCCGGATTCGTTGCTGGGCATGAGGCCAAGATGGCGCTCGACTATCTCGAGGCGTTCGTCGTGATGCACTGCGCCGATCACGGGCACATCGGTATAGTGTTCGATCACGGCGCGAAGCTTGAATTCATGGCGCGCGCCGCCCAGGTTGTTGAGTATGACACCTGCAATCGATATTTCCCGATCGAAAGCCTGATAGCCGAGAATCAGGGGAGCGATGCCGCGCGTCATACCGCGCGCATCAATCACGAGCATCACGGGCAAATCCAGCAGCCTGGCAAGCGCGGCATTGCTGTTGCTGCCATCGAGGGCAAGCCCGTCGTAAAGTCCCTTGTTGCCTTCGACTATGCCGACATCCGCCCCCTCGCCATGGCGCTGAAAAGTCGAGACGACCTCGTTCGGCTCCATCAGGTAAAGATCGAGGTTGCGGCAGGCGCGCCCGCTCGCTTCACTTAGCCACATCGGGTCGATGTAATCCGGTCCCTTCTTGAAAGGCTGAACGAACAGCCCTTTCGCTGCCAGCGCGGAACACAGACCGATACTGATCGTGGTCTTGCCTGAAGATTTGTGGGCGGCGGAAACCAGGATTCTCCGCATTTCAGTCTCCCGCCTGGGTGTTTTCATCCCGCGGCATGAAATTCAGCGCGCGCACGCCTATGGTCGTGATCAGGAAGGAGACCCCGAGTCCGCCGCAGCCCAACAGGATTTCAGGCAGGCTGGGCGCATAGCTGCCGATCTGTCCGTCCCCGAAGCTGCTCCTTGCCTCGTAGCCGGGAAAGATGGAGAGCGGGAAAGCCTGACCGCCTATGATGAGCACGTAGAGCAGGCAGAAACTCCCCGAAATGACGAGCATCGACGCGACAAGGACATGATGCTTCCCGCCCAGCCTCGGGAAATAGATGAGGAAAAGCGGCAGCACGCTCCCGAGAAAAACATACCCGCCCCAAAACAGCATGGGATAGATTCCGCCTTCCGCCAGGATGAAGCGTTCGAACGCGGCATGTCTGGCAAAATTGGTCACATGGTAGACCGCAACCAGATAAATCACGCTCAGGATGAACAGCCCGAGCAGGTTTTTCAGGCGCTTCAGGATCGCCGGATTCAGTTCCATTTCGTTCCAGCCGTACATCGCAGCCTGCACGATATAAAAAACTGCCAGCCCCCAGGCGAACGACATGACGATGAACATCGGAGGCAGGATCGCGGTCCCGTAAGCCTGGCGTGCGACGAGCAGGGCGAAAATCATGCCGGTTCCCGTGGTGAGGATGATGCGCCAGACGAACACGAGCAATCCTGCCGGTCTGGACCAGGGGTTCATGCGCTTCTCCATCATGGTCCACAGATAGATGCCGACGAAGGCGAAGAGTCCGGAATAGAGAAAAACATTCCAGGCGAAAACCGAGGTCGGATTGAAGTGCGTTGCAGCGACGATAATGCGCTCCGGACGCCCCAGGTCCAGCATGAGAACGGAAAGTCCTCCTGCAAGCAGCGCAATCGATAGCAGGCCCGAGAGCGGGGCGCGCGTCTTGTACGGCGGCTTGCCGAAAACCGAGCCGATGGATGCCACATTGAGGACGCCGGAAGCCGCGACAATCATGAATATGGCAAACACATGGGGCATACCCCAGACGATCTGGTTGTTCATCCCGGTGACGATATGCCCATATTCCTCCATGTAATGGGCCGCAACGAGTCCCGCCGCGACGACAAGCGCGCCGAGTCCGACAAGCAGGTAAAAAATGCGTGTATCCCGTCTTGCCTGCAATAAGTCCATCACAACCCCTCGTAGTGAAGGCCGGGATTGAGCCCCAGGTCGGCCCTGATCTGGGTCGATGCGACCGCCTTGATGCGCCTTGAAATTTCGCTGCCGGGATCGTTTAGATTGCCGAACAGGATGGCCTTGTGCCCCGCCTTGGCGCAGGCTTCGGCGCAGGCGGTGGTCTCCCCCCGGTCGACGCGCTGCACGCAAAGGGTACAGCTCTCGACCGTCCCCTTGCCGCGCGGCACGTCAGGCTTTTGGTCATGCACGGGTTCATGCACGAAAGAACGCGCCTTGTAGGGGCAGGCCATCATGCAGTAGCGGCAGCCTATGCAAAGGTGCCGATCGACCAGGACGATGCCGTCCGCGCGCTTGAACGATGCCGCTGTGGGACAGACATCGACGCAGGGCGGTTCTTCGCAATGCTGGCACATCATCGGCAAGGATACGCCGCGTCCTGTCCGCGAGTCTTTCAGCTCAAGCTTGCGTATCCACTGTACATCGGCAGGCCCTGTGCCGCCGGAAAGCCCATTTTCCTTGTTGCACGCCTTCACGCAATCGTCGCAACCCGATTCGCACCGGCTGGTGTCGATCAGCATGCCCCATCTCACCGCGCCGGAAGCGGGCCGACCATGGGCAAGATCGTACAGCAACATGCCGGGGGCGATCGCAAGTCCCGCGAGCATCGCCCCTCCGCGTCCGATGAACTGTCTGCGCCCGGAATTCATTTCCCGCCCTCCGTCATGCCGACGGTTGTTGGCCTGCTGGAATGGCATTCGAAGCAGTCGAGCTTGACCGCGGCATAAACATGGCAGCCCTGGCAGAAATTCCGGTCGGTGCCGATAACGCTGTTATTTTTGCGGCTGGCATGACAGTCGACGCAAGCGGCAAGGCTGTATTTTCCCCGTATCCCCTGGTGTACCGTAATGGTCCTCTGGTGCTTGAGCAGATCGCCGTGATTGAGGCGCATGAATTTCGGATCGTCGACGCAGTGCCCGCCCTTGCCAATGTCCAACTGCGGGACCGAAACGTCGGCAAAAGCCACGCCGGACGCCAGAAAAACCAGAGCCAGAATCAGCTTCATGTTTACTCGCCCAACCCCATCTGGATGTATCCAGTCGGACAAACGTCATGGCAGATGTGGCAACCGATGCACTTGTTGTAATCCGTGTCGACATAGCGCCCGGTCGTCGCCTCGCTTTTCTTCACTTTGAAAACCGCCGTCTGAGGGCAGTAGACCACGCAGTTGTCGCACTCGAAGCAAAGTCCGCAACTCATGCAGCGCCCGGCCTCCAGGGTCGCCTGCTCCTCTGTAAGCGCCTCGATGCGCTCCTGGAAATTGCCCAGCGCGGACTCCCGGTCGAGCGTGATGATTTTCCGCTTGTAACGCGAAGAAAAAGCGAAGTGTCCGAGGAACATCTCCTCATGCGGGATGACGTATCGCCCGGAGCGGTTGTCGTAATTGTGGATGGCGACATCCGCCGAGTCCGTGCCGCGGATCGGCTCATGCACGTCATGCACGGCAAGCCCCTTCTCAGCCATTTTGCGCACCAGATCGAACGCATGCACGTCGATCTTCGGTCGCTTTTCGAGTTCCTCGCCCCGGAGAAGACGGTCTATGCCTTCCGCCGCGATGGCGCCGTGACCGATGGCTGTGGTCAGAAGATGCGGGCGGATGACATCCCCTCCAGCGAAGACGCCCGGCTTGCCCTGGACCTGATAGTTGCGGTCCGCGCTCACCATCCCTTTCCCGTTGTCGAATTCCTCCAGCCCCGTGAAATCGACCGCCTGCCCGATGGCGGAAACGATAAGGTCTGCGGGGATGTCATGCTCGGTGCCTTCGCGCATGTTGACTTCCAGCCTGCCGCCCACCATGGCGGCTGCGCACTGCGAAACCCGCAATGCGCTGGCGCGACCGTTTTCGTCTTTGACTATGCCGACCGGGACAAGTCCGCCCAGTATGGCGATGCCTTCGGCGAGCGCCTGTTCGATCTCATGCTTGTTGGCCTGCATCCTGTCTATGGGGAAAATCGATGTCAGCGTGACTTCGGCGCCCTGCTTGGCGGAAATTTCCGCCACATCGTGCGCCATCTGGCCCGCGATCGCCTTCTCCAGATCGGTCGGTTTGGCGTTTTCGATATGCCCGAGGCGCCTCGCCACAGTCGCAACATCGATGGAAGTGTCACCCCCTCCCACCACCACCACGCGCTTGCCGACATGGCGCAGGCGTCCATCGTTGAATGCGCTCAGAAATGCGGTTGCGGTCACGACGTTCGGCGCTTCCGCATCGGGAACAGGCAGCGCCCTGCCCGCCTGGGCGCCCATGCCGAGAAAGACGGCATCGTATCCGGACCTGATCTCATCGAGCGTGATATCTTTCCCGACGCGGCAGTTCGTACGGGTTTCGACCCCGAGATCGAGTATGCGCTGGATTTCGGCGTCGAGCACTTCGCGCGGCGTGCGAAAACCGGGGATGCCGTAACGCATCATGCCGCCCAGAAATTCGTGCTCATCGAATACTGTCACCGCATGCCCCTTCAGCGCAAGCTGGTAGGCGCAGGAAAGCCCGCCCGGCCCGCCGCCGATGACCGCAACCTTCTTTCCGGTGGAAATTTCCGGTTTCACATACTTCAATTTGTTGGCGATCGCATATTCGCCGAGGAAATGCTCGACGGAATTGATGCCGACATGATCCTCGACTTCGTTCCGGTTACAGCCTGTCTCGCAGGGCGCGGGGCAAACCCGCCCCATCACGGAAGGAAAAGGATTGGCTTCGGTCAGCCGCCTCCAGGCATATTCCTGCCATTTCATTCCCGCAGGAGGCTTCTCGATGCCGCGGACGATCTGCAGATAGCTTCTGATGTCTTCGCCTGCAGGACAACTTCCCTGGCAGGGCGGCGTCGACTGGATATAGGTCGGGCATTTGTGGGTATAGCTCGCCTGGAAAATCTGGTCGCGCCAGGCATGGACCTTGTTGTCGCCGTCCCTGTAGCGCCGGAATGTGAGTCGGGTTTCTTCCATGGATTCTGACATGTCCTGCCTCCAAATACGCTTATGAATAATCGAACAGCTAGTCGCCGAGCCTTATGGCGTTGCTCACGAGCTGATGCACGCCACCCACCATTCTCATGTTGTACCCGTAATACGGCATCACCTTGGAAAACTGCGTCTTGCAGATGGCGCAGATGGTCGCCATGAAGTTGACCCCGTCCCTATCGACTACTTCCTTCAATGCTTCCATCCTGGGAAGCGCCCCCTTTACCCTGAGGTCCATCAGGTCGTCGGTCAGGAGTCCGCCGCCGCCGCCGCAGCAGAACGTCTTCTCGCGCGTCGTGGCATCCTGCATCTCGACGTAATGGTTGGCTGACGCCCTGATGATTGCCCGCGGAATCTCGAACTGCCCGCCCGGCATCTCCCCCATGCGCGACCCTCTTGCCACGTTGCACGAATCATGGAAGGTCACGACGAGATGATCGTTGGCGTCCGGATCGAGCGTGATGGCCTTACGCTCGATGAGATCCCAGGTCAATTCGCAGATATGCGAAGGCTGCCTGTAACGATGGTCGAGCTGCCGCTGCAGTTGCAGGGCGAATGGATCGCTCGCACCGTCCCCTATCCCGGTCAGCGTGTTCCAGAAACTGTATGCAACGCGCCAGGCATGGCCGCATTCTCCGACCACGATGCGTTTTACGCCAAGTTCGAGCGCCGCCTGGCGGATACGCAGCGCGACTTTTCGCATCTGTTCGTAGTTGCCGATGAAGAGGCCGAAATTGCCGGCTTCGGAAGCCATCGAGGAGAGCGTCCACGAAATTCCGGCCGCATGAAATACCTTGGCATAACCGATCAGGCTGTCAATATGGGGCTCCGCGAAAAAGTCCGCAGAAGGGGTGATGAGCAGAACTTGCGCACCCTTGACATCCAGCGGAAAGCGCACATCGCTTCCGCTAGCCTCCTTGACGTCTTCCTCCAGCCCGGCGAGGGTATCTTCCAGGGCAGGTCCGGGAAGGCCGAGGTTGTTGCCGATTTTATGCACCTTGCCGATAATCTCGTTCGAGTACTTCTGCCCATAGCCGACCGAATCGAGAATTTCACGGGCCGCCATGGTGATTTCCGCAGTATCGATGCCGTAAGGGCAAAATACGGAGCAGCGGCGGCATTCGGAACATTGGTGGAAATAGGAATACCACTCGTCCAGCACTTCGCGGGTCAAATTCCTCGCCCCGACCAATTTGGGAAAAAATTTCCCGGGCAAGGTGAAGTAGCGACGATAGACGCTGCGCATCAGGTCCTGGCGCGCCACCGGCATGTTTTTCGGATCCCGCGTGCCGAGAAAATAGTGGCACTTGTCGGAGCATGCGCCGCAATGCACGCAGGCATCGAGATAGACTTTGAGCGAGCGGTATTTCGTCAGGAGTTCGCCCATTTTGGCGATCGCCCTGTCGTGCCAGTCCTCTACGAGTTCCCCCGGAAAACCCAGCGCTTCCTGGATCTTGTCGCTCGCAACGAAGGGCTTCAATCCTTCCATCGCCCCCGGAAGAATAGCCGGGATGATAGGGATGACCCTGAAGGGCGGCGCGGTGACGTTCGCAGCCATTCAAGCCTCCGATTCCAGCTTTTCAGCCCAAGGCGCGATATGGCGATGCTCTCTGGGATTGTCCGGCTGGTTCCTGGAAGGCGAGAAAAACACGCCCGGCGCATGCAGCAGCTTGCTGAATGGGAAGATGATCATCAACGCCGCCACCAGGGAAAGGTGGAGATAAAGAAGGGGATTCATTGGCAGCGGCTGCGGGTCGAGCTGCATGAGTCCGAGGAAGAACGCCTTGACCCCGATGACATCCGCATGATCCAGGAACTTCATGGAAAGGCCGGATACGGCGATCAGGATCAGCAGTGCCAGCATCAGATGGTCCGAAAGCGTGGAAATGTAGCGAACCCGGTCGACCAGAAAGCGCCGTGCCCACAGGCCACACAAACCCATAACCATGGCAAGCCCGGCGTAGACGCCGAAAGCTTGCACCGCATCCACCCAGAACCAGACAGGCTGGGTGAAATAACGCAGATGGCGCATCAGGACGAACGCGAGGCTCGCATGGAACAGCCAGCCGAAGGCCCATGTCCACAGGCTGCCCTTGAACAGGCTCTCGAAAAAGATCACTTCCCTTGCCATCCTCAGCACTACGCCGCCCCCGGTCGTCGGCGCGGGGGTGGTCGGAATCCTGAGCGGCGCAGGCGTGCGCAGGTAATCCCTGATACGAAAACCCAGGCCGCCTGCCAGGATAAGCGCTGCGGCGTAGAACAGCACAGCAAAAAGAATGCCGGCCATGTCGAGCTGTCAGATGCAACCGGTCGGCTTGGGAAGTCCCGCGACCTTGCATGCCTGCTTTCCAGGTCCGTAAGGAAACAGCTCGTATAGATACTGGCTGTTTCCCTTCTCCGGCCCCAGCTTCTTGCCTATCGCCTTCGTCAGGACGCGCACTGCGGGGGCGATCTGGAATTCGTCGTAGTACTTGCGCAGGAATTCGATGACCTCCCAGTGCTGATCGGTCATGTTCAGGTTTTCGGACTGGGCGATGTAATTGGCGACATCCATGTTCCAGTCGGCGAGATTGACGAGATAACCTTCTTCGTCGGTTTCGTAGGATTTACCGTTGACTTCGATATTGGGCATGGTGTTCTCCTCTTGTGATGGTGGTTCAAAGCCAGGATTGGCAATTTTCGTTTGCAGCGACGAGATCGACGAACCCACCGTAATCGACTTTCGATACGCCTTCGATAACGCGCTCGGAAAATCCCCGCGCATCGATATCGGGCATCAGCGCGTGGACCCTGAAGCGGCCCATGGCCTCTCGAATCTTGTCTTCGAGTGCGCTTCCGGAAGCTGCGGCATAGACGGCATCCTCGATCAACAGGATGTCGCCGCCCTGCGCAATGCGCAAACAGGATTCCAGCGCACAGGACGAAAGCGGAGATTTATTGATGATGTGCAGCATTTTTCCCTTTCTAGAAACTCAGTACGACATCCTGCTGTTCCATGAGCTCGCCCATTTCACGGCTGGTCAGGACGATCACGTCGACCAGCAGGTCATCCTCGGAAAGCCCACGCGCCTCCATGGATTCCTTCTCGACGTAAAGCTTCTCTACATCGTAGCCTTCGAGCGCGCGATAACTCGGAGAAAAATTCTTGGTCTCGATTCCCTTGGTCTGCTGCCCTTTTTTCAACTGGTAAACGCCGTCATCGAGAAAGGCAAGGGAAACGTCCTGATCGAAAGCTGCGGTGATAAGCACGACTTCGAGCGCTTCGAGCGCATAGATCGTGCCGTAGGGCGCCTTGCGGTTGACGAACATGAATTTTTTGATGTCTTCGCCCATACTCGCCTCAATCGCCGAAAGTGATCATGCGGTCGGTCTGTATTCCCGCTTCGGCCAGCTGGCCAAGCCCCGAAATCCTGAACCCCTGCGCCAGATTCTCTTCGCGTATGCCACGCCGCAATGCGGCTGCGACGCACACGACGAGATCGACGCCATGCTCCTGCGCCAGTCGGCTCCAGCGGTTTACGATATTGCGGTCGTCCTGGGGCGGCTCGGTCAGCTTCGTGGCATTGTTCACGCCATCATGGTAGAAAAAGACGCGCCAGATTTCGTGCCCCTTCCCAATCGCAGCCTTGCAGAACAGATATGCCGAATCGGCTGCCTGATGCTGGTAAGGGCCTTCGTTCACAACGATGCCGAATTTCATGCGACCGTCTCCTCTTCAAAAGCGGATATGCGTCGAAGCATTGAGGTTGGCGCGCGAACCGCGCCAGTCGTCGACCAGATATTTGGTGAAAGGCAGGTCGGTCTTCTCGAAAAAGCGCGGCCAGCCGATGCGCTCCACCCAGTCCGAAAGCCGCTCCCATGGCCTTGCATCGTTCTTGTAGGTGTACAGTATCTTCTTCACCACATCGCTCACCTCAGGCCAGCGCGGCGGATTATTGGGAAGACCCGAGGCCACCATCTTCATGAAGGTCGGCTTGGCCCTTGCATTCGAATTCTTGCCGCCCACCCAGATCGCGAGCTTGGAATACTCCGGATCGTTGATCTGCATCGGCGGGCAGGGCGGATAACATGCACCGCAGCAGATGCATTTCGCCTCGTCGACTTCGAGGGAAGGCTTGCCGTTGACAAGCGCGGGGCGGATCGCCGCAACCGGGCAGCGCGCAACCACGGCCGGACGCTCGCAGACATTGGCAACGAGGTCGTGGTTGATCTTGGGCGGCTTGGTATGCTGCACGATGATGGCGATGTCGGCCTGTCCGCCGCAATTGATTTCACAGCAGGATGTCGAAAGATGGACGCGGTTGGGCATTTCCTCATGCTTGAACTCGTATATCAGTTCGTCCATCAACGCTTTCACCGCGCCCGAAGCATCCGTGCCGGGAATGTCGCAATGCAGCCAGCCCTGGGTATGGGCGATCATCGACATGGAATTTCCGGTGCCGCCCACGGGAAAGCCGTTCGCTTCCAGTTCAGCGATCAGAGGCGCAACCTTGGCAGCCTCCGACACCATGAACTCGATGTTCGAGCGTATAGTGAAACGGACATGCCCCTCGGCGAACTGGTCGGCAATGTCGCACAGTTTGCGGATGGTGTAGACATCCATCTGCCGCTGGGTGCCGGCACGGACCGTCCACACTTCGTCGCCGCCGTGGGCGACATGGTGCAGCACGCCGGGGCGGGGCCTGTCGTGATATCTCCAGTTGCCGTAGTTCTTGAGCAGCACGGGATGAAGATACAGCTTGTTGTCCGGAACGCCGCTCTCGATCGGCCTGCGCATTTGGATTTGAGCCATGGTCTATATCTCCTCAGGCAGCCTGCTTCTTGGCTTTGATTTTTGCAACTTCCTCATCCCACCCGTCCATACGGACATAGGGGTTCATCCTCGGACTTGCGACCATGCTGGGATCCACGTCTATCCCCATCGCTTCCAGGAAATTGACGAGTCCTATCCTCTCGATCATCTCTCCGGTACGCTCGTGCTCGAGCGCATTCTCGGCGAAAAAGTCGATGATGCGCTGCCCGAGATCGACGAGTTGTTCCATGTCATCGTCCGTTTCGAGCTTCATGAAAGGCACCACGACAGTACCCATCAAATCTCCGATTTTCAGGGTGCGCTTGCCGCCGACAAGGATGGTCGCGCCCTTGTCTTTGCCGGGAGAGAGCGCCCCCGTCATGACGTTGATGCAATGCATACAGCGCACGCAGTCGTGATTATCGATTTCGACGGCATGGGTTTCATTCACCGCGACGCCGGAAATATGATCGCCCTGCCTCACTTCCCCGATTTCCTTGAACTGGAAAGCCTTGGTCGGGCAACGGGCGACCACGTCATTCACCAGTTCATTCATGCCGTGCCTGGCGAACCATTTCTTCGCCAGTTCTTCGTCGGTGCGGATGTTGTCGCGCCAAGTGCCGATGACGGCCATATCCGCGCGCTGGATCGAGTTCATGCAGTCGTTGGGGCAGCCTGAAAACTTGAATTTGAACTTATAGGGGAGCGAAGGGCGATGCATGTCGTCGAGGAAGGTATTGATCACGGTGCGGTGGGCTTTCGCTTCGTCATAGCAGGATTGCTCGCAACGGGCGGCCCCCACGCAGGACATCGACGTGCGCACCGCAGGGCCGGCGCCGCCCAGATCGAAACCGAGTTCGTTGAGTTCGTCGAATGCCGGCTGAACATTTTCGGTCGTCGCACCCTGGAACATGATGTCGCCTGACTGTCCATGGAAGGCGATCAGTCCGGAACCGTGGCGCTCCCAGATGTCGGCCATCTTGCGCAGCACCTCGGTGGTATAATGCATGCCGGCAGGGGGCTGCACGCGCAGGGTATGAAATTCGGCGGCGTCCTTGTACAGGGGTTCGCCATTTTCGTCCTTGAGTTCGGTGAAGCGCGGGATGATGCCGCCGCCATAGCCGAAGACACCGACCGTACCGCCTTTCCAGTAACCCTTCTTGGTCTTGTACGATGTTTCGAGCTGACCGAGCAGGTCAACCGCAATGTCCTTGTCCTTCGCCAGCCGCTTCAGCCCCGTCACAAAGCTGGGCCACGGGCCGTTCTCGAGTTCGTCGAGATTCGGTGTATCATGCAGCTTCTTAGCCATAAATCCTCCTCCTGCATATTTATATGGAGGGTTCTGCCGAACCCCCAAGCTCCATACGCTCCGCCATCCGATGTATATTAGACAAGCCTGATAGTCACATGTAAACTACCCTTCCGGGTTATCCTACCCCCCCCGTATTGGCTATAGACGCAGATACCTTGCCTCACGCTCAATATCGCATAATATTGATATAGCAGTTTCCCCGTATCTTTGCCTGGGTCTTCACTAACGATGTCGCAAATCAGCGAACTGGAAAAATTCAGGGTGCCTCTGGGCGGACAGGAAATCGAGCTGCAGCAGATCGATCATGCGGCAGGTGGGATGAGTCTGCTGAGAATACGCATCCGCGAAGGCAGGCGTTTCACCATCTTCGACATCGATCCCGCGACCGCGAGGCAATGGGGGGAGGCCATGAAAATCTGGGCGACAAGCGTCGATGGACAATGAAGTAAGCGACATGGTGTTCGATCTCAAGGCCGGTTTTGTGCCGGCAGACTATGCTTTTTCTCTCTGGGACGAGCTTGTCCGCATCCTGCCGTGGCTCGAAACCCTGGCGTCTGCCGGAATCCTGCCCTTAAAGGGGGCGGAGAGTGGGGGGGGCATCCTGCTGCCGCAGCGCGCGAAGCTGGTTCTGCGCCTGCCCGAAAAATCCGCGCGCAATGCGCTGGAATTGACAGGCAGTACGCTCGATATTGGCGGCGACCTGTTCGAAGTGGGTTCAGGCAGAAAAAAATGCCTGGAACCCTACCCGACGCTGCACTCGAAGCTCGTGGCAAGCGAACAGGATGAAGCGGGTTTTCTTATCGAAATCGCCGCGAAACTGGCCGAACTCGACATCCCCTGCAAGTGGATTTGCGGCAGACGGCAAACAGGGAGGGTAGCCGGCTACAGCCTCGTGATACACGACCTCAAGCCTGCCGGCTCGATCAGACTGCAACAGACGGGGCTAGGGGATTACCGCCGCTTCGGCTGCGGCGTTTTCGTCCCGCACAAGACGATATCCGGACTGGATTGATGGTGAATCATTTTTATTAGGAGGAAAACATGGCATACCTCATCAATGGAGCGGAAGTTGAAACCGATGGCGACGGCTACCTGCTGGAAGCCGATTTCAGCCTCGACGCCGCCAACGTCATCGCAGCATCCGAAGGCATCACACTCACCCCCGAGCACTGGAAGGTCATCGACTACATGCGGGGCGAATACCGCGAACACGGCCATACCCCCAATTTCCGCAATATGCTGAAAGGGATACAGGAATTCTGGGCGGATGCCGACAGCAAAACCTTGTATGACCTTTTCCCCATGGGACCTGCCAAGCAGGGCGCGAAAGTCGCCGGCCTGCCGCAACCCTACGGCAAGGGAGGATACTGAATGAACGCATTCGTCGCCCATGTCGTGCTGGATCTGAAGGGACTCACCTGCCCCGGCCCCCTGCTCGGCGCAAAGAAAATGGTGGATGAGATCGAATCAGGTCAGGTCCTGCTTCTGATATCCGATTGCCCCGGCACCCAGGACGACCTCTTCGCTTGGGCGAGGCAAACGGGCAATCAGGTTCTGCATACCGAAAAGATGTCAGGCGGCACGGGATACTACATCCGGAAAGGCAGGAGCAAGGCGTTCAAGGCCAACGTGCTGCTCGACATCCGCGGCGTGATCTGCCCCGGCCCCATCGTCGAAGCCAAAAAGCTCCTGAACGGCATGCACCCTGGAGAAATCCTGAAGCTCACCAGCAACTGCCCCGGCATCCAGTCCGACATCGAAGGATGGGCAAGCGCAACCGGAATGACCATCCTGGAGTCTGTCGAAACCGCTCCAGGCGAATACGATTTTTTCATCCGGAAGGGATGATGCGAGTCAAGAGTCGCTGGTTCAGGGGCGAGCGGGAAAAATCCCCGCAGGAGATTGCCGGCGCGATGGCCTTCATCCTGTGGAAAATCGCCCAGAATGCGCTCAAAAACGTGAGGCGCGCCGATTTCTATATCGAGGTCGGGCCGCAATATTTCGATTTTCTCGCGGAATTCCTGATTTTCCTGACCCAGATCGCGGACAGGATAGCCTACGAACGCCTGGAGGAAGCATCGCGCGCCGCCTTCACCACCGAACTTGCGCTCCGGGTAGCGGAAAATCTGGCGGAAAACAGGGACAGCCTGCTCGGCCTGCCTTTGGGAAAGTGCAGAAGCGAATTCATCGATCGCCTCAACGAGCGTTCTAACGTCTATGCCGAATTCGGATATGGAACAGAAGGCCCGGATTTCGCCTTTATCCGCTGTCTCGGTCACTACATACTCGAACATGCGCAAGAGAAGGATAAACACTGGATCGTCGATCAGATCGTATCCGTGGAAGCGCCGGACGCGGTCTCAACCGTCCAGCGCGCCATGAGGGGATTGCTCGACGAAGAATCCTGAATATGGATAATGAACGCTACCTGCGCTGGCGCGACAGGAAATTCGGGCAATCGCCTGTCTCCATCGACGAATTGATCGTCGAAGTCGGCGACCTGCATGCGCTCACGCCTGGCGAACACGCGGCGATACTCGATCGCTGCAAAAGAAGCAACCTGGCAATCTATGCAAGCCGCACCATTGATCCGGACATGCGGCGCTTTGGCAGGCAATTCGGCCTCGAAAGCCTGGATGCCAACTGGCTCTCGGGAGAAGACGGCGTCTCCAGAATCGCCGTGTCGAAGGATGGGCAAGGCTATATCCCCTATACCGACAAGCCGATCAAATGGCATACCGACGGCTATTACAATCCGCCCGAACGCAAAATCCGCGCGATGCTGCTGCATTGCGTGCGTAGCGCTTCCCTGGGCGGGGAGAATCGCCTGATGGATCACGAAATCCTGTATTGCCTGCTGCGGGACGAAAATCCGGATTTCGTGCGCGCCCTGTCCGAACCCGATGCAATGACGATACCCGAGCGCATGGGTGAAAACCATGTTGCGCGCAAAGCCGAAACGGGATCCGTGTTTTCGTTCGACTCGAATGAAAACCTGCACATGCGTTATACGGCGAGGACGCGCTCGATTGCATGGAAGCAGGACGGCATCACGCTTGCCGCAGTGGCCGCGATCGAAACAGCGCTTTCATCCCCCTCGCCTTATATTTTCCATGTCAAGCTCGAACCCGGCATGGGCCTCATCTGCAACAACGTGCTGCACGATCGCGCAGGGTTTTCGGACGAGACCCGCCTCCTCTACCGCGCCCGCTACTACGGCAGGGTTTATTACCGCAGTTAAGACCTGTTATGTATTACACATTAGGGAACCACTGATTTATTCCCAATGAAGGGAAGGGATCTGAGAGAATAGCCCAACAGGGTATTGGGAATGTAGTAGGCAATGCAGACGAGCTTTTCTGAACTGGAATATGCAGCCAAGAAGAAACAGACCCGACGGGATCGGTTTTTGGCGGAAATTGAAGCGATCACGCCGTGGGATAAGCTGATCGAGAAGATTGTCCCGTTCTATCCAAAGCAGGGAGGGCCTGGACGCCCACCGATTGGACTGAAGCGTATTCTGAGGATGTATGTGGCTCAGCAATGCTTTGGTCTGTCAGACGAGGGGATAGAAGACGCGATCTACGACAGTCAGGCGATACGGCATTTTGTTGGGATTGATCTGAGCCGCGAAGCCGCCCCCGATGCCACGACGGTGCTCAACTTCAGGCATTTGCTGGAGAGGCATCAATTGACCGAGGCCATTTTCAACACCATCAATGGGCATCTGGCCGAGAAGGGGCTGTTTCTTCGGGAAGGAACGATTGTGGATGCCACGCTGATTGCAGCTCCGCCCTCGACCAAGAACGAGGACGGCCAGCGCGATCCGGAGATGCACCAGACCAAGAAAGGCAATCAATGGCATTTCGGCATGAAGGCGCACATCGGCGTCGATGCGCAATGACGCAGCGACACCGCTATTCTCCACTCGCTGAATCAGGGCGGTTTCCTCCGCCTACTGATGCTGAAAATCAACCGTTTGATTCGTCCGCGCGCAACCTATTGACTCATATCTGTTGCAATCATGACCCTTGCGTACTTCGGGCGACTTTGAGAGATCTGAGCCGGAGAGAAAAATGGTCCGGAGAGAGTGAAATGTGGCCGGGAACGGCCAATGCGGGCGGCTACCGAAGTCCGCAGGCTTCCGTAGGAACCCCCAACAGCACGCGGGAACTGGCGCGATCGGACAAGAAAAAACCCCAACTGAGAACGGTTGAGGGTTTTGTTATTGGTGGAGGCGGCGGGAATCGAACCCGCGTCCGCAAGCCCTCTACAGGCAGTTCTACATACTTAGTCCGGTTGTTTGATTTAACCCTGGCACGCCAGCCGAACAGGCTTGCTTCAGGCGAGTCGCCTATTTTTTAGCGTCATGCAAAGCGACCCTGCATGTTGCGATTCCATGTAAATGACTCCACTGCCCAGAATCAGGCCCGGCCCATGGACTGCCGGCGTGGAGTTTAGCCGATTAAGCGGCTAAAGCGAAACGTTCGTCGTTTGCGTTTAAAGTTTTCCAGCTTTTTACAAGGTACTGGTCCTCGGTATGCCCCACTCTGCTTTGCAACCCACGTCGAAACCAGGTCGCCCCCGGCTTTGCGCCACTATAACATAGCGGCGGTCAATCATATAGACAGGGGAAGCTCGGACAAGTTCAGGCAATATACTTCAGAAGCTCCAGAGGATGATCGATCCCGCCATGCGCGCCCCAGCTTTCCACATCCCCGGCGCCGAGGTAGCCGTAACGCGCAACGATGGAAATCATTCCCGCGGCAAGGCTCGCATCCGTATCGCGCCTGTCGTCCCCAAGATAAATGCAGCTCGATGGCGAAACGGACAATTTTTCCGCAGCATAAAGCAGGGGTTCGGGATGGGGCTTCTGATGGGCGCAGAGATCCCCGCCCACGACAACCTGCGCGGCCAGCCCCAGCCTTTCCACGAGCGGCAGGGTGAAGCGCATGGGCTTGTTGGTGACGATTCCCCAGGGAAGACCCATTTTTCCCACCTCGTCCAGGAGTTCCGGCATGCCGTCGAAAAGGCGCGTCCTGTTGCAGATATTCTCCATGTACACTTCGAGGAATTCGTCACGAAGCAAGGCGTAGCCTTCGGCCTCCGGCGTGATTCCAAAACCCAGGCCGAGCAGCCCGCGCACCCCGTTGGACGCCTGCGGCCGGATGATCCCGAGGGCAAGCTCGGGAAGCCCCCTATCCGATCTCAGCGTGTTGAGCGCAAGCCCCAGATCCTTCGCGGTATCGGCAAGCGTGCCGTCGAGATCGAACAGTATCGCGGTCAAGCCCTGCACCACAGGATATAGTTGATGTCGACATCCCGCCCCAGGGCATAGCGTTTCTCGAAAGGATCGTAGCTTATCCCGATGAGATCTTCGACTTCGAGACCCGCATTCCTGCAGAAATGGGCAAGCTCCGAAGGCTTGATGAATTTGGAATAATCATGAGTACCCTTGGGCAGCAGGTTGAAGATGTATTCGGCACCGAGAACCGCAAGGAGATAGGATTTCGGATTGCGGTTGAGGGTGGAGAAAAACACATGACCGCCAGGCTTCACGAGTTCGGCGCAGGCCGTCACGATGCTCTGCGGATCGGGAACATGTTCGAGCATCTCCATGCAGGTCACGACATCGAAATTGCGGGGCCTGACCTGCGCGAAATGCTCAACGGGCATCTTCAGGTATTCGACTTCCAGCGCGCTTTCGAAAAGATGGAGTTTCGCTACGTTGAGCGCCTTTTCGGCGAGATCGATGCCGGTCACTTTCGCGCCCTTTGCCGCCATGGATTCCGAAAGTATCCCGCCACCGCAGCCGACATCCAGCACGGACTTCCCGGCAAGTGAGGCGTTCTTGTCGATATAGTCCAGGCGCAGCGGATTAACCTCGTGGAGCGGTTTGAACGCCCCGTTCCTGTCCCACCAGTGATGCGCATTGTGACTGAATTTTTCGATTTCGATCTGATCCACGTTCATGATGATTTCCCTTAAGCTGAAGCGATCCTTTCTTTCCACCGGGCCGCCTTCGTTATCAATGCCGCCTCGTCGAGCGAGACGAAATTCCCTTCATCCACCCTGATCTCCCCGCCGACCCAGACATGGCTGACATGTTCGCGTCCTGCGCAATAGACGAGATGGGAAAGCGGGTCGTAAACCGGGGAAAGCTCGCTCCCCGTCATCTCCATCGCCACCATGTCGGCGAATTTACCCGGAACCAGGGAGCCGATATCCTTGTCCATCCCGAGCGCCCGAGCGCCATTCAATGTCGCCATTTCGATGGCGCGATGAGCGGGCAGGGCTTCCGCCTTTCTGGTTTGCCCCTTGGCGAGGAGCGCTGCCAGACGCATCTCCGCGAACATGTCGGAGCGGTTGTTGCTCGCAGCTCCATCGGTTCCAAGCCCGACATTGATCCCGGCATCCATCATTTCCGAAACAGGCGCAAAGCCGCTTGCGAGTTTAAGGTTGGACGTTGGACAATGGGCCACATGGCAGCCTTCCCTTGCCAGAATCCCGATATCCTCGTGACTTGCATGAACCATGTGCACCGCGATCAGGTTCGGCCCCAGAAGGCCAAGTCTGGAGAGACGGGAAACCGGACTCATATGGTGCTGCTCCAGGCTCGACCTCACCTCATCCTGCGTCTCGTTCAGGTGGATATGGATGGGCAGGTCGAGTTCCTGCGCATAGGTCAGTATCTTGGAGAAGGATTTGTCGCTCACCGTGTAGGGCGCGTGAGGAGCGAAAAAGAAGGAAAGCGCCGGGTTCGAACCATATGCGTCCCGCGCGGCAAGCCCCTTGTTGAGATAATCGTCGCAATCGCTCGCATAAGGGGTCACGGAATCGAAAACGACCATGCCTATCGCTGCGCGCATTCCCGCATCCAGCACAGCCTGAGCCGCCGCGTCCGGAAAGAAATACATGTCGTTGAAAAAGGTCGTGCCGCCCTTGAGCATCTCGGCACAGGCAAGCTTCGTGCCGTCATAGACGAATTCGCGCCCCAGGTGCAGCTTCTCGGCGGGCCAGATATGTTCGGAGAGCCACCTCATGAGCGGAAGATCGTCGGCCATCCCGCGCATCAGCGTCATCGCCGCATGAGTGTGGATATTGACGAGACCGGGTATGAGCATGTGGTTTCTGAGCGAAACCTGGCGCTTCGCAACAAATGACCGATGCGCATCGATGCTGGGCAGGATCGCCCTGACCCTGCCGTTGGACACCACAACCGCATGGTTTTCGAGCACGACATCGGGTTCGACGGGGATGACCCATCGTGCATCGATCAATAAATCAATCTGTTCAGCCATAGCTAACAAAAAGCCCCACGCTGCGGGAACGGGGGCACAATAGAGTCGTTCCAGAATCATAACATAAAAAACTTTCTTGCCACGAACATGCAATTTGGGCAAGCTGATGTTAAAATCGAAGATTGGATCAATCCTGAAACTTAATAAATCAAGGTCTTCTGCAGCCTAGCGGCGATCGCACATTCATGGAACAATTCGCAAAAGAAACCCTGCCTGTCAGCCTGGAAGAGGAGATGCGCCACTCCTATCTCGATTACGCGATGAGCGTGATCGTCGGGAGGGCATTGCCGGATGTAAGGGACGGACTGAAACCCGTCCACAGACGCGTGCTGTACGCCATGCACGAACTCTCGAACGACTGGAACAAGCCGTACAAGAAATCCGCCCGTATCGTCGGTGACGTGATCGGCAAATACCACCCCCACGGCGATACGGCCGTTTACGACACCATAGTCAGGATGGCGCAGGACTTCTCCCTGCGTTACATCCTTGTCGACGGCCAGGGCAATTTCGGGTCAGTGGACGGCGACAATGCAGCGGCGATGCGTTATACCGAAATCAGGATGGCGAGGATCGGGCACGAGCTTCTGGCCGACCTCGAAAAGGAAACCGTCGATTTCGGCCCCAACTACGACGGGTCCGAACAGGAGCCGCTGGTTTTCCCGGCGAAGATCCCCAACCTCCTGATCAACGGTTCCTCGGGAATCGCCGTCGGGATGGCGACCAACATTCCGCCCCACAACCTCTCCGAAATCGTCGATGCCTGCCTCGCACTCCTCGGAAACCCCGAAATCACCATAGATGATCTCATCGAGATCGTTCCCGGCCCCGACTTCCCGACTGCCGGAATCATCTACGGCACAGTCGGCGTCAGGGAAGGATACAGGACAGGGCGGGGGCGAGTCGTCATGCGCGCCCGCACCCATTTCGAGGATCTCGAAAACCGGCAGGCGATCATCGTCGACGAGCTGCCCTATCAGGTCAACAAGAAAAATCTCATCGAAAAAATCGCCGAACTCGTCAGGGAAAAGAAGATCGAGGGCATTTCGGATTTGCGGGACGAATCCGACCGCTCCGGAATGCGCGTCGTGATCGAACTCAAGCGCGCTGAAATGCCTGAAGTCGTGCTGAACAATCTCTACAAGCAGACTCAGCTTCAGGATACTTTCGGCATGAACTTCGTCGCGCTTGTCGACAACCAGCCGAGGCTCCTCAACCTCAAGCAAATCCTGGAAGCCTTCCTGCGCCACAGGTTCGAGGTGGTGACGAGACGCCATGTGTTCGAACTCAAAAAGGCGAGGGATCGCGGACATATCCTGGAGGGCCTGGCGGTCGCGCTCTCCAACGTGGACGAAATCATTGCCCTCATCAAGTCCTCCCCCACCCCGTCCATCGCACGCGAAGCGCTGATGAAAAGATCCTGGCGCTCGAAGCTCGTCGAAGATATGCTCAAGCGCGCGCTCGACTCGCGCCCCGAGGGCCTTCCCCTGGAATTCGGGCTGACCGGATCGGGCTACTTCCTCTCGGAAGCCCAGTCGCAGGCCATCCTCGAACTGCGACTGCAGCGCCTGACCGGGCTGGAGCAGGACAAGATCGTTACGGAATACGGCGAAATCATGGACAAAATCGCCGACCTCATCGACATCCTGTCCAAGGCTTCCCGCGTCAATGAAATCATAGCGACCGAGCTTGGCGAGATCAGGAGCCAGTTCGGCGACAAGCGGCGCAGCGAAATCATCGTGAATGCGGAAAACCTGAGCATGGAAGACCTGATCACGCCCGAGGATCTCGTCGTGACGCTCTCCCACAGCGGCTACATCAAGAGCCAGCCGCTCGACGATTACCATGCGCAGAAACGCGGCGGACGCGGAAAACAGGCTGCATCGACCAAGGAAGACGATTTCATCGACAGGCTGTTCATCGCCAACAGCCACGATTACATTCTTTGTTTCTCGAGCCTGGGCCGCGTCTACTGGATCAAGGTCTACGAAGTGCCCCAGGGCAGCAGGACGAGCCGTGGCAAGCCTATCGTCAACCTGCTGCCGCTTGCCGAGAACGAGAAGATCAATGCGATCCTGCCGGTAAAATCCTTCCTTGAGGATCATTACGTGTTCATGGCGACTTCGAACGGCACGGTCAAGAAAACCCCGCTTTCGGAATTCTCCCGCCCGCGCACGTCCGGGATCATCGCCATCGATCTCGACGAAAACGACTTCCTGATCGGCGTCGTCATCACCTGCGGCCGGCACGACATCATGCTATTCTCGGATTCGGGAAAAGCCGTGCGCTTCGATGAAAACGACGTGAGGGCGATGGGCAGGGGCGCGCGCGGCGTGCGTGGCATGAGGCTGCCTGAAAACAGCCGAGTGATCTCGCTCCTCGCGGCGGAAGACGAAATGCAGTCCGTCCTCACGGCGACCGAAAACGGCTACGGCAAACGCACATCCATCACCGAATACACACGGCATGGGCGCGGCACCCAGGGGATGATCGCCATACAGACTTCCGAACGCAACGGGCGAGTCGTGGCCGCAACCCTCGTCGAGGAATCCGATGAAATCATGCTCATCACGACGGGCGGCGTATTGATACGCACGCGTGTCGTCGAAATCAGGGAAATGAGCCGCTCGACCCAGGGTGTCACCCTGATCAATCTCGGGCCGGACGAAAAGCTGGCGGGTCTTGAAAAGGTTGTCGAAACGGAGGAAGAATAATGAGAGTTTACAATTTCAGCGCAGGCCCGGCGGTATTGCCCGAGGAAGTTCTTGAAACGGCCAAGGCCGAGATGCTCGACTGGCGCGGCAGCGGCATGTCCGTCATGGAAATGAGCCATCGGGGCAAGGAATTCATGGGAATCGCTCAGGAAGCCGAAACCGATCTGCGCGAGCTTCTTTCCATTCCAGCCGGTTACAAGGTTCTTTTCCTCCAGGGCGGCGCTTCCGCACAGTTTTCCATGATCCCGATGAACCTGCTGCGCGGAAAATCCTGCGCGGATTACGTCAACACGGGAGAATGGTCGAAAAAAGCGATCAGCGAAGCCAAGAAATTCTGCACGGTGAACATCGCGGCAAGCGCCGAGGATCGCAAATTCACCTATGCCCCGAAGGAACTGAAGCTCTCTCCGGATGCCGCCTATGTCCATTACACCCCCAACGAGACGATAGGCGGGGTCGAGTTCGACTGGATCCCGGAGACGGGGGAAGTTCCCCTGGTTGCCGACATGTCCTCCAATATCCTCTCGCGCAAAATCGACGTTTCGCGCTTCGGCCTCATCTATGCCGGGGCGCAGAAAAACATCGGTCCTGCGGGACTTGCCATAGTGATCGTGCGTGAAGACCTGATTGGAAATCCGCTCCCCGGCATCCCGACAATGCTGGACTACAAGATCCATGCGGACAACGACTCAATGTACAACACGCCGCCGACATATGGGATCTACATCGCGGGGCTGGTGTTCAAATGGCTGAAGAAAAACGGCGGGCTGGAAGCCATGGAAGCGCGCAACATCGAAAAAGCGAAGATCCTCTACGATTATCTCGATTCCGGCGATTTCTACCACAACCCCGTGGCGCGGGAGGACCGCTCCAGGATGAATATTCCCTTCACCCTGAAGGATGCGGAGCGGGACGGTGCATTTTTGAAGGGCGCGGAAGCGCGCAACATGTTCCAGCTCAAGGGCCACCGCTCTGTTGGCGGGATGCGCGCTTCGCTCTACAACGCCATGCCCATCGAAGGCGTGAAAGCCCTCGTCGAATTCATGCGGGAATTCGAGCATGCCTGAGCCATTCAGGATCCTGACCCTCAATTCGATTTCAGCCTGTGGGCTGGAACGTTTTGCGCCCAGGCGCTACGAGGTCGGGCCGAAGATCGACAACCCCGATGCGATCCTGCTGCGATCCTTCGACATGCACAACATGGGCATACCGGAATCGGTCCTTGCGATAGCGCGGGCAGGCGCCGGAACGAACAACATCCCGGTGGCGAAAATGACGTCGCATGGAATCCCGGTATTCAATACGCCTGGGGCAAACGCAAATGCCGTAAAGGAACTGGTGCTCGCCGCGATGCTGATGGGTGCGCGGAACCTGATCCCTGCGATCAAATTTGCCGAAAGCCTCGAAGGGGTGGACATAGGCAAGCAGGTGGAGGAAGGCAAGAAGGCTTTCGCCGGCAGCGAACTGCCTGGCCATACCCTCGGCATCATCGGCCTTGGCGCAATCGGCAGGCTGGTCGCCGAAACCGCGCTCAGGCTTGGCATGAATGTCATGGGATACGATCCCGAAATCACGGTCGACGCCGCATGGGGCCTGCCATCCCAGGTTGTCAGGGCATACAGCGTGGAAGCGCTCCTGAAAGCGAGTGATTTCGTCACCCTGCATGTTCCGCTTCTGGATTCGACGCGCAACCTGATCGATGCGAAGCGCCTGTCGGTCATGAAAAAAAGCGCCATCCTGCTCAATTTCGCGCGCGACGGCATAGTCGACGAAGATGCGGTCATTGCAGCACTGGAAGCCAGAAAAATCAAATCCTACATCTGCGATTTTCCGGGCGAAAAGCTCAAGGGTCGGCAAGGGGTGGTCGCATTCCCCCATCTCGGCGCATCGACGCGCGAAGCGGAAGACAACTGTGCAGTCATGGCGGCGAGCCAGGTCATGGATTATCTCGAACACGGCAACATCCTGAATACCGTGAATTTCCCCAACCTGGAAATGGCGCGGGAATCGAACTACAGGATCGCCATAGTCAACGCCAATGTTCCGAACATGCTGGGGCAGATATCCACGGCATTCGCGGGGGCCGGGATCAACATCCACAACATGGCGAACAAATCGCGCGGGGAAATCGCCTATACGCTGGTCGATATCGATTCTCCCGCATCCTCCCCCGTCATCGAACAAATCGCCTCGATTCCCGGCGTCGTCAGGGTCAGGGACCTGGCTTTAAGACATGAGTGAAGACCGCCTCAAACATCACAGGGAAGCGATCGATGCAATCGATCTCGAAATTCTCGAGTTGATCAGCCGCCGTGCCGAGCATGCGAGAAAAATCGGGCACATCAAGAACGGCGCGATCTACAGGCCAGAACGCGAAGCTCAGGTGCTGCGCAGGCTGAGGGAAAAAAACAGGGGGCCGCTTTCCGGCGAGGCCGTCGCCGGGTTGTTCGTCGAAATCATCTCCGCCTGCAGGGCGCTCGAAGAAGGGCTGAAGGTGGCTTATCTCGGCCCGGAAGGCACTTTCTCCCAGCAGGCGGCGATCAAGCACTTCGGCCACGAAGCGAAGTCGATTTCATGCCTGTCGATCGACGCTATTTTCAGGGCTGTGGAGTCGGGCAATAGCGATTACGCCGTCGTTCCTGTCGAGAACACGACAGGCGGGTCGATCCCGATAACGCTCGACCTTCTCCTGAAATCTCCCCTCAAAATCTGCGGCGAAGTGCTGCTGCGCGTACACCAGAATCTTCTGGGCAGAAGCATGGAGAAAATCGAAAAAATCTATTCCCATGCCCAGTCTCTCGCCCAGTGTCGCGAATGGCTCAACCGGAATCTGCCCGATGCCGCGCGCATCGAGGTTTCGAGCAATGCCGAAGCTGCGAGGCTCGCCTCCATGGACGATACCGCCTGCGCCATAGCAGGGGAGACTGCCGCGGAAGTCTACAAGCTCGACATCCTTGCCGGAAACATCGAGGATGAACCCGACAACACGACCCGCTTTCTGGTGCTGGGAAAAGTGGATGCGGCCCCTTCCGGCTGCGACAAGACTTCCCTCGTTTTTTCCGCGAAGAACAGACCGGGCGCCGTGCATGATCTGCTCGCCCCGTTCGCGGACCACAAGGTCAGCATGACGAAATTCGAATCCCGTCCTGCCGGAACCGGATTATGGGAATATGCTTTCTTCGTCGACATCGAAGGGCATCAGAAGGACAAAAACGTCGCAAAAGCGCTCGAAGAACTCGCTGCAAGGACGGCATTCCTCAAAATATTTGGTTCCTATCCATCGGCAGTCTCATGAGCATCGATATCTGCGAAATCACGCCCAGCCACATCCGCTCCATTTTCCCCTATGCGCCGGGAAAACCGATCCCGGAACTGGAACGGGAACTCGGCATCAGGGACATCGTGAAGCTCGCCTCCAACGAAAATCCGCTTGGAACGAGCCCGAAAGCATTGATGGCGGCCGAAAAGGCGTTGCTTGATGTGGCACGCTATCCCGACGGCAACGGCTTCGAACTCAAAGCCGCGATCTCGGAGCGCTACGGGATTGAGCGGGATGCCATCGTGCTCGGCAACGGCTCCAACGACCTGCTCGAACTTGCCGCCCGCGCTTTCCTCGAACCCGGATGCTCGGCGGTTTTTTCACAGCATGCTTTCGCCGTGTATTCCCTTGCCGTTCAGGCGGCGGGCGCCAAGGGAATAGAAGCGCCCGCGAAAGACTGGGGGCACGACCTGGATGCGATGTTCGCAAAGCTGGAAAACGAGACCAGGATGGTGTTCATCGCGAATCCCAACAATCCCACGGGCACCTTGCTGGAAGCGGACACGCTGCTGTCCTTCATGAAGCGGCTCCCCCCTTCCATCCTGGTCGTGCTCGACGAAGCCTACGACGAATACCTGCCCAGCGGACTCGACTCGAACAGCATGAAGTGGCTCGCCGATTTCCCCAACCTGATCGTCACCCGGACATTCTCGAAGGCTTACGGCCTCGCGGGACTCAGGGTCGGATTCGCGCTCGCCCATCCCCTTGTTGCCGACATGATGAACCGGGTGAGGCAGCCCTTCAACGTCAACAGCATCGCCCAGGCAGCAGCGATCGCAGCGCTCTCCGACACCGCATTCCTTGCAAAAAGCCATGAACTCAACCTTTCGGGCATGAGCCAGTTGAAGGAAGGTTTCGCAAAAATGGGACTCGAATACATTCCTTCGTATGGAAACTTCCTGAGCTTCCATGTTGGACACGCCCATGCGATCTATCAGAAGCTCCTCAGGCTGGGCGTGATCGTGCGTCCGATTGCGGGCTACGCCATGCCGGAACACCTCAGGGTCAGCATCGGACTGGAATCCGAAAACGACAAATTTTTACAGGCCCTGAAAAGGGCGATTGGAGAATCAGCATGATCATCATCATGAACCGTGACGTCACGGAACAGCAAATCGAAACCGTCCTCGCCAAAATCCGCGATCATGGCCTCGACGCCAACATCTCCCGCGGCACCGAGCGCACCGTGATCGGCGCGATCGGGGACGAACGCAAGCTCGCACCGGAAATGTTCGATTCCCTCCCCGGGGTCGAGTATTCCATGCACATCGTCAAGCAGTACAAGATCGTCTCGCGTGAATCCCATCCCGCGGACACCGTGATCGACATCAGGGGAATACCGCTCGGCGGAAAACAGATCCAGATCATCGCCGGCCCCTGCTCGGTCGAAACCCAGGAACAGATGGATGCCTCCGCGCAATTCGTGAGCGAGGCCGGATGCAGGCTGATGCGTGGCGGCGCGTTCAAACCCAGGACCAGCCCCTATGCCTTTCAGGGCAAGGGTGTCGAGGGGCTCGACATGTTCGGACGGGCAGCCAGGAAATACGATCTTCCCATCGTGACCGAACTCATGGATGTCAGGATGCTCGACACCTTCCTCGAGCGCGGGGTCGATGTCATCCAGATCGGCACGCGCAACATGCAGAACTTCGATCTTCTGAAGGAAGTCGGCAAAATCGACACACCCGTGATCCTGAAGCGCGGCATGTCCGCCACCGTCTCGGAATGGCTGATGTCCGCCGAGTACATCGCGGCAGGCGGCAACCACAACATCATTTTCTGCGAACGCGGCATCCGCACTTTCGAGACCGCCTACAGGAACGTTCTCGATGTCACTGCGATTCCCGTATTGAAGCGCGAAACCCATCTTCCCGTGATCGTCGATCCTTCCCACGCGGGCGGAAAAGCCTGGATGGTTCCCGCGCTCTCGCGGGCCGCGATTGCGGCAGGCGCCGACGGGCTGCTCGTGGAAATGCATCCCAAGCCATGCGAGGCATGGTGCGATGCGGATCAGGCGCTGAACCCGCAGGAACTCAAGAACCTGATGGGCGTATTGAGGCAGATCGCGCTGGCCCTCGGCCGGGATCTCTGAGATCCCCGATGGACAGCGACTTCTCCATCGAACTCGAAGAGATCAGGGACTACGAATTCAGGGTCGATTTCGGCGCAAGCGAGCTTCTCGTCGATGAACCTCCCCCGCTCGGTCAGGGGCACGGCCCGAACGCATCGCGCCTCCTTGCCGCAGCGGTCGCGAACTGCCTCTCCGCAAGCCTGGTATTCTGCCTGAAGAAGTTCAGGCAGAATGTGAGCGGAGTCAGAACGAAGGCAAGCGTAACGTTGGCGAGGAACGACAAGGGGCGGCTCAGGATAGGCAAAATCGCCGTCGAAATCAGGCTGGATGCGAAATACGAGCATCTCGACCGGTGTCTTGCCCAGTTCGAGGACTTTTGCGTAGTCACGGCGAGCGTGCGCGCAGGCATCCCGGTCGAAGTCAGGGTGGTCGACAGCGCAGGCAAGCTTCTGCATGAAAGCTGACATGAAACTTGTTATCTTCGGCGCGGGACTCATAGGCGGCTCTTTCGCCCTTGCATTGAAGGAGGCGAAAGCTGTGCGCAATGTGACAGGATTCGGGCGCAGCGATGTTACGTTGCAACAGGCAAAAGCGCTGGGCATCATCGACAGTATCGGCGGTGATTTAAGGGAAGTCGCAGACGCCGATCTTGTTCTGCTCGCCGTGCCAGTCGGGCAAATGGCCGACATCATGACACGCATTGCGCCTCATCTGGGCAAGAACACCCTGATCACCGATGGCGGCAGCACGAAGGCAGACGTGGTTCTTCACGCCCGCGAATGTCTTGGCGCGCATCTTTCCGGATTCGTGCCGGCCCACCCCATCGCCGGTGGGGAAAACAGCGGCCCACTTGCGGCGCGCGTTGATCTCTTTCAGGGGAAAAAAGTGGTGATGACGCCGCTGCCTGAAAATTTGCCCGATGCCATCGCACGAATCAAGGCTGCATGGGAGGCTTGCGGCGCGACAGTGACCGAAATGACGCCTGACGAACACGATGCGGTGTTCGCCGCCGTAAGCCACCTGCCCCACCTCCTCTCCTTTGCCCTGGTTCACGATCTCGCCGGACGGAAAAACCGCGACCTGCTGTTGTCTTTCGCAGCAAGCGGCTTCAGGGATTTCACGAGAATCGCGGGAAGCTCGCCTGAAATGTGGACGGATATCTGCCTTGCCAACCGAGATGCATTATTGACCGAATTGGGGCACTATATGCAGGAACTCGAAACCCTCCATGAGGCACTGGCTCAGGGCGATGCAAATAAGCTGGAAGAAATCTTCAGCCTCGCGCACGCCGTGCGAAGCGTCTGGAAGCCGTAATAAAGCCTATCTTCAATCACAATGCACTGGCTGCTTTCTGTGTCGGAAAGCGCTTCGGCGAAAACGGGTTTCCCCCGATCAACATTCCATCGGAAGAGCGCCTCGCCTATCTGAATGCCATAGCCGACATCACGTCGCCTTGCGGGAATGTCAGTTTGCAGAAACATCCAGCCCGCGTGGTCGACCTGGATGCCGTCGAACGTTTTGCAGTATCATGCATGCGTTGGTGGCAGCCGATTCTCGATCTGATCGACCGCACCCTTCGGAAGGACGCCGAATTGAACCCGGATGCCGCGAAACGCCCGACATAATATCGAGCATTATTGAAATGAAAAAAGAATATATCGATCTCCCCCATTCGATGTCCGCACGCGGGACAGTGAATTTGCCGGGCTCCAAGAGCATCTCCAACCGCGTGCTGCTGCTCGCGGCGCTCGCATCAGGCAAAACCGAAATCCATGACCTGCTGGAATCCGACGATACGTCCCGCATGCTCGAAGCCCTGCAAAAACTCGGGGTCAAAATCGAATTCAAGGGCAAAAACGCCTGCATCGTGGAAGGCATGGAAGGAAACTTCCCGGCAAAAGAAGCCAGACTTTTCCTGGGGAACGCCGGAACCGCATTCAGGCCTTTGACGGCTGTTCTGGCATTGTCTGGCGGGCATTATGAATTGTCAGGCGTGTCCCGCATGCATGAGCGCCCTATAGGGGATCTCGTGGATGCATTGCGGCAGATCGGCGCAAGGATAGCCTATCTCGGAAACGATGGCTTCCCTCCCCTTGAAATCATGCCTTTTCCGGATAATGAAAACGCAAGCCTTTCGGTGCGGGGATATGTCTCCAGCCAGTTCCTCACGGGCCTTCTGATGGCCCTTCCCCTCGTCAAGCGGGAAATCCGGCTGGAAGTGGAAGGGGATCTGATTTCGAGGCCTTACATCGAAATCACGCTCGCCATGATGAAGCAGTTCGGCGTGACGGTCGAGCGTGAAGGCTGGAACGCATTCATCATTCCTGCGGACAGCCGTTACCGGAGTCCCGGCATCATCCATGTCGAGGGGGATGCTTCGTCCGCTTCCTACTTCCTCGCCGCAGGGGCGATAGGGGGCGGCCCCGTGCGAGTGACAGGAGTCGGGAGGAACAGCGTCCAGGGCGACGCGAAATTCTCCGAAGCGCTGGAGGCAATGGGCGCGAAAATCGTCATGGGGGAAAACTGGATCGAAGCAAGCGCCCCTGTTGGCGGACTGAAAGCCATAGACCTCGACTGCAACCATATACCGGATGCCGCGATGACCCTCGCCGTCACCGCGCTTTTCGCAAAAGGCAAAACGACATTAAGCAATATCGCGAGCTGGCGCGTCAAGGAAACCGACCGCATCAGCGCCATGGCCACGGAACTGGGAAAGCTCGGCGCAACGGTCGAGGAAGGCCGGGATTATATTTCGATCACCCCGCCCGAAGAAATCCGTTATGCCGAAATCGACACCTATGACGACCACAGGATGGCGATGTGTTTTTCGCTCGCATCCTTCGGCGCCCATGTGCGCATCAACGACCCCGGATGCGTGGCAAAAACCTTCCCCGAATATTTCGAGCGCTTCGGGGAGATCGCGGCTCCCGTACCCGTCATTTCCATAGACGGCCCGTCCGCTTCCGGAAAAGGCACCGTAGCCGCCATAGTCGCAAAAAAGCTGGGATTTCATTACCTCGACAGCGGCGCCCTTTACCGCATCGCCGCCCTTGCCGCGATCAGGGCCGGAATTTCGCTCGACGACGGAGAACAGGTGACGAGCCTCGTGGAAAAAATGGAAATCCTGTTCAAAAATGGGGAAATCCTGCTCGACGGCGCCCCGGTCACGGATGCAATCAGGAGCGAAATCTGCTCGAGCGGCGCATCCCGCGTTGCGGCATTGCCGCAGGTGAGAACAGCGCTTCTCGAGCGCCAGAAGCGCTTCAGGCGCCCGCCCGGCCTCGTCGCGGACGGGCGCGACATGGGCTCGACCGTCTTTCCCGACTCCATTCTCAAGGTATTCCTCACGGCAAGCGCGGAAGAACGCGCAAAAAGAAGGCATAAACAGTTGATTGAGAAAGGAGCCAGTGTTAATATTGATACCCTTTTGCAGGATATCAGGGAACGCGACGAACGCGACAGCAGACGTAGCGTGGCCCCGTTGCAGCAAAACGCTGACGCGGAACTGGTCGACACGACCCGGATCGGCATAATGGATGCCGTATCCAGGGTTCTTGATCTTTTTTCCGCGAAGAGTTCCGGGAGTGTTTCCCGGTTCGATTAACCAACCCCCGCCTGTCGGGATATTTTTAGGTATTATTCAAGATGGCCTCTGTCTCCCCGGTTTCCGAAATCCACGAAAGTTTTGCCTCCCTGTTCGAGGAAAGCCTAGGCCGCATGGAAATGCGCGCGGGCGAAGTGATCACCGCTGAAGTGGTGCGCGTCGATTACAACGTCGTCGTGGTCAATGCAGGATTGAAATCCGAAAGCTTCATCCCCGTCGAGGAATTTCGCAACGAAAAAGGCGAAATCGAAGTCAAGCCCGGCGATTTTGTCTCCGTCGCAATCGAGTCCCTCGAAGACGGCTACGGCGAAACCCGTCTTTCCCGCGACAAGGCAAAACGCCTCGCAGCCTGGCAGGAACTGGAAGAAGCGCTGGAAAAAGGCACGATCGTGCAGGGCCTCGTCACCGGAAAGGTCAAGGGTGGTCTCACGGTCATGATCAACAGCATCCGCGCCTTCCTGCCCGGATCGCTCGTCGATACGCGCCCGATCAAGGACACCTCTCCCTTCGAAGGCAAGGAACTCGATTTCAAGGTCATCAAGCTCGACCGCAAGCGCAACAACATCGTGGTTTCGCGCCGCGCTGTCATGGAAGCTTCCCTGGGCGCAGACCGCCAGGCCCTGCTGGAGAGCCTGCAGGAAGGCGCCATGGTCAAGGGCATCGTCAAGAACATCACCGATTACGGCGCATTCGTCGACCTGGGCGGAATCGACGGCCTGCTGCATATCACCGATCTCGCATGGCGCAGGGTCAAGCATCCTTCCGAAGTGCTGGCAGTCGGCGATGAAGTCGAAGCCAAGATCCTCAAATTCGACAAGGAAAAGAACCGCGTCTCCCTCGGCCTCAAGCAACTCGGCGACGATCCTTGGGTCGGCCTTTCCCGCCGCTATCCGACGGGAACCCGTCTTTTCGGCAAGGTCAGCAACCTCACCGACTATGGCGCTTTCGTCGAGATCGAGCCCGGCATCGAAGGTCTCGTGCATGTTTCCGAAATGGACTGGACCAACAAAAATGTTCATCCTTCCAAAGTCGTTCAGCTCGGCGACGAAGTAGAAGTGATGATCCTCGAAATAGACGAAGATCGCCGCAGGATTTCTCTGGGCATGAAGCAGTGCATGCCCAATCCCTGGGACGAATTCGAAATGAACCACCAGAAGGGTGACCGCGTGCGTGGACAGATCAAGTCGATCACCGATTTCGGCGTGTTCATCGGCCTGCCGGGCGGGATAGACGGCCTCGTCCATCTTTCCGACCTTTCCTGGACATTGCCCGGCGAAGAAGCCGTGCGCAATTACAAGAAAGGCGACGAACTCGAAGCCATCGTTCTTTCCATCGACATCGAGAGGGAGCGCATTTCCCTCGGCGTCAAGCAGGCGGAAGGGGATCCCTTCAATGCCTTCGTCGCGACCAATGACAAGAACAGCATCGTAACCGGAACGGTCAAGTCCATCGATGCCAAGGGCGCTGTCATCGATCTCGGCGACGACATCACCGGCTATCTGCGCGCATCCGAAGTGGCGCGGGACAGGGTGGACGACATCCGCAATCACCTCAAGGAAGGCGATGCCGTCGAAGCCGTGATACTCAATATCGACCGCAAGAACCGCACCATCAACCTGTCGATCAAGGCCAAGGATCAGATCGAGGAATCCGCTGCGATGCAGAAGATTTCGACCGACAACGCCGGAAACGCAGGGACGACGAGCCTCGGCGCATTGCTCAAGGCCAAGCTCGAAGTCAAGAAAAACGAACAATAAGGATTTGCCATGACAAAGTCCGATCTGATCATGAGACTTGCAGAGAGACATCCCCAACTCGTCCTGAAGGACGCGGAAATGGCTGTCAAGATGGTTCTGGACGTAATGACGGCGAGTCTCGCCGAAGGTCAGCGGATAGAAATCAGGGGTTTCGGCAGTTTCAGCCTGAACTACCGGCCTTCGAGGATAGGACGGAATCCGAAATCCGGCGAGAAAGTCATGGTGCCGGCAAAATATGTTCCGCATTTCAAGGCTGGAAAAGAACTGAGAGAGCGGGTCGACAGCGACAAATAAACTCGCGGCTTTCCTGTTAAAATAATGGCGGCATGTCGAAAGACGATGCCGCCTTTTTTTAGCTTTCGGGTTAACCATGCGCTATCTGTTCTGGATTTCGAGGCTGTCGCTGTTTCTGCTGTTTTTCAGTTTCGCTCTGAAAAACACGGAGACGACGGCATTGCACTACTACCTGGGATACCAATGGCATGCGTCGCTCGCACTGATACTGCTCGTATTTTTCACCTTCGGTATCGGCGTAGGGCTGATGGCCAGCTTCGCCACGATTTTCAGGCAGAGGCGCGAAATCGCACAGCTCAAAAAACAGAAGAGCGAATAGCATGGAAATCCAGTCATGGTGGTTGCTGGCCCTTCCCCTCTTTTTCGGGCTGGGCTGGGTGGCGGCAAGAATAGACCTCAAACACCTCCTCTCCGAATCGAGGGCGCTTCCGCAATCCTATTTCAAGGGACTCAATTTCCTGATGAACGAACAGCCCGACAAGGCGATCGAGGCGTTCATCGACGTCATCAAGGTCGAACCCCAGACCATAGAACTGCATTTCGCGCTCGGCAGCCTCTTCAGGAGGCGCGGGGAAGTCACCCGCGCGATCAGGATGCATCAGTCCCTGCTGGAAAGAAACGATCTCGACCAGGACAGGAAACTCCACACCCTGTTCGAAATCGCCCAGGATTATCTCAAGGCGGGGCTTCTGGACCGCGCAGAGGAATCGTTCGTCCAACTGGATGGCACACCCTATGCCGAACCTTCCCTCAAGTTCCTGCTCGAAATTTACGAACAGGAAAAGGATTGGCTGAAAGCCGTCGATACGGCAAGGCAACTCGAAAAAGTCTCGGGGCAGTCCTACCAGAAGGAAATCGCCAATTTCTATTGCGAACTCGCGGCGCATGAAATGATGAATTCTAAAATCCAGGATGCGGGCGCCCATCTCGAAGACGCATTGAGCGTTCACAGGCGCTGCGTCAGATCCAACGTGCTGCTCGGCGACCTGGAAATGAACCGGGGCAATTTCGAAGCCGCCATCGATGCCTGGAAGCGCATCGAATCGCAAAGCCCCCTTCACCTTGCCCTGGTCTCCGAGAAAATGCTGGATGCCTATGGGAAACTCGGAAAATTCGAGGAGGGACTGCACCTGCTGAAGGGCTATCTTGCGAGTTATCCTTCGGTCGAATTGCTCAATGTCGCCTTCGATGCCGAACTGAAAGCGAACGGAGTCGAGGCCGCCTATCACCTGGTGCGCGACGAACTGAGGAAAAATCCCAGCCTTCCCGGACTCGACAGGCTGCTCGAAGCGCAGCTCATGGAAGCGCCGCCCGAGCGCAGAAAGGATCTCGAACTCATCAAGAATCTGGTCCACCAGCATGCGAAAAGCCTCGCACAA
This sequence comes from Burkholderiales bacterium, assembly GCA_019753155.1. Classification (GTDB taxonomy): domain Bacteria; phylum Pseudomonadota; class Gammaproteobacteria; order Burkholderiales; family JABEVD01; genus JABEVD01. The sequence goes on from JAIELG010000017.1 coordinate 69,053, forward strand.
TACCGCTGCGAAACATGCGGGTTCAATGCGAAACAGTTTTACTGGCGCTGCCCTGCCTGCGGCGGATGGGAAACTTTCCCGCCCAAACAGTCCGAAGAACGCGACAAATGAATTCACCCATCATCATAGCCCTCGATTTTCCGGAAGCCTCCCATGCGATCCGCTTCGCCGACACCCTCGACCCTGCCCTGTGCAGGCTGAAAGTCGGGAAGGAGCTTTTCACCCAGGCCGGCCCCTCTCTCGTCGAAACCTTGATGAAAAAAGGATTCGATATTTTCCTGGATCTGAAATTTCACGACATTCCCAACACCGTGGCGGCCGCATGCAAGGCTGCCGCCGGACTCGGGGTATGGATGGTCAATGTCCATGCGCTGGGGGGAAGCCGGATGATGAAAGCTGCGAGGCTCGCGCTCGCGGATGCTCCATGCAAGCTGATCGCAGTCACGCTTCTCACCAGCATGGGGCGCGAAGACATCGAGGAAATCGGCCTTCAGGGGGAGCCCATCGATATCGTCGGGCGCCTGGCGGCGCTCGCCAGATCCTGCAATCTCGACGGCGTGGTGTGCTCGGCGATCGAAGCCGCCATGCTCAGAAAGAAATTCGGCGCGGACTTCTGTCTCGTCACGCCCGGCATTCGCCCTTCAGGGGCCTCGAGCGACGACCAGAAGCGCATCATGTCGCCAATCGAAGCCATTGAAAGCGGCTCGGATTATCTCGTCATCGGCAGGCCGGTCAGGGAAGCGCCGGATCCCCTGCGCGCGCTGGAATCCATACTGGAAGAAATAAAATGGAAAAATTGAACTTCACCCAGGCCAGGCTGCTGGTTGTCGGGGATGTCATGCTGGATCGCTACTGGTTCGGGGAAGTCGAGCGCATCTCGCCCGAAGCGCCGGTTCCCGTCATCAAGGTCGGGCGTGTCGAAGACAGAGCCGGGGGCGCCGCGAACGTCGCACGCAACATCGCGTCCCTCGGCGCAAAAGTATCCCTGCTTTCCGTCATAGGCATGGATGAAGCGGGAAACAGCCTGGAGAAGCTCGTCAAACATGACGGGGTCGAAGCCATCCTGCACCGGGACGAGAGCATTTCGACCACGATCAAACTGAGGGCGATCGCGAGGCACCAGCAATTGCTGCGGATCGATTTCGAAACCCAGCCCAGCTTCGAGATACTGGATTCCGTTCTGGCGGATTTCACCAATGAGATCGAAAAAGCGGATGTCGTCATACTCTCCGATTACGGCAAAGGCGGGCTTGGGCATATCGAAAAAATGATCCATATTGCAAGAGCCGCGAAGAAACCCGTGCTCGTCGATCCCAAGGGAGAGGATTATACCCGCTACCGTGGCGCCACCCTGATCACGCCGAATCGCAGCGAATTCAGGCAGGTTGCGGGGTCATGGAAGAGCGAATCCGAATTGACGGAAAAAGCGCAGCGCCTGCGGGAAGAACTGGACCTGACCGCCCTCCTCGTCACCCGTAGCGAGGAAGGAATGAGCCTTTACAGGGAAGAAGGCGTTTTGCACGAAGGCGTGAAAGCCATAGAAGTATTCGATGTCAGCGGAGCGGGAGACACCGTGATCGCAACATTCGGAACCATGCTGGCAAGCGGCGCCTCTTTCGTGGATGCCATGAGAATGTCCAACCGGGCGGCGGGAATCGTGGTGGGCAAGCTCGGCACAGCCGTCGTGACGCGCGAGGAACTGGAAAACCAGGAGGAGTCATCATGTATATCATAGTTACCGGAGCGGCCGGGTTCATAGGCTCCAACATCGTCAGGGGACTCAACGAGCGCGGCATCACTGAAATCATCGCGGTCGACAACATGAAGCAATCCGGGAAATTCAGGAACCTGGTCGATTGCGAAATCGCGGATTATTTCGACAAGACCGAATTCATGGATATGCTCACCTCGAATACTTTCGGAAGCCGCGGAGCCGCTGTCCTGCATCAGGGCGCATGCTCCGACACGATGGAGCCGGACGGGCGCTACATGATGGAAAACAACTACCGCTATTCCATGACGCTGCTGGACTACTGCCAGCGCCAAGGCATCCCGTTCATTTACGCTTCATCCGCATCCGTCTATGGCAGCGGAGAAGTCTTCCTGGAATCGAGGAAATTCGAAGCGCCGCTCAATGTCTACGGCTACTCGAAATTCCTGTTCGACCAGGCCGTGCGCAAAAAGATGACGAAAAGAAGCGCCCAGATCGCCGGCTTCCGCTATTTCAACGTCTACGGCGCAGGAGAATCCCACAAGGGCAGGATGGCTTCAGTCGCCTATCATTTCTACAACCAGTTCAGGTCCACGGGAAGCGTCAAGCTTTTCGAAGGCTGCTCGGGCTATGGAAACGGCGAGCAGCGCCGGGATTTCATTTCCGTGGAAGACGTGGTGAAAGTCAACCTGCATTTCCTCGATCATCCCGAAATATCGGGCATTTTCAACGTGGGGACGGGCGCATCCGAACCCTTCAACAACGTTGCGGTTGCCACCATCAATGCCTGCCTCCACTACGAAGGCAGGGAGCCTTTGAACCTCACGGAAATGAAGGAGCGGGGAATGATCCAGTACATCCCTTTCCCGGAAGATCTGAAGAAACAGTACCAGAGCTTCACCGAAGCGGATATAGGCGAGCTGAGGCGCTCGGGCTATGTCGAGTCCTTCCTGAACGTCGATGAAGGCGTCTCGCGCTACGTCGGCCAGTTGCTGTCTGGCACTTGATGCACCACAAGGAACAGGCATGGACAACAGGTTCTGATCTTCGGTTCGCGCGCCAAGGGCACATTCAAGAATGGTTCGGACATCGATCTTGCCGTATTTGCCCCGACCTTGAGCGAACAGAATTTCATCCGGCTGTGGAACGAACTGGATGCGTTGCCGCGGGTATTGCTGACACTGCTTAACGACTCAATGTCCAAATGCGACCATCTCGCGCATCTACTGTTCGGGAAACGCCCGGCGTTACCCTGAACCCTCAATCCCATGCGACCCAAGGAGCAAAAAAATGGAATACATCTTGATTTATCGCCAACCGGCTGAAATCTACGAAATGAACAAGGATCCGATCAAAGGGCCGCCAAATCTGGCTGCGTGGCAACAATACATGGACGCCATGGGCGACGCCGGCATCCTCAGGGGCGGAAATCGGCTTGAGGCCTTATCCGGCACTTCGGTCAAAGTCGTGAACGGCAAACGCCAGGTTCAGGACGGGCCATTTGCAGACAGCAAAGACCTGCTCGGCGGATATGTGATCATTGACGCACCGACACTGGATGAAGCGCTACGTTGGGCAGAGTTCAGCCCGAGCTCCAAAACCGGATTTACCGATGTCTACCCGGTAATGGCCATGCCGAAGAAGTGACTCCATCCGATCACGTCCATGCCGCCGCCGAAATGGCGGCGCGCCAAAGCTATGGCAAACTCCTGGCATGGCTGTCGTGGCAATGGCGGAACGTCGGCGCGGCAGAAGATGCGCTGTCGGAAGCTTTTGCGTCAGCACTTAAACATTGGCCACGAGACGGGGTTCCCGTGTCTCCCGAAGCATGGTTATTGACGGCTGCCAGGCGAAACCTGTTAATGGCTGCACGACGTCAACGCTTGGAAGACGACCCGCGCGTCTTGATGCTCCTGCCCGATTTGACGGCAGAGCCCGTCGATATGCAGACCATTCCAGACGAACGTCTGCGTTTGTTGTTTGTTTGCGCACACCCTGCGATTGACTCATCTGTGCATACTGCGCTCATGCTGCAACTTGTGCTGGGTATCGATGCGGCGCGCATTGCAAATGCATTTTTGTTAAGCCCGGCTGCGTTGAGCAAACGATTGACGCGCGCAAAGGCAAAAATCCGCGATGCGGGCATTCCGTTCAGCGAACCCGAACCAGGCGAATTGGGAACAAGGATCGGAGCCGTACTCGAAGCCCTATATGGCGCATACACCGTCAACGATTCCACAATCCTCGATGTCGAAGCGGATGATCTGGCGGACGAGGCGCTGTTTCTCGCACAGCTGATGAGCGAACAGATTGAGGGTGACGCGGAAGTATACGGACTTTACGCATTGCTGTTGTATTGCGAATCGAGAAGACGCGCCCGATTCGATGAGGCCGGAACCTTCGTCCCGCTGGACGAACAGGCGCACAGCCTCTGGCGCAATGACTTCATCCATAAAGCCGAATTCAATCTGTCCAGGGCAGCAAAATTAAAGCAGGTAGGGCCGTATCAAATCGAAGCAGCGATACAGGCAGCGCATATGCAAGGCGTTCTGGATCAGAATACGCCATGGCGGGAAATTGCCATGCTCTACGAACAGTTGCTTTTTTTGGGGCCCACCGTTGGCGCAAAAATCGGACATGCCATCGCAGTGGCCCGAGCGACCGAAAACCCCGCCCAAGGTATGGAACTCCTGGATGCGATCCAAACCTCCGGCGTGGCAGGCCATCAACCATGGTGGGCCGCGCGCGCCAGCCTGCTTGCGATGATGGGCCGCAAAAAGGAAGCCGAAACAGCGTACACGAGGGCGATTGCACTCACCAGAAACGAGGCTGTTCAAACGTGGCTCAAACGAAAGCGTGAGAAACTTTCGCTGTCAAGTTCAAACAATCAAAATTGAATATGTTGAGGCTGCCCCCTGGCCTGGCCGCCAGTTGAATTCACGCCGGACGGTTCGCCCGGCCTCCGGTAGCGAAGGCGCGCCTTCGGGGTCTAGAAAAGTAGCATGTCATTTCGCTTTTCTCACGATCCTGCCCACCGTAGTGAAGTGGATGCCGAAATGGTCGGCGATTCCTTGATAAGAATACCCGCCCGTTGCATGGGCGGCAACAATCGCAGCGTTCCGGTCCGGCATGCGGCGCGAGATTTCCTGCAGCGGAGGAAGCGGCGGACGGGATGGAGCGTGACATGATACAGCCAAGCATAGCAGGGAACATGCTACTTTTATAGATCTGACCCAGAAGGTGCGTATGTGCCATATGTGACCCCGTATGTGTGCACAGGTGGCTACCAAACCCCCTTTCTGAACGTCGAGGAAGGCGTCTCGCGCTATGTCGACCAGTTGCTGAAGAGAAGTTGACGATACTTTGGGAAAGCGATTCCTGCTGCAGCATGCAGACATGAGTATGCGGAGATTGGCCTATTCATTTGCCATTTCAGAGCGCTCGCCAATGATCGCTATTGGCCATTAACCGGGAAACCGGAAGGGACAACGGACGCTACCCTTTGATTCATGTGCAGACTTGCTCAGGCTTCGCGGACGGATACTCCGCGTTTGGAGATGCGGCGCCTGATGCCTGCTGATGCCACACGGACGCCATCGGGGCCGACTTTTCTTTGGTATCGTCAACCGTAACTGTCAGATTTGACAGTTACGGTTTTCCAAAAAGCATCTTAAGATGAAATGACTCTTCGACGGGCGCATGCGCCTTTTGAGGAAAATCCATCACCATTTCCAAAGGAAAAGTTCAATGATGCTCGGCGATCCCCGCACCGACGGCAGCTATGTATCCATGGCCGTGGACTCCCTGTCCTGGGCGAAGACCAGCGCCGCCGCCGGCAGCTTGTTTACCGCGACGACGCAGGTTTCGGTCGATGCCTGGATAAGATTCAATGGGCTTCCTGCCAATACGGCGGCAATTGCCCAGGCGGGAGTATTCGCTTTCGGCAGCCAGGGAACCTCGGTCTATTTCCAATTCAACGGATTGCCGATCGTCCTGTCCGATCCGACTCAGGCGCAACTCCTGGACGACCACTGGCACTATATATGCGCCACCTTCGACGGCAGCATGGTGCGGCTCTATATCGACGGCCAGTTCAATACCGGCCAAAGCTGCATGGGGCAGGTGCCTATAAGCACCAATCCCGTGTTGATCGGCCAAGGGGTCCAGGGGCTGGTGCGTCGTGTTCGCATCTATAAAACGAACCTGAGCGCTGCCGCCGTGCTGAACAACATGTATGGAACACCCGCTAGCGGGACTTTGGCTGCGGATTTCGACTTCAGCGTCAATCCGCCGGTGGACCGGGGTCCGTCGGCCTATCCCGTCAGCCTGCAGAACAATGCGATCATGCTCAAGGTTTCGCCCGCCGTGTCCATGGGAACGACTGGATTTGTGCGGCCCATGGGAGACAAGGGCATCAATCCGGGCGGCGCGCAGGTCGACCCCTATACGGTGCAGGCCTGGGTCTACGTCACATCCGCCGTCAATCCGGTTCAAGCCATTTTCGTCAACAGCGATCTCATGATGGACACCGGAATGGCGCTGTATTTGCAGTACGATGCGACGGCCTCCGCGTTTCGTCTGGTTTCGCAGCGTGGCTCCAGCGGCCAAACGCTGACTTCGATGGGAACGATCCCGGCGGGGGTCTGGGCCAATGTTGCTACCGCTTTCGACGGAACAACGCTTTCTCTCTACCTCAATGGCGTCCTGGACAGCACCAAGGCCTGCCCCCCCATACCGCTTTACAGTCAGGTCGGCGATCTGTTGATCGGGGCAGCCATCGCCCAGGGCATTCCATCCGGAGCCACGACCCTGCAGGGATTCATCCGTGAAGTGGATGTCTGGTCGAGAGCCTTGAGCGCCACCGAAATCGCAAGCTTCATGGCCAACCCCCCGGACGTTCAGTCGCCGGGGCTGCAAGGCGCCTACGTCTTCACCAACTCGCCGGCGCGCAATCAGGCCAACGGCCACCCGATCGGCCTGGCGGAAGGGGCGGTGCTGTCGGGCCAGCTCGGCGCGGCGCCGCCAACCTCAACCGAGATGGTCAGGGCGGAAGCCCCTCTGCCAGAAATGGGACTTGATCCGGAAAAAATGGCATCCATCCGTGCCGGGATCGACTTCTCCGCCCTGCACAAGGAAAACGAGCGAGCCTTCGACGAAGCCATGGCTGACGACATGGCCGCCTTCGGCGATCCGAAGGACAAGGTCCGAATCAAGGAAGCCTGGGCCGAGGCGAGGCGGAAACTGGTGGAAAATCCGACCGCCCTCCCGTTTCTGACGACGCATCACATCATTGACGGCGAACGCTTGCTCATCGTCCACCGGCCAGGCGGCTCCTACGTCGCCTATCGGGCACCCGCCAATGCCATCGATGACTGCACGATGTGGAAGGTGCGCCTAGTATTCACCTTGGTTGCCGGAGCGATCGACGCCTTCACTGGCGTTGGCAGCACTTTGGGCGACAAAGCAATCGTTTTTATCGGACGGGTGCTGACGATCCCGGCTATCGCCGCACAAATGGCCAATGGCATAAAGATGACTGGTGCCGCGGTCTTCACGTTCTTGAGCCTGCTGTATACCCAAGGATTGCTCAGACCGCTCATCCTGTTGTTGATTGATGTCGGCTTCTGGACGCTCATCCGAGTCGTTGCCAATCTGTTGCTGATTGCGGCCGGCATCGGGACGGTTCGTATCGTGGCATCGCTGGCCGCGACTGCAGTCACTTTCATCACCGTCTATTTGAGCAAGCCGGCAAGCTGCGATCCGCTTCCCACGGTGACGCTGGCGAGCCTCGCTTTCGACTACGATCCGACGGGAGCTTCCGTCGAAGCCTTGACGATCCGGCGCAATTTCGGGACCGACGTGAATGTTCCGGAATGGATCCCCGGCAAAACGGTTGCGGCAGATTCGCCCTGCGCCTATGCCTATTCCACGGTGTCCGGAGCCACGCCTAAGATTCAGGTAGTTGTCAACATTCCGGCGCCGACGACTCATGCAGTCAAGATTCAAGCCACGGGAGGCGGCATATTGGGGTCAATCGACCCGATCACAGTCAATTTCGGCGGTGTAATCAGCGCCACCATCACACTGCCTCTTTCGCATCATACGCTGGCGAGCGGGGGCGTGCAAAGGCAGGACGTGACTTGGACCTGGCAGTATCAGGTGGATGGAGGATCCTGGATCACCATGGCCACCAGCAATCACCGTGTCTATATCATCCTCGCGACCCCGACACAGCCCTGGCAACAGGGGGCCAATCGTGGCAACCAGCAGCTGCCCTGGACGGATGTTCTGGACTATGCCTGCGTATGGACGGCTGGAGCCAAAACAAGCGACCAGGTCATGAATCTCGTCACTACCCAGGTGAATTCCAATATCAAACTTGTCTACGACACCACAAGCGGCGCTTCCTTTTACACGGCGGAAAGCGGTAATCTTTCGCGCTTCCTTTGCGGTCTTTTCGTTGACTATCTGAAAACCGGAAAAGGAAACGGCAAGATCGTCAACTGCACCGATTGCGCCACGATCGTCACCAGCTTCGCCAATATACTGGGCTGCAATGCCTCCGAATCGATAATGACCGACAGCCCAAATGTGCATGGGTTCTTGTGCAACCAAATCCTGGCCATAGGCACGACCACTTGGTCTATACCATTCCCGACTTCTCCCAATCCTGGAGTTTTTAGTTACCATGAAGTGGCTTGGACTGGCGCGGGTTCTTCACTGTCAGACCCGCTTTATGATGCCTGTCTTCAATACGACACCGGCCCAAATCCTTGGGGAACAGGACCGCATACTGCAGGACTGCCTTTGAAGGTCCCCTTTACCACGAATCTGGCTCCGATCCCGTCACCCTATGTTCCCATACCCACGCCCTATACCGGCACAAGCTATAGGGAACGCCTAGCGGCCAATACTGCTGCCGGAATACCGAGATGCATCCCTTTTGGCCAGTGGCCCAACACCAATTCTGGCCGCAGGCCTGTCCTTTAGGAGGAACCCCAAATGGATCGACAAGCCTGGCTTGATGGCGTGAAACAACGCTTCGGGTTTGATACTTGGCCCCGACGCACGGGAGCAATGGCCCTGAGCCGGACACAGGGCTTTGTTTTAAATTCGGGAACCTGGGCTGATACTTGGGTTCTTGAGCAACGCCTTCCCCACGGCGACTCCGGTTATGCCGATTATTTTCATCATACCGAGAATTCCAACCAACGTATCATGGTTCGCATATCCGAATATTCAAGCCACGAAGCGGCATTGGAAGCTATGCTGTCCATCCTGTCCCAATCCATGACCGTAACTTTGCCCAGGCTCGACGAAAGGGGAGTGATGGTCGGCGATGTGGGATTTTGCGGTTATGGTGAAGACATCCATAGCCTGGTTTTCGTCCGCCACAATATCCTGATCGACATCCGCAGCATCGGCGACCAAGCGGTTGCCGTCGTGGATCCGGCAAAGCAGGTGGATGCGCAAATTCAAACCGCCGTATCGCAGGAAGACCTGTCCAAGGAGAAGAAACAATGAATGCCATGAAGCCGTTCGCCGCCAATGCCGCCCAGTACAATGATTTGTTCGTTCGAGACAATTTTTCCGATACGGGCACTTATCCTTCCACCGGCAATCCCTGCCAATCGCCCGACATCATCCCGTACCAAAGCGGAACCTTGTCCTGGGCGACCGCCAATTCGACCTACAACGGCCCTGACCAAGGATTGGCGATCATCAACGGCGGGGTCAACAACATCTACGTCCGCGCCAAGAACCTGAATACGGTCGCAGGGGCGGGGGCGGCCAACCTTTATTACGCCAACGCCTCCCTGTTCCTGCTCCCGAATACCTGGACTCAAATCTATAGCGCCGGTGGCGCAGGCTCTTTGCAGTTCGTCGACGGAACCGGCAATACCGCCATCGCCGCCGGCGGCATTGCGATCAGCAATCCGTCTTTTCTGCTGACCGGATTGCCGGCAGGCCCTCACTATTGCCTGATCGCAGTGGTTCAGACCGCCGCGCATCCCGTCACCGTGCCGACAAGTTTTCCGACCAATGCCGCCTTCGTTCAGTGGGTGCAGAACAACCCCGCGGTGGGCTGGCGCAACATCTTCTATCAGCCCAACACTTCCGTCCAACTGGTGCGAACCTTCAATTTCGCCAGTGTCAACCCGACCAGCGCCTATTTCCATTTCCGGATCCTGGGGCGTGGTTTTGTCACCGGGACAGGCATCAACGCCCAATGCACGGATCAGTCCTGCCCGATCAACCAGAACATGACGCTGCCTGCGCCCGATATAAACGGCAATCAGATCACCGGTTTCGATGTGAGCGTTCCGGGAAACTTCAGCGGCAACCTGGTCATCACCGCCACTTCGCCTGGCGGTCCTTTTCCTGTCGGCGCGACCCTGACGGTCACTTATTATCAATATCCAAGCGCTGAAGACGAACTCGACCTGGCCGTGGCCGGAATCTTCACTGTGGCGAAAGAGGCCGATCCTGCCCGTTATGCGGCGATGTTGATTCAAATCGGCGAATGCACGATCGGCATCACGAACAATCCGGCGCAAGCGGATCTTTGATGCCGCGCCATGATGCGGTTTATTCGATGACGACCGGCGCGAAGCCGCCGCCTGTCGTTCTGAAATTGGTGGTCTGACCCTGATAGAGCCTCGCCGCAAGAAGCTGGATTCGTCCCTTGTAGGCAAAATTGCGGTAATCGTACTTCATGCCCTCGATTTCAGGAGGCGGCACGAACTCCTGGGCGACATAAGGGCCTTTCAGGATTTCCTCCCATACCCTTTTCGTCAGCTTTTCCCCCCGGTAAACCGCTTTCGAAGCGTACCCCGACCCCGGCTTGAAAAAAAGCCTGCGCCGCTCCCGCCACAATTCGTCCGGATCCTCGTTTTCCACGATGCGGGTTTTCGCGATCCCGCCCAGCAGCAATTCGACGCTTGCATCGGAAAGTCCGAAACCGACCAGGCTCGCCGGATCGGTCAATACCGAAAGGTTGCGCTTGTCCGCAAAGAGCGCATGCGCCCTGGGGTGCGGCGTCAACACCACCGCGCCCGCAAGATAAGCTGCTTTCAATGCCGGATGCGCTTCGAGAGAAAAGTCGGTCAGCCTGTTGTAGACGAGATCGACCCGGATATCGTCGTGATAAAGGACGCCATCCCTGAATTCGAGATCTTTCGCTTCGGCAATCACGGCGGAAATCGCGTGCTTTACGAACAGGTTCCTGAAGAGGACGAATTCGGGATAAAGGAATTGGAAAAAACAATCGTCGTCGACGATCGCAACATGGCTCAGTTTCCTTCCGCCCCTGACCAGGGACCATTCCTCCATGAACATGTCGAAAAAGGCTTCCTCCGCATTGCCCGACTCCCCCCATGCCCTCGCAAGCAACGCATTGAGGTAAGCGCCCCCTGCATTGGTATTGATTTCGATCAGCCTGGGGCCGCTCTCGCCGATATGAAAATCATATCCGAAGAAAACGCCGCGCGTTCCGGGATCGAATGCGGCGATGGAAGGCGCCCATTGCAGCACCATTTCCCTGTATCCGGGAATGGCCGCAACGGACTCGATGGCCGCAATGATTGCGGCCATCTTATCGGCATGAGTCCTGGATACCGGAACCTTGAGAGGCGAAAAAAGGTTCCCCGGTATGGAATCCGCTTCGAACTCGCCGCGGATTTTCCCGAAATCCGGAGTCAATTCGACAGCCACTCCTCCGCCTGATGCGGGTCGTGGTAAACCCTGATTTCGGCATCGGTGAACATGTTGGAGAGCCACGCCAGGGAACCCACCCACTCGCTATCGGTCAAAACAGCGATCTTCCCGAAGGCATAAGGGTGCGCCTTGCCATACTTGATTTCCTCCCAAACCATGTCGATGGTGTATTTCACCATTTTCGTGAGATCGAGGAGGAGATTGACCCGCCCCTTGAATTCGAGCCTGTAATTGACCTGGTCTTCGAATTCCTTGAAGTCCGACAGCGTGAATTCACCGAATACGGATGCGCACAGGCGGCTTTCGTCATGTTCTATCGTAATCATCCCTTTTCCTTGCTTAAACGCCTCTGACGGCAGGTTTCAAACATCAATATGCCGCTGGTCACCGAAAGGTTGAGGCTCTCCACCATCCCGCACATGGGAATCCTGACCAGCCTGTCGCAGCTTTCCCGGGTCAGGCGCCTCATTCCCGACCCTTCCGCGCCCAGCACCCAGGCGATCGGCCCCGCAAGTTCCGTCTCGTAAAGGTCCGACGCCCCTTCCTCGTCGGTGCCGATGACGGTTATTCCTGCTTCCTTCAATTCGCGCAATGTCCTCGCCAGATTCGTCACGGTGACATAAGGCACGGTCTCCGCCGCGCCGCTCGCTACTTTGGCTACAGTTGCATTCAGGCCCACGGCGCGATCCTTGGGCGCGATAACGGCATGCACGCCGAACGCATCCGCCACCCTCATGCATGCGCCGAGATTGTGCGGATCCTGTATGCCGTCGAGTACGAGCAGCAATGCATCCTCGGTCAGGGTATCGAGCACGTCGTCCAGCGCGATGTATTTTTTCGAAGCATCGACCCTCGCCACGACCCCCTGATTCCTGCCATTGCCGGCCATGCCATCCATCCTGGCGGAATCGAGATAACTCACCTTGATTTTATGCGTTTCCAGAAGCAATGCAAGCTGCTTCGCGCGCGGATCGCGTCTTCCCGCATCGAGATAAACTTCGATCACGCTTTGCGGATTCTGCCTGATTCTGCCCGATACTGCGTGAAAACCGAATATGAAAGCAGACATTACTTTTTCTTGCCGGCTTTCTTCTTCGCGGGAACGGCAGATTCTTCGCTGTCGATGACGAAATCGATCTTGCTCGTTTCGAGGTCGACCCGCACCACCTTGATCTTCATCCTGTCTCCGAGACGGAAGCGCTTCGCAGTGCGTTCCCCCACGATCTGATGCAGCGCCTGATCGAAGTGGAAATAATCGCTCCCGAGTTCGGAAATATGCACCAGACCTTCGACATACACGTCGTCCAGAGCGACGAACAGCCCGAATCCCGTCACGCCGCTGATCGTCCCCTCGAAACTCAATCCGATCTTGTCCATCATCCAGTAGCATTTGAGCCAGCTTTCCACGTCGCGCGTGGCTTCGTCGGCACGCCGCTCGGTCGCGGAACAATGCGCGCCGAGTTCGCTCCAGTTCCCCGGATTATAGCTTACGCCTTCCAGAACCGCCCTGATCGCGCGGTGGATGAGAAGATCCGGGTAACGCCTTATCGGCGAAGTGAAATGCGTATAGGACTCGTAGGCAAGTCCGAAATGCCCCACATTCTCCGGGCTGTAAACAGCCTGCTGCAGGGAGCGCAGCATGACGGTCTGGAGGAGCTGCGCATCGGGCCTGCCCTTGATCCTGGCGAGGAGCGCGGCATAATCCTTGGCATGGGGATCGTCCCCGCCCTTGAGGTCAAGTCCGAATTCCTTGAGGAAATTGCGCAGATTCGTGAGCTTTTCCGGGGTCGGGCCTTGGTGGATGCGGTAGAGCGCCGCCTGCTTGTGTTTTTTCAGGAATTCGGACGTGCAGACGTTCGCTGCAAGCATGCATTCCTCGATCAGGCGGTGCGCGTCGTTGCGCACTATTGGGACGATCTTCTCGATTTTCCCCTGATCGTTGAAAATCATCTGTGTTTCCGTCGTCTCGAAATCGATGGCTCCGCGCTTGATGCGCGCTTTTACCAGAACGCCGTAAAGGGCGTAAAGAAGCTGGATCTGGGGCAGGAGTGCGGCATGCTCCCCCGCAACAGAAGGATCTTCCAGCATCGCCGCCACCTTCGTGTAGGTGAACCTCGCGTGGGAATGCATGACCGCCGGATAGAAACGGTAGGCTTCGAATTCGCCGTGCGCATCGAGCTCCATTTCGCACACCATGCAAAGCCTGTCCACCCCCGGATTGAGCGAACAAAGCTCGTTGGAGAGCGCTTCCGGCAGCATGGGAATGACGCGGCGCGGGAAATACACCGAGTTGCCGCGCTTCAACGCCTCCATGTCGAGCGCATCTTTCGGCCTCACATAATGGCTGACATCCGCAATCGCAACATACAGCTTGAATCCCTTGCCCTTTTTCTCGCAATAAACCGCATCGTCGAAATCCCTTGCCGTCTCGCCGTCTATCGTCACGAGCGGCAGATGGCGGATATCCTCCCTGCCCTCGCATTCTTCCTTTTTGACCTTCTTGGGAAATTTTCCGGCAGCCTTCTCTACATCACTCGGGAATACGTTCGGCAGATCGTGTTTCCTGAGCGCAATCTCGATTTCCATGCCGGGATCGGCATAGTTCCCCAGTATTTCGACGACGCGCCCTATGGGCTGCATGCGCTTGGAAGGCTGCTCGATGATTTCGATCATCACCACCTGCCCCGGCTGCGCCCCCATGTGCTCCCCGGCGGGCACCAGGATGTCCTGATTGATGCGCCTGTTTTCAGCCACCACGAAGAGGACGGAATGCTCGACATAGAGGCGGCCAACCAGCCTGGTATTGACCCGCTCCAGCACTTCGACGATGCTGCCCTCGCGCCGCCCGCGCCTGTCGAGTCCGATCTCCCTGACCATGACGCGATCGCCGTGGAACACCTTATGCATTTCTCCAGGGCCCAGGAAAAGATCGCCGCTGCCGTCTTCAGGCACGAGGAAGCCGAATCCGTCAGGATGCCCCTGAACCGTTCCCTTGATCAAATCCAGCTTTTCGACGACGCAAATCGCTTCCTTCCTGTTGCGCATGATCTGGCCGTCGCGCTCCATGGCGCGCAACCTGTGACCGAAGGAATCCATTTCATGCGCTTCGATTTCCATGGCTTCGGAGAGTTTTTCGATGGAAACCGGCACGCCGAAACCGGCAAGCGTATCGAGGATGAATTCCCTGCTCGGCAGGGGGTTCGGATATTTCTGCTTTTCCCGCTCCAGGTGCGGGTCGCTCATTCTGGTTTTGGTCGTTTTCTTATTCATTTGACAAAAAGTATAATTCCTATAAAATTCGATGCTTGCATCCTAAGACGGATAAATGCCCAGATGGCGGAATTGGTAGACGCGCACGGTTCAGGTCCGTGTGCCGCAAGGTGTGGAGGTTCGAGTCCTCTTCTGGGCACCACCGATATAACTGAAAATCGCACTGCGCCCTGATCCGGCCGGTGCGTTTTTTATTTCCATGCCCGGCCAGACAGTATTCTATCATCCCAGGCCGATGCCGTCATCGAATCCATTGCACGGAAGAATCGATAAATAACGATGTCGAAACAGAAAATAATCGAAGAAATGGGACTGGATGCCGAATCGGTGAAACAATCCGTCACCAATCGCCTGGTTTATTCAGTCGGCAAGGACGAGATCACCGCCACCACGCGCGATTGGTTTTTCGCCACCGCCCACATGGCGCGCGATCGCCTGACCGGAAGGTGGATGGAGACCATGCGCAATTACTACGATGGCGATGTGAAGCGCATCTACTACCTGTCCATGGAATTCCTGATGGGGCGCGCGCTGATGAACAGCCTGCTCAACCTGGGATTCGACGGGCAATGCAGGCAAACTTTCGACGAACTCGGCATCGATTTGCAGCAGGTCCGCGAAATGGAACATGATGCTGCGCTGGGCAACGGCGGTCTCGGGCGCCTCGCAGCATGCTTCCTCGACTCGATGGCCACGCTCGATTTGCCCGGCACGGGCTATGGCATCCGTTACGAATATGGCATGTTTTCGCAGCGCATCGAAAACGGATATCAGGTGGAGCACCCCGACAACTGGCTCCGCTACGGCAACCCCTGGGAATTCCCGAGGCCCGAAGTGCTTTACCCGGTCAAATTTCACGGCCGCGCGGTTCAATACGAGGACGAGCACGGCACACTGCACAACCACTGGATAGATACCGACAATGTCATGGCCATGGCATACGATATGCCTGTCCCGGGTTATGCCACGAATACCGCCAACAACATGCGCCTGTGGGCCGCCAAGGCAACGCGCGACTTCGAGCTGCGCTATTTCAACGAAGGCAATTACATCAAGGCGGTGGAAGACAAGAACGAGTCCGAAAACCTCTCCAAAGTCCTCTACCCGGACGACACCACGGAAATGGGACGCGAATTGCGCCTGAAGCAGCAGTATTTCTTCGTCTGCGCTTCGCTCCAAGACATTCTGCACCGCTACGCCAAGCACCATGACAACTTCGACATGCTGCCGGACAAGGTGGCCATCCAGTTGAACGACACCCATCCTTCTATCGCCGTCGCGGAATTGATGCGCATACTGGTCGATCAGCATCGTCTGGACTGGGACAAGGCGTGGGATATCACCGTGCGCACGTTTTCCTACACCAACCACACGCTGATGCCGGAAGCCCTGGAAACATGGCCCGTCCAGCTTTTCGAAAGCGTACTGCCGCGGCATCTGCAGATCATCTACGAAATCAATCACCGCTTTCTCAAGGAAGTCATGCACCGATATCCGGGCGATACGGGGATAATGCAGCGCATGTCGATCATCGACGAAATGAACGGGAAGCGCGTGCGAATGGCCCACCTGGCGATCATTGGCAGCCACAAGGTCAACGGCGTGGCCGAACTCCATACCGAACTGATGAAGCGCACGATATTCTCGGACTTTCACCGTTTTTATCCCGGCAAAATCATCAACATCACGAACGGCATCACGCCAAGACGCTGGCTGAATCAAACCAATCCGCACCTGTCCGCCCTGATCTCCTCCCGTATCGGCAGCACCTGGATCAAGGATCTTTCCCAGTTGAAGCGCCTGATTCCGCTTGCGGAGGACGAAAAATTCCGCAGCGAATTCGCCGAAATCAAACACAACAATAAAAAACGCCTGGCCGAACTCCTCAAGCTCAGGATGAATATCGAAGTCAATCCCGATGCGATGTTCGACGTGCAGATCAAGCGCATCCATGAATACAAACGGCAATTGCTCAACCTGCTGCATGTCGTCACCCTGTACAACCGCATACGCAACAACGAAAAGCCGGTGCCGCGCGTGGTCATTTTCAGCGGCAAGGCCGCTCCAGGCTATGCCAGGGCAAAACTGATCATCAAGCTGATCAACGACGTTGCCGACATCATCAACAACGATCCGCGCATGGCCGAGTGCCTGAAGGTGGTTTTCATCCCGAATTACGATGTAACGACCGCGGAAGACATCATTCCCGCAGCGGATTTGTCGGAACAGATTTCGACTGCCGGAACCGAGGCTTCGGGTACGGGAAACATGAAGCTCGCGCTAAACGGGGCGCTCACCATTGGAACGCTGGATGGCGCGAATATCGAAATTCGCAATGAAGTCGGGGAAGACAATATCTTCATTTTCGGCCTGACCTCTGAAGACGTCGCGCAGTTGCACAGGCAGGGCTACTCGCCATGGAATCATTACCGTGAAAACGCCGAACTGCGCGAAGCGCTGGACATGATTTCATCGGGGTATTTCTCGCCCGACGAACCGGCGCGGTACAGGTCCATCGTGGACAGCCTGCTGAAGGAAGGTGACCGCTTTTCTCTGCTCGCCGACTATGCCGCCTATGTTGCGTGCCAGCAGGGGGTCGACGCGGCCTACCGCGACAAGGCGCAGTGGGTGAAAAAGGCAATATTGAATGTCGCCAACATGGGCAAGTTTTCCAGCGACCGCACCATCAGCCAGTATGCCGAACAGATCTGGCATGCCAAGGCTGCGAAATGATCCCTGATACTCCTGCGATATTCTGGAGCAGCGGGCCGATTACAGGAACGGGTGCCTGAGAATGATGGTCTCGTCGCGCTCGGGGCCGGTCGAAATCATGTCGATCGGCACCGCGCAAATCTCCTCCAGACGCTTCAGGTAATTCCGCGCATTTTTCGGCAAATCCTCGAAATGTTTGACTCCCGCAGTGCTTTCGGTCCAGCCAGGAACCGTCTCGTAAATGGGTTCGCACCCGGCAATCGTTTCCGCGCCCACGGGAAGGATGTCGTACTGAGCGTTGTCGCAATGGTAGCCCACGCCGATGTTGAGGCTCTCCAGTCCATCCATCACGTCCAGCTTGGTGATGCAAAGGCCGGTGATGCCGTTGATCTGGATCGAGCGCTTGAGCGCTGCAGCATCGAACCATCCGCAGCGTCTGGCGCGCCCCGTGGTCGAACCGAATTCATTTCCGACCTGGGCGAGATGCTGCCCCACTTCCTCCATGAGTTCAGTGGGGAAGGGGCCGGAACCCACGCGAGTGGTATAGGCCTTGGTGATGCCCAGGATATAATCGAGCATGCCGGGACCGACGCCGCTCCCCGCAGCAGCCGCCCCTGCCACGCAATTGGAGGACGTGACGAAAGGATAGGTGCCGTGATCGACATCCAGCAGCGTTCCCTGCGCCCCTTCGAACAGGATGTTCTGCCCGGATTTTATGGCCGAATAAAGCAGCCTCGGAATATCGGCGACGAGCGGCCTGATCTTTTCGCTCAAGGCGAGCGCCTCTTCCAGGGTTTTCCGGTAATCCACTTTCTCCACGCGGAAATAGTTCTCGAGCACGAAATTATGATAATCGAGGACGGATTCGAGCTTGGCCGCGAACCGCTCGGGAAAAAACAGATCCTGAAGCCTGAGCGCCCGCCTGCCGACCTTGTCTTCGTAAGCCGGACCTATACCGCGCCCTGTCGTGCCGATCCTGTCCGCGCCCTTGGCATTTTCCCTCGCATTGTCGAGCGCGACATGATAAGGCAGGATCAGTGGGCAGGCTTCGCTGATCCTGAGCTTCGCCCTGACTTCCACTCCAGCTTTTTCCAGCATGTCCATTTCCTGGAGCAGGGCCTGGGGGGAAACGACGACGCCATTGCCGATATAACAGGCCACGCTTCCCCGCAATATCCCCGAAGGAATCAGGTGAAGAACGGTCTTCTTGTTTCCGATGAGCAGGGTATGCCCCGCATTATGACCGCCCTGAAAGCGCACCACGCCCTGCGCATGGTCGGTCAGCCAATCCACGACTTTGCCCTTGCCCTCGTCTCCCCATTGCGTCCCGATCACCACCACATTTTTCGACATGCGAATTCAATCCATTCCAGAGTTAGTCTGATTCCACAATGCGCCACTGCCCGTCGCAAAGCGCGAGCATCCTGCTGCAACAGAGTTCGCCGCGGCTCGCCTCGTGTCCCGGCAAGTCGACGACCACCCTTTCCCCCGCCCCGCGAAGCTCGGCAATCTTCGCCTGCAAAACCGGATCATTCGAATACGGCGCAAGTATGCCGTCTTCCTGAACCGCCTGGGGCAATATCGATGCAAGCTCCCTCAGGTCCATGCTGAAGCCCGTGGCGGGGCGCGCCCTGCCGAAAGCGCGTCCGACTTCGTCGTAACGGCCGCCGAGCGCAACCGCATTGGGACAATTTTCAGCGTAAACGGCAAAAACCATGCCGCTGTGATAATGATACCCGCGCAGTTCCGCAAGATCGAAGGAAAGGTCCGGCACGCAGAGTTCGTCGGCGACGGCTTCGAGCTCGGACAGGGCCTGGGCAACGCCCGGAAAAGCGGAAAGCGCGGACCGCGCGCGCGGCAGCACATCCATCCCGCCATACAGTTCCGGCAGGAGGCAAAGCGCCTCCCTGACCCTGGAGTCCAACTGCGACGACAGTCCGGCGATTCCCGGCACGTCTTTCGCCTGCAACACCTGGAACAATTCGGATTCGAGCGCATCATCCATCCCGGACATCCTGACGATGTTCCTGAACACTCCGACATGTCCAAGATCGAGATGGATTTTTTTCGCCCCGATCCTGTCGAGCGCGTCCAGCATGAGCTTCTGGATTTCGATATCGCTCTCTATTCCGGCGTGCCCGTAAATGTCGGCCCCGACCTGGAGCGGCTCACGGGTTCGCGTAAGTCCGAGCGGCAGGGTATGCAGCACGCTTCCGGCGTAACACAGCCTCGCAATGCCCCGCCTGTTCAGAAGCTGCGCATCGATGCGCGCGACCTGAGGCGTGATGTCCGCCCTCAAACCCAGCAACCTTCCGCTCATCTGGTCGACGAGCTTGAATGTCCTGAGATCCATGTCCTGCCCCGTGCCGCTCCGCAGCGATTCGATATGTTCGATGAGCGGCGGAATGACGAGATCGTAACCGTAAGTTCTGAAAAGATCGAGCACCGCCCTGCGCAGGGTTTCAATGCGCGTCGCATCGGGCGGCAGGATGTCTTCGATATATTCGGGGAGTATCCAGTTCAGCATCGCATCATTCTGAAGCTTGGTTGAAAAGAAACAGCAGGATCAGGCCTGAGGCCATCGCGGTCAGCCCGATGAAACGGACCTGTCCGTCCGACAGCTGGGAGAGCTTCATGAAGCTCTCCCTCCAGAGTCCGGGCAGCACGAAGGGAAGCACGCCTTCCATGACGAACATCAGGGCAAAAGCCAGCATGAGGTTCCTGAACACCTGACTTTACCCCGGAATCCTCATTTCGCCTTATCCCCTGACTTCTTGAAATACTTGAAGAATTCGGAATCGGGCTCGATAACCAGCGTACTGTTTTTCCCGTTGAAGCTCTTGCGATAAGCTTCCAGACTTCTATAGAAGGCGTAGAACTCGGGATTTCTGGAAAATGCCTTGGCATAGATCGAGGTCGCCGCCGCATCGCCCTGGCCCTTGATCTTCTGGGCATCCCGGTAGGCATCCGCGATGATGACTTCGCGCTGCCTGTCCGCATCCGCCCTGATCCGCTCGGATTCAGCAGCGCCGGTCGAGCGCAGTTCGTTGGCCACGCGCTTCCTCTCCGCTTCCATCCTCCTGTATACCGAATCGCTGACCTGCTGGGGAAGGTCGACCCGCTTCAGGCGCACGTCGACCACCTGAACGCCGATCTTGCGCGAATCCTGATCGGTCTTCTCGCGCATCAAATCCATGATCATGTCGCGCTGCCCGGAAATGACATCATGCACGGTCCTGTTGCCGAACTCGTCGCGCAACCCGGAATTGATCGTCTGGGAAAGCCTCAACTCCGCCCTCGCCTCGTCCCCGCCCGTGCTGATGTAATACTGCTTCGGATCGACGATGCGCCATTTGACGAAGGAATCGACGAGCACGTTCTTTTTCTCGGAAGTAATATAACGCTCAGGCTCGGGAGATTCGAAGGTCAATACCCTGGTGTCGAAATAACGCACATTCTGGATGAGCGGGATTTTCAGGTACAGGCCAGGCGCGGTCTTGACCGAAACGATTTCCCCGAGTTGCAGCACGAGCGCGCTCTGCCTCTGGTCGACCGTAAACAGGCTGGCGCTCAGCAATACGAAGACGGCCAGGAGCGCGACAATGTATCCTGTCGGATTCTTCATGGCCTGTCCTCCCTGTCGCGGTTACGGAAAGCGTCCCTGGAGCGGTCCTCGCCACCCGATGCAGGCGCTTTCGCGGCGGCATCGTCCTGGGACTGTGCAGCGGCAGGCTCAACTGCCTGTATGAGCTTGTCGAGCGGAAGATACAGCAGGTTCCCGCCCTTCTTCTGGTCCACCAGGATCTTGTTCGTATTGCTGAGCACCTGCTGCATGGTGTCGATATACATCCTGTCCCGCGTGACGCGGGGCGCCTTGTCGTATTCCGTCAGGATCTGCTGGAAGCGGCTCGCATCGCCTTCGGCATTGGCCATCACGCGCTGCTTGTAGCCCTGCGCTTCCTGTGTCAGCCTCGCGGCATCCCCGCTCGCTCTGGGCACGACATCATTGGCATAAGCCTGGCCTTCGTTTTTCAGGCGCTCCCTGTCCTGATTCGCCTTGACCGCGTCGTCAAAGGCTGCCTGCACCTGCTCGGGCGGCTGCGCATTTTGCATCGTGACCTTGCTGACGGTGATCCCGGTCTTGTAGCGGTCGAGTATCTTCTGCATCAATGCAGCGGCCTGATCGGCGACCTGCTCGCGCCCCTCGTACAGGACGAAATTCATTCTGCTTTTCCCCACTACCTGGCGTATGGCCGTTTCCGCAACCTGCCTCACCGCATCTTCCGGTGCGCGATTCTGGAAGAGGTATTCTTCCGGGTCCTTGATGATGTACTGCACGGCGAACTGGATGTCGATGATATTTTCGTCATCGGTCAGCATCAGCGATTCCTGCGGAATCTTGCTCTTCACGTTGTTCCTGTAGCCGATCTCGACCGTTCTGACCGTCGATACATCGACTATTTCCGGGCTTTCAATTGGATAGGGCAAATGCCAGCGCGGGCCCGGCTGGGTTGTTTCGACGTATTTCCCGAAACGGAGCACGACGCCGCGCTGGCTGGCATCCACGATATAAAATCCGCTCGCAAGCCAGACCAGAACAGCTATGGCCACGAAAACCCAGAGGCTGCCTGCGCTCATCTTCGGCCCCGACGGCGGCGCGCCGCCCCCCCCGTTTCTGCGCACGAAAAGCGATTCGAGCTTCCGGTTGAAATTCCGCCATAGCTCATCGAGATCGGGAGGGCCCGACTTCCCGCCGCCTCCCCATTGTGGATCGTTTAATCCCATTTTTTTCCAGACCTGTCAAAATGATGCTGCAACAAGCATTTCAGCCTGTTGCGGCGAAACCGGGCCATCGCCCAGAAATTCACCCAGAAGCTCCCTCACGAGCCCCATGCCTTCCCCGGTTCTGGCGCTCAAGCCAATCCTTGCGATTTTACCATACTCGTCGCGATCCATCCCGGCCGACTGGCCATTGATGTCGATTTTATTGAATATCAGAACCTGGGGAACGGATTCGGCGCCGATTTCGGCAAGCACCCGGTTGACTTCGAGTATCTGCTCATCCCGGACGGGATTGCTCGAATCGACCACATGCAGGAGCAGGTCGGCATGTATGGTTTCCTCCAGCGTGGCGCAGAAGGAGGCCACCAGGGTGTGCGGCAACTGACGGATGAACCCGACTGTATCCGAAAGCACGGCCTGCCCGTATCCGGGAACGAACATGCGGCGCGACGTGGTATCCAGTGTGGCGAAAAGCTGGTCCGCAGCGTAACTGTCGGCGCGGGTCAGTGCGTTGAACAGGGTGGATTTCCCCGCGTTGGTATAACCGACTATGGATATGGACGGGACATGCCCCCTCGCCCTCGATCGCCTTTGCACTTCGCGTTGCCGCTTGAGCTTCTTCAGCCGTTCCTTGAGCAACTTGACCCTTTTCCCGATCAACCTCCGGTCGGTTTCGAGCTGAGTCTCTCCCGGCCCCCTCAAACCTATGCCGCCCTTCTGGCGTTCGAGGTGAGTCCAGCCGCGTATCAGGCGAGTGGAAAGATGCTCGAGCTGGGCGAGTTCGACCTGAAGCTTCCCTTCGAAGCTCTTCGCCCGCTGGGAAAAGATGTCGAGAATCAGGCTGGTGCGATCGATCACCCTGCATTTGAGGCGGTTCTCGAGGTTGCGCTGCTGCGCGGCGGACAATTCATGATTGAATATCACGAGGCTCGCGCCCGTCCCATCGAGCATGGCGGTCACTTCATCGAGCTTGCCGCTGCCGGCATAGGTTGCCGAATCGGGGGATGCGCGCCTGCCGGTCACGGTTGCGAACACAGCCACCCCAGCGCTGGAGGCAAGTTCCTTCAACTCCTCCAGAGACTCGGTAAAGCCCGGCTTGCCGAAATCCAGGGCAACGAGTACCGCCGCATCCCCGGAATCAGGTCTTTCTATCATCCAGCGGCGGAAGAGTCGAACGGAACCGTGACCGGACGGGACGGCACAACTGTCGATATCGCGTGTTTGTAAACCATTTGCGTGACCGTGTTCTTGAGCAGGATCACGTACTGATCGAACGACTCGATCAATCCCTGAAGCTTGATTCCATTGACAAGATATATCGACACAGACACATGTTCCTTACGCAGGATATTCAGGAATGGGTCTTGTAACAATTGCCCTTTTGCGCTCATAAACTTCTCCGACTTTATTATTGGCCGATTCACATTCTAGACTAGTGTATCGGATTGTGCTAAAAAATTTTGAAAATATAACGAATTACGAAGGTTCGACCCCGCCGGCAGAGTTTGGTTCCTCAACCGTATTTTTTTCTGCCGAGAATCCGCTTGCGATGGGCCGAGCGCTTCTCGCTTTCGGTCATCGGGGCGGGTTTCTTGTCCGCAAAGGGATTCTTTCCCTGCTTGAATTGCACCTTCAACGGCGCGCCCTTCAATTCGAAAGCATCCCTGAACGTCTTTTCCAGGTAACGCTTGTAGCTCTCGGGAATATGCTCGAGGGACGTGCCGTGGATGACGATCAGGGGCGGATTCATTCCGCCCTGGTGCGCATAGCGCAGCTTGGGCCTGAACGTCCCGACACGGGGAGGCGCCTGTTTCTCCACAGCGGCGATCAGAAGGCGGGTCAGCTTGGGCGTGGACAGCTTCGCCATCGCGGAGGCATAGGCATCGTCCACCGACTTCATGAGAGCATCGAGTCCCGCCCCGAACAGGGCGGAAATGTAATG
Organism: Burkholderiales bacterium; assembly: GCA_019753155.1. GTDB lineage: Bacteria > Pseudomonadota > Gammaproteobacteria > Burkholderiales > JABEVD01 > JABEVD01. The sequence goes on from JAIELG010000017.1 coordinate 93,187, forward strand.
AATGGCGGCAAAACCCGTAAAATTCAGTTTCCTCGACAGGGTTCGTTTCACGAGTTCGCGCTGCATGGGTTCGAGTCCGTCCCATTTGTTGACGGCGATGACCAGCGAGCGTCCGGCTTCCAGAATGAAGCCCGCGATATGCGCATCCTGATCCGAAATCTCGGCGCTCGCATCGAGCACGAGAACGACCACGTTGGCATCCTCCACCGCCTGAAGGGTCTTGATGACGGAAAACTTCTCCACCGCCTCGAACACCTTGCCGCGCCGCCTGATCCCGGCCGTATCGATGAGGGTGTAATGCCTGCCGCCGCGATCGAACTCGACATGGATGCTGTCTCTTGTCGTGCCGGGCTGATCGAAGGCAATGACGCGCTCCTCCCCCAACAGGGCATTGACGAGTGTGGATTTCCCGGCATTGGGCTTTCCGACAATGGCGATCCTCGGACCTTCCTCCAGGGAGAAATCGGAGGCTTCCTCCGGAAATGCGGCAAGGGCAAGGTCGACGAGATCGCGCACATTGTCCCCGTGCGCCGAAGAAATGGGCAGAGGCTCCCCCAGGCCGAGTTCGTGAAACTCGGCGGATATGACATGACGCATCATGCCTTCGGTCTTGTTCACGGTGAGAAAAACAGGCCTGCCGGTCTTGCGCAACTGATCGCCGATCACCCTGTCCTGCGAAGTCAATCCATCTCGGCCGTCGACCATGAACAGGATCACATCGGCTTCGTCGATCGCCTGGAGCGTCTGCCTCGCCATTTCATGCATGATGCCGTCTTTGGCGACGGGTTCGAAACCGCCCGTATCGACGACCAGAAAAGGCTTCACGCCTACCCTGCCATGTCCGTAATGCCTGTCCCGCGTGAGCCCCGGAAAATCGGCCACGATCGCATCGCGACTTTTGGTCAGCCTGTTGAAAAGAGTCGATTTCCCGACATTGGGCCTGCCAACTATGACCAGAGTGGGTTTCATGGATCAGGGCACCGCCAGCGCGTAAAGTTTGCCTTTTCCGGTCTGCACCAGGAAAACATCGCTGTCGAGGTGGATGGGCTGCGAACGTATGGCGCTGCCGTCCGTCTTGATTCGCGCGACGAGTTCGCCGTCGCTGCGCCGCATGAAATGCACATAGCCCTGTATATCGCCGACAACCACATAATTGTCCTGAACGTAGGGTGCGGTGATCCGCCGCCCTTCCAGTGCCGTCTGCTTCCAGACCGAAGCCCCGGCAGTGCTGTCGAGACTGAGGACGGCGCCCTGCTCGTCGCTCATGAAGATATTGCGCCTGTCGACGATCATCCCCGTATCGCTGGAAATATCCCGAGACCAGATCAGATCACCCTTCGCAATATCGAAACAGGAAAGCCTGCCCTGAAAAGCGACGGCGCAAACCTGGAGTTCGTCTATGACGGGCAGGCTCGCAACATCGGCTATCCTTTCGAGTTCCGTCGTGCCGTGGGGTTGAGCCACGGCTGCCTCCCAGCCGAGCGCCCCGGTTTTCAGGTCGAGCGCGACCAGCTTGCCCCCGGCAAACCCCGCAAAAACCGTTCCCTGGGAAATCCTGACTCCGGCGTAATTGCGTATGGAAAGCGCGGGCACGGTGTACTGGTAAACCCATTTCTGCCTGCCGTCGCTCCCATCGAGTCCGAAGATTCTGCCGTCCCCGGTGCGGACAACGACGATGCCGTCTTCCGCCTGGGGGGGGCTGAGGAGTTCTCCCGCGATCTGGAACTTCCACTTCGGCTTGCCGGATTCGTCGAAAGCCATCACTTCGCCGTTATCCGCGCCCACGATGACGAGGCCGTCACCCACGCCCACGCCGGCGGAAATCTTGTGCAAGGTATCCACCTTCCATAAGCGCCTGCCCTTCAGGCTCTCGAGTCTGGAAATTTCCCCGTCCTGCGAGGCAACGAAAATGGCGCCATGATCCACAGCCGGAACCAGCACCGCGTCCCCCATGGAGCCGGCATCCTCTTCCCAGAGCACGAGCGGATTGAACGCCTCGTTGATTTGCGGCAGCCTGGAAACGGACGAGTTCATCCCGAACAGATTGCCGACCGTCGAGCAGCCTGACAGCGCCGCAAGGCTGATGAGGAGCAGGAATACCCTTGTCATTTCCCGCCTCCCGTCGAATCGAGCTTGACCTGGATCAGGTCGTGATAGGCGCCGGACTTTTCGGTCTTGTTGAGCGCAAGCAGATAAGCGCTCCTTGCCTGGTCGAGCTTGCCTTCCTCGAGAAAGATATCCCCCTTGAGATCGGAGTACAGCCCGTCGAAAGCGTCATCATGCTGAACGCCCAGCTCTGCAATCGCATCGGCATATTTTTTCTCGTCGAACAGAACCCTGGCAAGCCTCAGCCGCGCAACATCCCTGAGTTCGGGCTCCTGGCTGTGGTCCAGCGCCCATTGCAACTGGAGTTTCGCATCGTTCGTCTCTCCCGCGTCGAAGTCGGATTGCGCGACGATCATGGCGGCTCTGGCCGCATAGGCCGTTTTCGGAAAGGATTCCATGATAGTGGAGGCAGCGAGCCTGATTTTCCTGAGATCCTTTTCGTCCTGCATTTTCGAGAGGGCATCGAACAGCGCGGACGCCTTCTCATTGCGCGCATGCTCGTAATGGCGGTAGCCGAAATAGGAAGCGGATGCGACCGAAGCGATCACGATGGCCGCAAGCAGCCATTTTCCATGGCGCTTCAACCAGGCTTTTATTTCATCCAACTGCTGCTGTTCGTCCGGATCGTACATGATTCTTCCTTAAATTGATTGTGAGCGCAGCCAGGAGACGGCTTCGGCAAGCCCCATCCTGAACTGGCCCATTTCTGCCCGCAGGGGCTTCAGGCTGATCTCGCACGCCCCTGCCTCGTCATCGCCGATGATCGCGGCAAAACCGGATCCGCTTGCATCGGCCTTTTTCATTTGCGACTTGAAACTTCCCCCGCCGCAATGGAGGATGACCGAAAAATGGTGGTCGCGCAAAAATTCCGCTGCGATCACGGCGAATTTCGACGCTTTTTCCCCCTGATGCACCACATAGACATCCTGGGCTCTCGGTGAAACGCCGCCATTGTCTTCCTGGATCAGACTGAGGATGCGCTCGATGCCCATCGCAAAACCGCAGGCCGGCGTCGGCTTGCCGCCGATTTGACTGACCAGGCCGTCGTAGCGCCCGCCCGCGCAAACCGTCCCCTGCGCACCCAGTCGATCCGTCACCCATTCGAACACAGTGCGGTTGTAATAATCGAGCCCCCTGACCAGCCTGGAATTGATCGTATAGCCTACCCCGAGTTCGTTCAGAATAATCTGCAATTTCTCGAAATGCAGGAGCGAATCCTCGTCCAGTTCGTCCAGCAGCTTCGGCGCGCTTTCGACGATCTCGCGCATTGCCGGATTCTTGCTGTCCAGTATCCGCAACGGATTGCTGTGCAGGCGCCTTTTCGCATCGTCGTCGAGGCTATCCTGATGCTGCTCGAAATGCCGGATCAGTTTCCCGCGGTGCCTTGCACGCGATGCCGTATCCCCGAGCGAATTGATTTCGAGCCGCACGTCGTTGATCCCAAGCTTGCGCCAGAGCCGCGAAGCCATCACGATCTGTTCGCCGTCCATATCCGGCCCCTCGAAACCCAACGCTTCCACGCCGACCTGATGAAACTGGCGATAGCGCCCTTTTTGCGGCCGCTCATGGCGGAACATCGGCCCGCTGTAGGCCAGGCGCAACGGACCGGGATAAAGCAGGTTGTGCTGCAGCACGGCGCGCACGCAGGAAGCCGTGCCTTCCGGCCTCAGGGTGAGGTTCTCGCCGTTGAGATGGTCTTCGAAGGTATACATTTCCTTCTCGACGATGTCGGTAACCTCTCCTATGGAGCGCCTGAAAAGCGCGGTCTGCTCCAGGATGGGAAGACGGATTGTCCGGTAACCGTAAGCTTCCAGCCAGTTTTTGACCGTTTCCTCGAAAAAGTCCCACCAATGCGCATCCTCAGGCAGAATATCGTTCATCCCCCTGATCGCCTGAATCTTATCGCTCATTCTGCCCCATACCGCGTACTGACATAATCGTCTATGATTTTTTGAAATTCAAGAGCAATATGCTCGCCCTTCAGCGTCACCGTCCTGATGCCGTCCACATAGACGGGCGCGACGGGATGCTCCCCAGAACCCGGCAGGCTGATCCCGATATTGGCGAGCTTGCTCTCTCCCGGGCCGTTGACCACGCACCCCATCACGGCCACCTTCAATTCCTCCACGCCCCTGTAACGGGTGCGCCAAAGCGGCATCTGGCGCCTCAGGTAAGATTGCGTGTCGCGGGCGAGTTCCTGGAAAAATGTGCTGGTTGTCCTGCCGCACCCCGGACAGGCCGTCACCATGGGCGCGAAAGCACGCAGGCCCATCGTCTGCAGGATTTCCTGGGCGACGATCACTTCGAGCGTCCGCTCCCCTCCCGGTTCCGGGGTCAGCGAAATGCGGATCGTGTCCCCTATCCCGGATTGCAGCAGGACGGCCAGCGCGGCGGTCGATGCCACGATGCCTTTGGACCCCATTCCCGCCTCGGTGAGCCCAAGATGCAGCGGATAATCGCAACGCGCAGCCATGTCCTTATACACCCCGATGAGATCCTGCACGCCGCTCACCTTGCAGGACAGGATGATTTTATCGGGAGAGAGGCCCAGCTCGACTGCCCGCCGGGCGCTCGAAACTGCGGATGAAATCAGCGCTTCGCGCTGCACCGCATCCGGTTCGAGCGGCACATCGAGCTTTCCATTCTCGTCCATCATCCTGGCAAGCAGATCGGGGTCGAGGCTGCCCCAGTTGACGCCGATCCGTACCGGCTTGTCATGGCGGCAGGCCATCTCTACCATGGTGGCGAACTGCTCGTCCCGTTTTTTTCCCGCCCCGACATTGCCCGGATTGATGCGATACTTGTCGAGCGCCTGTGCGCAATCCGGATATTGCGAGAGCAGTTTGTGGCCGTTGAAATGAAAATCGCCCACGAGCGGAACGGCGCATCCCATCCTATCGAGCGCATCCCTTATTCTCGGCACCTGAGCTGCGGCTTCTGCCGTATTGACCGTGATCCTGACGAGTTCGGACCCGGCTGCCGCGAGTTCCGCAACCTGCTGCGCGGTGGCGACCGCATCAGCCGTATCGGTATTGGTCATCGACTGAACAACGACCGGCGCATCGCCTCCGACGGCAATATTGCCGACCCACACCTTCCTAGTTTTTCTGCGCACAATAGTCATGATCTATCCAAGCGTCAAATGCGCCACATCGATTCTGATATAGGGAGCAAGATCGACTGGCTTGCCTTCATAGTACAGCCTGACCGCGCGCGCATTGCCGATCACGAGAGAAAAGGGCGCAGCCCCGGACACATGCGTCTCGGAGCCTGCCTGACTCAGCCTGGAAAAAATGATCCTGCCGCTCGCATCCCTGATTTCGACCCAGGAAGCCCCATCGAATGCAAGATGGACAACTCCGGTTGCAGCCGGAGCGGAAACTGCGACCGGGAGCGGCATTTCAATTGGAGCGGAAGCGGAAAGAGGCAGTGCAGCGGAAACCGGAACTTGCGCTCTTACCGGCGACGCTTGCGGCACCGGCGGCACTGCGGACTTTTCGGGCGTTGCGGCGGGCTCGGCAGCTTTCGGCTTTATCTGCGCAGGCTCATGGTTTTCGCGGTACATCTCGTAAACCAGGATGGGGAAAACCAGAAGCACGATCCATATCGCATAATGAACCCAGCTTTTTTTCCGCCCGGAAGGAAAGGGAATCTCCTCGTTTTTCTGCGGCGCGGTGGATTCCTCTGGCAGCATCAGGGCATCGAAAAGGGGATTGGGGTCGATTTGCAGGAGTCTGGCGTAATTCCCTATGAAGCCGCGCACGAAAACCTTGCCTGGAAGCGCGCCGTAATCGTCCCCCTCGAGCGCTTCGACCTGACGGGTGGACAACCTCATCTGGCTCGCAACTTCTTCGATGCTCAGTCCACGCCTTTCGCGTTCCTGTCGCAGAATCAAACCCGGGCGACTTTCGTCCATCATTCGAATTTTCCGTTCAGAAGATCATGCGCTTCCGCCGATTCGGGAAAGCGGCTCTTCAATTGCGCGCCGTAATCGGCTTCCACGCCCGATCCACCCAGCCTGCGCTCGATGCGTATGCCCAGCCACAGGCTTTGCGGCGAAGGCTCGGCCATTTGCATATGGCTGGAGAGATACGAGCGGGCAAGCCCATAATTCCCCGCCCTGAAATTGATCCGGGCGAGACCCAGGTTCGCCTGGGCAAGCCTGGGCTGGATTTGCAGCGCCTGCTGATAATAGCGCTCCGCACGCCTGTCCTCCCCAATACGCTCGGAACAGATTCCGGCATTGAGATAGGCCATTTCAGGCGTCGTATAAAGCGGATTGGCAAGCGCGGCGAGGAAATGCTCGATGGATTTTTTTTCGCGCTGCGTCTGGCATAAAAACCAGCCGTAGTTGTTGTTGATATCCGAATCTTTCGGATTGATGCTGAGGGCATGCTCGAAATTCTGCTCTGCGGCATCGTTGTCCCGCAAGGTCATGTAAACAAGCCCGAGCACATTGTATGCAGGCGCATAGGAAGGATCGGACTTGACGGCTTCCTTGAGTTCGGCAAGCGCAACCGCATACTGGCCCCGGCCGTAGTAGCCGGCCCCGAGCTCGGCATGCACGGCTGCGCTGCTCCGCTTTCCCTGCTCGGTATCGAGTTGCTCGGGCTGGGAAGCGCATCCCGCCAGTAAAATCGCGAGAAAAAGGATGCCTCTCACGCGCAAACTCCGTTGCGTCTGGTCTTGTCCAGAACCTGCCCGGCAAGCTGTCCGCAAGCCGCATCGATGTCGTCCCCGCGCGTTCTCCTCGTCGTCACGACAATGCCTGCTTCGACCAGAATCGTCTTGAACGCTGCGATCGAAGCTTCACTCGATCGGCGATATCCCGAACCCGGAAAAGGATTGAACGGTATCAGATTGAATTTCGATGGTACATCCCTGACCAGCCTCACCAGTTCGCGCGCATGGGAGAGGGTATCGTTCACCCCGTCCAGCATCACGTATTCAAAAGTGACAAAATCCCTGGGGGCATGTTCGATATAGCGCCGACATGCCGCCATCAATTCAGCCAGGGGATATTTTTTGTTGATCGGCACCAGAACATCGCGCAATCCATCGTTCGGCGCATGCAGGGAAACAGCAAGCGCGACGGGGCAACGCTCTCCCAGCCTGTCAATGGCCGGAATCACGCCGGACGTGCTGACCGTCACGCGGCGGCGCGACAGGCCATATGCCGAATCATCGAGCATCAGGTTGAGCGCAGTCACCACATTCTCGAAATTGAGCAGGGGCTCGCCCATCCCCATCATCACGACATTGCTGATGATGCGCTCGCCTCCAGGCTCCCGCCCCAGCGCCCGGTTCGCCCACCAGAGCTGGCCGATGATTTCGGCGACGGAAAGATTCCGGTTGAATCCCTGCCGCCCCGTCGAGCAGAAACTGCATTCGAGCGCGCAGCCCACCTGGCTCGATATGCAAAGCGTGCCCCGGTTCGCTTCGGGAATAAAAACCGTCTCGATCGCATTGCCCTCACCCACGGCCAGCAGCCATTTGCGCGTGCCATCCAGCGCATCGAGCTCGCGAACGAGACGAGGCGTTTGTATCACTGCCCTATCCTTGAGTTTCTCCCTGAGACTTTTCGCAATATCGCTCATGTTGGAGAAATCATCCTCTCCGAAGTGGTGCATCCACCTCATCAACTGCCTGGCGCGAAAAGGCTTTTCGCCGATTTCCAAAAAAAAACCGGCGAGTTTTTCAGGGTCGAGATCGAGCAGGTTTACCGTCATTAACGGGAATAAACGGCAAGCGCGGGAAAGAAATAGGCGATCTCGTTTGCAGCCGTTTCCGGCGCATCGGAACCATGCACGGCATTGGCGTCGATGCTTTCGGCGAAATCGGCGCGAATCGTGCCTTTTTCCGCTTTTTTCGGATCGGTCGCCCCCATCAGGTTGCGGTTTTTCAGGATCGCGTCATCGCCTTCGAGGGCCATGATCATCACGGGCCCGGAAATCATGAATTTCACCAGATCGTTGAAAAAAGGGCGCTCGCGATGCACGGCATAAAAACCTTCCGCTTCGCTCTGGGAAAGAAGCTGCATGCGGGCAGCGACGACCTTGAGTCCGTTGTCTTCGAAACGGGAAATGATTTTTCCGATCACGTTTTTCGCCACGGCATCGGGTTTGATGATGGAAAGGGTACGTTCAGCAGCCATGCAGTTCTCCAATAAAGGTAATCAGGATAGTCTTATATTTTATCAGGCTTTGCCGTCGATGTCGCAGATTTCCCAGCGCGGAACGAGTCCCTTATCCGCCCGATATTCCGGGTCGAGTCCGATTCCGCTCACCCAGATCAGATGTTCGCCGCAATAGAGAAGCGGCAGACTGTCGCGCTGCCAAGGCGGAATACCGTTTTCCTGAAAGAGATTCTTGAGGCGTCTGACCGGCCGGTCTGAATAGGGGCGGAAACGCTCCCCCCCTTCCCGCACCCTGATTGTCACAGGCTCCGTGAGCTTTTGCGCATTGATGCCGCCTGTCCCGGTTTCGAACACAAGATCGCCTCCGAGTTCCGCGATATGCATGCGAGGTTCCCCATGCCATTCCCTGAAAAAACCGGCAGCGATGGGCAAGGGTTTGACGATATGGACAAAGCCCCGGAAGCATCTGAAATCGAACCCCTCGTGCCTGATCGATATGTGCGCATCCTGCCTTGCGCTCGAAAACTGCTTCAGCATCTCGCCCAGGCGCTCGGCGCCCGGCATCCTGATGTTGTTCACGCAAAGATAATGGCGCAGCAGGTTCTTTGCCCGCGCTTCGCTCAAGCCCTGCAAGCGGGCCACACTCAGCCGCCCCCCGATGACCGCGCCGCTTGCGTCGATTGCAGCAAGCTCGTCGAGCAGGCCCGCCGCTTCCGAAAAATGACCGGCGGCGCGGGAAATCGTCTCCCGGCAGGAGGGAAATCTTTGTTCAATCACGGGAATGAGATTATGGCGCACGAAATTCCTGTCGAAGCGAATATCCGCGTTGCTCTCGTCGCGAACCCATTCCAGGTTTTTTTCCTGCGCAAAGGCTTCGAGCGTCCTGCGCGCAACACCGAGCAACGGCCTCAGGATGAATTTATCCCGAAACGGCGTCGCTTCCCCCATCGCGGCAAGACCTTTGGGGCCAGCCCCCCTGAAAAGCTGCAACAGGACGGTTTCAGCCTGATCGTCCCGATGCTGCGCAAGAGCGATGCAATGCGCCTTCATGTTCCCGAAAGCCGCGTAACGCGCAATGCGCGCAGCCGCCTCGATGCCGGACGAAAGATGAGGGGAAATGTCGACATTTTCGACACTCAATGGAACTTCGAGCTTTTTGCATAGATCTTCGCAGAATTTCACCCATAATGACGCATTCGGGCTGATGCTGTGATTGACATGCAGGCAGGAAAGGATGAATCCCTGCCTCGAAGAAAGTTCCCGCAACAGATGCAAAAGCACGACCGAATCGAGTCCGCCGCTCAATCCCAGCACGACATGATCGCCGGGGGAAACATGTTTCCCGGCGACCTGCGCCACGATTGATTCCAGGTCAGGGGACCGCGACTTCCTTGAATTTCCCATAATTCATCAACCGCTCGTAGCGGGCCTTGAGCATGGCATCGAGGGATTTCGACTGCACCTGACTCAGGGATTCCTGCAAGGCGGTCTTGACGGTCAGCATCATCGCTTCGCAATCGCGATGGGCGCCGCCCAGAGGCTCGGGAACGACCCTGTCGATGAGCCCGAGCGTTTTCAGACGAGTCGCGGTAATACCCAAAGTCTCGGCGGCATCGGGAGCCTTGTCGGCGCTTTTCCAGAGTATCGACGCACAGCCTTCCGGGGAAATCACGGAATAGGTCGAATACTGCAACATCAGGAGCGCATCCCCGACGGCAATCGCAAGCGCCCCTCCGGAGCCGCCTTCCCCGATAACCGTAGCGATCACGGGCACTTTCAATTCCGCCATCACATACAGATTATGGCCTATCGCCTCGGACTGGCCGCGCTCTTCGGCGCCGATGCCGGGATAAGCGCCAGGCGTATCGATAAAAGTGAACAGGGGAAGGCCGAACTTTTCGGCAAGGCGCATCAGCCTCAACGCTTTCCTGTAGCCTTCCGGCCGAGGCATGCCGAAATTGCGCAGAATCTTTTCCTTGGTGTCCCGCCCCTTCTGATGGCCGATAACCATGACGGGCTGACCGTTGAATCTCGCAAGCCCCCCCACGATCGCGCGATCGTCGGCAAAAGCGCGATCGCCGTGTAATTCCTCGAAATCGGTGAAGAGATGCTGGATATAGTCGAGCGTATAGGGGCGCTGCGGATGTCTTGCGACCTGGGAAATCTGCCATGCATTCAGCCTGGAATAGATTTCACGGGTCAAGCCCTGGTTTTTTTTCTGCAGGCGGCTGATTTCTTCGGAAATATCGACGGCAGAATCATCCTGGACGTAACGCAACTCCTCGATCTTGGTTTCAAGTTCTGCGATGGGCTGCTCGAAGTCGAGGAAGGTTATTTTCATAAGCGCGATTTGAGTAAAATGGCGTAATCATACCCGATTTTCGCCGTTATTTTTACGCTTTCCACAAACAGGCACCCCGACTCGCCTTGTCGATTTCCTCCAGCTGCGCAAGATGCGCGGCCAATTCATCGGGGTCGGCTCGACGCACTTTAAGGCTGCGCTCGAAGGATGCGATCTCTCCCGAAGAAAAACCGGCCCCCTCGAGTTCGATGATCAGGCTTTCCTGCCCGCGCGTCATGGCAAGATAGACTTCCGCGAGCAATTCCGCATCCAGCAGCGCGCCGTGCAGGGTCCGTTTGGAGTTGTTGACCGCATAACGCTCGCAAAGCGCGTCGAGATTGTTGCGCTTGCCCGGATGCAGCGTCTTGGCCATCGGCAGGGTATCGATGAAGGAGCAATGCTGCTCTATCGCGGGCATGTCGAGCAGCCCGAGTTCAGCGTTGAGGAAAGACAGGTCGAACGGGGCATTGTGGATGATGAGTTCCGAGCCGGCCACAAAATCCAGAAATTCGGAAGCGATATCCCTGAACTTCGATTTGTCTCCGAGGAAATCCGCGCTCAATCCGTGGATTTCCTGCGCCTTGGCATCGATCTCCCGTTCGGGGTTCAGATAGCGGTGAAAACGTTTGCCCGTCAGCCTGCGGTTTTGCATTTCCACGGCGGCGATCTCGACTATCCTGTGACCAAGTTTCGGGTCAAGTCCCGTCGTTTCCGTATCGAGCACGACCTGTCTCATGATCCGAGCGCCTTCTGCACGCCCCTGTTGGCAAGCTTGTCGGCCATCTCGTTGCCCTCGTGACCACTGTGTCCTTTCACCCATAGCCACTCGATTTCATGCCGCGCAGCAAGGCTGTCAAGTTCGCGCCACAAATCCTCATTCTTCACGGGCTGCCTGCTCGACGTTTTCCAGCCGCGCCGCTTCCAGTCGTGTATCCAGGTGCTGATCCCCTGCTGGACATATTTCGAATCGGTATAAATCCGGACCCTGACATGGCGCTTCAGCGCTTCGAGCGCCCTGATCACCGCCATCAATTCCATGCGGTTATTCGTCGTATCGCGCTCACCGCCGAACAATTCGCGCTGATGCGCGCCATGGCGCAGCAGCGCCCCCCATCCTCCGATGCCGGGATTCCCCTTGCATGCCCCATCCGTAAAAATCTCGACCATATCCTGTTCCATCACTTCGCCTTCCTGCATGGCGGCTTGTTGAATTTTTTGACTGCCGGAGCCAGGGGATTTTTTGCCGCAAGGCCATTCCAACTGGGACGTATGAGCCTGACGCCTCTCACCCGCTTGATCGCAATCAAAAAATACACGCCGCCCGATATGGGCCACCAGCGATCTCCCGCCTGCTCCATGAAGCCGAATCTGTGCAGCCATTTTTCCTGATCGAAAGGAGGAATATAGGCACTCAACTTTCCCGAGGAAACCTCGAATCCCAGAAGGGCAAACCAGTCCTTGAGGCGAGGCAATGAAATGAAATTGCCGCACCAGGGCGCCGATCCAGCGGATCCCGATGCAATACCCCGCATACCCCAAAGGCTGAACGGGTTGAATCCGCTCAGGATAATTCTTCCTTCAGGCCGCATCACGCGCTCCACTTCCCGCAAAATCTGGTGAGGATTGCGGCTGAATTCGAGCACATGCGGCAAAACGACGAGATCGATGCTTGCGGAATCGAAAGGCAGATTGAAAAAATCCACCATGACGTCCGCATCGGAACCGGATGCCCGCACCTTGAGTTGCATCCGGCTCGTCCTCAAAAAATCCCGGCACGGCAAACCGAGCTGGATCGCATGGTAACCGAACACATCCCCAACGCTCTGGTCGAAGAAGGCGAATTCCCTCTCCAGCAAATATTGCCCGAGGGGCGTTTCAAGCCATTCTTCAAAACCGGTCACAGGTTCCATACTATAATTTCGATTTGGCCCGTAATTCGCAACATGCTCTTCATAGAACCGATTCCCGCTTTCAGAGACAATTATATCTGGGTAGCCAGAAATAATCAGTACGCAGCCGCGATCGATCCGGGCGATGCATCTGCCGTGCTGGATTATCTCGATGGCGAGAAACTCGAACTCATCGCGATATTCAACACCCACCATCATTCGGACCACGTGGATGGAAACCTCGAATTGCAGACGCGCTTTTCCTGTCCGATCTACGGCCCTGAAAACGAAAGCATTCCCGGCAAAACCCATTCCCTCGCCGAAGGCAGCAGGGTCGATCTGCCCGAACTCGGCTTGAAACTCGACGTATTCGACATTCCCGGACACACTTCAGGGCATATCGCCTACCATGGGAATGACATGCTTTTCTGCGGGGACACGCTTTTCGGATGCGGGTGCGGCAGGGTGTTCGAGGGCACTATGGCAGAGATGTTCGCGTCTCTGGAGCGGCTCTCCGGCCTGCCGGAGGCCACCCTCGTCTATTGCGCGCACGAATACACGCTATGCAACATCCGCTTCGCATTGGACGTCGAGCCCGACAACCCGGAACTGGCAGCAAGACAAGCCGGCGCGACCCGGCTCAGGAACAAGGATATGCCCACGCTTCCCTCCACGATAGGACTCGAAAGAAAAACCAATCCTTTCCTGCGCTGCGCAATTCCGGCGGTTGCCGCCATGGCCGCAAAGCATGCCATGGCAAAACTCGACAGCCCGCTCGATGTTTTCACTGCGCTGCGAATATGGAGAAATACATTTTAATTCAGTAAGCCTGCTTGCCGACGAATCCCTTGAACACGGTCAGGAAAATGATCTTGACATCCATCCACAGCGACCAGTTCTGGATATAGTGGAGATCGCATTCGATCCTGGCCGTCATCTTCTCGAGCGTATCGGTTTCCCCGCGCCACCCGTTGATCTGGGCCCAGCCCGTGATGCCGGGTTTCACCTTGTGTCTCAGCATGTAGCCATGTATCAGCCTGCGATACTGCTCGTTATGGGAAATCGCATGAGGTCTCGGCCCCACGATGGACATATGCCCCTGCAGCACATTGATGAACTGCGGCAATTCATCGAGAGAAGTGCGCCTCAGAAATGCGCCGAAAGGGGTGATCCGCGGGTCGTTTTTCCTCGCCTGAGGCACATGCCCCCCATCTTCGCAAACCTTCATGCTCCTGAACTTCCAGACTTCGACCACTTTCCCGTTCAGGCCGTAGCGGCGCTGCTTGAAAATGACAGGCCCAGGGGAACTCAATTTGACCCCCACTGCAATGATCAGCATGGGAATTGCGATCAGAATCATGATCAGCGTCCCGAAAACAATGTCCTCCAGCCTTTTCGACCAGCCGTCCACCCCGAAGAACGGACTTTCGAAGATGCTCACCATCGGGACACCACCCACGTTGAACCAGCGCGCATGCATCAAATCGAAGATGAAAAAATCCGGAACCACGTATACCGAGGCAGTGGTATCGGCCAATGCATTCACGATTTCGACGATTCTGCTCTCAGCCTTCATGGGCAGGGCGATATACACGTAATCGATCCGACCGGACTTGGCTTCCAACACAAGTTCCCTCAGGTTCCCGCTGATTTCCAGATTTTTCCCGCCGACCAGGGGCAACCTCAGTTCGCTCCTGTCGTCGTAAATGCCGACGAACTTGAGCCCCATCCAGTCGGATTCGAAAATCCCCTTCACGATCTTGAGGGCGCTCTCTCCGGCGCCTGCAATAGCCACAGTTCTTGTGTTCATCCCGTGTTTGCGCAGGGCGCGCATGACAAGCTGCATGAAAACCCTCTGCAGGATCATCAGGAAAGGCACGAGGACGAACCAGGACAACATGACTCTGCGCGAAAAGGAGGCCGAGGTCTTGGTCAGGAAGGCGATGCCGACGAGAAGAATGACGATCGAGAACCAGACCAGAAGCACCTTCAGGCTCATCCTCTTGATGGAAACGAGGCGCCATGAAATATATATGGCCTGCGTTTCAGCAAGAAACAAAAAGAAAGCCGTCGCCAGCAGGGCTGCATTGGTGTATCCGCTTCCGGCCCGGACACCGAACAATTCGATCAGGCATCCGAGACCGAACCATATCAGCAAGGCATCGAGTATACGGCTCAGCAGCGCAAGTTCGGAGCTGTACGGGCGGATCATCCCGCCGAATTGATGGTTAGGCATGACGAAATGTCACCGGGTCAGTTGCGCCCGTATTTATCCTCGAACCGCACGATATCGTCTTCACCCAGATATTCACCACTTTGCACCTCGATCATCACCAATTCCAGCACCCCCGGATTGACCAGCCTGTGCGGCGTTCCTGCGGGAATGAACGTGGACTCGTTGGTTCGCACCAGGCGCTCTTCTTCTCCGTTGACGATTTTCGCGGTCCCCGACACCACCACCCAATGTTCACATCTGTGGTGATGCATCTGAAGCGACAGGGCAGCCCCCGGCTTGACCACAATCCGCTTGATCTTGAACCGCTCCCCTTCTTCCAGCACAGTATAGGTTCCCCAGGGCCGGTGAACCGTGCGATGCAGCTTGTAGGCATCGTGCTCGGCCAATTTCAGCTGCTGCACGACCCGCTTCACGTCCTGCGAGCGGCTCTTGTCTGCAACAAGCAGCGCATCCGGGGTATCGATGATAAGAAGGTTGTCCACCCCGACCGTTGCGACCAGGCGGTCTTCAGCCTGAATATAGCAATTCCCGGAATCGACCATGACGGCAGTGCCCACGATGCGGTTCCCCGCTTCGTCCTCCGGGACGAGTTCGCTCACCGCGCTCCATGATCCGATGTCGTTCCAGTCGAATCCCCCGGCGACGACAGCAACTTTTTGCGCCTTTTCCATGACCGCGTAATCGATGGAAATATCCGGGATCATGGAAAAAGTAGCCTCGTCAAGCGTGAGGGGCAGGTCGTTCCGCCGCGTGCTCTCCCAGCATGCGAGGGAGGCTTCGAGAACTTCCGGAGCATGCTCCCGCATCGCCTGCAAGAGCGCCCCGGCCTTGAAACAGAACATGCCCGAGTTCCAGAAGAAATTCCCCATTTCCAGATATTGTTCCGCCAGAACGAGGGATGGCTTTTCGACGAAACGCGACACATCGCCCACATTTTCCCGAAACTCGCTGCCGCATTCGATATAGCCGTAACCCGTTTCAGGGTAGGTGGGGCGTATGCCGAACGTGACGAGATAGTCTTCCTGTGCGAATTCGCGGGCCAGGGCCACCGCATCGGCAAAGGCCGGCTGGTTTTCGATCAGGTGATCGGCAGGTAAAACCAGCATCACCGTATCATCCCCTCTGGATTCGCACAGGCAAAGCGCCGCCATTGCCAGGGCAGGTGCTGTATTTCTGCCGCATGGCTCGAGAACGTAGTCGAATTCCAGCGCTTTCCCGGTTCCTATCGCAGCATATTCATCGCGGGTGGTAAAAAAATATTCCCGGTTGGTCACCGTCATCACCCCATCGACATCCGGCAGCATGGCTGCCCTCATCAGGGTTTTTTTCAGAAGGCTGTCTCCATCCGGCAGCTTCATGAAAGGTTTGGGAAACGCCTCGCGCGAAACAGGCCAAAGCCTGGTTCCTGCGCCGCCCGAGAGAATGACGGGTACAACTGTTTTCTTCACCATGACCATCCCATTGAATACGGTAGCGATATATTATGTCTATAATCGTTGCAGTTCAAGCGCGAACTTAAGGTTCACCTGCCCACGCCGTAATAGTCGAACCCCAGTTTTTTCACCTTTTCGGGTTCGTAGACATTGCGTCCGTCGAAGATCACCTTCTGCCTCATCACCTGCTCCATGAACGAGAAATCAGGGGTTCTGAATGCCTTCCATTCCGTCACGAGAACCAGGGCATCCGCATCGACGAGCGCATCGTACTGATGATTGACGAGTTTCAGGCGACCGCTTTCGAACCATTCTCCGGGCAATTCGCGCTTTGCCACGTCCATCGCGACCGGATCGTAAGCCTTGACCTTTGCACCTTTATCGATCAGGTATTCGAGCAGGACGATGCTGGAGGCTTCGCGCATGTCGTCGGTCCTGGGCTTGAATGCAAGCCCCCATAACGCAAAGGTTCTGTCGTAGAGATCGGCGCCGAAATGCGCTGCGATTTTCCCGGAAAGGTATCGCTTCTGCTGCGCATTCCGCTCCTCGACGGCATTCAGAACGAGCGGATCCAGCCCGCAATCCTTTGCCATCTGCATGATCGCCTTGACATCCTTGGGGAAACAGGAGCCGCCATAGCCGCAGCCGGGATAAATGAAGGAATAGCCGATGCGCGCATCCGACCCGATTCCCAGCCTCACCTTCTCGACATCGACGCCCATTTTGTCGCAGAGGTTAGCGATCTCGTTCATGAACGAGATCTTGGTGGCGAGCATCGCATTCGCCGCGTACTTCGTCATTTCCGCTTCCTTGATGCCCATCAGGCAGAGACGCTCGTGGTTCCTGGTGAACGGGAAATAAAGCTCGCGCATCACGTCCAGCGATCGATCGCTGTCGCAACCGACGACGATGCGATCAGGCCGCGTGAAATCCTCGACAGCGGCCCCCTCCTTCAGGAATTCGGGATTGCTCACCACGTCGAAAGACACGGACAGGCCACGTTTTTCCAACTCGGAACGGACGGCCCCCCTCACTCTTTCCGCAGTGCCTACGGGGACTGTCGACTTGTCGACGATGACGCAATAATCATTCAGGTTCTGCCCGATTTCGCGCGCAACCGCGAGGACATGCTTGAGGTCGGCAGAGCCGTCCTCGTCGGGAGGGGTCCCCACCGCGATGAAAGCCGCCACGGCGCCTTCGAGGGACGCCGGAAGGGAGGTCGTGAATTTCAGCCTGCCCTCGCGGTAATTGTTGACCACGATATCCTCGAGTCCAGGCTCGTAAATGGGCAGAATTCCTTTTTTCAGGTTCTCGATCTTGGCTTCGTCTATGTCCACGCAGGTCACGCTGTTGCCCATCTCTGCAAAGCACGCGCCCGTCACCAGACCGACGTACCCCGTCCCCACAACCGATAGCTTCATTCAGAGTTCCCTCAATAAAAAATACTTGTGACCGGATTGTATTTCAGCAACAAAGTTTCCCGAAAAAACCAAATTTCAGATAAACCTTGTAAGGATTCAGCAGCGCCAATCCGGCGAAGAATCGAACCACTGCAGCGCCTTCGATTACGGAGAAGGTCGAATCAATTCCGATAGGACATCGTATCCAGAAGAATCAATTCGCCTCAACCCAATGGAAAAGCGGGGAGCGTCCGGACGAAGGAACGTCTTGGCTCAGGCAGTTCCACGCCACCCACTGAAGCAAAGCGTTGGAATCCCAGGCCCGCCTTCAGCGAATCATCAATACGTTATGGCCAAACCGACCACAGCCCCTTTCGCATTGATCACGATGCATTCATTTTATGCTCGCCCTGCACTGCAATCAAGCTTCATGACCGCTTCCAACCTCGACAACACGGCATCGCAAGCCAGGTTTTTCCGCGCATGGAGCCTACCCGATTCTCCCATCGCCTTTCGCAATTCCGCCTTTCCGGAAAGATCGAGTATCGCATGCGCGAGGCCGGACGCATCGCCCGGCTCGACTATCCTGCCGCACCCGGACACGACTTCAGCAACCTCCGTATTCTGCCTCGCCGTCGCTATGACGGGCTTCCCGCTCGCAAGCATCCCGGTGAGTTTCGAAGGCATCACGAGATCGGCCACATCGCCCCGCTGCGGCAAAAGATGGATATCGGCCATGTTCAAGAGATCATTCAGCTTATCTACAGGCTGGAGGGGAAGCCAGGAAACATTGGGCAAATCCTTTGCCAGGGCAAACAGCCTCTCCCTCTCGCCGCCGTTTCCGCAAATCACGAAACGGATGGCCGTCTCGTGAACCAGGAGCCTTGCAGCCTCGATGAGTATATCCAGCCCCTGCTTCTCCCCCATGTTCCCGGAATAAAGGCAGACGATCTCTTCTTTCCCTACACCGAGCGCATCCCTCATATGACTCGATTCGACAGGAAAAATCGACTCGACATCCACCCAGTTAGGGAACAGGATGCGCTTTTCCGAACCAACGCCCTTTTCCCCCAGCCTTTCCATCATTTTCTTCGATATCGTCGAAACATAATCGAATCGCCTCATGACAAACGCATCCAATGCCAGGACCATATTGCCCAACGCGCCGCGGGACAATATGCCCATGTCGAAAGCCGCATCCACTTCGAAATCCTGAACATGAAGCCATGCTTTCGCGCCCGACAAGCGGGACACGAGCCAGGCGCCCGGCGTACAAAAAAAGGAAGGCTCGACCACGAAAACCACATTTGGCTTCCAGAATAGCTGCAGGAACATCACCGGAAAACTGGAGAGCGCAAAACTTGCAAGATGCAATATCCGTTTCAATCCGGAAGGCTTTTGCGGCACCCACAAGGGGCAGCGGAAAATCCTGACGCCGTTTATCGCTTCACCCCGATATTTCCAATCCGAATACCCCCCCCCCACCCTCCATCTCGGATAATAGGGGGGGGCAGTGACCACACGCACCTCATGACCGCGAGATGCCAGCCATTCGGACATTTCTCCGGTATATTTGCCTATTCCCGTCAGTTCCGGGAAATAGTTGATGCTGTAGATGAGGATACGCACGCTATCGAATGGAAATTAATGAACTTTGCAGTCTGATATGATACATGAAAATTACATTTCACATATGGCTTCTCAATAGTAATTTCGATTCAAGCCGAGACGACGGGACAATCCGACGAACCATAGGCCGCGCCCTGAGGCTCCGACAGCCCTCGAATTCCCGGCGCATCTCGGGAGAATTTAAAGTCACGCGCATCAGAAATCGCCGAGGATTTCTTCAGATGGAACACCCTTCACCTTGCCGGCACTATAGGCGATCAGGCTACGCTCTGCCTCCAATCTCCTGAACACCGTATAATTCAATCGCAGGAGAAACAGGGAGCGACCCTGCCGGAAAGTGTCAGGATTTTATACACCATCATTCCTGAATTTCCGAAATAAATTATTAACATGTTGAAAAACAATTGGAATACAACAATGGCACGGTTGTTGCTTATATACACCCGAGATCTACATTCATCTTTAGGAACAGAAACCATGAATATGACAATGAAAAAAATATTCACAGGGCTTGCCGCAGGCGCGCTGCTGGTGTCGTTTGCAGCAACCGCTCATGCCAACCTGGTCACCAACGGCAATTTCGCCACCGGCACTTCGGCGGGATGGACGTTGATAGGCCCTGCAGTGGCCGTTGTTCCGTATGCAACATGGGGATTACCCGGCACATACGCCGGATCGGCATATGGCGCCGTTTACGGCTTCAGCAACCAGCCTGCTGGCAGCACCCTTAGACAAGCCATTGCCACGACTGCGGGCACATCTTACACGCTGAGTTTCGATTATGGCTCGGCATCCGTATATACGAATTTCGTACAGTCGCTCCTTACTACAGTGACCGACACCACCACTTCCGCGAATATCCTTTCGCAGACCGTGTCGACTGCGGGGTCGGGAACCACGCTTAACACGACCTACACCCTCTTCCCAAGCTATACGTTTACGGCAACGGGTTCTTCGACGACTTTGAGCTTTACTGACGTGAGCGCGGCAACTATTTCCGTGGATGCTTTCCTGACAAACGTTTCCGTTATCGCCAGCCCATTATCCAATGGTGGCAATGGCGTTCCGGAGCCGGAAACGCTTTCACTCCTCGGAATAGGCATCATGGGAATAGGAGCGAACATGCGCCGCAGAAATCGCAACACGAAAAGCATGGGAAAAGTGTCCGAAATTTAAACACAAGAGGCCCGAGTTTTTTCGAGCAAACAGGCAGCATTTTGATTTAAAAACAAGTTTTGATAATGGCATGGTTGTTGCTTAATATGCAAAGCAACCAGAGCCACTTTACAGGGACAGTAATATGAATAAGACGTTAAAGAAGGTATTCGCCGGATTTGCAGCAGGTGCGCTGCTGTTCTCGATTGCGTCGGCGGCTCGAGCAAACCTGATCACCAACGGCAATTTCGCCACCGGCACTTCAGCGGGATGGACGTTGATAGGCCCTGCCGTGGCCGTTGTTCCGTATGCAACATGGGGATTACCCGGCACATACGCCGGATCGGCATACGGCGCCGTTTACGGCTTCAGCAACCAAGCATCAGGCAGTGCCCTTAGACAAGCCATTGCCACGACTGCGGGCACATCTTACACGCTGAGTTTCGATTACGGCTCGACGTCCATATATGCGAATTTCATACAGTCGCTCCTCGTGACAGCAACCGACACCGCCACTTCCGCGAATATCCTTTCGCAGACCGTATCGACGGCAGGGTCGGGAACCACGCTTAACACGACATACACCCTTTTCCCAAGCTACACGTTTACGGCAACTGGTTCTTCTACGACTTTGAATTTTACTGACGTGAGCGCGTCAACTGTTTCCGTGGACGCTTTCCTGACGAATGTGGTCGTCAATGCAGCAGCGTCATCGAGTATACCTGAGCCTGAAACCCTTGCCCTGTTGGGTCTTGGGTTGCTTGGCATCGCCGCGGGTCGCCGCCGGAAATAATGTGTACAGGTCGGGACTCTCGGACCCGACTTGACCAATCAAGCTCCCGATCGCTTCTTTTCGGCCAGCAGTTCTCTCGTCTTCAAAACGATCATGTATTCATAAATTGACTGCAATATCGAATAGGTAAGCCCAGCTCTTCCATCCAGAAAACCCAGTTTCAATACATACAACAGTAAAAACTTGACGATCGGCCTGACCGGAGCCCTGTAGAAGAGTTCCTTTTGGTGGAACCTTCTCGTATGAAAATCCTTTTCAGTAAACGCTTTCAGCAAACTGAAGTCGGCATGCTCAAGACGATTCGACAAAATTTGCTTTGCTTCAAAACTGCTGTAAGAATTATGCCGCTCCAGCCAGTGTGATACGCCCTTGCTGAACGGAAAATGATCGAGATAACCTGGGACGGTATCCACCTGCCCGTCAGCTATCGATATGGGATTGACAAGCCGCTCATAACGCATTTTATCAGGCCTGAACAACCTGAGATAAAAAGATGAAGCCTGGACATGTTTGAGCCAGGTTCCCATGAAAAAATCCCTCCGATGCACACGAAAGGCGACATTTTCCCCGGGATTCCTCACAATATCCCGGACGGCTCCGATCAACTCCGGCGTCATTCGTTCATCAGCATCGATATAGAATACCCAGGGATATTTGAAAGCTATATTTCTCAACCCCCAGTTCTGATGCGCAGCCCAGTTATCAAACACTCGCTGTGTAACCGTGGCCCCGGCAGCCTTCGCAATCTCCACTGTCCTGTCGGTGCTGAAAGAGTCGTAGACATGAACATCGTCGGACCAGGATACCGATTCGAGGCAACCCGGAAGATCCTGTTCTTCGTTCTTGGTCAGGATAAGGACGGAAATCACGGCCTGGTTCCAGAAATGAGCATCGATCGGGCAAATGCGGGAATCCGCCCCACGGTCTCGAAACGAATGTCTTTGAATCCAAATTCTTCGAACAGTCGAACTATGGTTTTTCTGGAAAAAAACTTCACATGACCATAATCTCGCAAAGGGTGCCAATGCTCGTCGAATCCGTCAGTCAATGCCAAAGCCAGATTCTTCAAATATCCATGGTACGGCGCCGAAATGATCAACATCCCTCCAGGCCTCAAGGCACTGATTGCATTTTCCATCAATTTTCTTGGAAGCAGCAGATGTTCGATCACTTCCGTTGAAATCACTGCATCATATTTTCCGACATGTTCCACATGCAACTCCTGAGAGAGATCCTGTTGAAAAAAATTCACTCCAGGAAACTGCCTCTGCGCAAGATCGATACCCGACTTGCTGAAATCGCAGCCGGCAATTTCATATCCTTTCTCGTGCAGGAATCCGGAACAATAGCCATTGCCGCAACCGAGATCCAGGACGGATCTCGCCTTGGACAGGGCAAGCATTCTTTGCACGGCCGGAAGGATAAATCCATTCGCCTCAGATGCCCCCTCGCCATCCCATACAAATTCATCCGCGACAACAGACAAATCGCGGTCCGTTCTTGAATTGCAGTTAGCCATGAATAACCCTTTCCCTTATTTTTCTAGCCGGAATACCCCCATAGACGGTCCATGGATCGAGATCTTTTGTAGCCACCCCACCCAGTCCAAGAACCGCCCCTTCCCCCAAAGTCACGCCCATCTGCACGGTGGCACGTGCGCAAACCCAGGAATACGGCCCCAGCGTGATCGGCGCGGAAACCAGAGGAAAAGCCGGATCATCGTAATCATGCGTCGCCCCACAGAGATAACCCGCCTGAGAAATCGTGCTGTGAGAACCCAGCAGAATCAAACTTGGGTTATAAATAACCGCCCCATCTGCAATAGCCACCACATCTTCGCAAACAAGATTCCATGGCGCCCATATGTCAGCCTTCGGGTAAATATGAGTGCCTTTGCCGATTTTTGCTCCAAAACATCCCAACAAAAAATTTCTCCAAGCAAAAAACGGACGAGGAGAGGGGCGAAATAGAAAAGCGCAAACCACTCCCCACAATACCCTTCCCATGCGGTTCTTGAGCGAAAAGGCGGGCTGCTTGTAAGGATCGTTCATGCAGGCACAACCTTCTTATTCATTCAGCAATCACAAGATTTCGAGCTGTTTTTCCAATTTCGAAGCGAAAGGCAAAACAGTAAAATACATTTTCTTTCAAACATTTGCAAAGTCTATTACAAACCACTTCCCATAATTCTGACCATGCACACCCATCTCGGAACAGGCTGTTCATCTACAGCTTCTGTCCGGCAATTTTAGAAACAAGGTCCGCAACGAGGTCTCCATAGCAGGCACGCAATGTATTGAATTGGTTAGACGCACCTTCGGATAAGCTATGCAAGGAAATGGTTCCAGCCAGCACGGACATGATGTACTCCGTTGCGGCAGCGACATAGTTTTCAAACGGAAACATGGCACCTGACATCTCATCGATCATCGAATGGATACATCCCCTGTCGGCGGACAGAACCGGTATCCCATAACTCAGTGCTTCCAGTATGGAAACCGGCTCAGCCTCGTTCTTATATTTCGTCGGAAATAACAGCATGTCCACGCTTTGAAAAAACATTTCTTTCTTCTCCCCGTAAACAGGTCCAAGATACTCGATCGCAGGATGAGTCCTCAGCAACGAGGAAAACCTCCCTTGCAACGCAGGGTCGACAGGGCCGGCCACCAACCCCCTGATGGATTGTCCCCGTCCGGCAAGATTGGCGATCACTTCAAAAAACTCCACAATACCTTTTTCAAGCGTAATATTCGAGATGAAACCGAGCGTCAGCAAATCATGCTCTCCAACTTCAGGTGTATTTTTGCGCTCATCCAGAAAAGCCACATTGGAAAGTATGAAAATACGCTCTTTCGGTATGAGATAGCCTGACGTCAACTTTTCAGCCATGACATCACACAACACGATATGACACGCATGTTCAGCCAATCCCAGACAAATCCTATTATGCAGCTTTACTTCATTCAGGTAGGCAAAGCTGTGATGATGCACGAAGACATCCAGCCTCACAAGACGCGCAATCAGGATGTAAAAGGAATCATATATTTGCCCCAGTCCACCGGACAATCCCACATAAAGCGAGTCCGGCCGCCTCGCGAGCGCAAAAAACAGGAACATGCACATGGAGCGTAGCCGGTGAAAAACCGTGAAAAAGCGCGTCCATTTTGGGCCTGCCGATAAAGATTTCGGCGCCGTATCAAAAACGCGAACATCTGCCCTATCCGATAACCGCCCAAGCATTTTCTGATTGATGGCGGAAAACCCACCCAGAGGGGGGGGCAAGGGGCCCACGAAAAATACTGTATTTCGGGTCATGCCTTATTCGCTCCTTCCGAACGCAACCCATTATATTCATTGTCCGCAAGTTGCAAGTAACTGCTTTCCGATTGCCCACTCCCGAGGCCGACACCGCGCGCCCGCATTCTTCTGACATTCTTCCGAAAAGGCGATGCTTTTCGAGGCTTCCTTTTGAATTTTGAAATAAGCAACATTAACACATGAACGAGGATCAGATAGTAAATCGTCCTCATGGATGAACGAAATGCGTACTGGGTCGTGAGTATGGAAAAAAGCGCAAAAAACATGTATGTGGCTATCAAAAGCAGTATGTTATGCCTCTTCCTGCAAACCACTTCCAGCCTGCTGATATAAAATCCCAACATAAAATAGATCGACAGCGCAAGAACGAAACTATATTTGACAACCTCCGCTATCCCCGAATAGGGTATCGCATCATTCACGCGGCTATGTACCGAAGCCCATGTCGTCATGAATCCTGGCAATGGATTCAGATTCAACAGAACATAATCGAGACTGACCGGCGCATGCCTGATAGTGTAATCAGCCAAGGGAAAGGAGAAAAAGAACAGGTTATTTAAGGAAGCCAACGGACCCAAACCTTTTTCATCGAAATCCCAGTTTGATATTTTATGCAATAACGGGAATAAGCCCTGTTCGACATCACCTCGTAATTTTATGGGCATCATCACCAAAAACGGGGTCATCAAAATAAATACCAGCAGCAGCCTTCTCGCAGCCTTGGAGTCATGCGTCAACAAACCGCCGAGTGCGAAGAGTATCGGCGCAATCGCAAACATGCGCGTGGACAATGAAAGATGGAGAAGCTCAATTACCAGGAATAAAACCAACGAGAGATATTTAAAGACGCCTTTCGTGGAAAAAAAATAATATCCCAACATGGCCGCCCCAGGAATCAACATCACGCCGCCAATAATTTTTATCGTGGGAAAAGCAGCAACTATATATACCTGCCGATATAGAATTTCATTCGCGCCATTCCCGACAATATAGAAAACAATTGAAATCACTGGGATAACCATCAGGTTCTTTTTCAAATTAATTTTCGGCAATTCAAGTTGCTTTGTTGAATGAATGCCATTGCTTAATTTCAAATTGACAAATACTCCAGAAATGATGGCGAGCAACAACGCCATTAATTCCAAAATCGTTTGATCGCTGCTGGTCGACTTCATGGAAAAAAATCGAGGCGCATCAGTCAAACTGGGGTCGAAAAACAAATACCCGCCCAAATACGACAACAGATATATATAAACAATGATCATTACCGGTGAGAAAAGCGTCAGCCCCTTCCCCAACAAGTAATGAATCATTGTAAATAATAACGTTAGTTCCAGGATCAACATTTCAATGCAAATAATTGCCTAATTTAAAAACCCCGCCTAGTGAAGGAGGTGTAACGATTTGCTTTACAAAAGAAGACAAGCTGCCTCCGGTCAACGAAAGTGATGCTGAAATAACATAAGCCGTCATAATCATATCTACGGCGAGCAAAGAAACTGCTGCTCCATTCAGACCCCATTTCGGCATCAACAATAACGCCAACAATAATGAAATGCTCGTGCCTACAAGATAGACAACAGCCATTTTCTGATGCCTGTTTACAGCCATAAGAACGACAGAACTTGCATACCAGAAAGAACTCGCCAAAGTAACCAGCATCATCAGACTGAACAGAACATAATCGATTTCAATCTTTCCATGTGTCCAGATCCGTATCAGCCACCCTCCCGTCAGAAGCAACACCATGATTATGGCACTCGCCAGCCAAAGCGAAAATTGGCTGGACATTCTATGCAATTTTCCGACCAGCCCCAAATCCCCTTTCCCATATGCCATCGATATTTCCGGTCTCACAGAACCGTTTATGGAAATAATGAATTGAGACACGATCCTGGAAACTGTCCGCGTAACGGAAAAAACCACGACTGCAGCAGGGCCAATAACAACACCTACTGCCAAGACCATGCCCTGCAAACTCAGCGCATTTCCAAAAGGAATCGCCATAAACGCAATCGCAGGACTGGCTAGCCGCTTTACATCCAAAAAACTCGCCTTGCTGAATCCGTACACTACCCAGGGACTCTTCCTTTTTAACAGCAACCTCAATGCAATAAATCCGCATAAACGAACAGATGCGATAGATGCTGCAGCGATCACAGGATGCGCTCCGAGATAAACAGCAGCAATCAACGATAAGGTTTCCAGTAAATACCGCAAATTCAGGAAAAAAGTCCCCATAGCAAAATTGCCATCGCACCGGAAACCGGCCTCCAGCAAGCTGTCCTGCAATCCTATGAAAGCAATGAACACCCATAAAATAACCACCTGGACAATTGCAGTATGAGTCAAAACCGTCAAATGAAACCACGACTCAAAAGGAATGTTCCAAATAATTACAAGCAATAACAAAATCAGGCTTAAGCTAATAATCCCTATTATTACAAAAACACTCTGAAAAACTTCCAATGCGGATTTTCTGTCCCCTTTGGCAACGAGCATACTCATTTCATTCGCGGCAACCGTCCCAAAGCCAAGGTCACTGATGGAAAGATAAGCGGGGATCGCACTCAAAAGAAGCCATTCACCGTATAGATTCGTACCCCAGAATGAAAGCAGAAAAGGAACGCTTAATAGTTGGTTAACAACGATAACCAATAGTCCGAAACCATTAGCAAGCGCCCCCTTTAACAAGCGGCTTGCCACGGTATGACTCATCGAAACCGTTTTATTCATGTATTAATATCCGGACTTCGAGCGAATCGTCCTTGAAAAGCCCCGCCTACAATCCCGTTTACCAAACTCGCCTTGCCCCGATACCTTTGTCCCCAGTGCCTGCTGCTGCAATCCGCCGAGCACAAAATATCCATTTACATTGATCGATAAAAAACATGCGTAATTCCCATATCAAATAATCATATTTATAGAGCAGATTCCGGCATACTCTGGCGGCAAATCAGATCGACTTTTCGATTCTGAACATGAAAATATTAGACATCGATGGATTACGCAAAATTATACCCCGATCAATCATATGAGGAAGAAAACGGAGTATTGATGGAAAAAAGGAATCCCACTGTACATTTGGCACATAGTAAAAATCTATTCGAGAAACGGGGAGATTTTGATCAATTATTGCTCTCAGTACTTTTGTATCACTACACAGCCGATAGTACGCAGGATAATCATTTGCCTGAGGCGAAATGGATTTTCTATAGATATCTTTAAGTTTCAGACCTTGAAGAGCACGTACCGCCCAAGTAAACGGATGCCGTGCATTAGGCGACATCGACCAATAAACCGCGCCAGGCTTGAGGATTTCAACTGCCTTGGCCAAGAAAGAACGCTCATTTAACACGTGTTCAATCACGTTATAGGAGTAAGCCATATCATACGTATCTGCGGGTACCGGAATATCTTCCATGCGGCAAGTCCAACGATTCCCGATTAATGGATGAGGCGCGACTGCCGGATATGGATCAACGCCATCCAGTTGCCCCAATAAATGCTGTATTTGGGTTATTGTCGGGTTAGTCCCATGTCCGCATCCTATATCAAGCACCTTTCCGCGAATCGATGGTTCCGCTGCCAACATTTGCGCATAGATGTCCTGAAAAAGAGAACGAGATTTGTCGTGGGATGAAAAGCCACGTTCACAATCCAAATAGTGATAATTAATGACTGGTTGACTCACGGGGACATCCTTTAACAAATTTTAGAAACATTCATTGATGAAGTTCGGAACAGCAGCCTGCCCTTATCTCGCTTGTCCACCCACTTCATAACCAAACTGCCTGGTATGATAGCATAATCATATTGCAAACAGGCCATCTGGAGGGGCAGTGCAAATAACGGGAAAGCCCTTCTGTCTTCCCGACCCTGCTTTGTAGATTCAACCGTCAGAAAGCCGCATCGGCCCGATGAAATTCCTCCAGGGAAAAGGGGGATTACCCGAAACCATGAATTCAGGGTTCAGGAGATCAGGCTTGTTGTATTTCAGGCGCACGCCATCGAGGCTCTCGACCGTCCCGCCTGCCTCTTCCACGATGCATTGCGCGGCTGCCGTATCCCACTCCATCGTGGGTCCGAGACGCGGATAGAGATCCGCGCCGCCCTCGGCCACGATGCAGAATTTCAGCGAGCTGCCCATGCTGACCGATTCGTGCCCGCCTATTTTCGAAAGAAAGGCATC
>JAIELG010000013.1 GCA_019753155.1 Burkholderiales bacterium
ATTGCTCTGCCAACGCGACTGAACATCAACCGCCTGCTGAAAAAACTGAATTTCCGGACACCCATGAAATATGCGGGTTAGTGGTTTTCATTGATACACTTATTTTTTGATTTGGCGAATATGGGCTATTTCGATAGTAGCTGATGATTATTGCGTTTTTATTCAATGGCCTGTGCCTGGAGTGGCTGGAGAAAGACTCACTTTTCTGCTGAACTGCCGGTCATCCTTGATTCCGGAAAACGGACGCATTCAGTATCCCGGCTGCGTTTGGGCATGCGCCTGCCACATCCCCCACAGAGCCGCTTCGAAATCTCGTGCGAATCGTAGCTGATCGAATAACGGTGACGCCAGTACGTTAGTGCGCAAGCTGCTGCGTAATTTCGCCAAGTGTTCCAGGTTGCCGGAAAAAGCAATCGCCTTGGCGATGTAGTCCTCTTCGTCTTCCGCTATCCAATCAGGTAACCCGGCATTTTGCATCACACTTTCACCCAGGTGCGAGAGATAATCACTGCCGCGCATGGTCAATATCGGCACACCCATCCATAAAGCCTCAAAACTGGTTGTGCCGCCCGGATATGGGAAAGGATCCAGGGCAATGTCTATCTTGCCATAACTGTTCAAAGCTGCATTACGACCGGTAGTTGCCTCCAGAATCAAACGATTTTCAGCGATGCCATGAGCAACATACTTTTCCATGACATCTTGCCTGACGGTATTGTCCCTTAAGCTGCCCGTGTTCAGATACAATCGGCTTTTGGGGATCTTGCCCAGGATGCGTGCCCAGCATGCGACTACCTGTTCATTCATTTTGGAGAGGTTGTTCAACGAGCCAAATGTGATCGATTGGTTCATCAATGCTGGCAATTCGTTGACTTCTATATACTCTTTCGGAGGTGTCATGCAGCTGCCTGTGTTGGGTAAACGCCAGCTTTTTTCCACAAAGTGATGCTCTTCTCCGTATGGAAGCAGCCATTTGTCCCCAACGATGTAGTCGATCTCTGCGACGCCTGTGGTCGCAAAATAGCCTAGCCACATTGCTTGTACCGGTGCAGGCTTCCATGCAAACACAGGCAGGCGGTTGTAGGCGGTATGGCCGGAAAGATCAAGCAGGATATGCACCCCATCGTCATGTATCAAGTGGGCGGCTTCGGAATCGCTTTTCCCGACCAACGATTTCCATGCTGAAAAACAGGGGCGGATACGGGCTGTAAGGTCATCTTCCTTGGATTGTGTCGGATAGGCGATCAATTCGATTCGAGACGGATTGATATTCGATATCAGGCCTTCGAGGAAATGTCCTGCCGAATGATTACGCAGATCGCCCGACACCATGCCGACACGCAAGCGTTCCGGTTGGGGGGCGCATTGCCAGGAGGAAAAACGCACGCTTACCCTGTTTGCAACCACCTGACCATATTTGTACGCCTGCTCAAGATAATAGGAATGTGGTTGATTGGCACTGTAGTTGAGAGTCAACAGCAGATTGCTGTATGCGTCAGTGTAATCGGGTCTGATATCCAGCGCCTTGCGGTAACTTGCCACTGCATCGTCGTGCCGCCCTATGTCTTTCTGCGTATTGCCGAGATTGAAATGCGCTTCCGCCAGATAGGGTTTAATCTCCAGCGCCCGCCGATAACTCTCCATGGCTTCTCCATACCGCCCCATGCTTTTCAGGGCAAGGCCCAGATTGTTGTGTGCTTCGGCGTAATCAGGCTTGATCTCCAGAACTTTGCGGCAATTTATCGCCGCTTCCTCGAATTGGCCAAGGTCAGTCAGAGTATTGCCCAGGTTGCAATATGCTTTCGGGTAATCAGCCTTGATCTCCAGGGCTTGGCGGAAGCTTGTCACTGCAGCATCGAATTGCTTGAGCTCGCTCAGGATTATGCCCATATTGCAGCAGGCTTCGGCAAAGTCCGGTTTTATTTCAATGGCTTGCCGGTAGCTTTTCACCGCACCCTCAAGATGCCCCATGCCTTTCAGGGCGTTGCCCAGATTGTAATGCGCCTCGGCATCACGGGGCAGTAATTTCGCCGCATTTTGCATCGCAAACAGGGCGTCTTTTCCTTGTGCCAGCAGGGCAACGCCGAATATCTTCCAGAGGAACCCTGAATCCGGATATCGCTCGACCAGCGATACCGTTCGGCTTTCCAGTTCCACGTGGAGCCCGGCATTGAAGAGTGCAACAAGCTGGTTGATTTCTTCCTGTGTCGGCGCTGATTTTTTTTCGGGAATGTCCGGATTTGCAGCGCCGCAGCATTTCTTGTACTTCTTCCCGCTGCCACAGCTACATGGATCGTTTCTTCCCGGTTTCACGTTCAGCCCTCGCTCCAAATTCGATATGATAGAAGATGACCCGTGTAGCTCAACTTCGCCGACCTGATTCAGTGGCGATAAACCCATGCCAGGGCGGCGCAGCCTGCCAGGATGGCCAGGACATACCAGACCCAGGTTCTTTTTTGCTCTGCATAAGGATCCGTCAGCGCGCGCTGCGATCCTTCCGGGAGCTTTGCCATTTCGGTCAGGGATGTGCCGAAGGGGATGTTGATTTTTGCCCTGGAATTGATCGCCCATCCGTTCGCATCCAGGATGGGTCCGAGGTTGCGCTGCCTGAGCTTGAGCCATGCGATCAGCATGGAAGGGCCGGAGACTGCCATGGTCAGGAAAAGCAGGGCGAATGGAAGCTGCCAGAATTTCAGGCCGAGGAGCCCCGTGACCACCGATGCGAGCGCTGTCCCGATCGCGCCAACGGCAAGCCCGATCGCAGCGAAAATGCCTGCGAATTTGCCCACGTCGAATGCCTGTTTCGATTCGGCCTTGCCTGATTCGATGATGGATTTTGCCGTGCTTTCCTGGACAGCGCGGCTGCGGGAGGCCGCGATTTTCTGGATCTGCTCGCCGACCATCTTGCCTATCGTTTTGTAGGGCGCCATGAACGCCTGACCGATGCTGATCGGGTGTTCTATGATACGGATAATGCTCGCATCCCAGTCCAATCCCTTCCTGTCATAGAAAACGCCGTTCCTGCCCGTCATCAACTGGTCGGAATCCCCCGCCGTGAAGGCTGCCGCGATCGTCATCTTCTCGGCTCCCCGCCTGCATTCGCAGTAGACGAGACATATCCGGCTCAGGGTGGCGAGCGCAGCGTGCTTGGCCACATCATCGACGGATACGCACAATTCGCAGCTCCTTCCGTCGAGGTAAAGGGTTCCGGCCTGGAAGATGGCCTTGCCGCGCCGGGTATAGAAATCCCTGAAGGAGACGAAATTGTTGGCGAGGTTGGAAAGATCCCTGCAATAGCGCAGCAGCTTTTCGACCGAGGCGATCGCTTTCATCTCGGGTTCGAGCGCCATATCCTGCATGACGAGCGCGTCGAGCCCGGACTTTTCATCGCCCGATGCGAGCGCCAGAATGCGTTCCTTGCCCAGCTTTTCGATGGAAACTGCCGGTTTTCCGGATTGCCAGTTTTCGTAAGGCTGCAATTTCGAAGCGATGAAGCGCCACTGCCTTTCGGTAAGGCTGGCTTGTTCGCCCAGAAGGGGGAGGACGGCGAAGTCGTGAAATCGGGAGGCCGCTTCCATCCAGAGGGGATTCACCGCCTCCATGAGGGGCAGGGGTTTGTTCGCCGCCGCCGCTGCGATCGGGAAGGCTGCGATGTCCTCGTCGGCATGGGAGAGATCGCGGGATGCGAGCGCAATGAAGTCTTGTTCCGGACGGTTGACGAGCAGCGCTGCTCTCGGCTCGTATTCGGCGATGCGGCACCGCCTGAAATAATCTTCAGCCTTGTCTTTCAGCATCAGCCATGACTGCGCGGCTTGTTCCGTATTTTCCGCGAGCGGCAGGATTTCGGGAGCGGAATCGGCCGCTTTGATCCAGGAAGCATAAGCTGCAATCTCTGCAAAAAAAGTGTCGATCATGGCTTGTGAAATGCCGGGCGGATCGTTTTTTTCCTCCATGCTGTCGAGGATGTCCTGCATGGTTTGCCTTTGCGATTCGGATTTCGCCGCTTCCGGCGGCACGATTCCGTCGCCGTTGAAAGGCA
Organism: Burkholderiales bacterium; assembly: GCA_019753155.1. Taxonomy (GTDB): domain Bacteria; phylum Pseudomonadota; class Gammaproteobacteria; order Burkholderiales; family JABEVD01; genus JABEVD01. The sequence goes on from JAIELG010000013.1 coordinate 4,040, forward strand.
GCCCTGCGAAAATCTCTCGCATGGCCACGCAGTCGGAGAGGCTGATTTCTCCAGCTTCCGCCTTGCCCAGCGCTTTCAGAATGTGTTTCGCTGCGCCGAGTATGTCGCCCTCTATGGCTGAAAGCGGCAGGGTATCGGTGCCGCGGACGAGCCATTCCGGATCATTCAGCAGCCCGGCGGCCCATTGCCCTGCCTCGATGATCTCCTGAGCGCGGATATGCCCGTCCCCGTCGGTATCGATCAGATCTATCGTTCCGCTGTCGAATTCGATGCCGCGCGTGGGGCAACTGAGCGCAACCCATAATTTCGGGTCGAGGCTTCCCAGCGCCGCAAGTTCCGCCCCGGTTTCAAGCCTGACCTGATCGAATCCGCCTGCCCTGAAAAAACGCCACGTATCGCTCGCCATTCGAATCATTCCCTGACTGTATTTCCCGTTATCTTCACGCTCTGGGGCATATCATGTTTTTCAATGGCAGTTACCCCACCCATTTTCGCGCATTTGCGAACATCCTCATCCAGGGGCCGTTTTCCCCCCACCCGTCGGGATGCCAGGAATGCTGCACGGTCCTGAAAATCCGTTCTGGATGCGGCATCATGATCGTGAATCTTCCGTCCTCCGTAGTCAATCCGGTGATGCCGCCGGGAGAGCCGTTGGGGTTTGCCGGATAAGATTCGGTGGGATTTCCCCGGTTGTCGACAAAGCGCAATGAAACCAGGCTGTCGACATCCATCGTGCCGCGCCCAAATTCCGCGTAACCCTCGCCGTGGGAGACGACTATGGGCATTTCGCTCCCGGCCATGCCTTCGAAGAAGATGGAGGGGCCTTTTTCCACGCGGGCCATGACAAAACGCGCCTCAAACTGCTCGGAGCGATTCCTGACGAAATGCGGCCAGTTTTGCGCGCCGGGGATGATCTCGTGAAGATTGCTCATCATCTGGCAGCCGTTGCACACGCCGAGAGCGAATACATCCTGCCTCAGAAAGAAAGCCTCGAATTGGTCTCTTGCCCTGGAATTGAACAGGATGGATTTCGCCCAGCCTTCGCCGGCGCCAAGGACATCCCCGTAGGAAAATCCGCCGCATGCTGCGAATCCCCTGAATTCATCCAGCTTCATTTTCCCCGAAATGATGTCGCTCATGTGCACATCGACTGCAATAAAGCCCGCGCGGTCGAACGCTGCGGCCATTTCGACATGGCCGTTGACGCCCTGTTCGCGCAGGATCGCGACTTTCGGTTTCCCCCGGTTGAAATAGGGGGCGGTGATGTCTTCTGCAGGATCGAAGGTGAGTCTTGCATGAAGGCCGGGATCCTGGGTGTCCAGGATCCTGTCGTACTCCTGTCTTGCACAATCGGGGTTGTCGCGCAGTTTCTGCATCTGGCAGGTCGTCTCCGACCATGCCCTGTTGAGGTCGATCCGGGATTCGTCGAGAAGCAATTTGCCGCCCCTGGTTATGCACAGCCTGTCCTTGTCGTTGAGCGTCCCGATCACATGAACCAGCCTGGAAAGCCCCGCTTCCATGAAGGTGTCCAGCACATGTGCAAGGTTATCGTTGCCGACCTGGAGCACGGCGCCAAGCTCCTCGTTGAACAGCACTTCGAAAATGCAACTGCTTTTTTCCTCGCAATGCATTTCGATGGCCTCGATGATTTTCGTCTCTAGGCACAGTTTGTCGAGTTCGATGTCGATCCCTACACGGCCTGCGAACATCATTTCGCACAGCGCAACGAACAGGCCGCCGTCCGAGCGATCATGGTAGGCGAGTATCCTGGATTCGGAGTTCAGCTTCTGTATGGCGGCGAAAAACGCCTTGAGCCGCAGCGCGTCGTCGAGGTCGGGCGCGATGTTGCCGACCTGGTTGTACACCTGGGCGAGGATCGATCCGCCCAGGCGCGCTTTTCCCGCGCCGAGATCGACCAGGATCAGGGTTGTTTCCCCGCGGCGCAATTGCGGGGTGAGTGTTTTCGATGCATCGATGACGGGGGCGAAAGCGGTGATAATGAGGGACAACGGGGAGGTGACTTCCTTCTTTTCGCCCGAAGTCTCTGTCCAGGCTGTCTTCATGGACATCGAATCCTTGCCGACCGGAATGCTGATGCCCAGATGCGGGCAGAGTTCCATGGTGACCGCATGGACGGTATCGAAAAGCGCAGCATCTTCTCCCGGATGCCCCGCTGCGGCCATCCAGTTGGCGGAAAGCTTGATCGAGCCGATATCCCCTATGTTGGCGGCCGCAATATTGGTGATGGCTTCCCCTATGGCCATGCGTCCCGATGCTGCCGGATGGATAAGCGCGATCGGCGTGCGCTCCCCCACGGAAAAAGCTTCCCCCCTGGAAGATTCGAAATCCGCGAGCGTCACCGCGACATCGGAAACGGGAACCTGCCATGGGCCGATCATCTGGTCCCTCGCAGTCAGTCCGCCCACCGTGCGATCGCCTATGGCGATCAGGAAGGTCTTGTCGGCAACGGCAGGCGCCCTGAGTACGCGGTATGCCGCATCGGCAAGGTTGAGCGCGTCGGGCCTGAGCGCATGCAGTTCTCTCTGGATGCGGCTTGCATGCCTCGTCATTTTTGGTGGTTTGCCGAGGAGCACGGAAAGCGGCATGTCCACCGGATGGTTCTGGAATACCGTGTCCGTGATTTCCAGGTTTTCGTCGAGCGTTGCAGTGCCGATTGGGGAGTAAGGACAACGCTCCCTTGCGCAGATGGCGGAAAAAAGACCCAGGCTCTCGGGCAGGATGGCCAGGACATAGCGTTCCTGAGCTTCGTTGCACCATAGCTGCATCGGGCTCATTCCGGGCTCTTCGCTCATGATGCTGCGCAGATCGATTCTGCCGCCGCGATTGGCGCCATGCACGAGTTCGGGAAGCGCATTGGAGAGGCCACCCGCGCCCACATCGTGAATGGACAGGATGGGATTGTCCTCGCCCAGTTGCCAGCAGCGGTCAATGACTTCCTGCGCCCTGCGCTGCATTTCGGCATTGCTGCGCTGGACCGAATCGAAATCGAGGTTTTCCGAATTGCTTCCGGTATCCATGCTCGATGCGGCGCCCCCTCCGAGGCCGATGAGCATGCCGGGTCCGCCGATCTGGATCAGTATGGCTCCTGTCGGGATATCGCGCTTGAAAGCCTGGCTCTCCAGGATGCTCCCCACTCCACCTGCCAGCATGATGGGTTTATGGTAGCCGCGCATTTCCCCGCCCACTTTCTCCTCGAAGGTTCTGAAATAACCGCAAAGGTTGGGGCGGCCGAATTCATTGTTGAAGGCAGCCCCGCCTATGGGGCCTTCGAGCATGATCTGAAGGGGGGATGCGATGCGCCCCGGCTTGCCGTATGAATCTGCTTCCCAGGGCTGAATGAATCCCGGAATATTGAGATTCGATACGGAAAACCCGGTGAGACCTGCCTTGGGCTTCGATCCGCATCCCGTCGCGCCTTCGTCCCGGATTTCGCCTCCGGCCCCTGTCGCAGCGCCGGCATAAGGGGAAATCGCCGTGGGATGATTATGCGTTTCCACCTTCATGATGATGTGGGTCATGCAGGTTTCGCGCCTGTAGGCGCCATCCCGTCCGGGGAAAAGGCGCGAAGCATCGAATCCTTCCATGATCGCGGAATTGTCGCTGTAGGCGAGGATGGTATGCTGCGGGTTCATCCTGTGGGTATGCCGGATCATCGAAAACAGGGAATGGGGCTGCGCTATCCCGTCTATCACCCAGTCGGCATTGAATATCTTGTGTCGGCAGTGCTCGGAATTGGCCTGCGCGAACATCATGAGTTCGACATCGGTGGGATTGCGCCCCATGACGGCGAAATGTTCGACGAGATAGTCGATCTCGTCGGGCGAGAGGGCGAGTCCCATGCTTTCATTGGCTTCCATCAGGGCTTTCCTGCCGCCCGAGGCGATATCGACTATGCTAAGCGGTGCAGGCTCGAATTTCCTGAAGAGCTTTTGCGCGTCCTGCAGCGATGAAAAAACGCTTTCGGTCATCCTGTCGTGGATCAGCGGCAGGATTTCGGCTTTTTCCGATGGGTTCAGGCTGCTGTCGAAGTGGAAAGCAAGCCCGCGCTCCAGGCTTTCCACGAAATCCAGTCCGCAATGCCTGACGATATCGGTTGCCTTCGATGACCAGGGGGAGATGGTGCCGATACGGGGAAGAACGAGCAACATTTCGCCGCCATGAGGGGGATTCTCGCCTGCCGGACCGTATTCAAGGAGCCTTTCCAGGATCATTGCTTCCGCTGCGTCGGGTTGTCTGGAAGAGGAGACGAAATGCCAGAATTCCGCATGTATGCCCGAGAGCTCCGGCTTGATGAGCTGGATGGATTTCAACAGTTTGTTAAGTCGAAAATCGGAAAGGGCGCTGCGCCCCCGCAACATGACGAATTCAGACATGGATGATCCGGATCAAGAGGTCATGTATTATACCCTGACTTATGCCCATTGCGCCCATGAGAGATCTTTCGAACATCCTTGAGCCTGTCCTTCTCGGCCGCGAAATCCGCGAAGTGGAGCAGGCGGCCGAGGGTACGCTCATGGAAAAGGCGGGGAGCTTTATCGCCGAATTTGTGTGTGGAACGATGCATGGGCGAAGGGTGCTCGTTCTGGTCGGCCCGGGAAATAACGGCGGCGATGCTTTCATCGCCGCGCGCCATTTGAAATCCTCCTGGTTCGATGTCACGGTCGTTTTTGCAGGAGAAGCCGACTGGCTCCCCAAGGAGGCCGCACAGGCGCGCCTTGCCTGGCTCGATTGCGGCGGCGTTTGCCTTGGGAATATTCCTGCAGGCGGCAAATGGGATTTCGCGATAGACGGCCTGTTCGGCACCGGTTTGACAAGGCAAATCTCCGAGCCCTATCGGAGCATGATCGATGCGCTCAATGCGCTTGGCCTTCCCGTGATCGCAATCGACATCCCAAGTGGGATTTGCGCGGATACCGGGACCGTGCTCGGCGCTGCCGTTCTTGCAAGTCACACCTTGACTTTCATCGCATACAAGCCGGGCCTGCTGACTTCGGACGGGCTCGATCATTGCGGCAAAGTCGTTCTCGACAGGCTCGGGCTTTCAGAAGCCGCATTGACCCGGTTTCAGGGCTGGAGAACCGGCCCGGAAATCCTGGGCGCGAGTTTCAATCGAAGGCCCAGGAACAGCCACAAGGGATCGTTCGGCAGCACTGCAATCATCGGCGGAAGCTGCGGCATGCTGGGCGCAGCGCTCCTTGCCGCGAGGGCGGCGCTCAAACTCGGCTCGGGAAAAGTCATCCTGTGTGCTTCGAGCATTCTGGCGGTCGACCCTGCTCAGCCGGAAATCATGATCGGGGACGCGCAGCAAGTGATGGAGGAGGGCGCATCCACCATCGTCGTCGGGCCTGGTCTCGGCAAATCGGATGCGGCGCGCGTTCTTGTCGATCTTGCGCTGTCTTCGAGACTGCCCCTGGTTCTCGATGCGGATGCCCTCAACCTGGTTTCCGGTGATTCGGCATTGTTGCAGCGATTGAAGGATCGGTGCGCGGTGACCATCTTGACGCCGCACCCGCTCGAAGCTGCGCGATTGATGGGGTGCCCGACATCGGACATTCAGAAGGACAGGGTGAATGCCGCGAAACATATGGCGGAGCGCTTCGGTTGCCCTGTCGTGCTCAAGGGCGCCGGCAGCGTATGTGCTTTCCCGGATGGGACATGGGCGATCAATACTTCCGGCAATCCTGGAATGGCTGCCCCCGGGATGGGGGACGTGCTTTCGGGGATGATCGGTGCATTCCTGTCCCAGGGCGTGGCGCCGGAAATGGCGCTGCTTTGCGCCGTATACCTGCACGGCGCCGCAGCAGAGCGTCTCTCCGAAGCATGGGGAGGGGAGATCGGCATGACTGCAACGGAGGTGATCGATAGGGCGAGAGCGCTTTTGAACGGAATCACATGATGGACAATACGGATTGTAAAAGTTTTCTTGTCCGGCTTGCGGAAAGCTATAATAAACGGCAAACCACGATCGTGAACAAGAAATGAAGAAAACCGCCCTGTTGATGCTGATGCTGACCCTGTCCGGTTGCGCGTCCCCCTATAACCGGAAAGATCCTCTGGAACCCCTGAACCGCAAGGTTTACAAATTCAACGACACGGTGGACAAGGCCGTTCTCAAACCTGTTGCCAAAGGCTACAAGTCGGTGGTGCCGCTCCCCGCCAGACTGATGGTAGGGAATTTCTTTTCCAACCTCAACGATGTAGTGGTGGTCGTCAACGATGTATTTCAGTTGAAGGGCAGGCAGGCATTCTCGGATGTGGGGCGCGTCCTGATCAATTCCACCTTGGGCTTTGCAGGTCTCGTCGATGTCGCTGGCCCTTCCGGATACCATAAACACGACGAAGATTTCGGACAGACGCTGGGGTATTGGGGATTGGGGCCTGGCCCTTACCTTGTATTGCCTTTTCTCGGGCCGAGCACATTTCGCGACGGATTGGGTGCTCTGGCCGATTCGCAATTCTATCCTGTCAACAGAACGAGCGTCGTGGCGAGGAGAAACAGGCTGATTCTCGCAAACGGCATCGACCGCCGGGCCGATCTGCTCGATACCGAGGATATCCTGATGCAGGCTGCGCTCGATCCCTATGCCTTCATACGGGATGCCTACCTGCAGCACCGCAGAAGTCTGATCTACGACGGCAATCCGCCCATGGAGAACGATGACGACGAGGCGGACGATGCTTCGCCTGGAAAATAAAACCGGCCGGAGTCGAAATATATTCAAGTTGGGGAGAAGATGGGAGCGATCCAGTGGCCGACGCCATTTCATTTCAAGTTCGAAGAAGATACTGAAGCCCTCGACAGCGAACCCTGCCTAGTCCTCTTCAAAGACGGCAAGGAGTTACTCGGCGATCTGGTTGGTTTTTCCCCGGAGGACGGCATACTCGATGTGTTGTCGAGTCGCGGCGACACCTCCACGATCAAGCTTCAGACGATCAACCAGCTTCGCCTCCTCCACCCCTTGCATCTCAGAAAGGAAATCGACCTCGCGGATCAGGGTGAGGTTTTTCAGCCTTCCGAAACGCAGAATTGTTCCGTGACGTTCTCCAACGGGAAAAGGATCGAAGGGGAAACTGTCGGTTTCGTCACCGGAGAATTCGGGCTTTATCTTTTCCTGGCGAATGCTGCGGATACTGTCGTTCGCTACTTCATTCCCGCTCAATCGATTGCAAACTATCAGATCGGGGATAGCATCGGCCAAATGCTGATCGACGAAAATGTCGCGACGGAAAACGAAATCCAGGCAGGTCTCGAAAAGCAGCAAAAACTCCGATCCCAGCGCATAGGCGAATACCTGACGGAAGAACAGATCGTCACGCCGGAGCAACTCGTCACGGCATTGAAACGCCAGCAGGCCGGATCCAACTTGAGGCTTGGGGATGCGCTGATCCAGGAAAAGCTGATCAGCGCCGAACAGCTCGAAGAGGCGTTGTCCAAGCAAAGAAATGACAGGAAGAAGGCTCTGGGCGAAATCCTGATCGGCATGGGGGTTGTCGACGAGGATACGGTCAAGCGCATGCTGGCGAAAAAGCTCGGGATTCCTTTCGTGAATGTCAGGAAGTTCCATGTCGACCTCAATACCATACAGTTGGTATCGGCAAACTTTGTCACCAAATACAGCATCATTCCGATCTACAAGACCGACAAAACACTGATCGTCGCAACCGAAGACCCGATGAATTGGGCGCCGCTCGATGAATTGCGTTTTTTGACCAACATGAATATCGCGCCTGTCATGGCGCTGCGCGAAGATATTCTGTTCGCCATCGATCAGTATTACAAATCGAGGCAGTCCGGACCCAAAATCGACGACCTCGCCACCGAGTTGATGGGCAGCGATGGTGCAGAAGAGTCGCCGGAAGAGGCGATTGCGGAATCGGACAATACCCTGGTGAGGCTCGTCAACAAGATGATACTGGATGCATACCATCAGGGCGTATCCGACATACACATCGAGACTTATCCGGGCAAGCGCAGCACCAGGGTCCGGTTTCGCAAGGACGGATCGCTGGTGGAATATTTCGAGTTTCCGCCGAATTTCAGGAACGCGCTGATTTCGAGAGTGAAGATCATGGCCAGACTGAATATTTCCGAGAAACGCAGGCCGCAGGATGGAAAAATCGAATTCATGCAGCAAGGCGGGGAAAAGATCGAACTCAGGATTGCGACAGTTCCGACTGCAAACGGCCTCGAAGATATCGTCATGCGGGTGCTTGCCGCCGCAAAGCCCATTCCCATCGACGATCTTGCCCTGGCGCAGGATGTATTGCAGAAAGTGAAGCGGCAGGTGGCAAGGCCCTATGGTCTTTTCCTGATTTGCGGTCCGACAGGTTCGGGAAAGACGACTACGCTCCATTCCGTGCTCGGTTTCATCAATACGCCGGATCGCAAGATATGGACTGCGGAGGATCCGGTCGAGATTACGCAGGACGGGTTGCGCCAGGTTCAGGTCAATTCGAATATCGGCTGGACATTCGCTGCGGCGATGCGCAGTTTCCTGCGGGCTGACCCGGATGTCATCATGGTGGGCGAAATGCGGGATATCGAAACGGCAAAGATCGGCATAGAAGCTTCCCTGACGGGCCATCTGGTGTTTTCGACCCTGCACACCAACAGCGCGCCCGAGAGCACGGTGAGGTTGCTCGATCTGGGCATGGATCCGTTCAATTTCTCGGACGCCTTGCTCGGCATTCTGGCGCAGCGCCTTGCCAAACGCTGCTGCGGCCATTGCAGGAAAAGCTATGTCGCATCGACCGAGGAAATTCAGGAATTGGCGCAGGAATACTGCCTGGGGACGACCCTCGACCCCAGAGCCATCCAGCAGCAGTGGCGAAGGGCTTACCTCAACTCGAGGGGGGAATTTACGCTTTCATCTGCTGTCGGGTGCGATGAATGCAATAACACCGGATACAGGGGCAGGATAGGCTTGCACGAATTTCTCGAAGCAAGCCCGCCCATCAAAAAACTGATCCAGCACCGGGCCACGGTCGAAGAACTGGTCAATACCGCAATCAATCAGGGCATGCGCACCTTGAAGCAGGACGGCATCGAGAAAATCCTGCAGGGGCACACCGATATTCATCAGATCAGGGCCGTCTGCAGCTAATCCCGGATCGGGTTAAAGTTTCTCCGTGGCATAATCGGCCAGCCTCGAGCGCTCCCCTCTTTGCAGCGTGACATGTCCGCCATGGGGCCAGCCCTTGAAGCGGTCCACGACATAAGTCAAGCCGGAGCTGCCTTCGGTCAGGTAGGGCGTGTCGATCTGGGAAATGTTGCCCAGGCAAACCACCTTCGTTCCCGGACCTGCGCGGGTGATCAATGTCTTGATCTGCTTTGGGGTGAGGTTCTGGACTTCGTCGATAATCAGGAATTTCTCCAGGAAAGTCCTTCCGCGCATGAAATTAAGCGATTTCACCTTGATTCTGGAGCGGATGAGGTCGTGCGTGGCAATGCGTCCCCAGTCTCCGCCTTCCTCGTCGGTCTTGTTGAGTACGTCCAGATTGTCTTCCAGCGCACCCATCCATGGGCTCATTTTTTCTTCCTCAGTTCCCGGCAGGAAACCGATATCTTCGCCCACGGGGATCGTGACGCGCGTCATGATGATTTCGGAATAGATCTTGAGTTCGATGGTCTGCATCAGCGCGGAGGCGAGGGTCAGGAGCGTTTTCCCGGTTCCCGCCTGCCCCAGGAGCGTCACGAAATCGATGTCCGGGTTCATGAGCAGGTTGAGCGCGAAATTCTGTTCACGGTTTCTGGCCGATATGCCCCATACATTGTTTCTTTGATGGGAATAATCCTTGACGGTTTCCAGGATCGCGCTCTGGTCGTTCTGTTCCCTGACCCTGGCATAAAAGGGTTGGGAAGATTCCTGATAGACGAATTCGTTGGCATGCAGGCTGTTGCACAGCGGCCCCTTGATGCGGTAGAACGTTTGGGCGGCATCCTTCCAGGACTCGATTTCGCCGCCGTGCGTTTCCCAGAAATCGGCCGGCAGTTCCCGGACGCCGCTGTACAACAGGTCGGTGTCTTCGAGAACCTTGTCATTGAAATAATCTTCAGCCTCGACGCCGATCGCCCTTGCCTTGATCCTCATGTTGATGTCTTTGCTGACGAGGATGACCGAGCGGTGTTCGAGTTTGTTCCTCAAGTGCAGCGCGACCCCCAGGATCTGGTTGTCGGCTTTGAGTCCGGGGAGCGAAGCGGGGAGCGATTCCACGATGGCGCTCGTCTGCAGGAAAAGTCTGCCCGTTGCGGTTTTTGCCCCATGCGATTCGAGCGTGATGCCGTCGTCGATTTCGGTCATGACGCGGCTCACGATTTCGTCGAGGAAACGGCTGGCCTGGCGGGCGTTGCGCGCAACCTCGGACATGCCTTTCTTGTTGTTGTCGAGCTCTTCCAGTGTGGCCATAGGCAGGTAAATGTCGTGTTCTTCGAAGCGGAACAGACTCGTCGGGTCGTGCATCAATACATTGGTGTCGAGCACGAACAGCTTGGTAGTGGAATGTTTCTTTATCATGGTTTGTTCAGTACAGGGTTTTTAGATGGGTTAGGACGGTACTGGCGTGGCCTTCGGCTTTGACGCCGCGCCATTCCTTCACGATTTTTCCGGCATCGATCAGAAATGTGCTGCGCTCGATTCCGCGCACGGGTTTGCCGTACATCATTTTTTGCTTGATCACCTCGAACGCATTGCAAACTTGCTCTTCGGTATCGCTCAGAAGATCGAAAGGAAGGGCGAATTTTTCCTTGAAGTTCTCGTGGGACTTGATGCTGTCCCTGGAAATGCCCAGGACACGGCAGTCGAGTTTTTCGAACTCGTCATGCAGATCCCTGAATTGCTGGCTTTCTGTGGTGCAGCCGGGGGTGTTGTCCTTGGGGTAGAAGTAAAGGAGAAGAAATTTACCGCTGTAATCGGATAACCGGAAACTCTTTCCGCCGGTGGAAGGCAATTCGAAATCCACTATGGTTTGCATGATCCTGAAACGAACTCCTCTCTAATATTCAGCTTACCTTAACTTAACTCCATTAGGATTGTCAAAGCAGTTTATGTTGCCGTTTCGCAAGAAGGCGGCGCATGTGAAATTCAACCCCAGTCTCTGGAAAGTTTTGTTATAATCTTACATATTTGCGTGACTTGGCTCAGGCGGAAGTATACGGTCGGGATGAAGGAGCGCTCTGGCAAAAGGATGGCCTACGGATGGTAGCACTGAATGAAATTACCAAGCATATCAATCTGGTTAAGGGAGAGCATGCGGTTTTGCTGATTCATGGTTTGTCCGGGACGCCGCTTGAGATGCAATTCGTTGCGAGAAGGCTCCATAAGGCTGGATTTACCGTCAGGGTTCCGCATTTTTCCGGTTACGGTTATGGTGAACGTTCTTCCACCAAGAAGTGGCAGGAATGGCATAAGGAGGTCACCGAGCATTTCGACGATATGAAGCAGAAATACAAGACGGTTTCAGTCTGTGGTTTGTGCATCGGCGCCGTTCTGGCCCTGAAGCTTGCAGCGGAAAAAAAGGATGAAGTCGCCGGATTGTCGCTTCTTGCGACCACGCTATTCTTCGATGGCTGGAGCATCCCATGGTATCGCTTTCTTTTACCGCTCGGCTACTATACGCCTTTCCGTTATTTCTACTCCTATCGCGAGAGGGAGCCTTATGGGCTCAAGAACGAGCAGTTGCGAGCCTGGATCGCCCGCGAAATGACTGAAAAATCGACTTCTGCTGCGGGTTCGGCGAGGATACCGATGAGCGGGATTTTCGAAACGGACAAACTCATCAACGAAGTGAAACGGACTATCGCAAATGTCACAGCCCCTGCCCTGATCATGCATTCTCTCGAAGATGATACCGCCACGGTCAGGAGCGCGGATTTCGTCGAGAAGCATGTCGGCAGCAAGAAAGTGCGTAAAATTCTCCTCGACAACTGCTACCATATTATAACCATGGACAATCAGAAGGATATTGTTGCCGAGGAAACCATCCGCTTCTTCAAGGAAGCCATAGCAAATGAACTATCTTCCTCCCTCACCGCGGAATTCGACACTATTCGTGTAGCTTGAAACAAAATATGACTACTTTACAAAAAATACAAAAGCTCATGGCGGAAAATTTTGAAATGAGCGAGGCCGACCTTCAGCCCGAAAGATCGCTTGAAACGTTGGGACTCGATTCTCTTTCAGTTATCGAATTCATGTTCGTTCTGGAAGATGAATTCAAGATAAAACTGTCCGATGAGCGGGTCGAGATCAAGACGATCCAGGACATCGTGCTCATTGTGGATAAGCTTGTCGCCGAGCAGCACGCCCCAGGGTAAGCACATTGAGAAAAGTCGTCATTACCGGCCTTGGGGTGGTTTCCCCCGTCGGCAACAAAACGAACGATTTTTTTGACAACCTCATGTCCGGTAAATCCGGCGTCAGGTCTTTATCCGCCGCTTTTTCGCAAAAGCTTTCCATCCGCGTGGCCGCAGAAGCGGATTTCGACCCTTCCGCGCATTTTTCGAGGATGAAGCTCGGATCTCTGGACAGGTTCAGTCAGTTTGCCCTGGTTGCGGCCAGGGATGCCGTCGAGGATTCGGCCCTGGCGCTGCTTGAATCCGAGAAGAGGCGCTCGGGCGTGTATCTCGGTACGGGCATAGGCGGGATAGGCACGATAGAAGAAGGCTACGTCGAGATTTACACAAGGGAAGTTCCCAGGTTCAAGCCGTTGACTGTGCTGATGGCGATGAACAATGCCGCGGCTTCCCAGATTTCTCTGGAGTATGGATTGCAGGGGCCGAACGTCACGTATTCGACCGCATGTTCATCTTCTTCGATAGCGATCGGGGAGGCGTACCGGCTGATCAAGCACGGCTATGCCGATGTCATGGTGGCCGGAGGCAGCGAAGCGTTGCTGACTTTTGGCACGATCTCTGCATGGATTTCTCTCAGGACGCTTGCCTTGCCCGATGAGAAGGATATATCGGCTACCTGCAAGCCCTTTTCGAAAGACAGGACGGGACTCGTGCTCGGGGAGGGGGCTGCCGTTCTGGTTCTGGAAGAGGCCGGGCGCGCACTTGCGCGGGGGGCGAAGATTTATGGTGAAATAATCGGCTATGGCGCGGGAAGCGATGCCTGCCATATCACGAAACCTTCGATGGAGGGGCAGGTGCGCTCCATGAAAGATGCCCTGAACGATGCGGGGATCGCGCCTGAAGAGATCGACCATATCAACGCACATGGTACCGGAACAGCCGTGGGCGACGCGGTTGAAACAGCGGCGATCAGGGAAGTGTTTGGGCAATACGCCTACAGGATACCGGTGACATCGACGAAATCCATGCATGGCCATATGATGGGGGCGACAGGGGCCGTCGAATTCATGGCGGCACTCCTCGCCATCAAAAACAGGAGCGTTCCCCCTACAGCCAATCTGGACGTACCGGACCCGGAATGCGATCTCGATTATGTGCCGAATGTCGGGCGGCGCGGGCTCGATATTCGCACGGTCATGTCCAACTCGTTCGCATTCGGCGGCAGCAACGCCGTGCTGATCGCGCGGGAATTCGAGAGTTAGCTCAGAAATTCCTTGCCCTGCATCGCAAGCTTCCCCGCCCTTCCCGGAATTTCTTCGTATACCACTTCATGTCTGGGCAATATTTCCGGAAGAGATTCGAAGTATTCCTTCAGCGAAGCGAATTCGTATCCCATGCTTTTCCATCTCTGCAGCAGCTTTTCGAATGTCCCGATCAATTTCATGCCTTCCAGTTCCGCATGCAGGGTATAGACATGGCCGGTCGGACGTGGATTTTCGCTGAGCTTGAGCATATGTTCCAGAGCGTCGCCATCGAGTCCCATCACTTCATCCAGAGTGGGTAGCGTGGTCGGAAGCTGGGGACAGGCGATGATTTCGGCCTGCTGAACCGGGACGAAAGGCGAATGTCCGCGGGTATCCGATGCATAGCGAAATCCGAGCCTCTGGGTGAGGCGAAACGCATGCGGATTCATCTGCCAGCCCGCTGCGCCGTGGGTGAGGGCGGGCTGACCGAAGATCTCCTCGAATCTCGCGCAGGCCGCATGCATTTCACTTTCCGTCCAGGTTGCATCCGCCACGGCTACATTGTTTTGCCATTTGACATGATCGTAGGTATGGATGCCGACTTCGAATCCGGCGCTAGCGACCTGTCGCATGAGTTCCCCGCAACGCCTTCCTATATCGGGTCCGGGCAGCAGCGTGCCGTAAAGAAGGGTCTTGATGCCGTAATGATGGATAACCGAGGTGCGCGAAACCTTCTTCATGAATCCGGGCTTGAATGCGCGTTTGACGGCCCATCCGGTATGGTCCTTTCCCAGGCTGAAAAGAAACGTGGCATTCGCGCCTGTTTTATGCAGCAGGGAAACGAGCGGCAACAGACCTTCACGGGTTCCGCGGAAGGTATCGACATCGATTTTCAGGGCGAGCTTCATGCGTCGACGAGTTTGCGCGCTTCCCCGACCTGATCCCTGTAGGCTTCGTAAATGTTGACGAGCGCATCCTCCATCGTCACTACAGGCTTCCAGTCCAGGTCGCGGCAAGTGTTGTCGATTTTCGGAACGCGGTTCTGCACGTCCTGATACCCCGTTCCATAATATTCCGCCGAAGTGGTCTCGACCACCTGGACCTTGCGCGCCGTGGATTCATATTCCGGATAGGTGAGTGCAAGATCGAGCATCATTTTCGCCAGATCCTTGACCGAATAATTGTTTTTCGGATTGCCGATGTTGTAGATTTGCCCGGATGCCACGCCGTTTTTATTGTCGATGATTTTCATGAGGGCATCGATTCCGTCGTCGATATAGGTGAAGGCGCGTTTTTGCGATCCGCCGTCGACCAGCTTGATGTTTTCTCCCCTGACGATATGGCCGAGAAACTGGGTGATGACGCGCGAACTGCCTTCCTTGTGGGTGTAGATGCTGTCGAGCCCCGCGCCGATCCAGTTGAATGGCCTGAACAGGGTGAAATCGAGTCCCTCCTGCATGCCGTAAGCCCATATCACCCTGTCCATGAGCTGCTTGCTGCAGGAATAGATCCATCTCGGCTTGTTGATCGGCCCCAGGATCAATTCGGAATGGTCAGGGTCGAATTCGCCGTCCCTGCACATGCCGTAGACTTCGGAGGTTGAAGGGAATACCACGCGCTTGCCGTATTTGACGCAGGAGCGGACTATGGGCAGGTTCGCTTCGAAATCGAGTTCGAAGACCCGGAGCGGTTCCTTGACATAGGTTGCAGGCGTTGCGATGGCGACAAGAGGCAGGACAGTATCGCATTTCTTGACATGATATTCGATCCATTCCCTGTTGATCGTGATGTCACCCTCGAAAAAATGAAACCTGGGGTGATCGAGCAGGTCGCTGATGCGATCCGTCTGCATATCCATGCCATAGACTTCCCAGTCCGTTGTATTGATGATGCGGTTGGAAAGATGGTGGCCTATGAAGCCGTTTACGCCGAGAATCAGAATTTTTTTCATGGTTGTCCTTGGGGTAGGGAGATGGAAGAAGTGCCGAATTTTTTAAGAAACCAGTCCGCATCGGCCGCCTCGCCGTCGAGTCCGAAAGAGACCAGCCTCAGTACGCCGCCTCCGCCGCAATCGGCATAGCAGCGCCCATTTTCGCAATATATCGAAGGCGAATCGGATCGAGGGGGACGGTTTTCGATCAGCGTGCCGTACAGCGACAATTTGATCCCGTCGATCCATGCAAATGCGCCGGGATAAGGGGGGGCCACCGCGCGAACAAGATTGTGTATGGATTGGGCGGAGGCATGCCAGTTTATTTTCCCATCCTCGGCCTTGCGGCCTCCGAAGTAGCTTCCCTGGCCGAGATCCTGCTTCCTGAGTATTGCCTGCCCCGAGACGAGTTCCGGCAAAGCCCTGCAGAGCATGATTTCCGCTGCGCATGTGACCTTGTGAAACACCTCGGTTGCAGTGTCGTCAGGCAGGATGGGAACGGCCTGCTGGTCCACGATGTCTCCGTTGTCCGGTTTTTCCGTCATCCTGTGCAGCGTCGCTCCGGTTTCGGTCTCTCCATGAATGATGGCCCAGTTGACCGGCACGCGGCCGCGGTATTTCGGAAGCAGCGAGCCGTGCATGTTGTATGCGCCCGATTTCGGCAGGGTCAGAAGCTCCGCCTTCAGCATGTTCCGGTAATAAAAGGAGAAGATGAAATCAGGCTGCAATGAGGCGATGATATCGACGACTTCAGGCGTATTCGGGTCGGCGGGTTTGATGACTGGGATATCGTGCAGGGCCGCGAGATCCGAGATGCTTTCGAACCAGATCGCCTCATCCGGATTGTCTTCGTGCGTGACGAGGAGGGGGACTTCCACATTCCGCGCGAGCAATACCTTGAGGCAGCGCACGCCCACGTTGTGATAGCCGAACACGACAGCGCGCTTCATTCCTTTCCTTCCAGTATGGTCTCGATCAGATACCTGGGCCTGTGTCTGACTTCCTGGTAAATCCGCCCGATGTATTCGCCCAGCATTCCGATCCCGAAAAGGATGATGCCGATGAACAGAAAAACGATGCCGAAAAGGGTGAACACGCCTTCCGCTTCAGGCCCCACGATGAGGCGCCTTATCCCCAGATAAGCGACGAACAGCGTGGAAAGGAACGAAATCATGATGCCGAACAACGAAAACACCTGAAGCGGGACGACGGAAAATCCTGTCATGAGATCGAAGTTGAGCCGGATCAGGCTGTAAATCGAGTATTTCGACTCGCCTGCGGCCCGTTCCTCGTGTTCGACCTCGATTTCCGTGGGATTGCTCGCGAAGGTATAGGCGAGCGCGGGAATGAACGTATTGGTTTCACGAGCGGAGTTGATTGCGTTCACGATGCTGCGGCTATAGGCGCGCAGCATGCAGCCCTGATCCGTCATCTTGATTTTGGTGATGCGCTCTCTCAGGCGGTTCATCATGCGCGATGCGACGCTGCGCCAAAGGCTGTCCTGCCTGTTTTTCCTGATGGTCCCGACGCAGTCGTAACCATCGTCCATTTTTTCGACAAGCTTGCGGATTTCCTCCGGGGGATTTTGCAGGTCAGCATCCAGGGTGACGATGCATCGGCCGCGGGCATGCTCGAACCCGGCCATGATCGCCATATGCTGCCCGAAATTGCCCTTGAGCAGAATGACTCTCGTGACATCGCTGCGAAGATTGAATTGCTCCTGAAGCAGCATCGCAGAGCGGTCGCGGCTGCCGTCGTTGATGAATATGATTTCATATGCTCTCGAAAGCTTGTCGAGCGCGGGATACAGGCGGTCGAACAGGGCATGGAGACCCTGTTCCTCGTTGTATACCGGGATGATGACTGAAATTTCGATCATGGCTTGAGTATCCCTGAAACCGTCCTGCATACCCGCTCGACATCCTCCATCCGCATCATGGGAAAAAGCGGGAGCGTCACCGTTTCGCGACCGATGCGCTCGGCATGCGGAAAGTCGCCTTCCCGGTATCCCAGTTTCCTGTAAAGACTGAATAAATGCAGGGCAGGGTAGTGGATTCCGACGCCTATTCCCTGACCGTGCATGGCCCTGATGAATTCGCTTCGGGGAAAGCCGAGGCGCTCGAAAGGAATGAGCGGGGCGAACATATGCCAGCTATGCCCTTCGTCTTTGGCAGGCAGAAGGCAAGCTTCGAGTTCCCAGCATTCGAAATAACGGTCGACGAGCTGGTTTCGTTTCTCGTTGAATGAATCCAGGTTCTTGATCTGCCCGATGCCGACTCTTGCCGCGACATCGGAAAGATTGTATTTCCCGCCGGGAAGCGCGACATCCATGTTTCCCTCGCCATCTTTCACGATGCCGTGAAAGCGCAACTGATCCAGCTTCCTGGCTTCCGTCGGATCGGATATGCTCAATGCGCCGCCTTCGATCGTGGTCATGTTCTTGTTGGGGTGAAAGCTGAACGACACGATGTCGCCGAAACTCCCGATTTTCCTGCCTTTGTGCCGGGTTCCGATCGCATGCGCGGCATCCTCGATCACCCTGAGTCCATGCTTTTGCGCAATGTCGTAAAGCCTGTCGCAATCGACCGAAAGCCCCGCGAAATGCACGGGCATGATGGCTCGGGTTTTCGGGGTGATGGCGGATTTGACCTGATCGAGGTCGATGTTGCGCGTATCCGGATCGACATCGACGAAAACCGGTTTGGCCCCTACCCTGAGAATCACGTTCGGCGTGGCGGCGAAACTCATGGCAGGGGTGATGACTTCGTCCCCTTCGCCTATGTCGCAAAGTTCCAGCGCAACTTCGAGCGCGCCTGTTGCGGAAGTGAAGCTCTTGACGATCCGCCCGCCCAGATAATCCGAAAGACTGGATTCGAATTCGATCACCTTAGGTCCGCTTGCGAGCCAGCCGGAGCGCATTACATCCGCCACGCCCTGTATCGTTTCCTCGTCAAGGAAAGGTTTTGTGAAAGGGATATAGTCCATTTTATCGATAAAATAATTTCAATATTCAATAAACAGCATTAACTTCTGGAGACGATGTAAACGCCGACGACGATGATTCCGATGCCGGCAAGCTTCATGAGCGACAGATTCTCCCCGAAGAGGTACCAGGCGGCAAAAGCGTTGACCACGTAGCCGATCGAAAGCATGGGGTAAGCGATGCTTACCTCGACCCTGGATAATGCCATGATCCAGACGACTACGGATATGGCATAGCAGGCGAGTCCTCCGATGATGGGCGGCTGGGATGCGATCTGCCAACCTATGGGGAGGATGTTTTCCCTGCTGAATGTGAATGATCCTACGGCGTTGGTTCCGGTTTTCAGCAGCAGCTGGGCTGCGGCGTTGAGCAGAACCCCGGTCAGGATCAAGGCGAAACTGGTCGGATTCATGGTGTTTTCACCACTACGCGCCTCGTGTCCCGTGCGATCAACTGCATGGACAGATGATTTTCAAGCTGAGCATATATTTGAGGCGGCATGATTGCAAGCGCATAAGTTTGATTTTTCCAGGTGCGCTCGAAGGTTTCGAGATCCGCTATCCATTTTCCGGGTTCCTGGGTAATGCCGAAAGCCATTTCGTCCTGATAGGCGACCAGCGTGACGGTTCTCTTGATGTAGAAGGGCAGGGTTTGCTCGTACATGCTCACGCTGTAGAAAGGCGCATCGTTTTTCAGATAGGGCCGGATTTTCCGGGCGAGATCGTGCGCTGAATTTGCCGGTGCGAGACTGTCGTGACCGGCCATGATCAATTGTCCGCTGACCAGGATCGAAAGGGATAGCGCGACGATGGCGCCTTCATTTTTGCCATGGCGACTCATGTATAGCGCGTAGAGCGCTCCGATGAGGGCGGTGGTTGCCGCTGCGGCGAGCCAGGGCACGTAATTTTCATAAAGTGTTTGAGGCACGATGGGATCTGCGAAACGGACGACTTGAGGCGAGAGTGCAAGTCCGATTGCGCCCAGAATTGCGGTCGGCAGGATATGCCAGAAAAGCCTGTTTCCTGTCATGCTGGCGAGTCTTTGCCCGATGAGCAGTGCGAGCGCCGGAAAAATCGGCAGTATGTAGGAGGGCAATTTCGAATCCGAGAACGAGAAGAAAGCATAAATGAATACGATCCAGATGAACAGGAATCGACCGGGCTGGAATTTGCTTTCCTGAGGTTTCCAGGCATGGATCAGAGCTTCGAACAGGGTGACGACCCATGGCAGGATGCCTGCAAGGAGGATGGGAATGAAATAGCTCCAGGGATGGTATCGCCCATGGTCTTTGGTCAGGAAGCGCTCGAAATGCTCATGGATGAAAAAGAAATGGAAAAATTCGGGATTGGCGCGGCTGACCGCGAAAAACCAGGGGGCGCTGATGAGCAGCATGAGCGGGATGCCGCTGAAAAGATTGAGGCGTTTCCAGATGCCCCAGTCGCGCTGCACGAGCGTATAAATCACGAGCACGGCTCCCGGCAGGACAATGCCGATCAATCCCTTGCTCAGGATCGAAAATCCCATTGCAGCCCAGGCTGCATGCATCCACAGCTTGCGTGCTCCAGGCGTCGACGCTGTTGCCTGGGCAAGCAGGAATCCGCACATGCTGAGGCACATGAAAAAAGTCACGCCCATGTCGAGCGTATTGAGGTGTCCGATGACGGCGTAAAGCAGGCTGCTTGCCAGAACGAGCGCCGAATAGAACCCTGCGTCAGGCCCGAAAAGGAGCCTTCCCGTCAGATAGATCAGCACTATGCCCAGGAATCCGGTCAATCCGCTCCACAACCTTGCGGTCCATTGGCGTTCTCCGAATATCTCGTAAGCTGCCGCCGTCATCCAGTATTGCAAGGCCGGTTTTTCAAAGTATTTGATGCCGTTGAGGCGGGGCGTTATCCAGTCGCCCGAGACGACCATTTCTCTCGGGATTTCGGCATAGCGCCCTTCGTCCGGCCTGACGAGCTTGCGGTATTCGAGGTTGCTGAACCACACGAGCGCAATCAGGGCAAAAATCCAGAAGACGTGATTTGGTTTGATTGCGTTATGCATGGACTGCACGGATTCCCGGCAAATTGCGCAATTATACCATTTGGGCCTGGATTAATCAGCCAGGCTGGATGCAAGAATCTTTTCGGCGAGCGCCTTGAAACCCGGTTCGGTAGGGTCGAAGACCTCGTGGACGGGCATTTCGGAATACGTCGCATAATGCTTTGTTATCGATTTCTCGTAAGCCCGATCGTAATGGTTCTCAAGCAGCGTTTTGATCAGCAAGTCCCATTCGCCTCTTTCAGCCATCGATTTCCATGAGCCTATCGTTTCATGCCCATGTAATTCCATGAGACGGTCAAGTTGCGCGAACAAGATTTCCGGCTGCCCGAAAAAATGCCGGTATTCCTCGTTGAGTATTCTGCTCCTGACCGATACGGAGGCTTCGATGCGGATGCAACGGCTTTTCCACATGGCATCCATGACAGCCTGGGGCACGCGCAGATTCCCGATTTTCTTGCTTTCGGACTCGATGTAAACGGGCTTTCCGGGATCGAATCCTGAGAGAATATGCCAGATGCAGCTTTCGAAGTATTTCTGGCCGGGTTGCTCGATCCCGGGCATTTTACCCAGAACCGAGCCTCTGTGTCGCGCGATTTCCTCGAGATCCAGCACCTGTTCGCCGATTCCGGACAATGCCTTGATGAGGCGGCTTTTGCCGCATCCGGTCGCTCCGCAGATCACCCTGAATTCGAAGCGCTCAGGCAATCGGTCGAGCGCTTCGAGGACCATCTTGCGGTAGGCCTTGTATCCGCCTTCGAGTCGCACGGTATGCCAGCCGATTTCGGAAAGGATATGCGCCATGGCCCCGCTGCGCTTTCCGCCCCGCCAGCAATAGATGAGGGGACGCCATGTTCTGGGTTTGTCGAGCAGGCTGGTTTCGAGATGCCGGGCGATGTTGCGCGATACCATCGCAGCGCCCATTTTCTTCGCCAGAAACGGGTCCTGCTTGTAAAAGGTGCCGATTTTCGCCCGTTCCTCGTCGTCGAGCACAGGGCAGTTCCTGGCTCCAGGAATATGGTCGAGGCTGAATTCGGATGGCGAACGCACATCGATGATCTCGTCAAACTCCGATAATTGTGCTAGGGTTGGGCTGCTTAAAATTTTCAAAAATGCCATCCTGGAATGCAAATCAAACTGACGAAATTTTCTCATGGGGGCGGCTGTGGATGCAAAATCGCTCCATCCCTGCTGCGCGAGCTGCTGTCGAAGTCATCCCTGTTTTATCCCGATCTTCTGGTGGGCAACGATTCCAGCGACGATGCAGCAGTTTACCGCATCAACGATAGCCAGGCGATCGTCGCCACCACGGATTTTTTCATGCCCATCGTGGATGATGCGATGGACTTCGGGAAAATCGCAGCGACCAATGCAATATCCGATATTTATGCCATGGGTGCAAAACCGATCATGGCCCTCGCCATTCTCGGGATGCCGATCGATAAACTGCCTGCGCAAACCATGAAGGACATCCTGTCAGGCGGGGAATCCGTTTGCGCACTTGCAGGAATCCCGCTTGCAGGCGGGCATTCCATCGACTCTCCGGAGCCCATATATGGCCTCGCTGTAATAGGCATCGTCCATCCGGATCATATCAAGAGAAACGATCAGGCCAAATCGGGCGATGTGTTGATTCTCGGAAAGGCCTTGGGAATCGGCATTTTCAGCGCTGCGCTCAAGAAAGGGAAGCTGTCTCCTGAAGCTTATCGAAGCATGCTGGAGAGCACGACCCTGCTCAATACGCCTGGTTTGGAACTCGCCAGAATGCCGCAGGTACATGCCTTGACGGATGTCACCGGCTTCGGGTTGTTGGGCCACCTGCTTGAAATGTGCAGGGGATCGAAGCTGGGCGCTGAAATTTTCTTCGATCAGATCCCTGTTTTTCAGGAAGCGGAAGAACTCTGCATCGAGGGCATCGTCCCCGGCGCGATCGAACGCAATTGGACGAGTTTCGGTTCGGAAGTTGCCCTCAGGGAAGGCATGCCCGAATGGCAAAGAAAAATGCTTTGCGACCCGCAGACGAGCGGCGGACTGCTGGTGGCTTGTGCGCCTGATGCCGCTCACGATGTGCTCGAACTCTTTTTGCAAAGCGGATTCGGCTCTGCCCGGAAAATCGGCTGCCTGGGTGAAGGGGACGCGATCGTGACAGTTCGATAACTGAAATCTGTGAATGCTAAAATGATTGGCCGGATTTTTATACAACGCATTGTTTTGCTTGTCGTGGTTTTTGCAGCCGGATGCGGTGGGGTCGTGGTTAAAAAGTCCGAACCCATTCCTTCGTCGGCTCAAGCCGGGAGCAGGGACGAAGTCGTGCTTTATGCGCTCGGGCTGATGGATACGGACTACCGGTTCGGGGGGAAGAATCCTTCCAGCGGGTTCGATTGCAGCGGAATGGTCAGTTATATCTACAAGAATGCTGTAGGAATGAATCTGCCGCATAATGCCTACCGGATTGCGCAAATTTCGAAAAAAATCGAAATGAGCCAGATCAGGCCGGGAGATCTCGTTTTTTTCGATACGCAGCATCGACCGTTCTCGCATGTGGGCATTTATATCGGAAACGGCAAGTTTGTCCATGCGCCGGGCAGCAACGGAAAGATCAGGATCGGCACCATCTCTTCGGGTTATTTCGCCAAAAGACTCGACGGTGCCGGAACGCTGTTTTAATTTTGCCGGGAATGGGTAGCCTATGACGCTGTTAAAATTAGTGCGTGACCGCGGCAACTGGTTTTTACAGGTCAGTTACGTCACGTTGAATCTTTTCTTCAAAACGAAGATGCAGAACCATGCGGCGGCAGTGGCCTACTACTCCCTGCTCTCCATTGCGCCCATGATGCTGCTGATCGTTTATCTGCTCAATACCTATTTGTCGGGCTATCCTGAAATCCGGGAAGCCTTCAACAAAATTCTCTCTGCCGCCCATCTGAATTTCTTGAATGCGAGTTCCGCGCGAAACATCGATTCAGCCATGATCAGCTTTTCCGGCGGCGTGAGCATCCTGATCCTGCTATGGAGCTCGAAGGGGTTGATGAAATCCGTTCAGAGCGCCTTCGCCGTGATTTTTGCGGACTCCAGGAAGAGAAGCTTCATCGTCTCCAGCCTGATTTCATTCCTCTCCATCCCGTTCATACTCATGCTTCTGGCGCTGTCCATTTTCGGCGATTACCTGGTGGATCATTTCAATTATGCCGCCCTCGGTGTCCCCGTACTCGGGAGCATGCTGAAATTCTGTTTCATTTCCATTGGACTTTTGACGCCGTTTCTTGGCGTGTGGGCTGTCGTTTTCCTGTTGTATTACCAGATGCCGCAGAAAAGGCCGCGCCTGTCTTCTACGCTGATCTACAGCTTTTTTTGCACTTCATCGGTGTACGTGCTCGAAGTCGTGTTCGCCAATGTCGTCGGAATCGAGCAATACATCAGGCTTTACGGCTCTCTGGGCGATATCATTTTCGTGCTGATCTGGGTTTATTTCGGCTGCATCCTTTTTTTCATGTGGGCGGAGTTCCTGTACGTGGCCGGGAAAATCGACGTCATCGCCCTGGAAAAGATTTTTCTCGTCAGCGAAGACCGGAGCAAGTTCGAGTACCGCATCGAGCATTTTTTGTTCAACCGCTCCAGCAGGATTTTCAAAAAATACGGCCAGAATTGCCTGAAAGGCGATACGATCATCCGGCAGAACGACGATACCGCATCGATTTATTACCTGTACTCGGGTCAGGTCGGGCTTTATCGGGAAAATCACGGCAAGGAGGTCAGGATGGGGGGGCTGAGACCGGGGGAAATATTCGGTGAAATGGCCTATCTTCTGGGCGAGCGTAGAACCGCGACAGTCGTGGCGGAAGCCGATTGCTTCCTGTTCATACTTTCCCCGGAAACGCTGGAAGCCCTGATGAACTACAGCACGAAGCTATCCAGACAGATCATAGAGTCCTTGTGCCAGAGGATCGCCAAGATGAACAAGGGCGTGCTGGTATCGGGTTTCGCATCGTCCACTTACAAGCATCCGGTGTTCAATCCAGACGCGGGAACCGTTTGACTGTTTACGTCAAGCGGCCTGCCGTTCGGTGCCGCGCCGATAATGGCGGCGAAGGGTTGTCAAGTCCGATGTCGCCGTGTGTGGAGGTCTGCGGGATTCTTTTGCACTCATCCTCGCCGACAGTCACAAAATATTAACAAAATCAATATATACTCGTCGCTTGCTGGATTGACGGGTTCGGTCGCGCGGGGAATCGCTGAAAGTCATTTTATGAGAGAGTTATCTGAAATCGAGTATGCGCCCCAGGTTCACCAAGCGCCGCCCGGCATGAGATCGTTGCTTGGCGTGAGTCAGCACGATGAAGCCGAGCGCAGCAGAAAATCCGCACTGCTTCAGGATATCATCGAAAACTGCTCGCTGACGGCCGTGTTCCAGCCTATAGTCGACATGAGAAGCGGCAGCATCATGGGCTACGAAGGCTTGATCCGCGGCCCTTCCGACAGCCCCCTGCATGCCCCCATCGCCCTTTTGCAGACGGCGGAAATGCACGGGAGATTGTTCGAGATCGAGCGCCTGTGCCGGAAAGTGACGCTCGAGAGCTTCATGAGGTTGAACCTTGGCGGCAGGCTCTTTCTCAACATCAGTCCGGAATGCCTGATCGAGCCCCTGTTCAAGGATGGCGAAACCCTCAAGCTGATCCACAGCCTCGGCATCAATCCGGACAAAATCATCATCGAACTCACCGAGGCGCATCCCACCTACGACTACCCTCTGTTGCGCGATGCCGTCAACCATTACCGGAATATGGGGTTCAGGGTTGCGATAGACGATCTCGGCGAAGGATTCTCGAACCTCAGGCTCTGGTCGGAGCTTCGGCCCGATTTCGTCAAAATCGACATGCATTTCGTCCAGGGCATCAATCAGGATTCGGTCAAGCACCAGTTCGTCAGTTCGATCCAGCAGATCGCCGAGAAAACCGAAACCAGGGTCATCGCGGAAGGCATCGAGACATTTGCCGAGCTTGCCGTCATCAAGAATCTGAATATCGCGCTGGGACAGGGTTATCTGGTAGGCCGGCCGAACGCCAACCCCATCGTTGCGGTTTCGACAGAGATCATCAAGGCGCTCACGACCTCCTCGCGCGGCAGGGGACCGTACCAGAAGAGCGCGATAGCCAGGAAAATCCTGAAGAAGGTCGTTCCCGTATCCTCCCATACGCCCAACCAGACGGTGTTCCAGATATTCACGGAAAACCCTGAACTTCATTCGCTGCCTGTCGTCGATTCGATGAATCCCGTGGGACTCCTGAAGCGGCATCATGTCATCGAGAATTTCGCGAGGCCTTTCGTCCACGAGCTTTTCGGGAAGAAGCATTGTTCCACGATGATGGATGCTTCCCCGATGATCGTCGACCAGAACATCAGCCTGCACGATCTGAGCAACCTGATTGTTTCGTCTGGAAGACATCATCTTCTCGACGGATTCGTCATCACCGACCATGGCAAATACGTAGGGATGGGGTCGGCGCACGATCTGATGCGTGAAATCACGGAAATCCAGATCAATACTGCACGGTATGCGAACCCGTTGACGCTGCTTCCCGGAAATGTCCCCATAAACGAGCATATCGACATGTTGCTCGAAAACAATATCCCGTTTTGCGCCTGCTACTGCGACCTGGATAATTTCAAGCCTTTCAACGATGTCTACGGTTACAGGAAGGGCGACGACATGATCCAGTTGTGTGGAGAGATTCTGGCCGAGGGCTGCGACATCGAAAGAGATTTCATCGGGCATATCGGCGGGGACGATTTCATCGTCCTGTTTCAGAGCCAGGATTGGCAGAAGCGTTGTGGCGATGCGTTGGAGCGATTCGATGCAATGAGCTCCAGCTTTTTTTCGGAAGCGCACCGCAATGATAACGGGTTCACCACGCAGGACAGGCGTGGTGAAAAGGTGTTCGTCCCGATCACCAGCCTTTCGATCGGCGCAGTGCCGGTGTTTCCGGGCACATACGACTCCCACCACGAGATTTCTGAAGCCGCCGCGACCGCCAAGAAAAACGCAAAAAAAATCCCAGGGAGCAGTCTGTTTATCGAAAGGCGCAAGCAGATCTGACTGTTCCAATGCTCAGCAGGCAGGAGAGCAAGGCGGCAGGGCGACGAAGACAGTACAGTGCGGCCGGGAGCCTAAGACGAAGCCGGCGGGTTATCGTTTTTATTCGGAACTGGCGTTACCACTTGTGGTGGTCCGGCGTATCCGATTCGAAATAATCCAGATGATCGGCCAGCGCAGGCTTGGATGGCGCGGGATTGAGGTATTGATCCATGAGGGCTTCCTGTTCATCCGCCTTCCTTTTCCTGAAATACCAGTAACCGCCGCCCGCCACGCTCAGGAGTGCGAGGATGGCGACTATCCAGACATACTTTGGAACCTGCTTTTCTTCCTCGCGTGGCTGCGGTTTCACCGCGTCGATCCTGGAAAGCAGCTTGTTCGCCACCGCAATCCGGTTCTGGAGTTCGGTGAGTCTGGCTTCCAGCGATTTGACCTGATCCTTCAATTGCCGCAATTGAACGGTTTGGTCATCAGTCCTCGTGATGAGCTGGGTTTCCGTGCGCTTCAGATCCTGGGCGGCGCTGGTTCCGGTTTTGGATTCGCCGGATACGATATCCAGGTGGAATTCGGGTTTTGCTTTGGCCGCTGCTTTGGCTGGGGCGCTCTTTCTTTCGGGCGCATTCCGCTCCCGTTGCGGCTTTGGCGAAACTGCTTGGGACTTGAGATCCGGTATGTTCAGCACGGATCCGACCTGCAGGCGATCCGGAACCAGTCCGGGATTTTCCCTCAGCACCGATGTGATGAACTGTCTGCGGGCTCTCCTGTCGTCGGGATACAAATCGTAAGCGATGCCTGACAGGGTATCGTGCGCCTTGATCCTGATTTCGCTGCCTTTCGGCTTGCTGTCCCTGACCTGTTGCGCCGGAGCGGGCGGCGCGACAAGTGGAACCTCGGGCGGGGCGGGCGGGGTCAGGGTTGCCGGATCCAGAAAAACGGTGAAAGTCTTGCCGATTTCGCCCTGGTTGCTGCAATGGATGTGAAGCTGGAGCGTCACGATAGGCTCGTTGATGCTCTGTCCAGTCGATATTTTGATGATCTGCCTGCCGCCCGAAGTCTCGACCGCAAGTTTTGCATTCTTCAACTGGTAGACGCTGTTCTCGGCCGTTCCCGGATCGAGCGAAATGCAGGAGGAAGACACGCCTTCTTCGGGAGTGGACGTAACAGGTATGATGCCCCTGAATGCTTCGCCAAGGTGCGATTCGACCTGCAACGCGCCGATTTCCAGAGCACCTGCGCTGCTGCAATAGACCAGCATGAATAGGGCAAAGGCGCGAGCAATGCGGTTTTCAGTAATCAAATCTTGCAAGCCAAATCCATAGCGCATAAAAAAGTAGCCTACCCAGCCGAATTGCTCATTTTAATGAATAGTCGCCGCAATTGAAATACGCTGGATCAAATTGTGGATCAGACCTTGAATCTTGAAACCGACTCCTGGAGTTTCGCAGCCAGATGTTCGAGGTGGCGCAAGGCTTCCGATGTTTCCCTGATCGAAGAGAAATTCGCTTCGGCAAACCCTGCGATTTTTTCGACGCTTTGCGCAATTCCCTGGCTGGCAATGCTTTGCTCATGGGTTGCGCCGACCATGGAGCGGATCTTTGCAAGGGTATTGAGCGCGCCTTCGTTGATCCTGGCGAGCGACTCGGCCGCTTCATTGGCCAAGCTGACGCCGGAGGATACCTCGCGGCTGCTTTGATCCATGACGGATACAGCCTGCTCTATTTCGTTGCAGAATATTTCGATGATGTCGGCGATGTCTGTCGTCGCATGTCCGGTACGCTCGGCGAGTTTCCTGACTTCGTCGGCCACGACGGCGAAGCCTCTTCCCTGTTCGCCGGCGCGCGCGGCTTCGATCGCAGCGTTGAGCGCGAGCAGGTTGGTCTGGTCGGCGATTTCCTTGATGACCATGACGATGTTGCCGATTTCGGTCGAGCGGTGTTCGAGAGAAGAAACGAGTCGCGCCGACTCGCCTACGGAGCCGGAAACCTTGGACAATTCCTGTGCTGCGCTGATTGCGACTTTCTGTCCCGCCCTGGATAATTCCTGCGCCAGATTGGCGATGCTTTCGGTTTCGGCGGCGCTCTGTGCCACCTGGCTTATTTTCGAACTTATTTCGTCCACGCCGGCGGACGTGGAAGACGCCACGGCGCTTTGCTGCTGCGAACCCTGCGCTATTTTCGCGGAAGCCTGCGCAAGCTCCGTGGCGGATTGAGAAACTTCGAAGGCATAGCCATGCACCTGATGCACGATTTTCTGGAAATTTTCCGCAAGCGCGTTGAAGGCTTTCGCAGCCTGACCGATTTCATCGTTGCTTTCGACTTCGACTCGCCTGGTGAGATCGCTGTCCTGCTGCATGCGCGTCATGACGGCTTGCAAATGCTTTGCGGGCCTGATGATGGTGCGGATGAACCAGCCGATGACGAAGAAGATAATGATCTGGAAAACGATCTGTCCGGCCCATAGGCCCATGTCGAATCTCCTGAGACCCTCGTAATCTTCCGACAGGTCGAGTACGATGCTGGCGGCGCCATTGGAGCTCCCGGCCGCTACATGGTGGCACATCAGGCAGTTCGTTCCGCGGAAATTGGCGCTCTCGATAAAGGGGATTACCGCCCTCAAGGCGGGCTTGTCGCCTTCCATTTTCCGAAAAACAGCCTGCTTGGTTTCGATGGCTTCCCGATCCAGATCATCCTTTGCCTGTTCTTCCGGCAGGCCCGGCCCGAACTGATCCGAAACCTGCTTTGCGCGGATGATGCGCAGTTCCGTGATGCCTTTGGAGGCTCCCATTTTGCTGATCAGCAACTGTCTGTTTGCCGGGTCGCTGATCATTCCCGTGACCATCAGCATGTTCATGCCGTTGAGCAGCCCGTCTGCGGAAACCATGGCGCGGTTCTTCGCCTCGGCGAGCATTCTGGATTCGAAGTTGTTCATCGCCCAGCGCTGGGAAGCGGCAAGCACGACGATCAGGAAACCCTGAATCAGGATTTGCAGCTTGGCTTGGATACTCAAAGAGTTCCAAAGTTTTTTCATTTACCAACCCTTTTAGGCGGCTGCTTCCAGACGTGCTTCATTCTTGGATGTCGTTTGCACGAACAGGCTTTGTTTCGTGCCGGATTCTCCGGAGAGCAGCTCTTCCATGTCGAGAATCAGCACGATCGATCCATCGCCTGACAAGGTCGCCCCCGCAACGCCCTTCGGTTTGATCCCCTTGAGCGGTTTGATGACGACATCTTCCCTTCCGACGAAATTGTTTACGGCGAGGATGAAGGATTTTACCCCGGATTTCATGAGCACGCCGTAGGCAGGGGCTTCGTCCTGCGACCAGCCGATCATCTCGACCAGCGCCCGTATGGGCAGCACCTCGTTCCTTACCACCATCGTGGCGCGTCCGGACACGGACTGCACTTCCTCCGGGTGGATAGGTATGATTTCCCTCACCATCGCGAGCGGGACGGCGAAAGACTGTTTGCATACCTGCACGATGAGAACGGGCAAAATGGCGAGTGTCAGGGGGAGGTAGATCGAAAAGGTCGAGCCCTTGCCGGGGGTGGAGGCGATCTCTATCCTGCCGTTGAGCTTCTGGATGTTGGTCTTGACGACATCCATCCCGACGCCTCTGCCGGAAACGCTGGATATCTGATCCTTGGTCGAAAAGCCCGGCATGAAGATGAGGCCCAGGCTCTGCTGTTC
This sequence comes from Burkholderiales bacterium, assembly GCA_019753155.1. Classification (GTDB taxonomy): domain Bacteria; phylum Pseudomonadota; class Gammaproteobacteria; order Burkholderiales; family JABEVD01; genus JABEVD01. Next base: position 34,331 of record JAIELG010000013.1, read on the forward strand.
GTCCAGGTTGCCGAGCGCCTCTTCGTCGATGATGCCTTTTTCCAGCGCCTTGCGCTTTAATGCATTCGCATTCATGCCACGCCCGTCGTCGGTGATTTCGATAACGATATGGTCCCCGGCCTGAATCGCCGAAAGGGTGACGATGCTCTTCTCGGGTTTGCCCATCGCGCGCCGCTCTTCAGGCGTTTCGATCCCATGATCCACCGCATTTCTGATCAGGTGGACGAGCGGGTCGGAGAGTTCCTCGATCATGGTTTTGTCGAGTTCGGTTTCTTCACCGGAGATGACGAGTTCCATTTCCTTGCCGAGCTGGCGTGCGAGATCGCGCGCCATGCGCGGGTATTTCTGGAAGAGGCGGCCGACGGGCTGCATGCGCGTTTTCATGACGGCGTTTTGCAAAACGCCTACCAGGAGGTCCAGTTGATTGACTGCTTCGTCCAGGTCTCGCAAGGTTTCCTGGTCCGTTTTTCCCTGGAGTACATGGTTCCTGAGGCAATTGAGGCGGTTTTTCGTCAGCCCGATTTCTCCCGAGAGGTTGAGCACCTGATCGAGCCTTGCGGTATCGATCCTGATCGTGGTTTCCTTCTCGACCGCCGCCTTGTCCGACTCGCGCCTCGTGTTCTTGGTAGAATCGGATTCGCGCTTCAATGTTCTGGGCGCATCCGCATCGCTCTCCCGCCTTGCCGGAACTTCCGCTTCGGCCACTGTGGGCGCAGGTGTGAGGCTATGATAGAGCTTGTCCCAATCAGGACCTGCCGCGGGTGCTTTGGCAGGCGCATGAGATGGCGCAATTGTTTCCCCCTTGAGCGCGCTCGCAAGCCTTGCAAGCAAATCCGGGTCGGCGGGGGAGGGTTGAGTCGAATGGGCGAGGGAGCCGAACATGTTCCTGATCTCGCCGGTTGCGGCGAAAATCGCATCCATGATGGCGGGGTTCATGGTGAGTTCGGCGTTTCTGAGCTTGTCGAAAAGATTTTCTGTGAGATGGCAGAGTTTCACCATTTCCGTGGCGTTGAGAAACCCCGCGCCGCCCTTGATGGTATGGAAATTCCTGAAAATGTCGTTGAGCAGTTTTTTGTCGTCCGGATTTTTCTCGAGATCGACAAGCTTGTTGTCGACATCCGACAACAGATCGCCTGCCTCTTGCAGAAAATCCTGCAGTATTTCTTCGTTGCCCGCAAAGTCATTCATCTTGGAACCTCTATGGTCATGATCAAAAGCCCAGGCTTTCCAGGAGTTCGTCCACCTGAGCCTGATTTGTTACGATGTCAAGTCTTCCCTCGGGATGGATGACAGGGCCGTTCATCAGGCCGCTCGGCGTTTCGACCTGCGGCGAATTTTCGATCAGAAGTTGCAACAACTGGGATTCGAGCGATCTCACGATATCGATCACCTTCTTGATGACCTGCCCGGTCAGATCCTGAAAATCCTGCGCCATCATGATTTCGGTGAGTTGTTCGTTGGTGGCTTTAACCTGACCCGGCATCTCATTCAGGTAATGTCTGGTCTGCATGACGAGTTCCTTGAACTCCTCCACGGAGAGCTTGTTGTCGAATACTTTCTGCCATTGTCCGGACAGAGCAGCCGCCTTGTTTCCGATCTCATCCTGGATCGGCCTTGCGATTTCGGTCGCATTCAGAACGCGTTCCGCAGCTTGCTGGGTCAGGTTGGCGATATAGGCGAGGCGGTCGTTCGCATCCGGGATGGCGACCACCACTTTTTCCAGGGACTTGTCGTATCCGAGTTCGTGCAGGGCATCGAAAAGCTTGCGCGTGATATGGCCGATTTGAGAAAATACCACGGGATCGGCGTTGTGATGCGTCTTCTGCTCCGGTGCTGCGGCAGGAACCGGTTCTACTTCAGGCTCCTTGCCCGACTGAACAATGGAATCGAACAGTGCTTCCAGATCTTCAGTGTCTTCCACGCTATTCCCCCATGGTCTTGAAGATTTTGTTGAGCTTTTCGTCGAGCGTCGCCGCTGTAAACGGCTTGACGATATAGCCGTTCGCCCCGGCCTTGGCAGCTTCGATGATGTTTTCCTTTTTCGCTTCGGCCGTCACCATCAGAACAGGGAGGTGCTTGAGCGTCGGGGTGGAGCGGATCGATCTCAACAGGTCGATTCCACTCATGTTGGGCATGTTCCAGTCCGAGACGACGAACTCGAAGTTTCCGCCCTGTAGTTTCTTGAGCGCATCCACACCGTCCTCGGCTTCCGTGACATTGGGAAAGCCCAACTCCTTGAGCAGGTTGCGGATGATCCTGCGCATCGTCGAGAAATCATCGACCACCAGAATTTTCAAATCGGCCTTCGCCATAGCGTCTCCATAATCAATCCATTCTATTGCGGCCTCGTGGCCGCACGAGGATTATTCCGAATAGGATCTATTTGGTCAATTATCTTTCCAAAAACTGCCTCATGGTTTCGGCAAGTATGGTTGGATTGAATTTTGCGACATAATCGTCGACCCCCACGTTTTTTCCCATCGCCCTGTTCGCTTCCGATGAGAGGGAGGAATGCATGACGACCGGGATGCCGGAAAAACGGGCATCGGACTTGATATTCCGGGTAAGCACATAGCCATCCATTTCGGGCATTTCAGCATCGACGAGGATCAGCTTGAGTTTCTCGCTCAAGGGAATTTCCGTTTCCTGGGCAGCCATGGCCAGGAGCTTGTCCCAGGCTTCCCTGCCGTTGTTGGCCTGGTAGTGTTTGACACCGAGCTTGTCGAGCACCTGCATGATTTCCTTGCGCGCAACCATCGAATCGTCGACAAAGAAGACCGTGGTTTCGCCTTCGTTTTGAACCGGGGCGACATTCGGGATATCGGTTTCGCCGAAAGCCTGCACCAGAATCTGTTCGACATCCAGAATGGAAACGAGCCTGCCGTCATCGAGTTCCGTCACGGATGTGATAAGACCTTCGTTGCCCGTGAGCATGGTTTCGGGGGATTTCACCCTTTCCCAGTCGACGCGGATGATGCGGTCGACGCTGTCCACGAGAAATCCCTGGGTCTGGCGGCTGTATTCGGTCACCATCATGGTTTGCCCGATGCCCTCTTTTTTTTCGATATTGAGGAAGCTGATCAGGTTGAGCACCGGGATGATATTGCCTCTGAGCGAAATGATGCCGACTACGCCCGGATGCATGTTGGGCGTTTTGGTGATTGGAGGTGTTTTTGTGACTTCCCTGATTTTGAAAACATTGATGCCGAATGTTTCGCAGGTGCCCAGGGAAAACAGCAGGATTTCCATCTTGTTCGATCCCGCAAGCGTCGTACGGGCATCGATGCTGGCCAGAAGAGTATTGTTTTCACTGAATTCCATCGATCTCTCCTATGCGAGCAGGCGCGTGAGTGTCGCTGCGAGCTTGTGCGGCTCGAATTTCGATACATACTCGTCTACCCCCACAGATTGCCCGAGTTGCTTGTTGGATGACCCGGAAAGGGAGGAGTGCATGATGACCGGAATGCCGATAAATCTGGGGTCCGACTTGATTTTCTTGGTCAGAAGGTAGCCATCCATCTCGGGCATTTCCACGTCGGTCAGGATCAATTGGACGATTTCCTTCAGGGGCGTGTGCGTCGCATCAGAGCGGCCCGCAAGGACCAGCAGGTCTTCCCAGGCCTGTTTCCCGTTCACCGCGCTCATGTAATCGATCTGCATTGCTTTGAGGGTGCTTTCGATCTGGTGCCGCGCAACGGCCGAATCGTCCGCGAAAAATATCGTGTGTTTTTCCTTGAGCGGTTCGATGCCCACGAACAAGTGGCTATCGTCGAAATGGCTGGTTTCGGAGAGGATTTTTTCCACGTCGAGCAGCATGACAAGGCGACCATCCGCAAGCTCGGTGACTGCCGTGACAAGTCCGCCCATTTTGGCGGTCAGCATTTCCGGCGGAACCTTCATGGCCGACCAGTCCAGCCTGAGGATGATGTCGACCGCTTCGACCAGGAAACCCTGCGTGCGACCGTTGTATTCCGTGACGATCAGGATTTCCGGCTTTTTGCCGGTTTCGATCCCGGCGTATTTCGCGATATCGACAACCGGGACCAGCACGCCGCGAAGGCTGACCATGCCTTCGACGGCCGGCGGCATTTCGGGTGCGCGTGTGATTTCAGGCGCACGCATGACTTCGCGCACCTTGAAAACGTTGATGCCGAAGCTCTCGTTTCGTCCTGTCCTGAGATCCGTTCCCAGAGAGAAAAGCAGGATTTCAAGCTTGTTCGTTCCCGCCAGCTTCGTTCGGGCATCGATATTCTTTAACAGTTCGGACATGCCGCTCGCCTTAATTTTGAGTTCGATTTTATTCTGCGATGCGCTCACGCCGCCATGTCTGCATCAGCATTGCTGTAAAGCATACATTCTGCGGAGAAATGCGTCTATATCGGCAGCAGCCAAATCGACAGGAATGTCCTGTTTTTCAGTCGGATTTTGGATAAAAGGCATGGTATGAAGCGATTCGACATCGCCGCATTCCACTTTCTGCCATTCCAGAGAATCCATGTGCATGGTCCAGATCATGATCGCCTCCCACATCGAAATGTATAAAGAGTTGATGGTAATAACGGTCATCCATGGAAAAGGTTTAGCGCGAATTGGAGAGCGGGTTATAATTTTCAGCATGTCAGCGATGAAAAAACATATCGTGCTGGATCTTTCGTTTCACGGGTTCGGTCATATTTCACAGTCGGCTCCTGTGGTGAATGCGCTCGTCGGGCGATTTCCGCAGATCAAGGTGACGATCAGGTCGAGTGCGCCGGGAGACATCCTGAAGGCGCGCTTTGCCTGTCCTTTCGAACAGGTCCATGAATCATTCGATTTCGGGATCGTGATGAAGAATGCGATCGAAGTCGATGCCCCTGCAACAGCCGCAAGATATGCGGCATTTCACAGGGACTGGGGGAAAAAAGTGGAGCGGGAGGCTGCAAGGCTGGCATCCCTGTCTCCGGATCTCGTTTTGAGCAATGTGCCTTATCTGAGTCTGGCTGCATCGATCAGGGCGGGGGTTGCCGCCGTCGCGTTTTGTTCGCTCAACTGGGCCGATCTTTACCGGCATTACTGCAGCGGATTCGAGGGAAGCGAAACCGTATTGGGAGAGATCCTGGACGCCTATCGGAGCGCGACGGCTTTTCTCAGGATCGAACCCTGCATGCCGATGAAGGGTCTGGATTTCGCAATAAAAACAGGGCCTGTGGCAACGGCTGGCAGGGATAGGCGGGATGAAATAAGAACAATTCTGGGCTTGAGGAGGGATGAGCGGATCGGACTCATTTCCATGGGAGGCATGCCTTATTCCATCCCTTTGGAAGGCTGGCCGGGGTTCGAAAAAATGCGCTGGCTGGTTCCGGGTAATGTTTGCCATCCGAACATGACTTCTTTTGAAACCTTAGGCATGCCGTTTGTCGATCTCGTCGCGTCGAGCGACATCATGGTCACGAAACCGGGTTACGGGAGCTTCGTCGAAGCAGCCATGGCGGGCGTCGCGGTATTGTATCTCTCCAGAGGAGACTGGCCGGAAGAACCCTATCTCATCGAGTGGCTGAAAGAGCATGATCGATGCCTGGAAGTGAGCCGGGAGCAAATCGAAACAGGCGCTATCGGTGAGGCCATCGAATCCCTGTTCGCCATGCCGGAGAAACCCAGGGCTGCCGCTGCCGGAATCGATGAGGCGGTTGATTTTCTGGAAGCGGTGCTGCGTGCTACTTGAACATCACCTTGGCGACGACGCCGTGTTCGAAAACGACCGTTGCGAACTGATCGGCCCGGCCTGAAACCGGGTCGAATGTGATGTTCCGGTATGTCCAGAGTATGCCGAATTGTCCAGCGTAATTGTTGTTGAGGAAAGGCTCCCCGAATTGCGACAGGACGACGCTGTCGGGCTTGCCCATGACGAGTCTGGTAAATTCTTCCCGAGGCCATTTCCTGAGTTCCGCTTTCGGGCTGGGCGCATGGTCGGTACAGCCTGAAAGTGCCACGAATGACGCGAGCGCAATGCCGGAAATATATCGGTTCATGATCTTGCCTCGTAAATTTCCATTATATCCGATCCTCAATTCTGGAACAGGTTGATGAGGGCGTCGAGTCCGCAGTAGTTGAAGGCATATTGCGTTTTTTCCCTGACCACTGGTTTTGCATGATAGGCGATGCCTGTCCCGGCTTGCGCCAGCATCTTGAGGTCGTTCGCGCCGTCTCCGATAGCGATCACCTGTGCCCGGTCGAGATTCAGTTGCAGCCTGATCCGCTCAAGCCAATCAGCTTTTCCCTGTGCATCGATGATGGTCCCGAGCACTTTGCCCGTGAGCTTTCCGTCCCGGATTTCCAGGGTATTGGATGCGGTGAAATCCAGATCCAGTCTTGTTTTGAGCCTGTCGGTAAAAAACGTGAAGCCTCCCGATACGAGCAGGGTCTTGATGCCGAGCGATTTGAGCTTCGACAGCATGATTTCGGCTCCAGGACTCAATTTCAGGCGTTCTTCGTAAACCCTGGAGAGGGCGGATTCGTCGAGTCCCGAGAGCAGGGCGACGCGCCGCCTCAGGCTTTCCGAAAAATCGATTTCCCCGCGCATCGCAGCTTCCGTGACGGCGGCAACTTCAGGCTTGATGCCGAGCATGTCCGCAATTTCGTCTATGCATTCGATGGTGATCAGGGTCGAGTCCATGTCCATGACGACAAGGCCGAAGCCGGACAGCTTCGCGGATTCGGGGACGAAAGCATAGTCGACGCGGGCAGCTTCGCAAAGGGGGGGGATGGTTGCACCGAACCTGGCATCCTTCAGCCTGTATGCATGTTCAGCCAGTTGTTCGACCCCGCTCGAACAGGCGTGCCGCGAGATTTCGTCCAGAAGCCGGGGTGGGACTTCAGGCCCTTGTATGATCAGATTCATGCGTGCCATCTTTCGAAAAGATCGATGTCGGCGTATCGTTTGCCGTAACTCGAACCCTGCAGGACATTGAACGGGGTTTCCGGTTCTCCGAGATCGGAGAGTATGGCGGCAGCGCCTGAAAAATTCTGATCCTTCGTGTAATCCGTGACCGTGATCACGGTTTTGATCCCTGCGCCCCGGCTTGCCTGAAAGCCGTTTTCCGAGTCTTCCACGGCAATGCAGGCCTGAGGCTGGACGCCCAGGCGTTCGATCGCCCAGAAATAAATGTCGGGGGCGGGTTTCTTGGCCGGCACGATGTCTCCTGCTGCGATGACATCGAACCAGTTCGCCGCATCAGGGTCCAGGCTGCATTTAAGCAATGTGGTCACATTCCCGGGAGTCGTGGTCGTGACGATGGCAAGCTTCATGTCGCGCGCCATCGCTTCCTTCAGGAGGCGTGAAATGCCCGGACGCATCGGGATGTTTCCGGCTTCGAGTATCTCGGCGTAATATTTCGTTTTCTCGCGGTGCAATTGGCTCACGAGGTCGTCGAAATCGGATGGCTTGACGTATGCCTTGTTCCAGTGATCCACGTAATGGCGGATGCGCTCCTTGCCTCCCGTCACTGCGAGCAGCCTGCCGTAGAGTTCGACATCCCAGTTCCAGTCGAGGCCGAATGCCTCGAAAGCCTTGTTGAACGCGATTCTGTGTCCATCGCGCTCGGTATCCGCGAGCGTGCCGTCCACATCGAAAAGAATGCTGGTCAGTGTCATGAAGCCTCCTGGTTTTGTAATGATTTGATCATGCTCCTCGCCATCCTGATCCTGCTTTCCGCGTCTGGGAAATTGCCTTCGATTTTCAGCCTGTCGGGGCCGGCAAACCTGTAATTGCGGTTGTTCTGGACGAGCCGGATGATGTGGCCTGGGTCGATGGGCGGGTCGGGCAGGAACTGGACGAGGATGCCGGCTTCGCTTGCGTCGATCTTGAGGATGCCGAGGGGATTCCCCAGGATGCGCAGGCGGTGGGAATCGATCAGCGCTTTTGCGGGGAGTGGCAACAGGCCGAAGCGATCCACGAGTTCCTGATGCAGGCTGTCGATTTCGTCCAGGGTGTCGCAGCTTGCAAGACGTTTGTACAGGACGAGACGCTCGTGTATGCCCTCGCAATAGTCCTGCGGCAGGAGGGCCGGGGTGTGCAGATTGATTTCGGTCGTCACCCCAAGCGGATTGGCGAGATCCGGTTCTTTGCCCTGTTGCAGGGATTTGACCGCAGCATCGAGCATCGCATTGTACAGGGAGAAACCTATTTTCTGCATTTCTCCGCTTTGCGATTCGCCGAGCAGTTCGCCCGCCCCCCGTATTTCGAGGTCATGCATGGCAAGGAAAAATCCCGCGCCGAGTTCCCCCATTTTCCGGATGGCATCCAGCCTTTTTTTCGCCTGAGGGGGCAGCGCCTCTTCTTCCGGCGTCAGGAGATAGGCATAGGCCTGATGATGGGAGCGCCCGATCCTGCCGCGCAACTGGTGCAACTGCGCGAGGCCGAAGCGATCTGCGCGGTTGATGAGGATGGTGTTCGCAGTCGGCACGTCGATTCCGGTTTCGATGATCGTCGTGCACAGGAGAATGTTGAAGCGCTGGTGGTAGAAGTCGCGCATGATCCGCTCCAGATCGCGTTCCGGCATTTGCCCGTGAGCGACATCGATGCGCGCTTCCGGAAGGAGTTTTTCGAGCTTCTCGCGCATCGCTTCTATGGTCTCGACCTGATTGTGCAGGAAATAGATTTGGCCGCCGCGTTTCAGTTCGCGCGAGCAGGCTTCCCGGATGATGCCTTCGCTGTAGTTGCATATGAATGTCTTGATCGCAAGCCTGCGCGCAGGTGCAGTTGCGATCATCGAAAAATCCCGCAGGCCTTCGAGCGACATGGCGAGCGTTCTCGGGATAGGGGTCGCCGTCAGGGTCAGCACGTCGATTTCGGCGCGCAGGGACTTGATCTGTTCTTTCTGGCGCACGCCGAAGCGATGTTCCTCGTCGATGATGACGAGTCCGAGATTGTCGAAGGATACATCCTTCTGCAGTAGTTTGTGGGTTCCGATGATGATGTCGATTTTTCCTTCCCTGAGCCCTTTCATGGCTTCCGCCTGCTCTTTGGCCGAGCGAAAACGCGAAAGTTCCGCGATTCTGACCGGCCACTGTGCGAAACGGGCGGAGAAATTCTGGAAATGCTGTTCGGCAAGCAAGGTCGTGGGCACGAGCAGGGCAACCTGTTTTCCATCCATGACCGCGACGAAAGCGGCGCGCAGCGCAACTTCCGTTTTTCCGAAACCGACATCGCCGCAAATGAGGCGGTCCATCGGTTTTTCGCTGCGAAGGTCTTCGATGACGGCGCGGATGGCCTCCGTCTGATCCGGCGTTTCGTCGAAACCGAAGCCTTCCGCGAAGGCGTCCAGGTCGTGTTGCCTGACGTCGAATCGATGGCCCTTGCGGATGGCGCGCTGGGCATAGATGTTGAGGAGTTCTGCGGCCGTGTCGCGAACCTGCTCCAGCGCCTTTCTCTTCGCCTTTTCCCATTGCCCGCTGCCCAGCTTGTAAAGCGGCGCATGTTCGTTCGCAGTGCCGTTGTATCGGCTGATGAGGTGAAGCTGCGAAACCGGGACATAGAGCTTGTCGTCGTCCGCATAGCCTATCATCAGGAATTCCGTTTTTCCGTCCCCTAGGTCGAGATCGATCAGCCCGAGGTAGCGGCCGACGCCGTGCTGTTCATGCACGACCGGATCGTTCGGGTTGATTTCAGAAAGGTCGCGCAGCACGGCATCAGAAAGGGATTTCCCTTTTCTTTCCACCCGCGTGCGGGAATGCAGGGCATAGAGTTCGGTTTCCGTGACGAGCGCCAGGCTTTCATCGGTCAGATCGAATCCGTTCAGAACCGGGCCGGAACCCATCATGAAGCGCGCGTCGGATGAAAGGAAGCCCGCAAAACTTTCGCATGGCGCGGGTTGCAGGCCGTATTCCCTGAAATAATCCATCATGATTTCCCGCCTGCCCAGGCTCTCCGCGAGCACCAGTATCCGGCCTTCGAAGGCTTCCAGGAAGGTTTCGAGCCTGAAAACGGGGTTGTCCGCCCGTCTTTCGATCTGCAAGGGGGGCAGGGGGGAGGTCGCAATCGCGGCAGCGGCGCGCTCCCCGAGAATCTCCATCCTGGGGAAGGCGTGGATCGCGGCAAAGAAAGCGTCGAAAGTCAGGAACAGTTCTTCGGGCGGCAGAACGGGGTTGAGCTTGTTGCCGTGGAGGAGATCATGGCGGGATTTCGTTTCGCGCCAGAAATCCTGGATCGCCCCCCTGACATCCTGATGCAGGCAAATCGTTGCATGTTCCGGCAGGTAGTCGAAAAGCGTTGCCGTTTTTTCGAAAAAGAGGGGAAGATAGTATTCGATGCCGGTCGGGGCAAGACCGTTGCTGACATCCTTGTAAAGCTTGATCCTGGAAGGGTCGCCCTCGAATTTTTCCCTGAAGTTGCGGCGAAAGCGGCTTTTCCCCGCCTCGTCCAGAGGGAATTCCCGTGCAGGAAGCAGCTTGATCTCCTTGACGGGATAGATGCTGCGCTGGGTATCGACATCGAAAGTCCTGATATTGTCGATTTCGTTGTCGAAGAGATCGATCCGGTAGGGAAGCGGACTCCCCATCGGGAAAAGGTCGATCAGCCCGCCCCTGAAGCTGTATTCTCCGGGACTCACGACCTGACTCACGTTCGAATAGCCTGCGACCGTCAACTGGTTTCTCAGTTCTGCAGGATCGATGGTTTTCTTCTGCTCGAGGAAAAAAGTATAGGCAGCAAGGAACTCGACCGGGGGAAGCTGGTATAGTGCTGTGCTCGTCGGGACGATGACGACATCCAGCGAGCGCTTCATGACCTTGTACAGCGTGGCGAGGCGTTCGGAAATCAGGTCCTGGTGCGGGGAAAAATTGTCGTAAGGCAGCGTCTCCCAATCCGGGAAAACGCCCACTTCGAGGTTGGGCGCGAAATAGCGGATTTCATCGAGCAGGCGGTGGGCGTCCAGCGCTTTTTCGGTGACGATGACGAGCGGTTTCGATTGTGCCGCGACTCTCGAAAAAAGGAGCGAGTCGCTCGATCCGATGGGGGAAGCATACTTGGCGTTCAAGGCTGATGGCATGTCTGGGGCATAAAGCTTGGGCCGGATCCTTGACATCGAATCCGAATCCACGCATAAATTGGTTTATTATAAAATATTTTGGCTGGTTAAGCTCGGTTATGGATATCAGTGTAATCTTGACATTTATCGGCATCGCGGCCGCGATTGCCGGAATCATTTATGCAGCAGGCTCGGGGCTGCTCAGAAGAAAACCGGCAGGCGCCAGGGATCTGGGCAAGGTGGCGGATGTCACCATCGCCTACTTCAGGGAAAGCGATGTCGATGCGAAAGTGGACTGTGTGTTCGTGGAAGGCAAGGGGCTCGTTGCGCTCATCGAGGTGGACCCGCAAATCAGGTTTAGAAGCTCCTACATCATTGAGCAAACCCTGAAGGAACAGATCCTGCGCCTCACCGGAAAGCATCTGGCGGAAGTGTTCTGGCGTTTTCCGATGATCGAAAAGCTGGTCGATGCAACGCATGCAGGCCCGGCTTACGCTGCGTCGAAATCCAAACCCGAAGACCTGCATTACGATATCGGCGAGGTTTCCTGGGAAGAATACGAGCGCGCGATGGCGGAGGAAAAGGTCAGGAAAGATTCAGCCTGAACCAGTTTTCTGCCTCGAAAGCAACGGCTTCCAGCGTTCCCGGCTCCTCGAAGAGGTGAGATGCGCCGGGAACGATCTTCATTTCCTTCATGCAGTTCAGGCTCAGATATGCCCTCTGATTGAGTTCGATGACGATGTTGTCGAGTCCGCCTACGATCAGCAGCGTCGGACTGACGACATGTGCAAGTTCCTCGTCGCTTGCGAGATCTGGACGCCCGCCCCGGCTGACGACTGCGGAAATTTTGTCTCCGAGGGCGGAAGCCGCCTTCAATGCCGCAGCAGCCCCGGTGCTTGCGCCGAAGTAGCCGATTTTGAACAGCTTCGTGTCGGCCCGGGATGCGATCCAGGATGTGGCCGCCACGAGTCTGCGGGCAAGCAGGTCAATGTCGAAGCGCATGTCGTAATCGCGGTCTTCTTCAGGGGTCAAAAGGTCGAGAAGCAGGGTGGCAAAGCCGGCATTATTCAGGATGCCGGCGACATAATTGTTGCGCGGGCTGAACCGGCTGCTGCCGCTGCCATGGGCGAAAGCGACGACGCTTCCCGCATTTTCGGGCAAAACGAGCATGCCTTCGAGGCGCGCGCCGCCTGATGCAATGACGACGTCGCTTCTTTTCATGCGCCTATCCTGAGGGGAATCCGTTTCCTGCCGAAACTTTTGGGCGCTTCCTCGAATCTTCCCGGAATCTGCACTGCGCAATTTGGGCAATATCCGCCCTGCGCCCTGTATTCGAGTATGTTGTGCCAGTCCCGCACGATCAGATTGGCGTGGCATGACGGGCATGATGTGGTGCCGCCATCGGTATCGTAGACGTTTCCGGTATAGACGTAGAGCAGCCCGACCTCCTGTGCGATTTTTCTTGCACGGAACAGCGTCTCGTGCGGCGTGGGCGCGATGTCCTTCATTTTGTAATCGGGGTGAAATGCGGTGAAATGCAGCGGGATATCCTTTCCCAGCCTGGACGCGATCCACTCCGACATGGCGGTGACTTCCTGGTCCGAGTCATTCATTCCCGGAATCAGAAGCGTCGTGATCTCGAGCCATACATCGGTTTCGTGCCTGAGATAGAGCAGCGTGTCGAGAACGCTCTGGAGCCTGGCGCCGGTCTGATTGAAATAGAATTCGTCGCTGAAGGCCTTGAGATCGACATTGGCGGCATCGATTTTGGAATAGAAATCGCGCCTGGGTTTGTCATGCATGTAGCCGGCGGTCACGGCGACCGTTTTGATCCCGAGGCGATGGCAGGCATCTGCCACATCCATCGCGTATTCCACGAAAATGACGGGATCATTATAGGTGAAGGCCACGCTTTTGCACCCGCATCGTTCCGCCGTTTTTGCAATTTCATCGGGGGATGCGCGGTCCATCAGGCGTTCCATGTCCCTCGATTTGCTGATGTCCCAATTCTGGCAGAATTTGCATGCGAGGTTGCACCCTGCTGTCCCGAACGAAAGGACGCTCGATCCAGGGTAGAAATGGTTGAGCGGTTTTTTCTCGATCGGGTCGATGCAGAATCCCGATGAGCGCCCGTAAGTGGTGAGAATGATCCGGTCATCCAGCCTTTGCCTCACGAAACAGGCGCCGCGCTGTTCTTCCCTCAATTTGCAGTCGCGCGGACATAAATCGCACTGGATGCGTCCGTCGTCGATTTGATGCCAGTAGCGGCCTGGATAATTAGCCATGAACTTCCTTCCATTTGGATACGGTATAGCGGGAGAGCCTGATTTCTTCCGCCCAGAAGCCGGCGGGAAATCCCGCTTTCTGTTTCAACTGGGCGAGGAAAACGCGAGGTTCGGACAGGCTTTCCCATACCTGGGGCAAAAAAGTGCTGCGCCTCGATCCACACTCGAAGATGATGCCGTCAGTCCCCGGCCTCAATTGCAGCAGCGCTTCCTCCTCGCTCGAAAAAGCAAGCGGCTCGGCTTCGGACAACAGGGAGACTTCGATTCGAATCAGGTCATACTCGGTTTCGAGCAGGGGAGGAAATCTCGGGTCGTGAAAAGCCGCCGCCTTCGCATTTTGCCTGGTGTCGATGACAATTGATCGATGGGCTTCCAATGTGCCGATGCAGCCCCGCAGTGCGCCGTCCCTCGTGAGCGTGACGAAAGTCGCGCCATGCTCCAGAAATTGCGGCGGGCAATCAGGTTTCCGGACATTCAGGCCGAAACGCTCCGAAATCGAAGCTCGCGCAATGCTCGGCAGGATATCGCCATAATTCATGGGTTTTCCCCGAAAAAAAATGAGGCGTAGCCCACCACGCGCTTCCTGTCGCCTGCGGTATCGCCGGAATTCTTCATGTCGAGAAGCGTGGGTTTGAGTCCGCGCTTTTTTGCGCAAAGCAGCAGTGCATTGATCGGCGTTGCGCCGCAGGCCGCTTCGTGATCGAGGGTCGCGTCCAGATTCGATATCGCCCGAACGGTGGCTTCATCCAGTTTTTGGGCTTCATGATAGGGATGGAAGTGCGAAAGATCCGAACTCACCACGACCAATGTTTCGGGTTCGTCCAGAAAGAGGTCGATCACCTCGGAAACCGCGTCAGGCGCCGCTGCGCCGACGAGCAGGGGAACGATGGAAAAGCGCTCGAAAACCGCCTGAAGAAACGGGAGTTGAACTTCGAGGGCATGTTCGAGCGCATGAGCTTCATCGCTCCTGAGGATCTGCGGCAGCGATGCAAGCTTCGCCGGGAAGTCGACAGGCACGCATCCCATGGGGGTTTCGAACGCAGTCGATTCGGGCAGCGCGATTCCCCGGAAGTAGACGCGGTGAGCCGGTCCCACGAGAATCACGCGGCTGAAATCGCACCGCGCCAGAGGCGAGTATGCCTGCGCCGCCACCTGCCCGGAATAGACATATCCCGCATGCGGTGCGATCAATGCTCTCGGTCTGGGCAGGTCGGGTCCTGCCGTCTGCGCCAGCATGGCATCGATGGCGGCCGCGAGCGCTTCCGGATTTTTCGGGTAAAATGACCCCGCGCAAGCCGCAGGTCGCGTTTTATGCATGATTTCAGCATCCAAATGAAAATTTAGACAGAAATTTTCCGGATAGATTCATCCACAATAGTGGAGGCGCACGAGTCTTTCAAGGCACGCCTTGTGATAAGCCGAAAAAACACTTATTCTATCAGACGCTTTGCCCGCGTTCTGGAAAGTGTAGAGGTCATAAAACAAATCATGGACGTAACTCGATCTTTCCTGGGGATGCTGGTCCTTGCGACCGTTTTCCTGGCTGCTTCGGTTTTTTTTCCTTTCCTGCCGGAAAATCTCTATTTCAGGGATGCCGCAGCGCATGCCATGGTCGAGATTTTCGGCGTTGTTTCCGCGTTTTTTTTCGCCTTTCTGATCCTCATCCAGTGCCGTCAGGGCATACGCGATCCCTGTTTTTATCCCGTTGCGCTCGGCTTCATATCCATGGGTATTCTGGATGGCTTTCATGCGATTTCCAATGATGCCTTTCCGGGTTTCGTGTGGCTGCACAGTCTCGCGGTTTTTTTCGGAGGCGTGTTCTCCTCCCTCGTATGGGCGAAATGGCGACCGCTGCAGCATGCATGGCATCGCCTCGTCATCCTTGCATCGGCTTCGCTGGGGAGTTTCTTTCTGTTCTATCCCGAGGCGCTGCCGGCAATCGACCCTGGCGGGAAATTCAACCGTGTACTCGACTACCTCACTGTTTCTGCAGGCCTGCTTTTCTTCGCTTCATCCGGTTTTTTCATGCTGCGCTACAGGCGATTGAAAGGATCCGAAAACCTGGTCTTCGCAACGCTCTATCTGATATTCGGATGCGCATCGGCGGTCTTTCCGATGTCAATGCTTTGGGACGGCACATGGTGGTTTTGGCACATGTTGCGGCTTGCGGCTTACGGCATCGCAATCCGTTACTGCTTTACGGATCACGTGAGGCTCATCGGGGAGATGAAAACCCGGATCTCGGAGCGCGAAGCATCCCAGACGCGCATCGAGCGCCTCTCCAAGCTTTACCGGGCGTTGAGCGAAGTCAATCAGGCCATCGTGCGAATGGAAGACGAGGGGAAGCTGTTTCCCCTGGTATGCAGGATGGCTGTGGATTTCGGCGGATTGAGAATGGCATGGATAGGCCGGGTCAACGAGGAAAACGCTCTGATCGAGCCCGTGACGAGTTACGGGAGTGGCGCGGATTACCTCAAAGGCATCGTGATCTCATCGAATGAAGGCAGGATTGAGGGACGCGGGCCGGCAGGGATAGCTTTCCGCGAAAATCGCATCGTGATCGTCAACCGCTTCCTGGAGCAGGAAATCACGAAGCCCTGGCATGAAGAGGCCCGACGTTTCGGATGGGGCAGCAGCGGCTCTTTTCCGATTCCACGGGGAGGCAAACCCTTTGCCTTGCTGGGGGTTTACCACGATCAACCGGACGCTTTCGACGATGAAATGATCGAACTGCTCGGTGAGATGGCGCGGGATGTTTCTTTTGCCCTGGACAGCTTCGACCGGGAAGGACAGGCGAAGCAGACACGGGAAGCGCTCCTCGACAGCGAACGGCATTTCCGCGCCTATTTCGAGCGCGCCACTGTGGGTATGGCTGCCACAAGCGAGGAGAGGGGCTGGCTGGAAGTCAACGACGCGCTGTGCGATATGCTGGGTTATTCCAGGGAGGAATTGATGCACATGACCTGGACGGAACTCACTTGCGCGGAAGATCTGCCACGGAACGAGGCGCTGTTCGAGCAGGTTCTGCGCGGCGAGAGCGATGAATACGAGATGGACAAGCGTTTCATCCGGAAAAACGGCAAAATCGTCCATGTCCATATCGCGATCCGCGCAGTGCGCAAGGCGGGCGGCGCCCTCGACTATACCGTGGCCCTCATCGAGGACATCACCGAGCGCAGGCGAACCGAGAACCGGGAGCGCCTGCGCAATCGCGTGCTGGAGATGCTGACAAGAGGGGCGCCGCTTGCCGGGATTCTGGATGTGGTGGTGCGCGGAGTGGAGGCCGAAAATTCCGCCATGTTGTGCTCCATACTGTTGCTCGACGAGGAAGGCCGACACCTTTTGACAGGCGCCGCCCCCAGCCTGCCCGAATCCTACAATGCGGCCATTCATGGCGCGGAGATCGGCCCTGGGGCGGGTTCCTGCGGCACTGCCGCCTATACCGGGGAGCGCGTGATCGTCGAAGACATTCAGAGCCACCCTTACTGGAAGGATTACAGGGAGCTGGCGGGTGCGGCGGGACTCGCTTCCTGCTGGTCCGAGCCGATAAGGGGAGCCTCCGGCAAGGTGCTCGGCACATTCGCCATTTACCACCGCGAGATCAGCGCGCCGACCGATACCGACATCGCATTGATCGAAAGTACCGCAAATCTGGTCGGAATCAGCATCGAGCGCAAGCACATCGAAGAGGAACTGAAACTCGCATCCATGGTTTACCGCAATACCAGCGAGGCGATGATGGTCACCGATGAGGAAAACCGCATCATCGCGATCAACCCTGCATTTTCGCAAATCACGGGATACAGCCTGAGCGATGTGATCGGCCGCGACCCCCGCATCCTGAATTCCGGTCGCCATGACAAGGATTTTTACCAGCTCATGTGGCGCGAAATCGAAACCACGGGCTTATGGCAGGGGGAGATATGGAACCGGCGCAAGAATGGCGAGATCTACCCCGAATGGCTGACCATCAACACCATTTTCAACCAAGATGAGAGGGCTCATCGCCATGTCGCCCTGTTTTCCGATATCACCGACAAGGTGCGCACGGACGAACTGATATGGAAACAGGCCAATTTCGACCTGCTCACCGGCCTGCCCAACAGGCGAATGTTCTATGACAGGCTGGAGCAGGAAATCAAGAAGACGCATCGAGGCGGGCTCACGCTTGCGCTGCTCTTCATCGACCTCGACCGTTTCAAGGAAGTCAACGACACGCTGGGACACCAGACCGGGGACATCCTGCTTATCGAGGCTGCGCGCCGCATCGTATCCTGCGTGCGCGAATCGGATACGGTTGCCCGCCTGGGCGGGGACGAATTCACGGTTATCCTGACCGAATTGCCCGATACAAACCATGTCGAGATGATCGCGCAGAACATCATCTCGAAGCTTGTCGATCCATTCGTTCTGGGCGACGAAATTGCCTATGTGTCCGCAAGCATAGGCATTACTTTTTATCCGGGCGATGCGCTCGAAGTGGAACAACTCCTGAGAAATGCCGACCAGGCGATGTACGTCTCCAAGAATGCAGGTCGCAACCGCTTCAGCTATTTCACGAGTTCCATGCAGGAAGCGGCGCAATCGAGACTCAGGCTGCTCAACGATTTGCGCGGAGCGCTGACGGCGAACCAGTTCATGCTCTATTTTCAACCAGTCGTGGATCTGTCGACGGGGCGCATTGTCAAGGCTGAAGCCCTGCTGCGCTGGGGGCATCCGGACCGCGGCATGGTCAACCCCATGGAATTCATTCCGCTCGCGGAAGAAACCGGCCTGATCATCGATATCGGCAATTGGGTGTTCAGGGAAGCGGCGCGCTGGGTGAGCCGCTGGGTCGACATGAATCACGCCGGCTTCCAGGTCAGCGTGAACGAATCCCCGGCTCAGTTCCAGAGCGAAAACAGGGATATCGATGCGTGGCTCGCTTATCTGGAAGAGCTCGGCCTGTCGGGGCGGAATATCGTCATCGAGATCACGGAAGGACTGCTGCTCAACGCGGACTCGAATGTCACGGACAAGCTGATTCATTTCAGGGATGCGGGCATACAGGTGGCGATCGACGATTTCGGCACGGGTTACTCATCGCTTTCCTATCTCAAGAAGTTCGACATCGATTACCTGAAGATCGACCGGACTTTCGTGCGGGATCTCGCGACTGACCCGAGCGATATGGCGCTTTCGGAAGCGATCATCGTGATGGCGCACAAACTCGGACTCAAGGTGATTGCGGAGGGCGTGGAGACGCAGGAACAGAGGGACTTGCTGGCCGAAGCAGGCTGCGATTGTGCCCAAGGTTTCCTGTTTTCGAAGCCCGTGCCGCCGGACGAATTCGAGTCAATGCTTGCAGCCGACAGGGCTTCGACATGACGCAATATCTCGCACTCGTCCCCGCCGCAGGTTCGGGTTCGCGCATGGGGGGCGCAGTTCCCAAACAATATTCGATGCTCGCGGGCAAGCCCATGATCCGTCATGCAATCGAGAGCCTGTGCAATTTGCCGGAAATTCAAAGGGTTTTCGTGGTGCTCTCAGGTGATGACGCATACTGGCGGCAGTACGACTGGTCCGAGTTTGCGGGCAGGCTCGTGCCCCTGCATTGCGGAGGGGAAACCCGTGCAATGAGCGTGATGAACGGATTGAAAGCCATCGATGCGGGGGGTGAAGATTGGGTGATGGTGCATGATGCCGCGAGGCCCTGCATCGATCTCGAATCGCTGAAAAGACTGATGGACGGACTCGCGCATGACGCCGTGGGTGGGCTCCTTGCCCTGCCTGTGGCGGATACGCTGAAGCGGGAGAATGGAGCGGGGCGCATTGCCGCCACGGTGTCCCGCGAAGGGCTGTGGCAGGCGCAGACCCCGCAGATGTTCCGCTACCGCCTGCTTCTGGATGCCTTGAGCCATGCGCCGGCCGGACAGACGGACGAAGCTGGGGCGGTCGAAGCGCTGGGGTTTTCGCCCAAACTTGTATTGGGCGATCCGCGTAATTTCAAGGTGACTTATCCGCGCGACATCGAATTTGCGGAAATGATTTTGGCTGACAGGAATCGATCATGAGAATAGGGCAGGGGTTTGACGTGCATGCGCTCGTCGAAGGGCGCAAACTGATCGTGGGCGGCGTGGATATCCCATACGGGAAGGGGCTGCTCGGGCATTCGGACGCCGATGTGCTGCTGCACGCAATATGCGATGCGCTGATCGGCGCGGCAGGACTCGGGGACATCGGCAGGCACTTTCCCGACACCGACAGGAACTTCGAAAACATAGACAGCAGGATACTCCTGAGGGAAGTGGGAAAGCTGCTGGGCGATTCGGGTTACAGGGTCGTGAATATCGACGCCACGATCATTGCCCAGGCGCCCAAAATGGCGCCTCATATTCCGCTCATGGTGGAGCGCATTGCATCCGACCTCGGCATGAGCGCAAGGGATGTCAACGTCAAGGCCAAAACGACCGAACATCTGGGTTTTTCCGGAAGGGGCGAGGGCATCGCGGCCGAGGCTGTGGCATTGATCGGAAGTGTCTGAGCGGCTGTTTTTCGCCCTCTGGCCGGACGAGTCGACGAGAGCTCGCCTGGCGGATGCTGCGAGAATTCTATACCGGGAATGCGGCGGGAATTCTATACCGGGAATGCGGCGGGAAGAAGACGAAAGCTGAATCGATCCACCTCACCCTGGTCTTTCTGGGAGCGGTCGAAACCGGAAAAGTCGGGCTGCTGCGCGGCATTGCCTCAAAAATTGCGGAAAGCGCTTTCGAAGTCAGGATGGATCGGGCGGGATACTGGAAGCATAACCGGATAGCCTGGGCGGGAATGACGACCATCCCGCCTGAACTCGATCGCCTCGTGGCCGTGTTGCAGCAGGGGCTGCGCGCCGGGGGCTTCGAATTCGACGGGCGGGCCTGGTTTCCCCATGTCACGCTCGTGCGCAAGGCTGATGCACCCGAAACAGACCCCGATTTCCAGGCGTTTTCCTGGCCCGTATCGGAATTTTGCCTCGCAGCATCCACGGCTTCGGGCTATGCGATTCTCGATAAATGGCCTTTGCCGGTTCCTCAAAGGTAGATGCAGCCCTCGAGGTGACCGGCCAGGGTCTTTTCGTCCACCTTGGTGTAATCCTTTTCGAAATGATCCGACACCATGCCTTTGAGCGCAGATCCCGTGTTGCCGTTGATGAGGCCCATGAATTGGGGCGGGGCGACCAGGATCAGGCGCTGGAATTCGTTCGAGTTTCGTCCCTGTTCGAGTTCCCGCGTCAATTGAAGGGCGAACTGTTGCGCTTCGTTCTGTTTCGGGTCGGTTGGGGGAATATATGCGCCGTGGCCGTTTCCTGCGCTCTTGTAATGTCCGGGCCTGTCGGAGACGAGGTCGGATGCTTTCTCCCGGCTTGCAGCATGTTCATATGCCCTGATTTTTTCCAGCCCCTGTTTGGGGCCCCTGTTCGTATACAGGAATGCTGAACTTGCGTTGGCAACGAGAATCCACGTGATGGTCATAATGTTCTCCCTGGTTTGAAAGTGCTTCAAGACCGCACAATTCCATTATAATACAGCCTGAATTTCCGGCCCTGAGCTTTGAATATACTCGCTTTCGACACATCCAACGAATACTGCTCGCTGGCCCTGCTCATGGGGGATGACATGCTCGAGATGGACATGCTTGCAGGACAAGGCCATTCCGAAATGATCCTGCCCATGATAGGGGAAATCCTCGCCGATGGCGGAATTTCGCTGCATGGGCTGGACGGTATCGCTTTCGGCTCGGGGCCGGGCTCGTTCACAGGCCTGCGCATCGCCTGCGGCGTCGCGCAGGGACTGGCATACGGCGCAAGGCTTCCAGTAGTCGGGGTGGGTACGCTGCATGCGCTTGCTGCAAGCGTGCATGCCGATCGAATCGTGGCCTGCCTGGATGCGAGGATGGGGGAAATCTACCATGCGGCTTTCGTGAGAAACGAAGGCAGGCTGCAGTGCGTGCATGAGCCCGGACTTTACCGGCCTGAGCAGGCGCCGCAGCTGGAAGGGGACAACTGGACGGGCTGCGGCAGCGGCTTCATGGCCTGCGGGGACGCGCTCGAAGACCGTTATGCAGGCAAGCTCGAGCGCATCGAAGCCGGACTCAGGCCGGCTTCGCGGGAAATGGCGCAGCTCGCGGCCTGCGAATTCAAGGCCGGGCGAATACTGGAGGCGGCTCAGGCAACCCCGCTTTACGTCAGGAACAAGGTCGCGCTCAAGGAGTCGGAGCGTTGACTGCATTCGACGGCATTTCATTTCGTCAGATGGGCTTTGGCGATCTGGACAGGGTGATGGAAATCGAGCGTGAAATCTATGATTTTCCCTGGACGCGCGGCAATTTCGGCGATTCGATAGAATCGGGTTACCGCTGTATCGTCATGGAAAGGGGCGGCTTCATGGCAGGTTACGGTGTGATGATGGACGTTCTGGACGAAGCACACCTGCTCAACCTGAGCGTGGCGAAGAACTGGCAGGGCATGGGCATGGGCAGGAAATTGCTGGAGAATTTCATGGGGATTGCGAAGCGCGAGTCGCTGAAATTCTTCTATCTCGAAGTGAGGCTTTCGAACAGTGTCGCGCTGAAACTGTACGAAAGCGCAGGGTTCAGGGAAATCGCCGTCAGGCCGAATTACTATCCCGCCGCGACGGGGCGGGAAGCTGCGCGCTTGATGGGGGCTGAAATTTGAGACCGGGCGACAGGGATGAGGCCATCCTCAGGGAAATGGGGCTTTATCCTGCGTGGAGGCTGAAGGGTTCGAAAGAGCCGGTCTGCGAAGAAGCCGCCCCTGATGCAGCCGGCGCATCCGAAATGGATTGGGATGCAATCAGGGAAAGCATTGCATCCTGCACAGCCTGCCCCTTGAGCAGGGGACGCAACAAGGTCGTGGTGGGCGTGGGAAGCGAACAGGCGGACTGGCTTTTCGTGGGGGAAGCTCCAGGCGCGGAAGAGGATCTCAAGGGGGAGCCCTTCGTCGGACAGGCGGGGAAGCTGCTCGACAATATGCTCGCGGCGATCGGCCTTTCGAGACAAAACAACGTCTATATCGCCAATACCGTGAAATGCCGTCCTCCCGGAAACAGGAATCCGGAACCCGTGGAGATGGCGGCTTGCCGACCCTACCTTTCGCGGCAGATCGAACTCGTCAAGCCCAAACTGATCGTGCTTCTGGGCAGGATCGCAGCCCAGTCCGTACTGGATACCGATGCGTCGATTTCCGCGCTGAGAGGAAAACGTCTCGCTTTGGGGAATATCCCCGTTGTCGTGACCTATCATCCCGCCTACCTGTTGAGAAATCCGGTGGACAAGGCAAAAGCCTGGGAAGATCTCTGTTTTGCCAAAACCATGATGGCGCAATTATCGTGACGCTCTGAGCCGATTCAGTTGATGCCGCTCATTTTCTTCGAAAAACCATAGATGAGGGCCATTGCGGAGCTGATGAAAAGGCCGAAGAGGATGATGATCCAGTTGATGTCCATATCCGATCTGACCATGCCGGCGTAGCAGCCCAGAAGGATCAGTATTCCTATGTTTTCGTTGAAATTCTGCACTGCGATCGAGTGTCCAGCTCCCATCAGGACATGCCCCCTGTGCTGGAGCAGGGCATTGAGGGGAACGACAAAAAAGCCGCCCAGGACGCCGATGAGGAACAACGCGACGGAGGCGATTTTCCAGTCCGACATGAAACTGATCGAAACCACCAGAAGTCCCATCATGACCCCGGCAGGAAGCGATCTGGCTGCGTGTTCGAGCTTGATGTAGCGCGCTGCGAAAAAGGAGCCTATCGCGATGCCGAAGGCTACGACCGCCATCAGGTATCCGGCTTGTTTGACCGAAAAATCGAGTATCTGACTCGACCAACTGATGACGACGAACTGGAGCGTTGCGCCCACGCCCCAGAACAGGGTGGTGACCGCAAGCGAGATCTTCCCCAGTGGGTCGCGCCAGAGCAGCTTGAAAACATGCCAGAAATCATGCACGACGAAAGCGGGGTTCTTTTTCGGCAATTTATGGTCGATCGGGACATGCGGGATGAAGAAATTGAAGAGCGCTGCGGTCAGGTAAAAACCGATGACGATTCTGATCGCGAAAAACGGGTCGGTGGAAGCGGAAACGCCGCCGACGACAAAGCCGATGATGATCGCGGCGACGGTGGAGCCTTCCATCCAGCTGTTTGCGGTTACGAGCAGCCTTGCCGGCAGGATCTCCGTCAGAATGCCGTATTTCGCCGGCGAATAGGCTGCCGCTCCGGTGCCGACGATGGCAAAGGCATAAAGGGGCGGCATCCCGAAGAGCATCGATATGCAACCTGCAAGCTTGATCGCATTGCTGGCCAGCATGACGCGCCCTTTGGGGATGGCGTCTGCGAATGCGCCGACGAAGGGCGCAAGCAATATGTAAGCGATGACGAAGAATTCCCGCAACAGCGGCTCGTGCCACTCGGGGGAAGCCAGCAGCTTGAGCAGCGCTATCGCTGCAAAGAGGAGGGCATTATCGGCGAGCGCAGAAAAAAACTGGGCAATCAGAATGATGTAGAAACTGCGATTCATCCAGGTAGGCTGAGTTCTTTGTTACAGTTATAGAAGGATCCTCCCCGGTTTTATACCACGAAAGCGCAAAAGTGCGAAGATTTTATTACCTGAATCTACCCTGCAGAGCGGATTTGTGATTGAATTGGGGAATCAAGCATCGACGAAATATGACCAGACCCATAGCAGCCAGAATCAGCCTCGATGCGCTTTCAGAAAACCTGTCCAGGGTTCGCGATTACGCGCCCGGATCCGGCGTGCTTTCGGTGGTCAAGGCCAATGCTTACGGCCACGGCCTGCTTCCGGTAGCGGGCGCACTGTCGGATTCGGATGGCTATGCGCTGCTCGATCTCGATGATGCGCTCAAGCTGAGGGCGTCGGGTTTCAGACAGAAGATCGTCCTGCTCGAGGGGTTTTTCTCGATCGATGAACTTCAGGCGATATCCGAAAACGGCATCGATGTCGTCGTCCACAGCGTGGAACAGATCGACATGCTCGCATCTGGCAGGCTGACCGGGAAGATCAACCTGTTTCTCAAATGCAATACCGGGATGAACCGTCTCGGATTCAGGCCGGATGTGTTGTCCGATATGCTTTGCAGACTGGGAAATTGCGGAAAAATCGTTTTGATGACCCATTTTTCGAGCGCGGACGGGGAAGAAGGGGTGTCTCGCCAGATGAATGCCTTTGACGCGGCGACAGCATCCATGGGGTTTCCCAGAAGCCTTGCCAATTCTGCGGCTCTGATCCGTTACCCGGAAACCCGCGCGGATTGGGTGCGGCCTGGAATCATGCTCTACGGCGCATCTCCATTTCCGGAAGTGAAGGCTGAAACCCTGGGATTGAAGCCTGCGATGACGCTTGTCTCCAGGATCATCGCGGTTCAGGAAGTGAAAGCCGGGGAAAGCGTGGGATATGGTGCAATGTTCCGGGCGGAGCGGCCCATGCGGATCGGGATAGTCGCCTGCGGCTATGCGGACGGTTATCCCCGCCATGCGCCCAACGGCACGCCTGTTCTGGTTGCGGGCAGATTGACCGGAACGATGGGGCGCGTATCGATGGACATGCTCTATGTCGACATCACCGGAATCGGTTCGGCTGGAATCGGCACGGAAGTCGTATTGTGGGGGGCGGGGCTGCCCGTCGAGGATGTGGCGAAGGCTTGCGGCACCATCAGCTATGAACTTCTTTGCGCCCTGGCTTCCAGGGTGCCCGTCACCTATTATTGACCATGGCCAAATCCAAAACTTTCTATTCCTGTACGGAATGCGGCGGGCAGAGTCCGAAATGGCAGGGACAGTGCCCGCATTGCAATGCCTGGAACACGCTCGTCGAAACCACCCAGGAGCCCGCTTCCTCGCGCTTTGCGGCCATTTCGAAGACGAGTGTCATCAGGCGCCTGGGGGAAGTCGAGGCGGAGGATTTTCCGCGTTATCCGACGGGGATAGAAGAATTCGACAGGGTTTTGGGCGGGGGGCTTGTCGAAGGCGGGGTGGTGCTGATCGGGGGAGATCCCGGGATCGGGAAATCCACCCTCCTCCTGCAGGCGCTTTGCCTCATGAGCAGGTCCATGCGCGTGCTTTACGTGAGCGGCGAGGAATCGGCCCAGCAGATCGCGCTGCGGGCCAAAAGGCTGCAACTCGATGCCGGATCGGTCGAAATCCTGGCCGAGATCCAGCTCGACAGGATACAGCATGCGCTGCTTTCCCATGCGCCGAGGATTGCCGTAGTCGATTCGATTCAGACCCTCTATTCCGATGCGTTGTCTTCCGCCCCGGGTTCCGTCGCGCAGGTCAGGGAATGCGCAGCCCAACTCACCCGTCTTGCCAAGCAGTCCGGAATCACGGTCATACTGGTCGGTCATGTCACAAAGGAAGGGGCGATTGCCGGCCCCAGGGTGCTCGAACATATCGTGGACACGGTGCTGTATTTCGAAGGCGACACCCATTCCAGCTTCAGGCTGGTGCGGGCGTTCAAGAACCGCTTCGGCGCCGTCAACGAGATCGGCGTATTCGCCATGACGGAAAGGGGGTTGCGCGAAGTGAGCAATCCTTCTGCGCTCTTCCTGTCCCATCATGCGGAGGAAGTTTCGGGTTCCTGCGTGATGGTGACCCAGGAGGGAACAAGGCCGCTGCTTGTCGAAGTTCAGGCGCTCGTCGACGAAGCGCATGCGCCCAACCCCAGGCGCCTCACCGTCGGACTCGACCAGAACAGGCTCGCCATGCTGCTCGCCGTGCTGCACCGCCATGCCGGCATCGCCTGCTTCGATCAGGATGTCTTCGTCAATGCCGTGGGTGGAGTGAGAATCAACGAACCCGCATCGGACCTTGCCGTGCTGCTTGCGATCGTATCCAGTTTCAAGGATAGGGCGTTGCCGCAGAAACTTGTTGTTTTCGGGGAAGTCGGCCTCGCCGGCGAAGTGCGCCCCGTGCAGCGCGGGCAGGAGCGCCTGAAGGAAGCGGCAAAGCTCGGGTTCACGAGAGCCATCATCCCCAAGGCCAACAGGCCCAGGGGTGAGATTGATGGGATGGAAATCACCGCCGTGGAGCGGCTTTCGGAGGCGATTTGCCGCCAGGTTTGAGTCTTTGCAAGGCGCTATATTTTATCGATTTTCTGAAGGGCGCTTGGCATGAAGGCCATTGATAACCCAAACCGTATCCTGGCGCTATCCGTCAAGGACAAGCTTGTTCTGGGTGCGGCTTACCTTCCTTTTTTGAAAAACGGAGGCATATTCGTTCCGACAGAGCACGCTTTCGAACTCGAAGACGAGGTCTTCATATTGTTGAGCCTCCTGAATGCGCCGGAGAAAATTCTAGCCAGGGGAGAAGTGAGCTGGATCATCCCCAGGGATTGCCAGGAAGGGCGCTTGCAGGGTATCGGGGTCCATTTCGACGAAAGCGAAAACAGCAAGATGCTGCGCAAGAAAATCGAGGCGCATCTCGGCGGCAATGACACCTACGCGCCCGGACTGAATGAGGGCACAGCCAGTCGGGTCATGGAGGTCAGCGAAATCGATCCCCTGGACGGAGTGGCCATCTATATCGAGTACGGTCATTACGAACACGCGGCCCAAACCCTGCGCTGGCATGTGGAGCGGATGGCGGGGCGCGATCTCAATGCCCTCAGGAAACTGCTGGAAGTCTATTTCAGGCTGGGACAGATCGACGATTACGCGAAAGTCATCGAGCGACTGCACCTTGCCGGGGAGCACCCGGATTTCGTCAAGCTGGCGCTCTTTACGGGACTCAGGCAAGCGCATGACCATGCGCAATTGCGTGTGCTGGCCAAATCCCATCTGGCCCCGGGTTCCCTGGAATGAAAAGCATGGCATGAATATCGAATCCGTTGTCATGCGCTAAAATTGAGCTTATCTTGGCGAAACTAGGATATCGGGAATACGATGGATAGCCATCCCTTCGGGACGCTGCTTCAGGACATTGTCGAAAGCAGGCAGGCAGCGCATGAATTACGCGACAGCGAAGAAAAATTCCGCTCGATCTTCGATGCCATGTCCGATGGTGTCGTCATGCAGCTTGACGACGGCCGCATTTATGCCGCCAACAGCAGCGCCGAAATTTAACCGATCAGCGCTTCCCTAACCGAGCTTTGCGAGCTGCGATTTCAGTTTTTCCAGGGTCGAATCGAAGCCCGCGTGCCTTGCCCGCTCCTGGTCCACCACCGATGCGGGGGCGCGCTCGACAAAGCCCGGGTTGGAGAGTTTCGCATCGCATTTCACGATTTCCCCCTCTATCCTCGAAATTTCCTTCGCAAGCCTTGCCTTTTCGGCTTCGATGTCGATCTCGATTCTCAGCATCAGCCTGAACTGCCCGATAATCGCAACGGGCGCATCGGCTTCGGGCAATTCCTCCGCGATGGAGACCTCCGAAAGCCTCGCGAGCGCCTTGAGATAGGAGGAAAAGGGGAGAACGGCAGCCCGTTCCCCAGCGACGGCAAGCGGCACCTTCTCCGCGGGGGAGAGATTCATTTCGCCGCGCAACTGGCGGCAGGCGTTGACCATTTCCTTGAGAAGGGCGATTCTCGATATGGCATTCCCGTCTATGCGCGCCATGTCCGGCTCCGGATAGGGCTGGAGCATGATGCTCTCCCCGGATTTTTCCGCAAGCGGCGCGACCCTGTGCCAGAGTTCCTCCGTGATGAAGGGGATGATGGGATGCGCGAGGCGCAAGGTGGCTTCCAGTACGCGCACCAGGATTCTTCTGGTCGCGCGCTGGATGGCGGCATCTTCGCTGCCCAACTGGACCTTTGCAAGTTCGAGGTACCAGTCGCAGTATTCGTCCCACACGAATTCGTACAGGGCGCGCGCCGCCATGTCGAAGCGGTAGTTCGTGAAGGCTTCCCCGATGTCGGACTCCGCCTGCTGCAGGCGCGAGACGATCCACCTGTCCGCATCCGAAAAGCTCAAGGGCAGATCGCCATCGAGATCGTGGCCTTCGGTATTCATCAGCACGAAACGGGTCGCATTCCACAGCTTGTTGCAGAAATTGCGGTAGCCATCGCAGCGCTGGAGGTCGAACTTGATATCGCGTCCGTGAGAGGCGAGGCTTGCGAAAGTGAAGCGCAACGCATCCGTGCCGAACGAAGGGATGCCTTCCGGGAAATGCTTTCTCGTCGTCTTTTCTATCGCCTCGGCCTGCTTCGGATTCATCAGGTTGCTGGTGCGTTTCTTGACCAGGGTCTCCAGGGAAATGCCGTCTATGAGGTCTATGGGGTCGATCACGTTCCCCTTGGACTTGCTCATCTTGTGCCCTTCGGAATCGCGGATGAGTCCATGCACGTAGACTTCCCTGAACGGCACTTCCCCGGTGAAATGCAGGGTCATCATGACCATGCGCGCAACCCAGAAGAAGATGATGTCAAACCCCGTGACGAGCGTGGAAGTCGGCAGGAAAGTCGCAAGTTCCTGGGTATCCGATGGCCAGCCCAGTGTCGAAAAAGGCCAGAGCGCCGAGCTGAACCAGGTGTCCAGAACGTCTTCGTCCCGCGTGAGTTCCCTTTCGTCTCCAGCCTTCTCGCGTGCTTCCTCGATATTGCGCCCGACGAAGATGTTGCCGTTCGCATCGTACCAGGCGGGAATCCTGTGCCCCCACCAGAGCTGGCGCGAGATGCACCAGTCCTGGATGTTCTCCAGCCACTGGAAATAGGTGTGCGCCCAGTTTTCCGGAACGAATCTGACTTTTCCGGCTTCGACCGCTGCAATGGCGGGTTTTGCGAGCTGCTCCATGGCGACGAACCACTGGTCCGTGAGCATGGGCTCGACCACGCTATGGGTTCTTTCGCTCTTGGGAACCATGAGCTTGTGGGGTTTGGTTTCCAGCAGGAGTCCCGCCCAATCCAGATCCTTCAATATCCGGCGTCGCGCATCGAATCTGTCGAGCCCCTGGTATTCCATGGGGGCCATTTCGTTGATTTTCGCGTCCAGCGTGAAGATGCAGATGGGGACGAGATTATGGCGTTGCCCGACCTGGTAGTCGTTGAAGTCGTGGGCCGGGGTGATCTTGACGCAACCCGAGCCGAATTCAGGATCGACGTAATCGTCCGCGATGATGGGGATGGTGCGCTCGCAAAGCGGCAGCCTGACATGCCTGCCGACCAGATGCCGGTAACGCTCGTCCCCGGGATGGACGGCAACCGCCGCATCGCCGAGCATCGTCTCGGGCCTCGTGGTCGCGACTTCGAGATATTCGTCGCTGCCTTCGACCGGATAACGTATGTACCAGAGATGTCCGTCCGTCTCCTCAGCGACCACTTCGAGGTCGGAGACCGCTGTTTGCAGCACGGGATCCCAGTTGACGAGGCGTTTGCCGCGATAGATCAGTCCTTGTTCATATAATCTCACGAAAACTTCCGTTACCGCCCTGGACAATCCGTCGTCCATGGTGAAGCGCTCGCGGGACCAGTCTGCAGATGCCCCAAGCCGTCTCATCTGGCGCGTGATGGTCGAGCCCGATTCGTCTTTCCATTGCCAGACATGTTCGAGGAATTCCTCGCGCGTCATGGCTCGCCTGTCGAGGCCTTTCGCTTCGAGCTGGCGCTCGACGACGATCTGTGTGGCGATTCCGGCGTGGTCGGTTCCAGGCTGCCAGAGCGTGGGGCTGCCTTTCATCCTGTTGTATCGTATCAGGCAGTCCATCAGGGTATCCTGGAACGCATGCCCCATGTGCAGGGTTCCGGTCACGTTCGGCGGGGGGAGCATGATCGAATAAGGGGGCTTGGTATGGGAATGCCTGGGTTTGAAATAGCCCGAGGATTCCCATATGGGATACCAGTGGCGTTCTATCGATTCGGGTTCGAAGCTTTTTGCAAGTTCCATGATTGTGCTCTGATCTCTTCGTGTGGGTTGCAGCCTGGCCTCGGTCACGGTCCGGCTTATGATGGCATCCATGTCTTTCCTGAGGACTTCGATGCGCTGTTCGAGTTCGTCGAGGAGTTGCTTTTTCAGTTCGGTCAGCCAGTCCTGTTCGATTTTTCCGGGTTCTCCGACCATTTCGGTCAGGGTGGGAATGGCTGCTTCGCCTGTAGTCTCTCCCCTGTGTTTCCTGAAAAGCGCATCGATTTTCTCGAATGTGTCGTCCTCGCTCACCCGGCATCCTCCAGCTTGTGATGGTGGATTTCGTAGCCCCTGTCCCGGTAGAAGCGGAAACGCTCGCGCGCTTCGCGGCTTTCCTCGTCATCGGTTCCGACGATTTCGACAAGGCGCTGGAAGCGGCTGAAAAAAGGCGGGGAAACATTCTTCAGGTTGAAAAGGACTTCGTCGTGCGCAAGGGCTTCCCCATTTTCGTCTATGATGACGGGGGTTACCGGCGCGACAGGATCGTTCGCCCTGCAATGGGGAATGAAGCCGGTGGGCGGATAGCGCCAGAGCATGTCGTCGAGCTTCCTGCTCGTTTCGGCGTCGGGCGTGAGTATCATGACCCGCATCCCCTGCTTGAGCGCTTTGGCGCTCAGCCTGCATGCGGTTTGCAGCTTGTCCTGGGCGTGCGTGTAGAAATCGATCCGGGTCATGCTCGGGTCGAACGCTCGATCAGGAATCGGCAAAGCAGCGGGACCGGGCGGCCCGTGGAGCCTTTTTGCTTTCCGGAGCGGTGCGCGGTTCCCGCGACATCGAGATGCGCCCAGCGGTAGTTCTTGGTGAATTTCGCGAGAAAACAGGCAGCCGTCACGCTGCCGGCAGGACGTCCCCCGATGTTGGCCATGTCGGCGAAATTGCTCTTCAATTGATCCTGGTAATCGTCCCAGAGGGGCATGTGCCATGCGCGGTCGATCGAATTTCCACCGGCTTCCATGAGTTCCCCGGCAAGCCCGTCGTCGTTGCTGTAAAGGCCCGATGCGACATGCCCGAGGGCGATGACGCAGGCGCCTGTCAGGGTGGCGACGTCGATTACTGTTTCAGGCTCGAATTTTTCCGCGTAGGTGAGCGCATCGCAAAGGATGAGGCGGCCTTCGGCATCCGTGTTGAGCACTTCTATGGTTTGCCCGGACATGCTGGTGACGATGTCGCCGGGTTTGGTCGCATTGCCGCTCGGCATGTTTTCGCAACTCGGCACGATGGCGACGATGTTGAGCTTCAGCTTCATTTCGGCCGCCGACTTGATTGCGCCCAGAACGCTCGCTGCGCCGCACATGTCGTATTTCATTTCGTCCATGTCGGCGCCGGGTTTGAGCGAGATTCCTCCCGAATCGAAGGTGATGCCCTTGCCGACCAGGACTATGGGTTTCTTGTGTTTCGATGTGCCCTGATATTCGAGGACGATCAGCCTCGGAGCCTCGACGCTGCCACGCGTGACGGAGAGAAGGGCGCCCATGCCGAGCGCTTTCATTTCTTTTTCTTCGAGGATACGCGATTCGAGTTTGTATTCCTTTGCAAGCTCGACGGCCTGTTCGGCAAGATAGGTCGGGGTGCAGACATTGCCGGGCAGGTTTCCGAGATCCTTGGCGAACTTCACGCCGCCTGCAACCGCGATACCCTGTTTCATCGCACGTTCGGCAAGCGCCGCATCCCCGGCTGCATGGAGAACCAGTTTCCTGAGCGCGTCGCGCTTCTTCTCGGGCTTGCTTTTCATCCTGTCGAAGCAGTATTGGCTTTCCATGGCGGCGGTCACGGCATGGAAAATGTTCCATTCCATGTCGCGCCTTCCGATGTCCGCGAGAAACAGGGCGGCATCTTTCGCGCCCGTGTTCTTGAGGGCATTCATTGCGGCATGGACTGCATCGATGTAGGTTTTTTCGTTGAATTCAGCCTCCTTGCCGAGGCCGACGAGCAGCACTCTTTCGGCTGCGATGCCCGGAACCTGATGCAGAAGCAGGGTAGTGCCGGCCCGGCCTTCCATGTCGCCGCGTTTGAGGATGCCGGAAATATGGGCGCCGGAAGCTTCGTCCAGCGATTCTGCTGCATCGGTCAGCCTGCGCGATTCGAATATGCCGACCACGATGCAGCCCGACTTCTGTTTCTCCGGGCGGGTGCTTTTTATGCTAAATTCCAACTTTTTCTCCTCAAGACTTCGCATTCGATGACCAATTATCCACGGACTGTCGACAAAAAGTCAAAGCGCAGGCTTCTGTTCGATGGAAGCGTGCAGCGCGAACTCTCCAGCGTCGCCTTCGCGGTCTTTGCGGTGCTGATAGGGATCGTCGTCGTCACCCAGTTGAGCCGGTTGCTTGGGGAGGCCGCAAGCGGCACGCTCGCAGCGAAAGGGGTGATCGTCCTGCTGGGCTTTAGCGCGCTCAATTATCTGCCCGTGTTGCTGTCCCTCACGCTGTTCATTTCCGTATTGCTGACCCTGACAAGAAGCTACCAGGACAGCGAAATGACTGTCTGGTTCGTGAGCGGAGTGAGCCTCGTGAGGTGGGTCAGGCCTGTGCTGTCTTTTTCCATTCCTTTCATTGCGACCATCGCCATACTGAGCTTCACCCTGACGCCCTGGGCGTTGTCGCAGAGCGGCAAATTCAAGAAACAGCTCGAAAGCCGCGAGGAAATGGCCAGCATTGCCCCAGGGGTTTTCCGCGAATCGAAACAGGCGGATCGCGTCTATTTTTTCGAGCCAGGACAGGGGAACCGGGTGGGCAATATTTTCGTGCAGTCGACCCAGAACCAGAAAGTGGGAACCATGGTTGCAAGTTCCGGCTACCAGGAAATGAAGCCCAACGGGGACAGGTTCCTGGTTCTGCTCGACGGTACGCGATACGAGGGGGACGAAGGTGCCCTGGATTACAGGATCATGCATTTCGGGCGCTACGAAATGAGGATAGAAGCCTCCCGGGTGAAACCCAGCCTGCCTGAAGCCAAGGCGCTTCCCACGGCGGTGCTGCTTCAGGGCGGCAAGCCCGCCTATGTGGCGGAACTCGGCTGGAGAGTCGGCATGCCACTTAGCGCGCTGCTCCTTGCGCTGCTTGCGATTCCCCTGAGTTTCGTGAATCCGCGCGCCGGGCGGTCTCTCAATATTCTCATGGCGATCCTGATCTACATGATCTACAACAACCTGCTCGGCATGACCAATGTATGGGTGACGCGGCAGAAGGTCGATGTTTTTATCGGACTATGGGGGGTGCATATCGGCATGCTGGCCATACTCCTTGCCCTGTTCTACTGGCGCCTTTCGGTATTCTCGCTGTTCAGGAGGAAAAGATGAAGATCCTCCAGCGCTATCTTGCCCGCCAGATATTCGCGAGCACGGCCCTCGTGTTTCTGGCGCTGCTCGTGCTGTTCACATTCCTCGATCTCATCCATGAACTGGGCGATGTCGGCATAGGCAATTACCACCTGTTTTATGCGTTTGTCTATGTGCTCCTCAACATTCCAGGACATGTTTACGAGCTTTTTCCCATTGCAGCGCTGATTGGAGCCATTTTTGCCCTTGCCCAGCTTGGCGCGAACTCGGAGTTCACCGTGATGCGGGTATCGGGCATGTCGGGACGGGATGTGGCGACTTTTCTCATCAAGACGGGCCTGGTTTTTGTCGCGCTGACCTTCCTCTTCGGCGAGTTTCTCGCGCCATTGAGCGATGAGGCTGCGCAGAAACTGCGGCTCAATGCGACGAAAGGCGTCGTTGCGCAGGAATTCCGTTCCGGACTTTGGGTCAAGGACGAGTCGAGCTTCATCAATGTGAGGGAAGTATTGCCGGACGCCACGCTGGTCGGGGTGAGGGTGTTCGAATTCGACAAGGATCACGGGCTCAAGGCCATCAATTTCGCCAAGCGCGGAACCTACAAGGGAAACAATCTATGGGCGCTTTCAGGGGTGATTCAGACCCGGTTCGAAGGCGGCTCCGTTGCCGTGTCGAATCTTCCGGACATCGAGTGGAAATCGGTAATAACGCCCAACCTGCTGAATGTGTTGCTTATCTTTCCTGAGCATATGTCCATCCTGACGCTGCATCATTATATCCAGCATCTCGTGGAAAACAAGCAGCAGGCGACACGATACAAGATCGCGTTCTGGACCAAGCTCGTTTATCCTTTCGCCGTGCTGGTCATGATGCTGCTTTCCCTGCCGTTTTCCTACCACAGGCGGCGCGAAGGCGGGATCAGCGCCAAAATCGTGCTGGGCATTATGGTCGGATTGCTGTTCTATCTGATGAATCAGCTTTCCGCGCGTCTTGGCCTCATCAACGAGTGGCCGCCTTTTTTGAGCGCGGCGCTCCCCTCCATGGCTTTTCTTATTTTTGCCCTGGGGACGCTGTGGTGGGTGGAACGGCGCTAGGCGCGCTGGATCTCGGATGCGCGCCGGGCGCTTCGAATGGTCTGTAGCGCAGCCATTTCTCCCTGACCGCCTTGCGCTCTTCCGGTGGGAGGTTCTTCAGATTCTGGAAGTTTTTTCTGGCGATGGAGCGCTCTTCCGGGGTGAGTTTGCTCCATTCCTGCAGCCTCGACTGCACGCGCTTTTGCTGAACCGGGGAGAGCTGGGGAAAGCGTTTTGCAACACCGAGCAATTTTTTTTTCTGGAATTCCGGGAAATGGTTCCATTGGCTCGCAAGCGGCGCCAGGACGGCGCGCTGCTCGGGACTGAGCTGATCCCATTGCGGCGCCCGTCCGGGCTGAATCACGGCAAAAGCCGGCAACGAAATCCAGATTCCGAATATTATTGCTGCGAGCGATTTAACCATGAATCGAAAAGTTTCGGGTCAGTGTAAGCCGGAACCGGCAGGTCGTCGGCAAGCAGGGCTGCGTCGTCGTCGTTCGGGTCGTTGTTCTGGACATCATTGATCGTGCCCCAGCAGATGATTGCGCAAATGCCGAGAACGAGCGCGGCAGCCGGCAGCCATACCCCAACTTTGGGATGCGGATGATAAAAGCCGTGTCCCGCCAGCGCGACAGACCATGCGGGCTTGCGTGCCTTGTAATGCGAAAGCGCACCGGATCTCGCGCTTTGCAGGCGATCCAGAGTTTTTTCGTCGATCAGATTCAGTCCGTAATTCAGGTTTTCCCTGATTTTATCGGTATTCATAACACGACCCCCTTGGCTTTCAGAAATGCCGCTATCGCGTGGGTCGCCCTCGAGCAATGTGTTTTCACGCTGCCTTCGGAGCATCCCATCACCGCTGCCGTTTCCGCGACATCCATCTCTTCCCAATAACGCAGCAGGAAGGCTTGCCGTTGACGTGCGGGCAAAGATTCCAGTGCACTCTCCACATTTGTTATGACCTGCGCCCTTTCGAGCAGTTCGGGCGGATCGCCGGATGGGTGCGAATCGCGGGTGTCCATGGTTTCCAGCGGGTCGGCGTCTTCGTCCCCGGCCGGCGTCAGAGACGACATGAGCACCGTCCAGAACGACCTGACCTTCTGCCTGCGGAAATAATCATTGATCGCATTTTGCAAAATGCGCTGGAACAGCATGGGCAATTCATCGGCAGGCTTGCCGGAATATTTTTCGGTAAGCTTCAGCATCGCATCCTGAACGATGTCGAGTGCGCCATCCTCGTCACGCACTGCAAAAATGGCCTGTTTGAAAGCGCGCCGCTCGGCGCTCGCCAAAAACAGTGAAAGTTCCTGATAGGTAGCCAGTTTTCAGACCTTTGTAGCGTTTCGACAGCGAGATTTGTTACATTCTAGCAATTTTCATTGTAATCAGTGCATTTTTCGATGCTTTGGATCGATTCGGAGTCTTTTTCAGAGCCTTGCGCAGAGATGGGGTCTTGACCAAAAGCCTGCCAAACGTTACTGTTCAGTGTTATCTCATATACAGCTTAAGGTAATTTTATGGAATTGACAGGCGCGGAAATCGTGCTGCGCTGCTTGCAGGAGGAAGGGGTCGAGCATGTTTTCGGCTATCCCGGCGGAGCCGTATTGTTCATCTACGACGAATTTTTCAAGCAGGACAAGGTCAGGCACATCTTGACGCGCCACGAGCAGGGCGCGGTTCACGCTGCGGACGGCTATTCGCGTTCGACGAAGAAGGTGGGCGTTGCGCTCGTGACTTCCGGACCCGGCGCGACCAATGCGGTGACGGGTATCGCCACCGCCTACATGGATTCCATCCCCATGGTGATCATCAGCGGACAGGTGCCTACCCCGGCCATCGGACTCGATGCATTCCAGGAGGTCGATACCGTAGGCATCACCCGTCCCTGCGTCAAGCACAACTTTCTGGTGAAGGATGCGAAGGATATCGCGCCTACCATGAAGAAGGCGTTCTATCTTGCTTCCACGGGGCGTCCCGGCCCGGTCCTCGTGGACATTCCCAAGGATATCACCCAGCACAAGGCTGAATTCGTCTATCCCGAAACAGTCAGCATGCGCTCCTATAATCCTGTGACCAAGGGTCATCCCGGGCAGATCCGGCGCGCGCTCCAGCTCATTCTGGAGGCGAAGCGGCCCGTGGTGTATGCGGGGGGCGGCGTCATCCTCAGCAATGCATCCGATGAACTGACGGAATTCGTCAGGATGATGGAGTTTCCCTGCACCAATACGCTGATGGGACTTGGCGGCTATCCCGCCACCGACAGGCAGTTCCTCGGCATGCTGGGCATGCACGGCACGTATGAAGCCAACATGGCGATGCAGGAATGCGATGTCCTGATCGCGATCGGTTCCCGTTTCGACGATCGTGTGATCGGCAATCCCGAGCACTTCTCCAACGCGGCGAGGAAAATCATCCATATCGATATCGATCCCTCCTCGATTTCGAAGCGGGTCAGGGTGGACGTGCCCATAGTCGGCAGCGTGCGCGACGTTCTGCAGGACATGCTGAGGACTTTGCGCGCGAGCCGCGAGCGCTGCGATGCGGCTGAACTCGAATCCTGGTGGAAGCGGATCGAGGCCTGGCGCAGCCGCGATTGCCTGAAATACGACAGGCAGAGTCCGATCGTCAAGCCCCAGATGGTGGTGGAAAAACTCTTCGAAGTGACGGGGGGGGATGCATTCGTGACCTCCGACGTGGGGCAGCACCAGATGTGGGCGGCCCAGTTCTACAAATTCGACAAGCCGCGCCGCTGGATCAATTCCGGCGGACTCGGCACCATGGGCTTCGGTCTGCCTGCGGCCATGGGCGTCCAGATGGCGAATCCCGGAGCCCAGGTTGCCTGCGTGACGGGGGAGGGCAGCATCCAGATGTGCATTCAGGAGCTTTCCACCTGCAAGCAGTACCATTTGCCGATCAAGATCGTCGCGCTCAATAACCGATATCTCGGCATGGTGAGGCAATGGCAGGAATTTTTCCACGGCAACCGCTATTCCGAATCCTACATGGATGCGCTGCCGGACTTCGTGAAGCTCGCCGAGGCCTATGGGCATGTCGGCATGCGGATCGAGTCGCCTTCCGACGTGGAGGGCGCATTGAAGGAGGCTTTTGCACTCAAGGATCGCCTCGTTTTCATGGATTTCGTCACCGACCAGACCGAGAACGTCTTTCCCATGGTTCCCGGCGGCAAGGGGCTCAACGAAATGATCCTGGTATAATTTTGCGGATTTGAACATGCGGCATATCATTTCATTACTGATGGAAAACGAATCCGGCGCGCTTTCGCGCGTATCCGGCCTTTTTTCGGCGCGGGGCTACAACATCGAGTCCCTGAGCGTGGCGCCCACCGAGGATTCTTCCCTTTCCAGGATGACCATCGTGACGAGCGGCTCGGATGACGTGATCGAACAGATCATCAAGCAACTCAACAAGCTGATCGATGTCATCAAGGTCATCGATCTCAACGACGGGCAGCATATCGAGCGCGAAATGATGCTGGTCAAGGTGAAAGCCGGGGAAGCGGAGCGGGAGGAGGCGAAAAGAATGGCCGATATCTTCCGCGGACGCATCATCGACGTTTCCGAACAGACCTATACCATAGAGCTTACAGGAACCGTCGCCAAGCTCGATGCCTTTCTGGCTGCGGTAGACAGCGGCTGGATACTCGAAACCGTGCGCACCGGCGCATCCGGAATCGGGCGCGGCAACAGAATGCTCAGAATTTAATCACACCTATCCATAGAGGAAACCATGAAAGTTTATTACGACAAAGACGCAGACCTTTCCCTGATTAAGGACAAGAAAGTGACGATCGTGGGCTACGGCTCTCAGGGGCATGCGCACGCCAACAATCTCAACGACTCCGGAGTCAAGGTGACCGTTGGATTGAGAAAAGGCGGGGAATCCTGGAAGAAGGCGAAAGCGGCCGGCCTCAAGGTCGAGGAAGTCGCGGATGCGGTCAAGGGTGCTGACGTCGTCATGATCCTGCTTCCCGACGAGACCCAGCCTGCCGTCTACCGTGAGGAAATCGAACCCAACATCAAGAAGGGCGCCGCGCTTGCTTTCGCGCACGGCTTCAACATCCATTTCGGGCAGATCGAACCCAGGGAAGATCTCGATGTCATCATGATCGCTCCCAAGGGCCCCGGCCACCTCGTGAGATCCACCTATGTCCAGGGCGGCGGCGTACCTTCCCTGATCGCGGTCCACAGGGATGCGACAGGCAAGGGGCAGACCATTGCGCTGTCTTATGCCTGCGCCAACGGCGGGACCAAGGGCGGGGTGATCGAAACCTCGTTCCGCGAGGAAACCGAGACCGACCTGTTCGGTGAACAGGCCGTGCTGTGCGGCGGAACGACTGCACTGGTTCAGGCGGGCTTCGAGACCCTGGTCGAGGCAGGTTACGCGCCCGAGATGGCTTATTTTGAATGCCTGCACGAACTGAAATTGATCGTCGACCTGATGTACGAAGGCGGGATCGCGAATATGCGCTACTCGATTTCCAATACGGCGGAATACGGCGACTTCACCAGGGGACCGCGCATCGTGACCGAAGAGACCAAGCGCGAGATGAAGAAGATCCTGACGGAAATCCAGACCGGACAGTTCGCCAAGGAATTCATCCTGGAGAACCGCGCCGGGGCCGCCTCCCTGAAGGCCATGAGAAGGATAGGGGCCGAGCACCAGATCGAAACCGTGGGCGCCAAGTTGCGTGACATGATGCCCTGGATCAAAAAGAACCGCCTCGTCGACCAGAGCAAGAATTGAGGAATTATCCCCATCCCATCATCGCGAGGGAAGGCTGGCCCTATCTCGCGGTGATGATGGGCGCATCCATGCTGGTGACCTGGGGTGTCGGGTGGCTGTTCGCTTCCCCTTTCTGGATCATCACTCTTTTCGTGCTCCAGTTCTTCAGGGATCCGGGGAGGGTCGCGCCACGGAACCCGAATGCGGTATTGTCTCCCGCAGATGGGCGCATCGTCGCGGTGGAGAAGGTGAACGACCCTTATCTTTCGCGCGAAGCCATCAAGGTGAGCGTGTTCATGAATGTGTTCAACGTGCATTCCAACCGCAGTCCGGTGGATGGAGAAGTGCGCGGCATCTGGTATTACCCGGGGAAGTTCGTCAATGCCGATCTGGCCAAGGCTTCGCTCGAGAACGAGCGCAATGCGCTCTGGATCAGGACCGGGGACGGGGCCGATATCACCTGCGTTCAGGTCGCCGGACTCATCGCAAGAAGGATACTCTGTTATGTCAATGAGGGGGATCGGCTTGCGCGCGGGCAACGGTATGGATTCATCCGCTTCGGCTCCAGGGTGGATGTTTATCTTCCGCCTGAAGCCGACATACTGGCGAGCATAGGCGACAAGGTTTTTGCGACGGAATCCATCCTGGCCGAGCTGAGATGAAAAAGCTTTACGATGATTCGGAACTGGTTCCCGTCAGACCCAGGCGTCGGGGAATCTATCTGCTGCCCAACCTGTTCACGACCGCAGCGCTTTTCGCGGGGTTTTACGCGATCGTCCAGGCGATGAACGGGCATTTCGAACGCTCCGCGATTGCGATATTCGTGGCGATGATTTTCGACGGGCTGGACGGGCGCATCGCACGCCTCACCCACACCCAGAGCGCTTTCGGCGCGGAATACGACAGCCTCTCCGACATGGTTTCATTCGGTGTCGCTCCGGCCCTTGTGGTTTACGAATGGGCGCTCAAGGGCCTGGGCAAGCTCGGATGGGTTGCCGCATTCATTTATTGCGCAGCCGCGGCCCTGCGTCTTGCCCGCTTCAATACCCAGATGGACGTGATCGACAAGCGCTATTTCCAGGGGCTGCCGAGTCCCGCAGCGGCAGCGCTCATTGCCGGACTGGTATGGCTGATGCTGGACTTCGAAGTCAGAGGGGGGGATGTCCGATTGCTCGCATGGCTGGTGACGGTATTCGCCGGACTCACCATGATCAGCAACATTCCGTTTTACAGCTTCAAGGATCTCAATTTCAGGAAAAGCGTGCCTTTCGTGGCGCTGCTTGTCTTTCTTCTGGTGTTCGTTCTGCTCACGAGCGCGCCCGCCAAGGTTCTGTTTACGATATTCCTGATCTATGCCCTCTCGGGTTACGCGCTCTGGTTCTGGCGCCTCAGGAAGTCCGAACATGATTCCGGGGAAAGCACATGAAAAAAGACAAGCTGATCATTTTCGACACCACATTGCGCGACGGCGAGCAAAGTCCGGGCGCATCGATGACGAAAGAGGAGAAGGTGAGGATCGCCCGTCAGCTGGAGCGCATGCGGGTGGATATCATCGAGGCGGGGTTTCCGGCGGCAAGTCCGGGAGACTTCGATGCGGTCAGGGCGGTTGCGGGCGCCGTCAAGCAGAGCACGATATGCGCGCTCTCGCGCGCCATCGAAAACGACATCAG
The DNA here is from genome assembly GCA_019753155.1 of Burkholderiales bacterium. Taxonomy (GTDB): domain Bacteria; phylum Pseudomonadota; class Gammaproteobacteria; order Burkholderiales; family JABEVD01; genus JABEVD01. The sequence continues at coordinate 75,260 of JAIELG010000013.1, forward strand.
GCGCGCAGGGGATGCATTGCAGCCCGCGCAATCGGGGCGCATCCACACCTTTATCGCGACATCCCCCATACACATGGAAAAGAAGCTGCGCATGTCGCCCGATCAGGTGCTGGAGCAGGCCGTTAAAGCGGTGAAATGGGCGCGCGAGTACACCGACGATGTCGAGTTTTCCCCCGAGGATGCCGGCCGCTCGGATCTCGATTTCCTGTGCAGGATACTGGAAGCCGTGATCTTGGCCGGCGCGAAAACCCTCAATATCCCGGATACCGTGGGATACAGCATGCCCGAACAGTTTGGGGCATTGATACGCAACCTCAAGAGCCGGATTCCCAATTCCGACAGGGCGGTGTTTTCCGTGCATTGCCACAACGATCTCGGCCTTGCCGTGGCGAATTCCCTTTCCGCTGTCATGAACGGGGCGCGTCAGGTCGAATGCACCATCAATGGCCTCGGTGAGCGTGCGGGGAACGCCGCGTTGGAAGAAATCGTGATGGCGGTCCGCACGAGACAGGACTATTTTCCTTGCGAAAGCGGGATCGATGCGACCCAGATCGTGCAGGCGAGCCGACTGGTTTCCGGCATCACGGGTTTCGCGGTGCAGCCCAACAAGGCGATCGTCGGGGTCAATGCATTCGCCCATGAATCCGGAATCCACCAGGACGGGGTGTTGAAAAGCCGCGAGACCTACGAAATCATGCGCGCCGAGGATGTGGGCTGGAGCGCGAACAAGCTGGTCCTCGGCAAGCATTCCGGGCGCAATGCGTTCAGGACTCGCCTCACCGAACTCGGAATCGATCTCGGTTCGGAGGAGGCGCTCAATTCCGCTTTCGCGAGATTCAAGGATCTTGCCGACAAGAAGCATGAAATATTCGACGAGGACATCCAGGCGATTGCATCCGACGAAGCCGTGATATCAGCCCCCGAGCATTACAAGCTGCTTTCCATGAAGGTCTGTTCCGAAACCGGGGAGGTTCCGTCCGCCACGGTCAGGATACTTGTGGGCGGCGCCGAACGGGAAGGCGTTGCCGAAGGCGGCGGACCCGTGGATGCGGCATTCAAGGCAATGGAGGCCATCGTATCCAGCGGCGCCGAATTGCAGCTCTTCTCGGTCAACAACATCACGAGCGGAACGGATGCTCAGGGCGAAGTCACCGTGAGGCTTTTCAGGGACGGCAGGATCGTCAACGGGCAGGGCGCCGACACGGATATTGTCGTGGCCTCCGTCAAGGCCTATATCGCGGCGCTCAACCGGCTCAAGAGCGGCCTCGATCGGCTCAATCCCCAGTTGTAGGAGCCCCTTCGTTCAGGGGTTTCTGACCCACAGGGTGACTTCCGACAGGGAGTGCTGGAATTTACGGCGGGTTTCGCGGATGATGAAAGGCACGTCCAGCGGCTTTTCCATGATGCTGAAGTGCTCCGACAGGATTGCTTTCAATCTGTCCAGCGTGGTGAAATTCTCCCCATCCTTCTTGTATCCCCCCAGCCATTTTTCGCGCGGAGTGTGCGCCTCGAGCCAGGTATAAGGGGATGCGATCAGCAATATCCCGCCGGGGTTCAGGCGCTCGTGCACGTTGGCGAGAAATTTTTCTGGATCGTACAGCCTGTCGATCAGATTTGCGGCGAGGATCAGGTCGAACCCGGAGAATATGGGTTTGAGGTTGCAGGCATCCCCCTGGAGGAATTCGACCCTGCCTGCCGCATCATGAAGGCCGAAATCCGCAAGACTCCGCTCACGGTAGGAGACGAGTTCGCCTTCCTCGATGAGCGTGTAGCGCAGCCTGCCCTGCCCGGCCATATCCGTTCCGAGGCCGATGAAGCGCGCCGAAAAATCGATTCCGATGACATGATCGAAATGCCGCGCCAGTTCGAATGTCGAGCGCCCCGCTGCGCATCCGATGTCGAGCGCGTTGAGCGCCGGGCGGTTCCCCATTGCGCGAACGGCGAGCAGGGCAAGCGCTTTGGGGAAATTCGGCACCCCGAAATATTCCTCCCCGTAATGGAATTCGGCATATTCCGAAAGCAGCTTGTCGGTCTCGTAATGCGAATGAGGAATGGGAGGACGCGCTGCGGACACTATATAGCGAAAGCCCGCATGCTGGAAGAAATGGCGGCGAAATGCATAGCGGGAACTCGTTCGCGCCTCGTTTCCGCAGGATATCCACGAGCCGCCCTTGATGAGGTTGTGGCGCGAATCGAAGGTCGGCGTGGTGAAATCGTCGTAGAGAGGATGCACCCTGAAACCTTCGAAGGGATAGATCGATGTTTCGGTCCATTGCCAGACATTGCCCACCACGTCGTACAGTTCTCCCTGGGGAAAACGCGTAACGGGGCAGGATGAGGCCCAGTGATCCAGGTGGATGTTGGCCGAGGCTGCGGCATCCATCGGGATTTCAGAGAGGTTCGATTCCCTGTGGAGGCGATGCCATTCGTCTTCCGTGGGCAGCCGGTAGGCTTGCCCCGTCACGGCTTTTTTCCAGTTGCAGAAGGCTTTGGCTTCGTGATAATTCGTTTCCACCGGCCAGTTCCAGGGCATGGGGATGACTTCTGTCATGAGACGCAGATGCCATGCCGCGTCTTTTTTTACCCAGAAAGCGGGGTGCTGTGCCTCGGCGTAATTTTTCCAGGCGAGTCCTTCCTCTTCCCAGAAGGCGTTCGTTGCGTAGCCGCCCGCATCGACGAAATCGAGAAACTCGCCGTTGCTCACCAGAAACCGTCCAGCCTCGAATGCCGGGACATGCGCATCGTGCCTGCCGTACTCGTTGTCCCAGCCATAGATGCCGTCATCGGTCCTGGAAAGATTCACAGCCCCCTGGGGAATGGCGACCAGGCTGTTTTGCGGTGCCTGCCCAAATTCGCCGCAATGCCGCCATGCCGGATGGGGTTTGACATGTTCGAGCGCATGCTGGCGGATCAGCACGGAAGAGGTTTCGAGGTGGATGCGCTCGTGCTCTATTCCCATCAGCACAGCCCACCATGGATTTTCCCAGTCTACGGGGAGCGCAAGCGGCGCCGTGCGGATGAATTCATCGACCTTTGCGCGCACTGCTTCCCTGTAAGCCATGACTGCTTCGACTGTCGGCCAGTCGTAGTGGGCGTCACTGAGGTCGTCCCAGCTCATTTCGTCCACTCCGATTGCAAAAATGGATTCGAAGGCAGGATTGATGCGTGCCTCGATGAGGCCGGCGAGGATCAGTTTGTTGACGAAGAAAGTCGCAGTATGGCCCAGATAGAAAATCAGGGGATGGCGCAGGGGGATGGGCTTCTCGTAATAGGCCTCGGTCGATGCGAGCGTCTCGAAAAGCGATTCGTAGCGATCGAAAGTGGCCTGGAAACAGCTTCCGATGGCTGCGCGCACGGCCTCGACATCCGGACCATCGAGCATGGGGGTTCTTGTGAACAGGCTCATACGTTTTTTTCTATAGAGGGAAGTTGAATTTTAACATGTGTGAGATAATCCATTATATGTCCGATCAAAAACTTCCCTACCAGAACCTCACCCCGGATGCGGTGCTGGATGCAGTCGAAGCCGTGGGATTTCGCTGCGACGGCAGGCTCCTCGCGCTCAACAGCTATGAAAACCGGGTCTATCAGGTCGGCATCGATTGTGCGGAACCGATTGTCGCCAAGTTTTACCGACCGTTGCGCTGGACTGACGAGGCCATTCTTGAGGAACATGCCTACACGCTGGAGCTTTCCGAGCGCGAAATACCCGTGGTGGCGCCTATTATCGATGGGGCCGGCCATACCCTGCACGAATCGGGCGGTTTTCGCTTCGCACTCTATCCCCGTCGCCCGGGGCGGGTGCCTGAATTGGGCGACCCGGATATCCTGCAATGGATGGGGCGCTTCATCGCGCGGATTCATGCGGTCGGCGCGATCGGACCCTTCGTTCATCGCCCCGCCATCGATGTGGCGCATTTCGGCATCGAACCTTACAGGTTTATCATGAGCGGAGATTTTATTCCCTCCGACCTGGTTCCCGCTTATGGCAGCCTGGTCGGGAACCTGCTTGAGGGCATTCAGGCTTGCTTCGATCGCGCTGCCGGATTCCGCGCCATTCGCCTGCACGGGGATTGCCATCCCGGAAACGTATTGTGGACGGACGAAGGCCCGCATTTCGTCGATTTCGACGACTGCCGCATGGGACCCGCGATTCAGGATTTGTGGATGCTGCTCTCCGGCGAGCGTTCGGAGATGACCATGCAGATCGGATATGTCATGGACGGTTATTGCGAATATCATGATTTCGATCCGCGTGAACTCCATCTGCCGGAAGCGCTGCGCACCCTGCGCATGATACATTATTCCGCATGGCTGGCGCGAAGGTGGGAGGATCCCGCTTTCAAGATCAGTTTTCCCTGGTTCAATACGCAGAAATATTGGCAGGATCAGATCCTGGCGCTGCGCGAACAGGCGGCATTGCTCGATGAACCGCCGCTTTGCGTGTTTTGACGGGACGGAAAATTCATACTCGAACGGGAGGGGCGATGAGTGAACAGGAAGAGCAGAATGCCGTCGAGTCAGGCTATAACGAACTCGGCCATCTGGTGCGTCAACTGCATGCAACCCTGCATGAGCTGGGATGCGACGAGGCGATGCAGAGCATGGTGGGCGAACTGCCCGATACGCAGGACAGGCTCAACTATATCGTCCAGTTGACCGAGCAGGCGGCTCAGCGCGTCCTGAGTGCAGTGGAAAAGGCGCTGCCGCTCCAGGAAGAGCTGGAATCCTCTGCCCTCGTTCTTGCCGAAGAATGGCGAAATACGACGGGGCGTGACGCAGCCGGAGAGAAAATTCTGGCCTTCCTCGATAGTATCCCGAAAAGCACGAGGGAAACCTCTGCGCAGCTCACCGACATCCTGATGGCCCAGGAATTCCAGGATCTCACCGGGCAGGTGATCAAGAAGATCACCCGGCTCGCCCAGGACATGGAGCACCATCTGGTGAACATCCTCCTCATCAGCAGGCCGGACGGCCCTTCGAAGGATGAAGGGTTGATGAATGGTCCGGTGGTGAGAAATGATGGGCGCGGCGATAGCGTGTCCGGACAGGGCGAGGTGGACGACCTGCTGAACGAACTGGGGTTCTAAGCCCGCATCTTGAGTTTTGAGAGTTCGAGTTGGACGCTCTCCGAGCCGTTGCCGAGCCATATTTGACCTTCCTGCACCGTGCAGTCGAGCTTCATGCTGCGCGATGCAAGCTTCGCGAGCGCCTGGCTCGAAAGATGGGGGATGGACAATACGCTCAGGTTTTCCAGCCTGTCGAGTTTCTGCTGTTTCCACCACAGCTCCGACGTCCTGCCATAGGCATAGACATAAACCGCCTCAGCACGGCTGCATGCTTTTTTGACGAGCTTCTCCTCGGGCAGGCCGACATCTATCCAGAGCGCTATGGCTCCGGTGAGATCCTTTTTCCACAGGTCGGGTTCATCGTCCGCCGAAAGCCCGTTGCCAAAGCATAGCGACTCCTCGGCGTGCAGGCCGAAGGCGAGGAGTCGCACCATCATGCGCTCCAGGGTTTCGGAAGGATGCAGGGCGAGGGTGAGGGCATGGCTGCCGTAGTAATTGCGGTCCATGTCCGCGACTTGCAGCTCCGCTTTATAAATGGTCGATTTGGGCGCCATGAGAATGGGGGAAGCCAACGACCCGTCAAGATAGCCCTTTTTTGGATGCCTGGCAACTTCAATCTCCGTCAGCCCAAGGCAGTCAACTCCGCTTTTTATTTTGCCTTGTTCTGCCTGCGCTCGTAAACTTCTTCGGCAGCCTGCCGAACCCCGGTCAGGGTTTCCACGCTCAACATGATGATCTCGATTTCTTCTATGATTTCTTCCTGGCGCAAAGTGTTGTAACGCTGCTTGAGTCGGGTCATCCGCTTGTCCAGTTGGGAAATCGCGTTATCCATATGATCGATCCGGTAACGGTTCTCGACCATGAGCGAACTGTAGAGCGCTTCATGCAGTGCGGCATAGAGATAATGCTCGGAGAGCTTTTCGTAGAATGCGGGTGGATCGAGATTGAGCAGCGGTGGGTGGGCGTATTTCCGCGCGAGCGGTTTGGACTCCGGCAACGGCAGCAGCCTTCGCGTTCTGATGCCGTCGGTTTCATGGTAGAGCGCGGTGATGCCGAGCACGTTGCCCGCAGGCAGCCCACGCTGCATGGCCGCAAGGAAATCGGCGATTTCCGTCAGGACAGGGGCGACTTCCTCTGCGACGGTCGCCCCTCCGATCAGGGTTTCCGTTTCCAGTTTCGATTCGAGCCTGCGCCCGACCGCAATGATGTGCCAGCCAGGCACCAGAAGCGCCCGTGCCTGCAGCAGCTTCTCGTTGAAGTCGCCGCAAAACCCGCGTTCCGAACCGATGAGCAGGCAGGTCTCCACAACTTCACGCACGCCGTCGTGACCGTGGAAACTCGTGAAATCCCATGCGGCAGCTTCGATCGAGGCTACGGCAAGCTGCTGTGCGGAAAGGAAATGGATGAGTTTTCTTGTTTCCATGAAAGCGAGATTTTTCATGGCCGTCATGATGCCTTCGATTTCGCTCAGGCTGTCGAGCTTGAGTTGAAGGTCATGCCGCCGGCCCACTTGCGCCTTTCCGGACTGCATTGCGCCATTGCTCGCGGCTCTCGGCAAGCGTCAGACTGGATGCGCTTTCCTCGATTTGCGCCAGTTGCCTGGAAAGCGCTGCCCGATCGAGCGTATCGAAAAGCCCCTCATTGTAGGCGACGAGCCAGGCCATCTGTTTCTCTATGGAAATCGGAGCCAGACGCTCCTGCTTCAGGAGTTCCCGCAGCATCTGGCCACGCCTGATTCTCGCCTCCATGCTGGCTTCGAGCCTGGAGCCGAAGCGCGTGAAGACTTCGAGTTCGAGAAATTGCAGGTAGTCGAGTTTCATCCGCCCCGCCTCGTTCTTGATGGCGGGGTGCTGCGCCTTTCCCCCTATCCTGGAAACGGATTTCCTGATGTCTATCGCCGGCAGAAAGCCCCTGGAGAAAAGCTGCGCATCGAGATAGAACTGCCCGTCCGTGATGGAGATGAGGTTGGTCGGGATATAGGATGCGATTTCTCCCTGTTCCGTCTCGACTATGGGCAGGGCCGTCATACTGCCGCCGCCCAGGTGCGCGGCAAGGCATGTCGAGCGCTCGAGCAGCCGCGCATGCAGGTAGAAGATGTCGCCGGGATAGGCTTCCCGCCCAGGCGGACGGCGCAAAAGCAGGGAGAGCTCACGATAGGCGCGAGCATGGGTGGTGAGGTCGTCGTAGACGATCAGCACATCCTTTCCCGCCCACATCCAGTATTCCGAAATGGTGCAGCCTGAAAAGGGCGCGAGATATTTCAGTCCCGGCATTGCCGTGGCTTCGGCCACGATGACCGTGGTGTATTCCAGTGCGCCGGATTCGCGCAGGGTTTCTATGGTGTTGACGACCGCAGAGCGTTTCTGCCCGATGAGGACATACACGCAGCGGACATCTTTTTCCTTCTGGTTGATTACGGTATCCAGGGCGAGCGAACTCTTTCCCGTTCCGTTGTCTCCGATCAGCAATTGCCGCTGTCCCTTGCCCATGGGGATCAATGTGTCGATGATCCTGTTGCCGCTGTAGAGGGGCTTGTTGACGAAATCCCGGTCCATGATGGGGGGGGAGAGCACGTCTATCTGGCGGCGGCCTGAAAAATCGGGTGGCGGCAGATCGTCGAGCGGATTGCCCAGAGGATCGATCACCCTGCCCAGCAGTGCGTCCCCCACGCCGATCGAGAGGCGCAGCCCGGAAAGGTGCGCGGCGTTTCCCGCAGTGAGTTGTTCCGTCTGCTTCAGCAGTATGGCGCCGATCCGTTCCGCGGCAAGGTGGAAAACCAGGGCTGAACTGCCGTCTTCGAGTTCCAGGATTTCGTCCATGCTGGCGGAGGGCAGACCTGAAATCCACGCTATGCCGTCCCCGACGGAGATGACCGTCCCCTGTTCGGAGATCCTCAACCCGAATGCATAGTGCCCGACCCATTCCTCCTGTGCTGCGAGCTGCGATGCTTCAGCCTGCATTGCGTGATGCTCCGCGAAAAAATGCGAGTTCGTCGCGAAGGTTGACATGCAGCACCCAGGGACCGATGCCGACCCGCATTCCGCACAACAGGTCCGGGTTTTCGCTGAACAGGGCTGAAAGGGGGCGGCCCGTGATTCTACCTATCGCCGCTTCGAGACGGCTTCTGCGTTCGGGGGAAAGGGGGTAGGCGCTCGATACGGAAAGATTCAGTTTTGCGTCGTCCATGGGGGCGAGCATGGCTCTCACCTCTGCCGCATCGAGTTTTTCCAGGTCTTCCATGAATGCATCGTACAGCTTCGATTCGAGCTCGAACGAGGCGACCCTGGAGAGAAGGATGGATGCGAATCTGGACGCATTGGCGAGCGCCCTGTCCTGTGCATCACGTTGCCATTCTCTGATTTGCCGCGCTTCCTGCGCGGATTTCCTTTCTTTCTCCTTTTCGATCTCGCTGTTCAATTCGAGCAGCATGCGGCTTCGCTTCGAAGAAATTTCCTCCGCGAGTTTCGATTCGATCTCCTGCCGCGCCCTTTCCCATTCGTCGCGCCTGCCCTCGTTTTGCGCCTGCAGGGCGAGCGCTTCTTCCCGAATCTTCGAGGCTTCGTTCAGGGTGTCTTCTATCTTTTTTTTGCGTGCTTCGATGGCATTCAGGACAGGCCTGTAAAGAAAACGCTTCAGGATCCAGACCAGGATCAGGAAGTTGGCGATTTCAAGGAGGAAAGTGCTCCAGTCGAGTTCCATCTAAGCGCCCTATTTATGCAGCAGGTATTCGAGCAGGGGGTTTCTGAACAATACGATCAGCACGATCACGAGAACATAGATCGCCAGAGATTCGATCATGGCAAGTCCGATGAATAGCGTTCGGGTGATCGATTTTTCAGCTTCGGGCTGACGCGCCAGCGCATCCAGCGCCTGACTGATCGCACGCCCCATGGCGATTGCCGGAAACATCACCCCGATCGCTATGGCAAGCAATGCCCCGAGCGTGGACAGTATGGTAAACCAGGTCATTTCATTCATTTCTCTTCCTTTGTTGTGACTCTATGGCCCCTGAAACATAGATTAGCGCAAGCATGCCGAAGATGTAAGCCTGCACCAGGGCTTCGACGATGTGGAGCATCAGGAGCGGGATGGGCACCAGCAGCCCGCCCACCAGAAGCACGAGGAGCGCCGCCATCTCGAGGCTCATGATGTTCCCGAACAGACGGACGGCAAGGGCGACAGTGCGGGAGACTTCGCTGATGAGGTGAAACGGGAGCAGGATCGGGCTGGGATGGCTGTAATGCTTCAGGTAATTGCGCCAGCCTTCGCTCCTGATGCCGAACCAGTGGACGGAGAGAAATACCAGGATGGCGAGCGCGGAAGTGACGGAAAGATTCGCTGTCGGGGCGGAAAGTCCCGGAATGATGCCGGCGAGATTGGATATCAGAATGAAAATCCACAAGGAGCCGATAAAGGGCAGGAGCATGTGCTGTTTTTCCGGGAGAACGGCTTCTATGGCGTCGAGGATCGCTGAGACCGCGCCTTCCAGGAGGGTCTGGAGCGGCCCCGGTTCGATGGAGAGGCGTCGGGTTGCAAGCGAGAAAAAAATCGCAAGCCCGAGCATGATCCCCCAGGTGACGACGACTGCCATGCATATCGAGAGCGGCCCGAGATGGAAAAGAATTTCCGATTTCATCCGTGCTCCCTGACGAAGAGGTAAACATTCAATGCGCCGGTCGCGATGCCGAGCAGAATCAGGCTGACTGTCCACCGGAAAGAATAGCCGCTGGCCTGATTGTCGAGCCAGTTGCCCAGATAGGCGCCCGCGACGACGGGCAGGACGAAGAGCACGGCGAGCGTGCCGAGATAGACGGACTGCGCGAGCAGGGAAAATCGCTCTTCTTCCGCCTGTTTCATGCGTTTTGCCTGCTGCTCGACCTTGCGCCTGAGTTGTTCGCCTATGTCCATCATGGCGCGCCGCGTTCGATCTGCCACAGGCGCCTCAGCATCTCCTGCTCCAGCCTGTAGATGTTTTCCTTCACCATGCGCAACGCGGCTTCTTCCGAGAGCAGCTGGTCGAGCAGCGTCGTGCTGATTTCTCCGTAGCGCGTATCCAGAAAATAGCGTCTGGTCGTGATGGTGAGGGCATTGTCTGCAAAATAGAGCACGCCGCCCGGCAGGGCAAGGTAGGTCCATGTGCCGCTTGCATCCCTGAAGCGCGCAAGGCCATAGGCGAGCACGGTCAGCATCCGCGCGTGTCCGGGCAGGATGCCGAAACTTCCCGAATCATCCTGCCCGACGAAGCTTGTCACGCCTGTTATGTGTTCATGCTTGGCCGTGCCCTGGAGGTGGAGGTCGAATGGCTTCATGTCAGAGCGCCCTTCATGTAGCAATCCTCTTCCGGTGTTTTGTCATGGTCGCCATGCAGGATGGCTTCACAGTCGGAAAGCGTCTGCGACAATGGCACGGATTCGCCTGAAATCCCGGTATGGTCTTCCACCACATGAAAAGGCTGGGTGAGGTAGCGCTGCAGCCTGCGCGCCCTGAGCACGATGCGTCTGTCCTCCTCGGAGAGCGCTTCCAGCCCCAGCATCGCGATGATATCTTCCAGTTCCCTGTGGCGGGCAAGATGTTCCCTGACCTGCGATGCGACTTCATAATGCCTCGCGCCTATGAATGCCTTGTCCATGATCCTGCTCATGGATTGCAACGGATCGACCGCAGGATAAATGCCCTTTGCCGCCTGATCCCGCGAGAGGATCACGATCGTATCGATATGGGCGAGAATGGCGCTCACGGCAGGGTCGGTCATGTCGTCGGCGGGCACATAGACGGCCTCGACTGCGGTGATGCTGCCATGGCGGGTGGAAATGATCCGCTCCTGGAGTTCAGCCACTTCGCTCATGAGGGTGGGCTGATACCCGACTGTTGCCGGCATTCTTCCCAGCAATCCCGAAATTTCGCTTCCCGCCTGGACGAAGCGGAAAACATTATCCATGAGAAAGAGCACTTCGATCGAGAGCTTGTCTCTAAGGTACTCGGCGTAGGTCAGGGCGGAGAGGCCGATGCGAAAACGTACTCCGGGCGATTCGTCCATTTGCCCGAAAACCATCAGGGTGCGGGGCATGACCCCGGCCTCCTGCATTTCATGCCAGAGTTCGTGCCCTTCGCGGATACGCTCGCCCACTCCGGCGAAAACCGATACGCCCTGGTGCAGATGAACGATGGCATGCATGAATTCCATGATGAGGACGGTTTTGCCCACGCCGGCGCCGCCGAACAGTCCCGTCTTGCCGCCTCTGACGAAAGGGCAGAGCAGGTCGATGACCTTGATGCCTGTCTCCATGATGCCTGCGGAAGCGCTGGTTTCGCAAAGCGGCGGGGGAGGGGAGATGATACGCCGCCATTCTTCCGCTTCCAGCGCCGCTCCGCCATCCAGAGGGGTGCCGAAAAGATCGACCAGGCGTCCCAGACAGCCGGGGGCGACCGGCACGGTGAGCGGCCCGCCCATGTCGAAAACAGCTTGTCCTCTTTTGAGGCCGCCGGTTCTGTGCAGCGTGATCGCGCGTACCCTTTTCTCGTCCAGATGCTGATGGACTTCGAAGGTGAAGCGCTCATGGTCGAACGTGGCGTAAAGCGCCTGATGCAGCGGCGGCAGCCTGCTGCACGCGATGTCGACTACAGGTCCGTGAACTTCGTCGATAAAGCCTATCGGCTCGAATATGTTTTCGTCACGCAATGCGTACCCCATCGGCAATTCACGATTCATTATATGTCGTTTTCAATAGCGGCGGATGCACCAAAAACAGGCATGGAATGCCGTCATGCACAGACACGATCGTGAGTTGCAACAAAAATGTTGCATTAATAAATCAATACCCGTTAAATTGATGCCTGACGAGATGGAACGAACCTTGCTTTTGTAAATTAGGCTCGAATTGGACAGGATGGGAAATGGATATGAATACAAGGGGGATGGACTTTTCGGAGCGGCTTTCTCTGGAAGACATCTCGAAATTTGCGCGGGAAGAGGGCGGCAAGGTTTTCGGCCATTACGGCTCGATCCGGCTGAAAAGCGCTTTTCAGCCCATATATAGTCTGGCGCACAGGCGCGCGGTGGGTTTCGAGGCTTTGTTGCGTCCCTATGCAGGGGATCAGGTGATTTCGCCGTTGACCGTGTTCGGCATGGTGCAGGACGATGTGGAAAACGTTTTTCTCGACAGGCTTTGCAGGATCGTCCATCTGAAGAATTTTCTGTCCCAGGGGGAGGATATCAACTGGATTTTCCTCAATATCAATCCCAAGGTCACGGTGGTCGGCAGGCGTTATGGGGGATTTTTCGCGGACTTGCTCGAACATAACAGGATTGCCCCGCACCGGGTCGTGGTCGAGATTCTGGAGAGCCAGATTCAGGACGAGGGACTGCTTTCCGAAGCCGTGAATTATTACAAGGAATTGGGTTGCCTGATCGCGATCGACGATTTTGGCGCAGGAGAATCCAATTTCGACCGTCTTTGGCGTATAGAGCCGCATATTGTCAAGCTGGACCGGAGCATCATTTGCCAGGCCGCAAGCAACGTCAAGGTGCGCCGGGTTATTCCGAATCTCGTCAAACTCATTCATGAAACGGGCAGCCTCGCCCTGATGGAGGGTGTGGAAACGGAGGATGAGGCCATGATATCGATGAATTCCGGGGCCGATTTCGTCCAGGGCTATTATTTCGCAAGGCCGGCCGAACGACTCTCCGACGCATATGGCGGGAGCGCAGCCATTCTCGGCATATGCGAGAAATTCAGGCATGTTGCGGAGCACGAATCCGACCATTACAGGAAGGCATTGCATCCCTATATCGGCGCGTTCAGCAGCCTCGTCGAGCAATTCAAGGCAGGGGTGGAGATGGACGAAGCCAGCAGGAATTTTCTCGGGCTGTCGAAGGCCGAGCGCTGTTTCATCCTCAACGGGGAAGGCCGCCAGCTTGGGAGCAGCGTCCTGTCGTCCTCGACCCCCAACGTCACGGACCCCAGGTTCACGCCGCTTCTGGATGCGAACGATGCGATATGGCTGCGCAGGCATTATTTCCGCCGTGCCATGAGCAACCCCGGCGAGATACAGATCAGCCGACCCTATCTCTCCATTGCGGGCGGAAAGATGTGCGTGACGCTTTCCGTGGCGCTCCATTGCGAGGAAGAGCGGTTGGTCCTGTGCGGCGATATTTTATGGAATGACTAGGCCTTGGGGAACCGCTGATTTAACGTAAACGGTTCCTTGGGGAAGCCTTGAACAAGCATCAATTCAGCGCTCCGCATTTCTCCAAAAGCGGTTTCGAGACGGATTTCCGTCGGAATCGGGTCCGAAACAGCGAGTTTTCTTCCAAATCACCGGATCGCCAATGCCTTCACTGTCATTTCGAGCTTGTCGAGAAATCCTGTCCTTCGGGGCAGGATCCCTCGAATTCCTCGGGATGACAACACCGCTCCGTTCGGGATGGCGGTGCGAGGCTCTGGCCCCGGTGTAGCGCAAGCGGGGCAGGCAGGGATGACACCGGTCACTCGCGAAAGTGTCAGTAAACTTTACACTTTTGCCTGCCTGCCGCAGTTGCTCGGCTTGCGCGACTTGCTGGAGGAATTGCTGGTGATCTTGCGGCTTGCCAAGGAAGTCAAGGCATTCAAGAATTTTCAGGCCTGCCAGCATGCGGTCGAGCTGGTGGTCAGGGTTTGCAGACAGAACGAAGGGTGGATCAAAAGTGTGAATCAGGAAGCGCCATCCTCCCCTTCGCGCCGGGTGAAGCCGGATGCCGGGGGAGATGCGGCACAGTTCGAGCCGCATGACGCAACGGGCAAGGGGGCCTGAATTCCGCCGCAAGTGCGCCGTCGCGCCCGCATGGGAGTAAATCGGTGGTTCCTCAGATAACTTCGATGCCCTCGTTTTTGAGCATGTCGATGAGCGCGATGAGCGGCAGGCCGATGAGCGCGTTGGGGTCCGCTCCCTGCATGCGCTCGATGAGCGCGATCCCGAGTCCTTCCGTTTTCGCGCTTCCGGCGCAGTGGTAAGGTTCTTCCATCTCCAGGTAACGCACGATCTGTTCGTCGCTGTAGCTGCGGAAAGTCACGGCATAAGGCACGATGTTCGATTGAATGTGCTTCGTCCTGGTGTTGAACAGGCAGAGCGCGCTGTGGAAAACCACGGTCTTGCCGCGCATCATTTTCAATTGCCCGAGGGCGTTTTCGAAGGTGAGAGGTTTGCCTATCTGGGTGCCATCGAACACGGCGACCTGATCCGACCCGATGATCAACGCGTTTTCATGACTCGATCCGATTTTTCTGGCCTTCTCCTGCGCCAGCCGCAGCGCCGTTTCCTGAGGGGCTTCGCCTTGGAACGGCGTCTCGTCGATTGCCGGAGATGCAGTCGAAAAGGGGACCTTCAGCCTTTCGAGCAGTTCCCGGCGGTAGGGGGATGATGAGGCGAGTATGAGTTCCTGCAATTATGGCGCTCCGAATAGAATGGTTATTTTGACAGAAAAAGCAAAAAAAAATATAATCCCCTTCTTATGTCCGAGCAGACCGTCATCGATGGATTCGAATTCGCCCGCATGGGGAGGTCGCTTTGCGGAGAAATGGATATCCCGCGCTTGGGAAGGTTGGCCGATTTATTGTATTCCAACTCGGGTCGGGTTGGATACACGCTCCAGGGCAAAGTCGATGCGGAAGGCAATTTTCTGCTGCATCTCGGGATAGACGGGTTGCTCCATCTGCGTTGTCAGCGTTGTCTGGGGGAAATCGAATATCCTCTGGATTTGCAGGCCAGGCTGATGATCGTGAAAGACGAGGCGGATCTTGTCAGCATCGAGGACGAAGATCCTGAAGTGGATAGCATAGTCGTCAAGGACAAGATCGACATCCTGCCCATGGTCGAAGATGAAATCCTGCTCGAATTGCCATTTTCTCTCAGGCACTTCGAATGCGATGTCAGGGAATCGCCTTTTTCGATCCTGAAGGGCAGGATTTAGGCGCAATTATTATTTAGGAGTCGAATATGGCAGTCCAGCAAAACAAAAAATCCCCGTCGAAGCGCGGCATGCACAGAGCGCACGATTTTCTGACCAATCCTCCGCTTGCAGTCGAAGCGTCGACAGGTGAAGTCCATTTGCGCCACCATGTGAGTCCGAACGGGTTCTATCGCGGCAAGAAAGTGGCCAAGGGTAAAGGCGAGTAAAAAAACGCATTGCCGCCCGCCTTTTCCATGGTTCCGCCTGAACTGCTATGGATATAACGGTTGCTATCGATTGCATGGGCGGAGACCATGGGACGGGCGTGACCGTCCCGGCAGCCTTGAGTTTCATCCTCAGCCACCCGGAGGCAAGCATCATCCTGGTCGGTTCGCCGGAAGCCATCCAGTCCGAACTGAGGGCGAGGAAAGCTGACGTGTCGCCCCGTCTGCGCATCCAGCCCGCCAGCGAAGTGATTGCCATGGGCGATCCCCCTGCTGCGGCGCTCAAGAACAAGAAGGATTCCTCGATGCGCATTGCGATCAACCTCGTGAAGAGCGGCGAGGCCCAGGCTTGCGTCAGCGCGGGCAATACCGGCGCACTGATGGCGATTTCGCGCTTCGTTCTGAAAATGGTTCCTGGCATAGAGAGACCTGCGATCATCACGATTTTGCCGACGCTGAAAGGGCGAACCTACATGCTGGACGTGGGAGCCAATGTCGATTGCAGCGCCGAGCATCTGCTGCAGTTTGCGATCATGGGGTCGACCCTGGTTTCCTCCGTCGAGAAAGTCGAAAAACCCAGCGTGGGACTCCTGAACGTGGGCGAAGAGGAAATCAAAGGAAATGAAGTGGTGAAGCAGGCAGCCGATCTTCTGAAGGCCAGTGGCCTCAATTTCATAGGCAACGTCGAAGGCGACGACATTTACAAAGGCACTGCCGATATCGTGGTTTGCGATGGTTTTGTCGGCAATATCGCACTGAAGACTTCCGAAGGACTGGCTTACATGCTTGCGACTTTTTTGCGCGAAGAATACGGCAGGAGCCTGTTCACCCGGCTTGCCGGCATGATTTCGCTTCCCGTGGTCAAGGCATTCAAGCGCCGTGTCGATCCGCGCCGCTACAACGGCGCAACGCTCCTCGGGTTGAAGGGCATCGTCATCAAGAGCCATGGCTCGGCGGATGCCTTTTCCTTCCAGTTCGCCATCGAGCGTGCGCTGGATGAGGCGAGAAGCGGGATGCTCAATGAACTCGGCAAACGCATTCTCCTGGCGAACCCGGTTCTCCGGCAGGCGGGAGAAGCCTGATGTATTCCAGAGTCATCGGTACAGGAAGCCATCTTCCGGAGAGGATACTCTCGAATTATGACCTCGAGAAAATGGTCGAAACCTCGCATGACTGGATCGTTTCGAGGACCGGTATAGTCGAGCGCCATATCGCCGCGGAAAACGAAGCGACAAGCGACCTTGCGTTGCAGGCGAGCCGCAGGGCCATTGAATCGGCCGGGATCGATGTGGATGAAATCGATCTCATCATCGTCGCCACGACTACGCCTGACATGCTTTTCCCGAGCACGGCATCCATTCTCCAGTCCAAGCTCGGGATCAGGAACAATTGTCCTGCATTCGATGTCCAGGCGGTCTGCACAGGCTTCATCTATGCGCTTGCCACGGCCGACTGCTACCTGCGCTCGGGGAAATACCGTCATGCGCTTGTCGTCGGGGCGGAGACGCTTTCCAGGGTCATAGACTGGACCGACCGCGCAACCTGCGTGCTCTTCGGAGACGGAGCGGGCGCCGTGGTGCTCAGGGCGAGTGAAACTCCCGGAATTCTCTCGTCCCATCTGCACGCCGACGGCAGCCATAGCCATATTCTCGCAGTGCCCGGCAGGATCTGCGACGGCAAAATCCAGGGCTCCCCTTTCGTGACCATGAACGGCCATGCCGTTTTCAAAATTGCCGTCAACGTTCTCGAAAAAGTTGCGACCGAGGCCCTGCTTGCCAACCATATGTCGCCATCTGATCTGGACTGGCTTGTCCCGCATCAGGCCAATATCAGGATCATCGAGGCGACATCGAGAAAGCTCGGCCTGGGTATGGACAGGGTTGTCGTCACGGTCGACAGGCACGGCAATACATCCGCCGCGTCCATTCCGCTTGCGCTCGATTGCGCCGCGAAAGCCGGACGTTTCAGGGAAGGCGAGACGCTGCTCATGGAAGGCGTCGGAGGCGGCATCACCTGGGGAGCGCTCCTGCTCAAATGGTAAGCTTTCAATATTTCATCGTTCTAAAATGAGCTACGCATTCGTTTTTCCCGGCCAGGGTTCCCAGTCCATCGGCATGATGAACGGCTTCGAAGATTTCCCCATCGTGCGGGAAACCTTCAGCGAAGCTTCCGACATACTCGATCAGGATTTGTGGGGGCTGGTCTCGAATGGCCCTGCAGAGCTACTCAACCAGACCGTCAATACACAGCCTCTGATGCTTGCGGCAGGCGTTGCGATTTACCGCGCCTGGACCTGTCTCTCGGATTCCCGGCCTTCGTTTCTTGCAGGCCACAGCCTGGGCGAATATTCGGCGCTGGTGGCTTCCGGCGCGCTGGCCTTTTCCGATGCCCTGCCGCTCGTGCGCTTTCGTGCGATGAGCATGCAGCAGGCCGTGCCGGAGGGGAAAGGGGGGATTGCCGCGATTCTAGGGCTGGATGACGATGCAGTGCGTGCCGTATGTCTTGAAGCTGGGCAAGGCGAGGTGCTGGAAGCGGTAAACTTCAATTCGCCCGGGCAGGTCGTGATCGCGGGCCAGCGCGAGGCCGTGATGCGTGGAATGGAAGCCGCCAAGGGAAAAGGCGCGAAGCGAGCCATCATGCTGCCGATGAGCGTGCCATCCCACTGCTCGTTGATGAAGCCTGCGGCCGAGGCTTTGAGGCAATATCTGCGGAACGTGACTATCGGAAATCCGGAAATGGCCGTGCTGCACAATGTCGATGTGATGCCGCATGAAGACCCCGATGAGATCAGGGAGGCGCTCGTCGCTCAATTATATCATCCCGTCAGGTGGGTCGAGACGATACGCACGCTTGCGCTGGAGGGCATAGGGCAGGTCGCCGAGTGCGGTCCAGGCAAGGTGCTGGCCGGACTCAACAAGCGCATCGAGCCTGCGCAGGCGGTATTGGCATTGACAGATGGCGTCGCCTTGAAAGAAGCTGTTGCAATATTGATTTAGGAGAGAATATGCTTGAAGGACAGATTGCGCTTGTCACAGGCGCAAGCCGCGGAATAGGCAGGTCGATTGCGCTGGATATGGGGAAACATGGCGCAACGGTCATCGGGACTGCAACGAGTGCGTCAGGGGCGGACTCCATTACGGATTACCTGAAGGAAGCGAATATCGAAGGCGTGGGTCTTATGCTCAACGTCAACGATGTGAATCGGATCGATGCTGCGTTGGCCGAGATCAGGAGCCGGTATGGCGAAGTCTCCATTCTCGTCAACAATGCCGGAATCACGAAGGACAATCTCGTCATGAGAATGAGCGACGAGGAGTGGGATGTGATCATGGAAACCAACCTCAAGTCCGTATTCAGGATGAGCCGGGCCGTTTTGCGCGCCATGGCGAAAGCCCGGTACGGCAGGATCATCAACATTTCTTCCGTGGTGGGCGCCATGGGGAATGCTGGGCAGGCGAATTATGCCGCAGCGAAAGCCGGCATTTTCGGATTCAGCAAATCATTGGCCCGCGAAATCGGGAGCCGCAACGTGACCGTCAACAGCATCGCGCCGGGCTTCATCGATACGGACATGACGCGCGCGTTGTCCGATTCGCAGCGCGATTCACTGCTTCAGCATGTGCCGCTGGGCCGTCTCGGGCATCCGGAAGACGTCGCCGCAGCCGCGACATTCCTCGCTTCCCCGGCGGCCGGCTATATCACCGGAACCACGCTGCATGTCAACGGCGGACTCCATATGGAATAAGTTTGACCAAATACAGTTTGCAATGGCTTCAAATTTGGTAAAATAGTGCGTTTTTTCTGTAAACAACATACGAAGGCTAGAATCAGCAATGGAAAACATCGAACAGCGCGTCAAAAAAATAGTCGCCGAGCAACTCGGCGTGAGCGAAGCTGAAGTCAAGAATTCCTCGTCATTTGTTGATGACCTTGGGGCCGATTCGCTTGATACGGTTGAACTCGTCATGGCGCTCGAGGAAGAATTCGAGTGTGAAATCCCCGACGAGGAAGCCGAGAAAATCACGACCGTGCAGCAGGCCGTCGACTACATCGTTGCGCATCAGAACTGATACGCATGGAGAGAAGTTGACCAAGCGCAGAGTAGTCATCACCGGCCTCGGGATTGTTTCTCCGGTCGGGATCGGAGTCGAGGAAGCCTGGGGGAATGCCGTTGCCGGAAAATCCGGTATCGCCCGCATTACCCGGTTCGATGCGTCGACGTTCTCGTCGCAGGTTGCAGGCGAAGTCAAGAATTTCGATGTGACGCGCTACCTGTCGGCGAAGGAAGCGCGGCGGATGGATACATTCATCCACTACGGCATGGTTGCAGCGATCGAAGCCTTCCGGGATTCCGGGATCGAGGTCACCGAGGAGAATGCCGAAGCGATCGGGGTGAATATCGGGTCCGGGATCGGCGGACTGCCCTCCATCGAAGAAACCCATAATGTGTATTTGTCCGGCGGATCCCGCAAGATTTCCCCATTCTTCATCCCCGGCACCATCATCAACATGATTTCCGGCAATTTCTCGATCATGTACGGCCTCAAGGGGCCGAACCTGGCCATGGTTACAGCCTGCACGACGGCAACGCACTGCATCGGCAGTTCGGCGAGAATGATCGAATATGGGGATGCCGACGTGATGGTCGCGGGCGGTTCGGAATCGACGGTCTGCCCCCTGGCGATAGGCGGATTCGGCGCTGCAAGGGCGCTCAGTACGCGCAACGACGACCCGGCTACCTCGTCCAGGCCATGGGACATGGGACGGGATGGGTTCGTTCTCGGGGAGGGCGCGGGTGTGCTGGTTCTGGAGGAACTGGAACATGCAAAAGCGCGCGGCGCGAAGATTTACGGGGAGCTTTCAGGCTTCGGCATGAGCGCGGATGCTTATCATATGACCGCTCCCTGCGAAGACGGCGAGGGCGCGGCGCGATGCATGAAACATGCGCTCAGGAATGCGGGATTGAATCCTGACGAAGTCGATTACGTCAATGCGCACGGCACGTCCACCCCGCTTGGAGACATCGCGGAAACGGTGGCGCTCAAGCGCTTTTTCGGGGACCATGCGGCAAAACTCGCGGTCAGTTCGACGAAATCCATGACAGGCCATCTGCTCGGCGCAGCCGGCGGGATCGAGGCTGTATTCTCCGCGCTCAGCTTGCATCATCAGGTTGCCCCACCCACGATCAACCTGTTCGAACAGGATCCGCTGTGCGACCTGGATTTCGTTCCCAATGTCGCAAGGCAGATGAAAATCGATGTGGCGATTTCGAATTCGTTCGGATTCGGTGGTACGAACGGGACGCTCGTCTTCAAAAAATTCTGACCGATCAAAGGTCGCCATGGTGCTGGTAAACGGGGCTTTCATCGATTCTGTCAAGGCCAATGACCGGGGATTGATGTACGGGGACGGCGTGTTTCGCACCCTGCGCATCGTGAACGGGGTTCCCCTGCACTGGGAACGTCATTACCTCAGGTTGAAGCGGGATTGCGATGCGATCGGCATCGTTTGCCCGGAAATCGAATGCCTGACCCGCGAGTTGGATGCCGTTCATGGCGATTGCGTTGCAAAAATCATTGTCACGCGAGGGGTGGGGGCGCGCGGCTATCTTCCGCAAGTGTGTTCTGAACCCACACGCATCATCATGACGAGTCCGCTTCCGGCTGCGAATTTCAGGGAAATCAGGGCGCATCTTTGCACGCTCAGGCTGTCGCATCAGCCCAGGCTCGCCGGCATCAAGCACCTCAACAGACTGGAAAATGTCCTGGCAAGGAGCGAATGGCGAGAGGACGACGTGCCTGAAGGCCTGTTGCTCGATATCGCCGGGAATGTCATAGAAGGGACGATGAGCAGCCTATTCCTGTACTCATCAGGCGGATTGATTGCGCCTGATCTCAGCCTCTGCGGAGTGGATGGCGTCCAGAGGGAGCGGATTTTCGAATTTTCTTCCGGGAATGGCGTTCCGATGGAGATCCGGTCTTTCGGAATCGACTTTTTGAAGCAGGCGGATGAAGTTTTTCTGGTCAACAGCGTAATCGGCTTGTGGCAGATCGTCGAAATCGACGGCATGATCTGGCAAAAAGGGCCGTTCTGCGAAAATCTCAGAAACTGGCTGCAATGAGAATGGGGCCAGGCTGGAAAGTCTTCCTGCTTCCTGCGCTGATCGCGATCTGGGCGGTCTATTATCTTGCGATCCCTTATCCGATTTCCAAAGCGCCTCTGGAGTTCACCCTGGAGCAGGGCAGCCTCAAGCATGCTGCAAAACAGATGGAAGATGCGGGAATACTGGGCAATTCCTTCGCTTTCGTGATGCTCGCCAGGATCATGGGAAAATCATCGGCCATCAAGGCCGGCAATTACGAGCTTGACCATCCGCTCACGCCCCTGCAGCTTCTGGACAGAATCACGAGCGGCGACTTCACCCAGAGCGGGATCACCGTTGTCGAGGGCTGGACATTCAAGGAATTGAGAAAGGCGCTGGAAGCCAATCCAGATCTCAGGCACGATTCAACGGGTCTTCCTGATGCGGATCTTCTTTCCAGAATCGGTGCGGCGCAATCTTCCCCGGAAGGCCTGTTTTTCCCGGATACATATTACTTCGCAAAGGGACAAAGCGATATTTCGGTTCTCGGAAGAGCTTACGTCATGATGACGAAAAAATTCGAAAAAGAATGGGAAGGGCGCAGCGCCGGACTGCCGTTTTCCAGCCCTTACGAGGCGTTGACGCTCGCTTCCATCGTGGAAAAGGAGACGGGAAAAGCGGCCGACAGGCCGATGATCGCAGCCGTTTTTGCCAATCGCCTGAAGCTGGGCATGAAGCTGCAAACCGATCCCACGGTCATCTACGGTCTAGGGGACAGTTTCGACGGCAATTTGCGTAAAAAGGATTTGCTCACGGATCAGCCGTATAATACCTACACCAGGGTCGGGCTGCCGCCTACCCCGATAGCCATGCCCGGACTCAAATCCATCGATGCGGTGCTGCACCCGGCCAAATCCGGCGTACTGTATTTCGTTGCCAAGGGGGACGGTTCCTCCGTCTTTTCCAATTCGCTCGCCGAGCATAACCGCGCGGTGAACAGGTATCAGAAAAAATGAGCAAGGCGAAATTCATCACCCTGGAAGGAATAGACGGCGCGGGAAAAAGCACTCAACTGAGTTGCATCGAAGCCTGCCTCAAGGCTAGAGGCATTGCCTTTCTCTTGACGCGGGAACCCGGCGGAACGCAGCTTGGGGAAAAATTGAGAAGTATCCTGTTACACGAGCACATGCATCCTGAAACCGAGGCGCTGCTCATGTTTGCCGCACGCGCGGAACATCTGTCCGGCGTCATCATGCCCGCCCTGAATGAGGGGACATGGGTGGTTTCGGATCGCTTTACCGATGCGAGCTTCGCTTATCAGGGCGGGGGCAGGGGACTCGATTACGCGAGGCTTGCCGCACTGGAGCAATGGCTGCATGAGGGTTTCCAGCCTGATCTGACCCTGCTTTTCGATGTTCCGGTCGAAGTTGCGCGGGAAAGGTTGAAGAAAAACGCGGCGCTTGACCGGTTCGAGCATGAAGAAGAGGCGTTTTTCAACCGGGTGAGGGATGCCTATCTCGACAGGGCAAAGCGATTTCCGCAACGCTTTCGCGTGATCGATTCCAGCCTTCCGCTCGACTCGATCAAGAAAAAACTTGAGGAAATTATTTCAACTATTTGTTTATGAATATATATCCATGGCAGGATGATCTCTGGAAAAGGCTGGTGCCGCCCCTGCCTCACGCGCTGCTCCTGAAAGGCAGGAGCGGCATAGGGAAACTGGATTTTGCCGATTATCTTGCGCAATCCCTTTTGTGCGAATCGCCTTTGCAGGACGGCAAAGCCTGCAATGCCTGCGTGTCCTGTTCATGGTTCGCCAATGCCTGTCACCCCGACTTCAGAAGGATAGAGCCGGAATCGGAATTGACGGAATCCGGCAGGAAAGTGAGGCAGATCACGATAGACCAGATACGTTCTCTCGCGGGTTTCATGAACCTGTCGACGCACCGCAACGGCTACCGGATCGTGCTCATCCATCCGGCTGAAGCGATGAATACTCATGCGGCCAATGCGCTGCTCAAAACGCTGGAAGAGCCTTCAGGAAAATCCCTTTTCCTCCTGGTTTCCCATAAGCCGCATCAAATTCTTCCGACCATCCTGAGCCGCTGTCAGGCCATAGCCATGCCTTTCCCCGGGCCTGCCGAGGCCGAGAAATGGCTGCGCGGACAGGGAATAAGCGAGCCCGCCCCCTATCTTTCCGAAGCCGGGCAGGCGCCGCTCGTCGCGCTCCACCTGGCCGGGGAAGATCCATCGCTGCGCGAGAGATTCCTGCAGGAAATTGCTTCGCCTTCCTCCCTCGATGCTGTGGCAGTTGCCGAGATTTTCCAGAAAACGGATCTTTCCATGATTCTGCGCTGGCTGCAGAAATGGTGTCACGATCTTGCAAGCTGCGCTTTTTCCGGAAAAATACGCTATTTCCCCGATTTATCGGATAAAATCATGGAGGTTTCGCGCAAGTCGGATAAATTCGAACTGATGCGGTTTCAGCGTACCTTGCTCGAAGCGCAGAAGATATCCATCCATCCGGTCAATGCCCGGTTATTTTTGGAAGAACTGGTTTTGAATTACATATCGCTGACCGTAAAATGAAACCCAGCGTTCTTTCTTTCACAGTCAAGGACAAGAATGCCCTGTATTCGGCTTATATGCCGCATATTCAGGGGGGCGGCATGTTCATTCCGACCGACAGGCCTTACAGGCTGAGAGATGAAGTGTACATGCTGCTGGGCTTGCCGGACGATCCGGGGAAAATCCCGGTTTCCGGAAAAATAGTCTGGATCACCCCGCCCAATGCGATGGGAAATCGCGTTCAGGGAATAGGGGTCAGGTTCGGCGACGACGAAAACGGGAAACTGGCGAAAACCAGGATAGAAGGCATTCTTGCAGGGATGCCCAAATCGACCCGGCCTACCTATACGATGTAATGCTCATCGATTCGCACTGCCATATCAATTTTCCGGAGCTTGCGGAAAACCTGGAGTCCATACTGTGTTCCATGGAAGAAAACCAGGTCGTCGCGGCGCTGTGCGTCGGAGTCAACCTCGAAGATTTTCCTCAGGTCCGGCGGCTAGCCGAAAGCCATCCCAAAATTTACGCGTCGGTCGGCGTACATCCGGATTACGAGGTGGGAGAGCCTACTGTCGATGAACTGGTGAAACTTGCGGACCATCCCAGAGTGGTTGCGATAGGTGAAACCGGGCTGGATTATTTCCGACTCAAAGGCGACCTGGATTGGCAGAGAACACGCTTTCGCAACCATATCCGCGCTGCGAGGGAAGCGGGCAAACCCCTCATTATCCATACCAGGGAAGCGGCATCCGACACCTTGCGCATCATGAAAGAGGAGGCGGCGGAAGGGGTGGGCGGGGTGATGCACTGCTTCACGGAAAGCCTGGAAGTCGCGCGCGAAGCGATGGCAATGAATTTCCATATTTCCTTCTCAGGCATCGTGACTTTCAAGAGCGCGCTGGCTTTGAAGGCAGTCGCAAAAGAAGTCCCGCTGGAGCGGATGCTGATCGAAACCGATTCGCCCTATCTCGCGCCAATCCCGCACAGGGGAAAAATCAACCAGCCGGCCTATGTGCGCCATGTGGCGGAAGAAATCGCATCACTCAAGGGCATTGCATTCGATGAAGTGGCCAAAGCCACGACGGAAAACTGCGTCCGCCTCTTCGGCCTCGATATCGCTTCGATTCCTAGTCCGCCAGGCGCATCTGGGGAAACAGAATCACATCGCGTATGGAGGGGCTGTCGGTGAGCAGCATGACGAGCCTGTCGATGCCTATGCCTTCGCCCGCAGTGGGGGGGAGGCCGTGTTCGAGCGCGCGGATGTAATCGGCGTCATAATTCATCGCTTCGGCGTCCCCCGATTCCTTCTGCCTCACCTGCTCCATGAAGCGCTCGGCCTGGTCTTCCGGATCGTTGAGCTCCGAGAATCCATTCGCGATCTCGCGCCCTGCGATGAACAGTTCGAAGCGGTCCGTGATTGATGGATTGCTGTCGTTTCGGCGCGCGAGCGGGGAGGCTTCCGCCGGATAGTCGACGATGAACGTGGGTTCGAACAGGAGGTGCTCGGTCGTTTCCTCGAAAAGGGAGAGCTGAAGCCCGCCCACGCCGTCGGTATTCCTGTAATGCGCTCCGAGCGCTTCCAGTCTGGCGATCAGGAATGGGCGGCTGGCAAGATCGGATTCGCTGTGTTCGGGATGATACTTCATGATCGCCTGGGACAGGGTGAGCCTCTCGAAAGGCTTGCCGAAATCGAGCTTTTCACCTTGATATTCGAAATGAACGGTGCCCAGGGTTTTTTTCGCCACTTCCCTGAAGAGTTCTTCCGTGAAATCCATCAGGTATCTGTAATCCCGGTAGGCTTCGTAGAATTCGAGCATCGTGAATTCCGGATTGTGCCGCGTCGACATCCCCTCGTTCCTGAAATTGCGGTTGATCTCGTAAACCTTCTCCATTCCCCCCACCACGAGGCGCTTGAGATAGAGTTCGGGCGCGATCCTGAGGAAAAGCTGCATGTCGAGCGTGTTGTGATGCGTGACGAATGGCCTGGCCGATGCGCCTCCCGGAATCGGGTGCATCATGGGCGTTTCGACTTCGAGATAATCGCGGGAGGCGAAAAACTCGCGCATCGCCTGGATGATCCTGGACCTTGCCGTGAAGACCTTGCGCGTCTCCATGTTGGTGATGAGGTCGACGTAGCGGAAGCGGTATTTCTGCTCCTGGTCGGTGAGCCCGTGATATTTCTCCGGCAGGGGCCGCAATGCCTTGGTGAGCAGCCTGATTTCCGTGACTTCCACCGAGAGCTCGCCCGTCCTGGTCTTGAAGAGCCTGCCGCTCGCGCCCAGTATGTCGCCCAGATCGTAATGCTTGAACGCCTCGTGCGCTTCGAGACCTGCGATGTCGTTGGCGATATAGAGCTGTATCCTGCCGCTCATGTCCTGGAGAGTGGCGAAGCTCGCCTTGCCCATCACGCGTTTCAACATCATCCTTCCCGCAACGGCGACTTCGATGGATTTTTCCTTGAGCGGCTCGCTTTCCAGGGAGTCGTATGCGTCATGCAGTTCGAGCGCGAGATTTTTCCTGTCGAAATCGTTGGGAAAGGCGATTCCTGTCTGTCTCAATGCTGCAAGCTTGGCGCGGCGTTCCGCCACGATCTGGTTTTCGTCTGTGGGTTGGGTCATGTATGCCTGTCCTGTCCGATTTCGGGCAGTTCTTTCAATGGGTTATGTTCCGTAAAAGTGCGTCATTATAGCATTGCGGCGCTTGCTGCGCCATCCGAATTTGATGTCGGAAAACTTTACACTTTTTGCAGAAAGCGCAGGGGCGATATTGCAACGCTATGTAATGCAAAGAATAAATTTTATGGTATGATTATTGCTTGTATGTCGGGGGTTACGTATGCGGGGCAGGCGCGGGTTTATGCTGGTGTCCATAAATTGTAACAATTGACGGTAGATATTGCATTATCATATGTTGTTGGATTCGATGGATGTTTCTGGAGTCGGTACGGTATGCGTGGTATAGGTTCGATTATTTTTCTTGTTTTTGCCCTGTCAGGCACCCAGGCCCTGGCGAAGGCGTATTCTTTTTCAACTCCCGCCAATTCGACCGATAGCGCTGCGGAGCCCGTGAGCGCGAAAGCGACTTTCAGCGTTTCTGCGGGTTCCATGGTGGTGACCCTGATCAACCTCCAGTCCGGGACGGTGAGCGTGGGGCAGGATATCAGTTCCCTGTTTTTTACGGTCAACAATGGCGGCACCATCCTCAGTCTGGCTTCGGCTGATCTCGTGGGCAGTTCCGGAACGGAAGTGACCGTTCTGGCAGGTGGCGCCGTTTCCGGCGTCCACGCGGTGAATCCCGTGACCCACTGGGCGGCGGGATCGTCCGCCGGGCAGTCCTACCTGAACGACCTGATATCGGGCGGGAACCCGATCCACACCATCATCGGGCCGGCTTCCACAGGCGGCAATTATGCGACCGTGAACACCACCATCGCGGGAAACGCCACCAACAATCCTTTCATCCAGAACCAGGCGACGTTCACTTTCAGCAACCCCGGATTGCTTGCGTCCAGCACAGTGTCCAATGTATCGATCGGTTTCGGCACGGTGGCGGCGAGCGCGGTGAGGGCGGTTCCGGAGCCGGGTTCGCTTTTCCTGGTGTCGATCGGCATGCTCGCTGCGCTGCGCCGCAGCCTAGGGCGTTAAATCTCGATTTCGTCGCCTTCCTTCGCAAGGCGGAATGTCATGTTTTCTGGGACGGACAGCTTCGAGAACTCCCGCTCGAGCGCGTCGTCGCTGCGCGTCGGTTCGTGGTGGGTGAAGCATAGAATTTTCGCTCCGGCTGCCATTGCAAGCTCAATGGACGACTCGTAGGTGCCGTGCCCCCAGCCCATTTTTTCCGGATATTCCTCGGATGTGTAAGTGGAATCCGCGATGATTACATCCGTTCCCCTGATCGCATCGGCTATGGCCGCGTCTTTTTCCTCGATGAGCTGCTGGTAGTCCTGGAAATCCGCATCCCCGGAGTCATATATGTTGTGATGGGGTTCGTGATCTCCTGTGAAAAAGACCGATTTCCCATGACTGTCTATGCGGTAACCAAAATTCACCACGGGATGGTTGAGAAGAATGGGGGTGACCGTGGTGGAATCGCCTATTTTCACGGGTTCTCCGGGGGAGAGCGTGAAGTATTCGATGGCGGCCTTCAGTTCCTCTTCCCTTATGGGGAAGAAACTGTACTGCAACTGGATGTTCATCACCTGCTCCACGCCACAGCCTGAGACGAGGTCGTGGGCGCCGTGAATCCTGAGGCGGTTTCCGGGGACGAAAAGCGGTATGAAAAAGGGCAGGCCGTGGATGTGATCCCAGTGGCTGTGCGTGATGAAGATGTCGGCGGTGAGCGGCATTTCGCCGAGCAGGGACTGCGCCAGCTGGAAAATCCCCGTTCCGCCGTCGAGAATGATGAGTTCGCCGGAATCCGCGCGAATTTCTACGCATGTGGTATTGCCGCCATATTTCGCGGTTTTCGGCCCCGGCACGGGGATGGAGCCGCGCACGCCCCAGAACTTGATTTTCACGCTTCTCCCCCTATTTTCGAGAATATTTCCGCTTCTTCCCGGATGATGACGGTCTCTTCCGCCGTGATCTCGATGCCGCCGCAGCGCGCGGCAGCGAAAGGGGGGGGGGCCTCCATGCCGGTCCCCGATCCGCCCCATGCGGCCTGCTTGCTGATGTGGTTCGCGGTCACGACGCAGGCCAGGATGTCGGAATCCTCGCCGGCATAGTCGTGGTGATGGCGTATGGTCTCGACGAGGAACTCGGGAAGCTGCCATTTCTCTGCCAGCATCGAACCCATCAGGCAATGGTCGGCGCCGAGGATATGCTCTTCCGCAAGATGCAGGGGCATGTTTTCCGTTTTGGCGAGATCGAGCGCAGCCCTGAATTCATCGGTCATGAACTGAGCGAACACCACTTTCCCGAAATCATGCAGAAGGCCGGCAATGTAGCAGGCGGTCGGGTCCGCTTCCGATGCGATCCTGCCGCATAACAGCCGTGAGATCCCGGCGACGACGAGCGAATGGCGCAAGTACTGGTGGATGTCGAAGCCTGCCTTGTTCTGCTTCGGCAGCACGCCGATCAGGGCGATGCCCAAAGCCAGGTTCTTGATGGTGTTGAAGCCGAGATAGACGATGGAGCGGTTGATGGATGTGATTTTCCCCGGAAGATTGTAATAGGGCGAGTTGAGCACCTTGAGTATCCTGACAGTCATCACCGGGTCTTTCTCGATGACTGAAACGATCTCCCTGGGCTGGCAATCGATATTTCTGGTCAATTCGAGAATTCTCTGCACGCTTTTGGGAAACGCGGGCATTTTCTCCGCAGCGCTGCCGAACTTTTTCACCAGTTCTTCCGAATTAAGCTCGAACATGAATGCTCCTTCCGGTGAAGTTGTCAAACGCCCTGTTTCAGGCTCGCGGCGATGAAATCTTCGAGATCCCCATCCAGCACGGCCTGGGTATTGCCTACCTCGTAATTGGTGCGCAGATCCTTGATGCGTGACTGATCGAGCACATAGGAGCGGATCTGGTGTCCCCAGCCGATATCGCTCTTGGTTTCTTCGAGGGCCTGTTTTTCCTCGTTCTTTTTCCTGAGTTCGGCTTCAAAAAGGCGCGCTTTGAGCATGCTCATCGCTTCGGCCCGGTTCTTGTGCTGCGAGCGGTCGTTCTGGCATTGCACCACGATGTTGGTCGGAAGGTGGGTGATGCGGATCGCGGAATCGGTCTTGTTGATGTGCTGACCGCCCGCGCCGGATGCCCTGAACGTGTCCACTCTCAAGTCTGCCGGATTGATCGTGATCTCGATCGAGTCGTCGACTTCGGGGTAGACGAATACGCTGGCGAAAGAGGTGTGGCGCCTGTTCCCGGAATCGAAAGGGGATTTCCTCACGAGTCGATGCACGCCGGTCTCCGTTCTCAGGTAGCCGTAGGCATAATCGCCTTCGACCTTGAGCGTCGCGCTCTTGATGCCGGCAACTTCCCCTTCGGATTCCTCCAGCACCTCGACTTTGAACCCGCGTCTTTCGCAATATCTCAGGTACATGCGCTCGAGCATGGAGGCCCAGTCCTGGGCTTCGGTTCCGCCGGAACCTGCCTGGATGTCGACGAAACAATTGTTGGGGTCCATGGGGTTTGCGAACATGCGCCGGAATTCGAGTTCCTCGACGCTTTTGGCGATTTCCAGTGCGTCGATGCCGATGCTCTCGAGCGCGTCGTCGTCGCCTTCGTCTTTCGCCATGTCGAAAAGCTCCATTGCATCCCCGAGCATGCTGTCGATTTTTCTCAGGTTATGGACGACTTCCTCCAGGGATTTTTTTTCCTTGCCGAGTTCCTGCGACTTTTTCGAATCCTCCCATACCGAAGGGTCTTCGGCGAGCCTCGTGACTTCCGTCAGCCTTTCATCCTTGGCATCGAAGTCAAAGATACCTCCGTAGTTCGGATTCGCGAGCCTTGAGATCCTGCAGGCGGCTCGAAATGGCGTTGATCTGTTCCGCGTCCATGTAGTGTTTCCTTATTCAAAACATTCCATTATACATGATTCACGCGCGCAGTATCAGGAGGGGCAGGATGATCCCGAATGCGACTGCCAGCATGCCGCCTGCGCAGCGTCTGCCCAGAACCGGACCCCCGATGAAAAATACGAGGCCGAGCTTGAAGCAGATGTTCGAGAGCAATGCAAGGCTGATCGCCGTGGCGGCTTGCATGACTTGCAGCTTGCCCAGAGCAAGGAGCCTCAGACTCGATAAAGTAGTCGCATCGACATCGGTGAGTCCCGAAACCAGGGCGATGGCATAGACGCCACGGCTTCCTGCGACATCGGAAATCCAGGCCGAGCTGAAAAGAACCAGCGCGTAAATCAGCCCGAATCCCAATGCCGCGCGTATTTCTGCAGGATTGCCGATCCGCGGCACGACCGTGGCGCTTTTTTCGAGGAGCTTCCTGTACCAGTAGGCTGCGCTTGCAAGGCCGAAGATCATGCCTGTCCCCAGTATGGGAAGAAGCGTGGGCAATATGTCGGGGGAGACGACGGTGCCGAGCACGGCGAGCCTCAGCGGAACCATCAGGTTGGCGAGCAGGATGACGACGACCGAGAGCTGGATGATCCTCGGATTTTCGCGGTTGTGGCGCGCATAGGCGAGGCTGGTTGCCGTGCTCGAGACGAGTCCGCCCAGAAGACCTAGAAGCGGGGCGCCGTAGCGCTCCCCCACGAGGCGCAACGCGATATAGCCGGACAGGCTGATTCCCGATATCAGCACCACCATGAGCCAGACCTGGTGCGGATTGAGCGCATTGTAGGGGCCGTAGTTCCTGTCCGGGAGTATGGGCAGGATGATGAAGGTCAGCACCGAGAATTGCAGTATCGAGATCAGGTCGCGCCGGGTGAGGCTTTGCGTGATGCCGCGCAATTCGCTTTTATAGTAGAGCAAGATGGTGGTGGTGATGGCAAGCATTACCGCCAGGGTCGAATAATCGTACCACACCAGCGCGCCCAGGCCGTAGCACATGACGATCGCGGCGACTGTCGTCGTCCCCGGATCGCTCCCGGGACTTTTGTCCCTGAGATAGGCGGCGACCGTCATGATCCCGACGATCAATACGCCCCCGAGCAGGAGCCAGGGGGAGCCAGTTTCGTCCGAGAGCAGGGCTGAAACCGTGCCGAACAGCGCAACCAGCGCGAAGGTGCGCAGCCCGGCTTTGGCGGCCGGACTCCTTTCGCGTTCGAGGCCGATCAGAAGCCCGATGCCCAGGCTGGTAACGAAGGCCGGCAAATGCTCGAGGCCGTTTCCCTGCATGAAATCCATGCTCATCTTTCCGTAACCAGGTTACAAAAAATCTCTTTTGACATATCCTGTTTACATTATGCTGATCTAATGTGCTTCATACCAGTCGGACAAGGCAATGAACATCAAAATTTGGCTTATCGTCATGGTGTTTTTCTGCCATGCCGCCTGCGCATCGGGCCTGAGCGATCCGTTTTCCACCGAAGCAATGACTTCCGGCCTTCCCTGCAACTTCAGGAATACCTCGAATGCGCCGCTCACCCTCGATGACGTGGTCGAGCGGGCGCTTTGCAATAATCCGCAGACCCGCGCCGCCTGGGAAAATGCGAGGGTCCAGGCGGCCCAGGTAGGCGTCGCCAAAAGCGCGTATCTTCCGACTTTCAGCGCCAGCGTCTCTTCCAGCGAGAACAGGAATTCCTCCGTACTGAGCCGCCTGCAGGGGGCGGGCAGTTCGATGTACAGCCAGACGGGAACGAGCCTTGCTTTGAGCTACCTGCTGTACGATTTCGGGGCCAGGCGCGCTGCGCTGGAGAGCGCAAACCAGACGCTGGTCGCGCTCAACGCGACGCAGGATGCGACGATACAGAGCGTGTTCCTTTCCGCCTTGCAGTCGTATTACCAGCTTTTTGCAAGCGGCGCCGCGGTGGATTCCGCGCTCGAATCCGAGAAATCGAGCCTGGAGAGCCTGAATGCCGCCTCGACTCGCCACAGGATCGGCACCGCCACGCCTGCCGACGAATTGCAGGCAAAAACGGCCTATGAACAGGCCGTACTCAACCGCATTACTGCCGAGGGAAACGAGAGGATTGCACAGGGCACGCTTGCCAATGCCATGGGGCTCGATGCGGATCATCCCCTGAAAATCGCGCCGCCAGCCGCCCTGTCGGTCGACGAGAAATTCGAAAAAAATCTCGACATTCTCATCGGGGAAGCCAAAAAATCGAGACCGGATCTCAGGGCGGCGGAAGCGCAGCTTCGGGCTGCGAAAGCCGGCGTGAGCGCAGCGGAAGCCGCAGGGATGCCGAGCATTTCCCTTTCGGCCAACCAGAACTATACCCATTCCAGCGTGTCCGATCCGTACCGAAGCACCCAGGTCGGCGTGACGCTCAGCTTTCCCGTCTTTACCGGATTCAATACCACTTACCGCACGCGCCTTGCGCAGGCGCAGGCTGATGCCTCTGCCGCCCAGCGCGACAAGCTTGCCATGCAGGTCTCGCTCGACGTATGGCGCGCCTACCAGACTCTGATCACGGGGACCGAGACGCTGAAATCGACGCAGGTGCTGCTCGATAGCGCAACCCAGTCGGAGCGGGTCGCTCTCGGTCGCTACAAGGCAGGGGTCGGTACGCTGATCGATCTCCTGACGGCGCAGTCTGCGCTTGCCGGCGCAAAACAGCAGCGCATACAGGCGCTGTATACTTGGCAGATAGACAGGGCCTCCCTTGCCCAGGCGATGGGCATGTTGAATGAAATCCCACGAAAGTGAGTGACATGAGAAACAAAATCATACTGCTCCTGATCCTTGCCCTTGCCGCAGGCGGCGGGTATTACGCGTGGAAAAAAACCAGGATCGTTCCGCTGGAACAGCAATACAGGACGGCTTCCGCAGAAATGGGTGATGTCGTTCAGACGGTTTCCGCCAACGGCACGCTGAACCCGGTCGTCCTGGTCAATGTCGGCACCCAGGTTTCGGGCACGGTCATGAAGCTCGATGCCGATTTCAACGATCATGTGAAAGCGGGGCAGGTACTCGCCAGACTCGACCCATCCCTCTTCGCAGCCCAGGTCGCGCAAAGCGAAGCGAATCTCGCCAACGCAAAGGCGAGCCTGGCTTTGACGAGCGCAAACGAGGCGCGTTCACATGCCCTGTACAGGCAGGAATATGTCGCCAGGCAGGACTTCGATACCGCGGTGCAGGCGAGACGTTCGGCGCAGGCTCAGGTCGAACTCGCTCGCGCGCAGCTCGAACGGGATCGCACCAATCTGAATTATTCGGTCATCCGCTCTCCTGTATCGGGGGTCATCATCGACAGACAGATCGATGTGGGGCAAACGGTCGCAGCCAGCTTCCAGACGCCGACCCTGTTCAGGATTGCGCAGGATCTGCGCAAGATGCAGATCGATTCGAGTTTTGCCGAGGCCGATATCGGCCTAATCAAGGTCGGGCAGACGGTTCATTTCACTGTGGATGCCTTTCCGGGGCGTTTTTTCGACGGCAAGGTTTCCCAGGTCAGGCTCAATGCTGCCGTTCAGCAGAATGTCGTGACTTACGATGTGGTGGTTTCGGTCGACAATTCCGATCAGACTCTGAAGCCCGGCATGACGGCCTATGTCAACATCGTCGTGGCGCAGCGGCAGAATGTCCTGCTCGTGCCGAATTCGGCTTTCCGCTTCAGACCCGAAGGCGAGAAAAAGCGCAGGCGGGCAACGAATACGATCTACGTGATCAGGGGCGGCAATCTCGAAGCCGTGGAGGTCAGGATCGGAATTACCGACAACAAGATGACTTCGATTCTGGAAGGGAACCTGAAATCCGGTGACCAGGTGGTCATCGGAGATGCGAAGCCTGTAGACGAAGGCTCGCAAAGCACGCTCAGGATGAGAATGTTCTGATGGAGTCCGTCATCCGGATAGAAGGTCTGTTCAAGGCATACGAAACCGCTGCGGGGCCGGTTCCCGCGCTGAAGGGCATCGATCTTGCCATAGCTCCGGGTGAATTCGTTGCGGTCATGGGGCCTTCCGGTTCAGGAAAATCCACTTTCATGAACATACTGGGTTGCCTGGATGTGCCCACGATCGGGAAATACGTGCTCAACGGCAGGGATGTCGGGACATTGAATTCAGACCAGTTGGCGCGCTTGAGAAACGAAGTGATCGGCTTCGTTTTCCAGGGATTTAACCTTCTGCAACGGGCCACCCTGGAAGACAATGTCGCGCTTCCCCTCGTCTACAGCAATGTGCAGAAGCCCGAGAGAAGCGCGCGCGCGAACGAAATGCTGGAGAAGGTGGGGTTGGCGAAATATTCCGCTTCATTTCCGAATCAGATTTCGGGCGGGCAACAGCAGCGCGTTGCCATTGCACGCGCGCTCGTCAACAGGCCGAAGCTGATTCTGGCGGACGAGCCGACCGGAAATCTGGATACGAAAACGAGCGGCGAAATCATGAATGTGTTCAGGGGGCTCAACGAAACGGAGGGCATCACCATTGTTCTTGTGACGCATGAGCCCGACATTGCGACTTACGCGAAGCGGCTCGTCAAGTTCGTCGACGGTAAGTTGATCTACGACGGCGAAGTTTCGGAGGCGCATACATGATTGCGCAGATGCTGATCGAGGCATGGCGCGCGATGGGCGCGAACAGGCTGCGCACGTTTCTCACCATGCTGGGCATGGTGATCGGCGTCGGGGCCGTGGTGCTGATGCTCGCCATAGGGCAGGGGGCGCAGTATTCCGTCGACCAGTCCATCTCCTCCATGGGGAGCAATCTTTTCATCATCCTTTCAGGTTCCTCGACGAGCGGCGGTCTGAGAATGGGGGCGGGCGCAACCCCGACGCTCACCGTCGGGGATGCCCAGGCGATCTCGGAATTATCCAATATTTCCGCCGTCGCCCCTGCCGCGCCTGGAACCGCGCAGGTAGTTTACGGATCGAACAATTGGAGCACGCAGGTTTTCGGCACGACTCCGGCTTACCTCGCCGTGCGCGACTGGAATGTTGCGGCAGGTTATGCGTTCACCGATTCGGACGTGAGGTCCGCGACACGGGTTGCCCTGCTCGGAAAGACGGTCGCCAATAATCTTTTCGGGGACGAGGATCCCGTCAACAAGACCATCAGGATCAAGCAAAGCCCCTATCTGGTTGTCGGCGTTCTCGCGGTAAAAGGGCAGAGCCTGGACGGGCGCGATCAGGACGACTCCATCCTGATTCCCGTCACCACCGCACAGAGGAAGCTTTTCGGCACCCAGTTCCAGGGCACAGTGCGCTTCATCATGGCCCAGGGCATATCCGCGCAGGCGATGCCCGCAGCGGAGCGCGACATGACCGAACTTCTTAGGCAGCGGCACCATGTCCAGGAAGGGGCTGAGAGCGATTTCACCGTCCGCAACCTGACCGCTCTTGCGAATACGGCGGCCCAGGCGACGCGTGTGATGTCGGTCATGCTCGGGGCGATTGCATCGATTTCCCTCCTGGTGGGCGGGATCGGCATCATGAACATCATGCTCGTCTCCGTCACTGAAAGAACGCGCGAGATCGGCATCAGGATCGCGATCGGGGCGCGTCAGCGCGACATCCTGACGCAGTTCCTGATGGAGGCCATCTTCATTTCGGTTTCCGGCTGTACGATCGGGATCGTGCTCGGCGTCGGCGGGGCGGTTATCGTGAACCAGACTGCCGAGATCGCGGTGGTGATCACCGGATCATCGATCGTGATGGCGTTCATGGTGGCAGCCTGCGTGGGGATATTTTTCGGTTTCTATCCCGCAAGGAAAGCCGCCCGCCTGAAACCGATCGACGCCCTCCGATACCAGTAAAAAAACTGCGATTGCGTGTTTACTGCACCGCGGTGACTTCGACATTCACCGTGTTGCCGGGCGGATAACTCATGACGGTGGATATCTTGCGTCCGGCATAAATATAATGAACTTCGTAGCCGGTGATTTCCTGTTTTTGCACGTCGCGGCAAACCTGCCGACTCTGGGGTTCTGCCTGGGCCTGCTGGTTATTCTGGATGCGGTCCCCGGTTATCGCGCCGGCAATCGCGCCTGCCGCTGCCGCAGCAGTCCTGCCGCTGCCCTTGCCTACCTGGGCACCAAGAAGTCCGCCCACGACGCCGCCCACGATTGATCCCGTCATCGATCTTTCGCCCTGCGCCTGGGGCTGGGGCGTGGTGGTTTCGGTATGGCATTCCTGGGTCGTGTAGTTCTGGTAGATCGGCTTGGACGAGACGACTTTGGCCGTGTCGGTGAAATCGGAAGCATGGGTTGCTGCGGCGAGCGATGCCAGGCCGAAAAAAACGACGCTTTTTTTCATAGGGTTCTCCTTTTCGAATAAAATACATAGCTTGGACGGCTATCGTTGAAATTAGTTTAACATCGAATCGAAAAAAATGGTGTAACCTTCGGTGACGGGAATGTGTGGGCTTGCCGTCATGGTTGAAATACTGTTCCGCTCTGTGATAGTCTCGCAGCATGAACCTGACAGAACTTTTTCGTTTCGAGACCGATCTTCTGGAAATCCCGGCCGGGAAATCCGTATTCAAGAAAGGCGATCCGGGCGACAAGATGTATGTCCTCATGAAGGGCGATGCCGTCGTCATGGTGGGGCATGTCATCGTCGAAAGGGTTCAGCCTGGGGCGCTTCTGGGGGAACTCGCGCTGATCGACAACTCTCCCAGGACCGCTGCGGTACTGGCTGTCACGGACTGCAGTTTCCTGCCCATAGATGTCAGGCGCTTCCGTTTCCTTGTCGAGCAGACGCCCAACTTCGCCTTGCATGTGATGAAAGTCATGGCGGACCGACTGCGCAAGATGGATACTCGCCTGCTCGAAGCTCAGGAAGTTTAACTCCCCATCCCTTCCCAGTGCCTGATCGTGAGTTGCAGGCTCGCCGATCCGTTATATTCGTTGACTGCCAGGCTGTAGATCGCATGGATTTTCGCCGGAAGCGGCCCGGCATGGAAAAACAGCATGGCATCGAAGATCCTGCCTTCGATGCCGAGTTTCAGCTTGAGGTGATTTTCCCCCACGATCCGCTGGTTTTCCACCGTGAAACGGCCCTCGAAACTCGGTTCCGGAAACCCCTGTCCCCAGACCTGCGCGTCGATTTTGCGGGCGAGTTCGAGCGTCATTTCGTTTGCGGCGAGGCTCCCGTCCGTTTCCAGGATGCGTTCTAGATCGGATTCCGACAGGAGGCCCCTTGCAGTTTCCTCGAATGCGCTTGCGAATTGCTCGAAATCGGCTTCGAGAAGGCTGAGTCCCGCAGCCTGCGCATGGCCTCCGAACTTCAGGATGAGTCCGGGATGGCGTTTGGATACGAGGTCGAGCGCATCCCTCAGGTGCAGTCCGGAAATGGAGCGACCGGAACCCTTGATTTCGCCATCCATCGCCCTTGCGAAGGCGAAAGCGGGCCGATGATATTTTTCCCTGATTCTCGATGCCAGGATGCCGATGACGCCCTGGTGCCAGGCGGGATCGAACAGGCTGATACTGTATCCGGGATCTTCCTTGACCGACTCCAGCAAATGGTGCGCTTCGTCCTGCATCTGCGATTCTATGGATTTCCTTTCGCGGTTGAGTCCGTCGAGCTTGCGCGCAATCTCCAGCGCACGATCCGCTTCGCAACTGACTAGGCATGCTATGCCGAGCGCCATGTCTTCCAGCCTGCCCGCGGCATTGAGCCTTGGCCCCAGCATGAAGCCGAGATCGAAAGCCGAGGCTTTCCCGGGATCCCGTTTCGAGACGGAAAAAAGCGCATGGATGCCGGGGCGCGCTTTTCCTTCCCTGATGCGCTTCAGACCCTGATAAACCAGTATCCTGTTGTTGTCGTCGAGCCTCACGACGTCCGCCACGGTGCCCAATGCCACGAGATCGAGCAGCGTGGCGAGGTTGGGCGCCCTGTCGGGGAAATGTCCGCGCTTTCTGAGTTCGGATCTCAGTGCGAGCATCAGGTAAAACATGACGCCGACTCCTGCGAGATTCTTGCTGGGGAAGGCGCATCCCGGCTGGTTCGGGTTCACGATGGCGAGCGCTTCCGGAAGCGCTTCTCCGGGCAGGTGATGGTCCGTCACGAGGACCGGAATGCCCAGGCGTTTGGCTTCCAGCACGCCTTCCACGCTGGCGATGCCGTTGTCGACCGTGACGATGAAGTCGGGATGTTTCGTTTTTGCGAGGCGGACGATTTCGGGCGTGAGTCCGTAGCCGTATTCGAAGCGGTTCGGAACGAGGTAATCGACATCCGCCCCCATTTCGGCGAGCGCGAGCATGCCTACTGCACATGCGGTCGCCCCATCCGAATCGTAATCGGCAACGATCAGTATGCGCTTTCTTTCGAGTATGGCATCTGCCAGGATCGTCGCCATGAGGCTTGCATTTTTGAGTTCATCGAAAGGAATGAGGCGCTGCGTAGCGTATTCCAGCCCATCCGGGCAAAGGATACCGCGGGAAGCGTAAATCCTGGCAAGGACAGGATCGATTCCGCCATCCGCCATGGATTGAACGGCTTCTTTCTGGAAACTCCGCGCCACGATACTCCTCATCTGGCGTAATCCAGGATGGGCCTGCTCCTTTTCCAGAATTTCCAGAGATCGAGCCTGCTGGTCTCGAAATGAAAGCCCTTCTCGTTGTCGGACAGGGTGAGCACCATGCCCTGCTGCACGCCCTGGTGAAGGGGGGCGAACCAGTTCGCTTCGAGCGCCCTGAGCCTTTCATCCCATGCGTTGCCGTCCCCGTATTTCGACGGGAGAAACAGGTCTTCGAGAATGACGAGATGTTCGCCTTCCGTGCCGAGTTTTGCCAGCCATGCTTCGGCATTTTCCGGGACCGGGAAATGGGGCGTTGCGGATTGCTTCGCCAGCCCTCGGGCGACCGGATTGTTCGAAGCGATCGAAGCGAAAGGGGTTTGCCTGACGTCCGGAGAAATGCCCCCTCCCCAGAACCAGACGCTGTTGATCGTGAGCCTGCCGACTTTTTCACGCTCGTCGTTGACGGGATGATCGTGCAGCAGCATCTGGATTTCGTTCAGGATGTGGTTCCAGCGCATCGCATCCACGCCTTTGGGAAGGCTGGCCGTGATATCCCTGCCGATGACCTGCGAAATCGGCGTGGTTGCAAGGTGCGGCGGCTCGGGAAGGCGCACGAGCCAGATGTCGGGTTTTTCGAAAGCGAAATGCAAGCCGTCTGACTCGAAATGCCTGTTGAGCGCATCGATGATGGCTTCGGCCTCGGCATCCGAAATCGAAAGCATGTCGGCCCCCAGCAAGACCAAGTGATCGCGTCTGATCTGCATGTGGACGGGATCGGCTCTGAGCCAGTAATCGAGATCCTCGGCGCCAACGGAGAGCGAGAGGGGCGCAACCGGCCAGTCCTGCTGCGGCCTGACCAAGTAGGCGCGGCACAGCCATTCTTCGAGGCTCTGGCCTTCCGTCCTGGTGCGCTCCCCCCTGGCGAGCAGCGTCTCGAGGTGGGGAAGGGCCTCTATCCTGAAGACGGGATCGGGCCAGAACAGGTGCGGGATCAGGACATGGCATCTCATGGCTTGAAGTTTAGCCGAAATTTGTGCGCCCTTCATCCTTGTGTCAAACTTCTCCTTTTTTCGAAATATCTCCAGTGCTGCCCTACGAGCTTTTTGTCGGATTGCGTTACACTCGGGCGAAGCGGCGAAATCATTTCATTTCGTTCATTTCACTCATTTCGATGGTCGGAATTGCCCTTGGGGTCGCCGCGTTGATCGTGGTGCTTTCCGTCATGAACGGATTCCAGAAGGAATTGCGTTCGCGCATCCTCGGAGTCGCCGCCCATGTCGAGATTTCCGCGGACAACAACCTGCTCGCCAACTGGCGGGGGGTGGCTGAAATCGCATCGAGAAACCCGGAAGTGACGGGGTCGGCCCCCTATGTTCTCGCGCAGGGGATGCTCTCCCTGGACCAGTCCGTGCAGGGCGTGTACATACGGGGGATCATGCCGGAAGAGGAATCGAAGGTGGCCGATATCGGCAGCCACATGAAGGCGGGAAGCCTGGCGAATCTGCATCCGGGAGAGTTCGGCATCGTGCTTGGAGCGGAAGTCGCCCGCAGTATAGGCGCTTCCATGGGCGACAAGGTTGTCCTCATCGCGCCCCAGGGACAGGTGACGCCTGCGGGCATCCTGCCGCGGCTCAAGCAGTTTACCGTGGTCGGCATATTCGAAGTCGGGATGTTCGAATTCGACAGCGGGCTCGCTCTGGTCGATCTTGGCGACGCACAGAGGCTCTACAGGATGGGGGATAGCGTGACCGGCGTGAGGCTCAAACTGCGCGACCTCGATCTTGCCCCGC
Source organism: Burkholderiales bacterium (assembly GCA_019753155.1). Classification (GTDB taxonomy): domain Bacteria; phylum Pseudomonadota; class Gammaproteobacteria; order Burkholderiales; family JABEVD01; genus JABEVD01. The sequence continues at coordinate 115,933 of JAIELG010000013.1, forward strand.
AAGTATCCCTGCAACTTGCAACCCATCTGCCGCCCCAGGATGTCGTCACGGACTGGACCCGCCAGCATGCGAATTTTTTCAGGGCGGTTAAAATCGAGAAGAACGTGATGTTCATCATTCTTTTCCTGATCGTGGCGGTTGCCACCTTCAATATCGTCTCCACCCTCGTCATGATGGTGACGGACAAGCAGTCCGATATTGCGATCCTGCGCACGCTGGGCGCCTCGCCTCCCGGCATCATGAAGATATTCATCGTCCAGGGGGCGCTGATCGGCGTGATCGGGACGATGCTCGGGGTGCTCTTCGGCGTGCTTACGGCGGCCAACATCGACGTCATCGTGCCCTTCATCGAGCGCATCTTCCACACCCATTTTCTTGCGAAGGATGTCTATTACATCTCCGAAGTGCCTTCCAGCCTGGAGTTCGGCGATGTGGTTTCGATCACGATCCTGTCCCTCACCCTGAGTTTTCTGGCCACGATTTATCCGAGCTACAGGGCGTCGAGAGTGAATCCCGCGGAGGCGCTGCGCTATGAGTGAAGTGCTTTCCTGCCGCAACCTGAAGAAAATCTACATGCAGGGAAAAACCGAAGTTCCCGTCCTGCTCGGGATCGACCTGGAGGTGATGGCGGGCGAGAGCGTCGCGGTGATCGGCGCATCGGGTTCGGGTAAAAGCACCTTGCTGCATCTTCTGGGCGGGCTCGATGCCGCGACTTCAGGGGAAGTCAGGATACTGGGGCGGGACATCGAGAAAGTTTCGGAATCCGAGCGGGGGGGAATCAGGAACCGGTCGCTGGGTTTCGTTTACCAGTTCCATCACCTCCTGCCGGAATTCACCGCGCTCGAGAACGTTGCCATGCCGCTGCTTATACGGAGGATGGAAAAAGCCGAAGCTTTGGGGCAGGCAGCGCAAATGCTGGAAAAGGTGGGGCTCAAAAAACGCCTGGAACACAAGCCGGGCGAACTCTCGGGCGGCGAGAGGAGCCGGGCTGCGCTTGCGCGCGCGCTGGTGACGGCCCCCGCTGCGGTTCTCGCCGACGAGCCCACGGGGAACCTGGACCGGCATACTGCGGAATCCATGTTCGATTTGATGCTGGAACTCAATCCCCAGCTCGGCACCAGCCTCATCGTCGTGACGCACGACGAATCCCTCGCAAGGCGCACCCAACGCATACTCAAGCTCGTGGACGGGGTGCTGGTCTAAGGAACCGTTGACCGCAATGCGCCGTCACGCCCGCATGGGAGTAAATCAGTGCTTCCCTAACCCGAAAATTTCACGATAGAGGGTCGGCGGAAGGGTAAAACCCGCATAAAATATGGTTTCCCGACCGTATTTATGAGCGTTCCGCCGATGCCAAATTATACCGCACCTAAAAACGTCTTTCCCGGATTTTCACGCCGCAAGATCGAAGTGAATTTCGACGGTGGCGACATCACCGGCGATGCTGGATTGCTTCTGCTTCGACAGGTCGACAACCATCTTGGATTGCTTTCCCGCATTGCACCGCTGCTGCCGGATGACCGCGATCCGGAACTCATT
>JAIELG010000009.1 GCA_019753155.1 Burkholderiales bacterium
GGGGATTTCCCCGAAAAATCGGCATATTGCCGGGCAGTAAACCGAAAATTCGCTGAAAAATTTACCCGCCAGAGCGGGTAAGGGAAAATACATCAGCGTTTTTCAGCAGCCTGTTAATGCAGGAAGAAAAGGAAACCGCGAGAATCGAAGCATTTAGCGATGGCGTCTTCGCCATCGCCATCACGCTCCTTGTGCTCGAGATCAAGGTGCCGAGTCGTGAAATGGTCTTGGGACATGGACTCACTTACTCGCTTTTCGCGCTCTGGCCCGCTTTTCTGGCTTTTTTTACCAGCTTCTCCACGATCCTCGTCCTCTGGGTGCACCCAGAGGACATTCCAGCGTAAAGCTGGCGGCGGTGAGTGTTGCAGGATTCATCGCCTTGCTGAAGGTTGCAGAGTTTGAATAGCTCCGAATCCATGAGCTTCGCCGCAAGTTGCCAGTCTTGCGACCGAATTTCGATCTCACCTTGACCATTGGTGAAGATGGTCTACCCTGATGATAGGGCGACTGACCCTGGAATCACTTAAGGGAGTATGACCATGAACAAGGATCAAGCCAAAGGGACTGCAAAAGATATTGCCGGGAAAATTCAGGAAGAAGCCGGAAAGTTGACTGGCGACAAAGCGCAGCAAGTCAAAGGCATCGGCAAACAGATATCCGGGAAAGCCCAGAAAATCTATGGTGACGCCAAGGAAGCCGTCAAGAAAGCCACAAAACACGGTTGAATATGCTGGAGACACAAACTGTCTTTGGGTAGACGGGTAGAAGGTACAGGGCACGCTCATCCCAGACTCGGCATTGCCCAGTTCGAAATTGTTTTGCCGGATACACGCAATGAACAAGATACTTATGCCACCTGTGTAGCGGCATCGGCATCTGCGCAGCCGTATATGGGAGCAGGTTCCATAGGTGTCATTAATAACCGAGGAGAATGAAATGACCAGCATACTACGCATCATGCACAACTTCCTTCTTGTGGCTGCAGCCACATTATCCCTGGGCGCCATCATCGCCCCGGCGAATGCGGCCACCGCGGAGGACCTGAACAAGGATGCCGCCCAGGCGCTGCAAACCCTGTACAAGTCCCAGCCTGTTGCGGAAGACCTTGCGAAAAAAGCCAGGGGGATACTGGTATTTCCCAAAATCATCAAGGCCGGACTGGTATTCGGCGGAAGCTATGGTGAAGGCGTGCTGTACAAGGGCTCGCATGTCGCCGGCTACTACAATTCCGTATCCGCATCCTGGGGCTGGCAGGCAGGCGCCCAGTCGTACAGTTACGTCCTGTTTCTCATGAGCAACAAGGCTGCCAAATACCTCAACAAGTCGAACGGATGGGAGATCGGCACCGGGCCGACGGTGGTCGTGGCCAACGAAGGCGTTGCCAAGAATCTGTCGACTTCCTCACTGAAGGACGATGCCTACGCCTTCATTTTCGACCAGCAGGGCCTCATGGCGAGCCTCAGCATCGAAGGCACCAAAATTTCCCGCATCAAGCGTTGAGCTGGGAGACGACTAAAACTGCACGCCAGCAATTGGGCTGGAGACCGGGAAATGCTGAAAATTCGCCATGTCGTCACCGTACTGGGGACGATGTTATGCTCGGCAGCTTCTTTTGCGCAGGTGAGCATCGGGATCAACCTGCCGGCATACCCGGAGTTCGTTCCCGTGCCGGGTTACCCGGCCTACTACGCGCCACAACTGAATGCAAACCACTTTTTTATGACGGCATGTACTTGGGTCTACCAGGATGATAACCGGTACGAGAGCCGCCTGGCACAACGGTCCCTGGTGGGTCGTGAATCCGGCGGTTGTGCCGGCGTTCATTCTGAGAATTCCGGTGCGCTACTACCTGCCGCCGGCCTCCCGATTACTTTTACGGGTAGCGACCCGATGCGCCGCCGCGTTGGGGTGATCGCTGGGGCCGGGATCAGGAGCAGCGCAAGGATGAGGATCGCGGGAGTGATCAGGGCAGCGAGGCGGCCATGGCAACCAGAGCGCGCATGATTGTCGAGGGGATCATGGTGGGCGTGACGACAATCACGACCGGGGGCGTGGTCACTAGGTTACGTGGTCATCGGAGAATGGAATGCTAGAAACCATTGCGGTTACTCTGATCATCCTGTGGGTACTGGGCTTGGTTTCCTCGTACACCATGGGCGGATTCATACACATACTCTTGGTCATCGCCGTCGTGGTGATATTGCTGCGACTTATTCGAGGCCGGCAACTGTGAAGATCCTGAGCCTTTCAGATATCTGTTGTACACCGAAGTGCGATCCGGCTGCATGGATATGGCTTAACCATATGAAAAATTACACATTCAAGACTGACGCAATTTGTATCAGGGGAGGTGCTTCTCGTTGATGTCGATCATCCCAATTCAAGTTTCCACTGTTTTCGGGGACGATGGATATCATGAGACGGGCAACCATGATCATGGGCCGGAAGCTTTTGATCCCGCAAGCCGCGCCGCTCGCAAGAAGGATATGCAGGGATGTTGACCCCAGGGCGGCAACCACCCAAGTGTCCGAAATGTTTACACTTTCGGCATATCAAAAATATTGCATTCATCCCCTTTACCCGCAACATCCCGCTTCCATTAAGTAATTTTATAAATTTAGTTAAATGGAACGATTTGTGCTTATAATGGAACATCCCCGCAATAGGGACGATTTTCCCCGCAGAGAGGTATCGGGTGAGCCGCTCTGATCGATCCCGGTTTCTGTCGTGACAGGCTTTGCCAAATTTTGTGTAACGAATACTACTTTAGGAGCTTGCGAGATGAAAATATCAAGATGCCTGTCGATCCTGTCATGCGCAGTAATCGCTACGCTTTACGGCGCGAGTCCCGCATTGGCCGGGCCATTGCTGGGCCCCGATTTGAGTAGCTTCACGGTTCTGGGATCGTCCACGGTGACCAATACCGGCACGAGCACCATTAGCGGCAATGTCGGCGTCAGCCCGGGAACCTCGATCACCGGCTTTCCTCCCGGAGTGGTGACCGGGGGGACGGTACAGGCCCATACGGCGAGCGCGATTGCAGCCCAGTCCCAACTTACCACGGCGATAACGGGCCTGGGCTCTCTGGGCCCAGGCACCGCATTGGGTGCGAATCTGGCTGGACTCACGCTGACTCCGGGCGTCTATACCGTTGCTGCTGGAACGACCAACTTGTCCGGGACGCTCACTCTCAATGGGCAGGGTAACGCCAACGCGGCTTGGGTTTTTCAGATGCCGAGCACGCTGATCACATCAAGCAACTCCGTCGTGAACGTGATCAATACGGGTTCCGGCGCCGGCGTGTACTGGAATGTCGGCAGTTCTGCGACCATCGCTGTGAACACGACATTCATCGGCAACATACTCGCGCTCGCCAGCATCACCATGAACACCAGCGCAACCGATCTTTGCGGCAGAGCCCTGGCGAGCACGGCTGCGGTGACCCTGGACACCAACAACCTGTCGGGTACCTGCACGAGCCAACTCGCCGGCAGCAATGGCTTGAGCGGCGGCCTTTCAGTTTCGGGCACCACGGTCTCCTTTCTTCCCTACGCCCCCGTTAATGTTCCCGAGCCATCCACGCTGCCGCTCTTGGGACTCGGGTTCGTGGGGCTGGGATTATTTGGTCTACGTCGCACGGTCGAGACTAACGGTTTGCAACGCATACCAATGATCGTGTCCGCCTGAGGGGGTATTCGATGGCAGCGATGTCCCTAAAACACGGCGCTTTTTACCGTGCCGTCGAAAGACAGGCAATCCTCCACCCTTTTTCTCTGGGTGGGATTCATTTCATCGAGCGTTCTGTAGCGCCATTCCGAATGCTCTTCGCTCAACCTGATTTCAGCGTTCTCGGGCAATTCGCACCTGAAAATGAGAGCATGGGAATTCACGCCGGAATGGTGGTATATTCCGCTCAGATAACGGATGCCGACTTCGCACAAGAGTTCCTCCATGCATTCCCTGAGAAGAGCTTCATGTATCGTCTCGCCCGGGTCCAGCGCGCCGCCCGGAAACCCCCAGCCGAGATTGCCGTAAGTCGCCTTCAGCATGAGAATTTCTCCCCTGCCGTTGGTGATGACCGCATGCGAACTCATCCTGTACGTGTCGTCAAACCCCATTTCGCGAATCCGAAATAAAATTGGAAAAATCATCTGCAGGCATCGGCCTGCCGAAATAATAACCCTGCGCCTCGTCACAATGTTGTAGTCGCAACACTGCAAGTTCCCGCTCGTTTTCCACCCCTTCCGCGATAGCCCTGAGATTCAGGCTGTGCGCCATCTGGATAACTGCCCTGACTATGGCCGAATCGTTCGGGTCGGACGCAATGTCCCGAACGAAGGACTGGTCGATCTTCAATTTATCGACTTCGAAGCGCTTGAGGTAGGACAGGCTGGAATAACCCGTCCCGAAATCGTCTATGGCGAGCTTTACCCCGAGAGCCTTGAGTTGCCTGACCGTCCCGAGCACATTCTCGGTATCCTGGATCAGGATCGATTCGGTGAGTTCGAGTTCGAGCAATACGGGATCGAGTCCGGAATCGAAAAGCGCGCTCGAAACCGTCTTTACCAGATCTCCCCGCTTGAACTGGACGGCGGACAGGTTGACCGCAACGGCTATATTCCACGATGCCGCCTGTCGGCAGGCTTCCCGTATCACCCACTCCCCGATATGCACGATGAGTCCGCTGTCCTCCGCGACGGGGATAAAACGCGAAGGCGGAATCAGGCCAAGTTCGGGATGGTTCCACCGGATCAGCGCTTCCGTCCCGACAATACCTCCGTCGGCAAGATCGACCTGGGGCTGATAATACAGGACGAATTCTCCGCGCTCCAGGGCCTTTCTCAAATTGTTCCTGATCTGCAGATACTCGATCGCATCGATGGTCATCTCGTCGGTATGGAAGCGGTAAGTGTTTTTCCCCGCGTCCTTGGCCTTGTACATCGCGGTGTCCGCCTTTTTGAGCAGCGTTTCGAAATCCCTTCCGTTTTCCGGATATACGGCAATTCCCAGAGAAAATGAAGTGGACAATTCCACCCCATGGACGATGAAAGGATCCGACAGGCGCTCCAGTATGTTTTCGGAAACCTCCGTGATGACTTCCGTATCCTGTACATGGGGAAGCAGGATCAGGAATTCGTCCCCGCCCTGGCGGCTGATCATATCCGTATCGCGCACGCACTCCTTCAGCCTCGATGCGACAGCCTTGAGCAGTTCGTCGCCCACGGGATGTCCGAGGGAATCATTGACCGTCTTGAAATTGTCCAGATCCAGGAAAAGCAGTGCTATCCTGGTCTTGGCGCGCTCGGCGAAAGGAATCGCCATTTCCACGTGCTCCTTCACCAGGAGTCGGTTCGGCAATCCCGTCAATGCATCGTGATAGGCCAGAAACTCGATCTTCGCCTCAGCCGCCTTGCGTTCGGTGATCTCGCGCGCAGAAGCATATAGCAGCATCCTGCCTTCGATCCTGACCCCGACCGCATTGATTTCGACATCGATCACGCAGCCGTCCTTCCGGCGATGAAGGGTCTCGAAAACCACGCTTTCGCCTTCCCTCACCAGCCTGTCTATCCTCGATTTCAGCTCAATTGCCGACCACTGCGCATCCCAATGGGATACGTTCATGCCCTGCATCTCGTCCATCGTGTAACCGAGCATGTTGCAAAAAGCGTCGTTCGCCAGAACGACATTGCCTTCGATATCCATGATATGGATGCCGTCGCTCGCCATGCGCAACAGCATGCTGTTCTTGCTGCTTTCCCGCTCGAGCGCTTCCTCGATCTCCTTGCGCTGCGTGATGTTGTCGAAAACAGCGACGAAATGATTTCCTGCAGGGCTGTAAACGGATATAGAAAACCAGATGCCCAGCGTCTCGATATGCGTTTCGAAGTGTTCCGGCGCTCCGCCCGCAGCCACCCTGCCGTAAATGGCAAAAAGCTCCGGATTGGATTTCCGTATCCCCGGAATGACCGAACCGACCTTCTTCCCGACGACATCCTTCAATCCGGTCAGCCTTTCGAAAGAAGCATTGACATCGAGATAAACGAAATCCACGGGCTCTCCGTTTTTATAGATCATCCTGCAATAGGCGAGGCCTTCGAGCATGTTGTCGAAAAGCGAACGGTAGCGCTTCTCGCTTTCCTGAAGCGGATCAAAATCTATTTCTGGACCCTCGTTTTCGTTCGGCATGGTATAAGGCTACCACTTAGACTATTTCCATACAACAGCCTTTATCATGGCGGAATGATGCTGTATCTTTACCAGGCATTACCGTTCGAAAAATTCGCAACCCTGATGCAGCGAAAGGAAAATCCATGAAGTACAACAGCTTGGGGGACATGGCCGTCTCCGAAATCTGCCTCGGCACAATGACATTCGGCGAGCAGAACAGCATACGGGAAGCGCACGAGCAGCTCGATCATGCCGTATCCAGAGGGATCAATTTCATCGACACTGCGGAGATGTATCCCGTTCCGGGAAAGCCCGAAACTCAGGGCAAGACCGAAGAATATATCGGGCAATGGCTGAAGCATCAGTCCCGCGATAAACTCTTCATCGCGACCAAGGTCGCCGGGCCATCCAGGGGATTTTCCTGGATCAGGGGCGGCCCTCTGGCGGTCGACCGGAAAAACATGACGGTCGCGCTGGAAACGAGCCTTGCGCGGCTACGGACGGATTATGTCGATCTCTACCAGATCCACTGGCCGGACAGGAACGTCCCGATGTTCGGGCAGAGCTTCTATGACCCTGCTCTCGAACATGCTGCCGTTCCAATTCTCGAACAGTTGACCGCGCTCTCCGAGCTCGTGCAGGCAGGAAAGGTGCGACATATCGGACTCAGCAACGAAACCCCCTGGGGACTTTCGGAATTCCTGAAAATTTCGGAGCAATGCGATCTTCCCAGAGTGGTCTCCATCCAGAACGCCTACAACCCCATCAACCGCGTTTTCGAATATGGGCTCTCCGAACTCTGCCACAGGGAAAAAGTCGGGCTTCTCGCCTACAGCCCGCTTGGATTCGGCATGCTCTCGGGAAAATACCGCCATGGCGGGGAAGGCAGGCTCACGCTTTTCCCCCAGTTCGGTCAGCGCTACCACAAGCAGAACGTGCCGGAGGCAGTCGCCGCCTATTGCAGGCTTGCGGAAGAACACGGAATGCCGCCATCGAAGTTGGCGCTTGCATTCATCAGAAGCCGCTGGTTCGTTTCATCCACCATCGTAGGCGCGACATCGATGGCACAGCTGAAGGAGAACATCGAAAGCCTGGATGTGACGCTGGACGAGGAAACGCTGAAGGAAATCGATGCCATCCATTTCCGCTATCCCAATCCCGCTCCCTGATCTCGTGGACCGGACTTCGAGCCGCCGGTATACAATGCCCCTTTCCTTTTACGAATGAACCCATGCAGCAACTTGAATTCACCCTGACGCAGGAATTCGTCGAACTCAACGCACTCCTGAAACTGACCGGCGCGTGCGACAGCGGAGGCGCCGGCAAGGTTCTGGTCGCCGCAGGCGAAGTTTCGGTGGACGGCAAGCCTGAGTCGCGCAAGACCTGCAAAATTCGCGCCGGACAGGTAGTCAGTTTCGGCGATGTCAGCATCCGGGTCGTCGCGGCGGCATAGCAGGCCGCCGAAAGCCTGGATGATTGCCAAATGGGAGCAGGCGGAATGGGTGCGTATAAGAACTGTGCTTTGTAGCACCTTCACATTTGAGGCCGTTCAAAGCTGCATCTGCGTCTCCAGTCGGCAAATCGATAGGGAAACTTTTTCCGGGTATTGGCACTCTTAAACTTCGAGTGCTAGAATTACCCCTCAGGAGGAACTTTATGACGGATACCGTGTTACCGGCCCAGATCACGGGCGGCAGCCTGCAAAGCTATATCCAGGCCGTGAATCGCCTGCCCTACCTGACCCAGGAGGAGGAGCTCGACTACTCCCGCCGATTCAATCGCGACAACGATCTGGAAGCTGCGCGCCAGTTGATCCTGTCGCATTTGCGCGTGGTCGTTTCCATCGCCAGGGGGTATCTGGGCTACGGACTGCCCCAGGCAGACCTGATCCAGGAAGGAAACATCGGGTTGATGAAGGCGGTGAAGCGCTTCGATCCGGATCGAGGCGTTCGCCTCGTCTCGTTCGCCATACACTGGATCAAGGCGGAAATACATGAATTCATCATCCGCAACTGGCGCCTGGTGAAAATCGCAACGACCAAATCCCAGCGCAAGCTTTTCTTCAATCTGCGCAGCCTCAAGGAAGGCTTCGACACGCTGAACCGGGAAGAAATCGGCAACATCGCAAAATCCCTCAACGTGAAGCCCGAAGAAGTCTCGGAGATGGAAACACGCCTGAGCGGCAGGGATATTCCGCTCGAACCCGTCGGCGAGGAAGACGAAGGCATCGCTCCTATCAACTACCTGATCGCCGAGCATGCGGAACCCGCGCAACTGCTCGAAGCGCGGCAGAAGGAGAAAATGCTGGGGGAAGGGCTTTCCACTGCGCTCGCCAGCCTCGACGAGCGCAGCCGAAGAATCATCGAAGCGCGCTGGCTGACGGAGAACGAATCCGCGACGCTGCATGAACTTGCCGCCGAATTCAATGTTTCGGCGGAGCGCATCCGCCAGATCGAGCAGAAGGCGATGCAGAAAATGCGCAGCAACATGCAGCAGGGAAGCTGACCGCAGTCACCTGCTGTAGCGGAGTTTCCTCGAAGGCAACCCGAGCCAGTATTTGCGGAACATCTCCAACTTCGCCCCCACGGAAAAGCCGTACTTTTCGGCATCAGGAATATACCAACTGTTGAGCCCCGTCCTGAATATCAACAGGTAGCCGTTTGCTGTCATATGGTTGTGCTTGTCGTGGCCGACCACGTGATCCTCCAGCAGAACGAGCCGCGGCTGCCATTTGCTCAGCGTGAACCCCTTGAACATTTCCATCTCGTGGCCCTCTATGTCGATGGAAATGAATTCGAAACCTGGCTTCACGCCGTATTCTTCCAGAACCGAATCGAGGGTTTTGCAGGTCACCTCGATGGTGTCCTCACCATGTGCGCCCAGAGCAATCGGACTCGGGTTGAGCGTCGAATGCACCCCGGCCGCGATCAACTTGAGCCTTTTGTCGTGGTTCTCCGGGCTGGAGCAGGCGTACTGCGCTACGGTGCCGCGCCGCTCGCGCCTGAGCATCTCGCAATAGGATGGGGTAGGCTCGATGAGAAGCCCCGTCCATCCCATCTCTTCCAGATGCCGGCTCTGCGAATCCAGGGTGGGATGATTGGCGCCGACATCGACGAAATAGCCGTCCCTCTTGTTACCGAAAAATTTCCGCACCAGCGCCTGCTCGATCTCTGGCGGATTGCTGAACCTGTAAACCCGTCTGTTTTTGAAGTCTATCGGGGAAGCCGTCGATTCCATTTCATTCCTTGCATGCAGGGCCATCGGCCCGCTCAAAAGTCGTGGACGATGCTACATTCATCCCGCGCCAATCGCAACTATCTGGCGCAGGCGCTTCCCCTGCAAAGCAGAAAAATCCTGTCTCCGCCGAGCTTGAAAGCCTTCCAGGTTTTCCCGAGAGCGGGGTTTTCGGCATAGGAAATGGCAAATCCGGAATCCCATTTTCCAGGCGGGTAAGTCAGCGGCGCCGCAGGCAGTCTCAAAACGTCGAGATACCCCGTCACAGAAAGGCCGCTTGCGCTCACATCGGCCGTATAGAGCGGAAACCCGGCAGTCTCCCGCATCATTTCCTTCGCCGTGACCAGATAATTCTCCCCCCTGTAATGGCTCTGGTACCAGGGAAACAGAACAAGCATGAAAACAAGCTTGAACGCCAGGAATATGCCCAGCACCCGAAGCGCAAGCTCCATCGCCTCGCTTCCGCAATTGCGGATCAACCTGGAAAAGGCAAGCGCGGCAAAAGGATAAAGCGGCATGATGTAGCGGATGCCGCTTTGCGGCGAAAGCCAGTAGGGCAGGAAATTGACGAGTCCGATCCAGAACAGCATCATGAAACGCCCGTCTCCTTCCCGGACCGTCCTGCCGCGCAAAAAAAGATAAAGAACAAGAGCCGCGATGGGCGCCATCCTCAACATGACTTCCAGCGGAAAACCCAGAAGCTGCGAGAAATAAGCACCGACACCGGGAACGACGAGCTTGCTTCCGACCTCGGAGAGCATCCTTCCGCCCTGCCCCTGCGAGGGCAGGATGGAAAGCCACCAAAACGGGAAAATCAGCGCAATCGCGCCGAGAAAAAGCGAAGGAACGGCCAGCAGGAAGCTGCGCTGCCGCCTTTTGGCGAGGAGAACCAAAGCTGCCAGTCCGAAAAAGACATAGGCCGTGAATGCCTTGGAAAGAAATGCGAGGCTGACCGCGATTACCGAAACGAAAAGCCACGCCAGGGACGCCTCCTCGGCCGCCACCCATAAACAGGCGATGGAAGAAAACACGAAGAAGGAAAAAAGCGGGTCGACATAGGCGAGCCAGCCATGGTAGAGCGCCACATCGGAGAGCGTCAGATAGACCAGCGCGGAAAAAACGGAAAATATCCGGTCGCCCGCGATGCGCATGGTCAGCCAGAAAATGACCAGGCTGCTGCCCAGAGTCGACAGTATGGCAAGCGCGCGGGTTACGACAAGCACGTGAGGCCAGCCGAAAACATCCGAAAACAGGATGATCAGCCAGTTGAAGAGCGGATTGTGCCTGACATCGCCCCCATACATGATCTGCATCAACCAGGATTTCGCGTGATGCATCTCCAGGGAAGAGATCGGGAATATTGCCTCTTCCCCGACATAATAGAAACCCAGCGCGGGAAGAAAGCCGAGCGCGGCAACAGCATAGAAAAGCCAAAGCGTCCTTTCCATCTTTTCCAAGGACTATCCCCTCACAGGCCGAAAAAGGACTTCACGCTGTCCGTGATGTGCAAAAGCTCCGCTTCGCTCAATTCGAAGTAAACCGGAAGGCGCACCAGCCTGTCGCTCAGGCTCTCCGTCACATCCATTCCGCCATGTGTCCTGGCGTACTTTTTCCCGGAGGGGGAAGCATGGAGCGGAACATAATGAAAAACAGCCAGTATGCCCGCATCTTTCAGATGGCGGATCAGGCTACCCCTGATTTCGAGATGGGGAAGAATCAGGTAGAACATGTGGCCGTTGCCCCTGATGCCCTCCGGTTCCTGTTGCGGCAGACGGCAGAGTCCTTTCTCTTCGAGCACGGAGAGCAATTGCGCATAGCGCGAGCAGATGCCTCTTCTTTTTGCGATAATGGCATCGCACTGTTCGAGCTGGGCATAGAGGAAAGCGCCGATCAACTCGCTCGGCAAATAGGACGATCCGACATCGACCCAGGTGTATTTGTCGACCTGCCCGCGAAAGAACTGGCTGCGGTTCGTCCCCTTTTCACGAACGATTTCCGCGCGCTCGACAAAGCGTCTGTCGTTGACGAGAAGCGCACCGCCTTCTCCGCTGATGACATTCTTGGTCTCATGAAAGCTCAGGCAGCCGAGATGCCCGATCGTGCCGAGAAACTTCCCCCCGTAGGTCGAGAGCAGCGCCTGGGCGGCGTCCTCGATCACGACAAGCCCATGCCGATTCGCAATATCCATGATCCTGTCCATCTCGCAGGCGATCCCCGCATAATGCACAGCGACGATGGCGCGGGTTTTTTCCGTTATCGCCTCTTCGATCAGGTTTTCGTCGATATTGAGGGTGTCCTCCCTGATGTCGACGAAAACCGGAATCGCGCCCCTCAGGACGAATGCGTTGGCGGTGGACACGAAGGTATAGGAAGGCATGATCACCTCATCCCCCGCTTCGAGATCGCACAGGATAGCCGCCATTTCGAGCGCTGCCGTGCAGGAATGCGTCAGAAGCGCCTTGACCGTGCCCAGCTTTTCCTCGAACCATGCATTGCATCGTTTGGTGAATGCTCCGTCGCCGGCAAGGTGCCCCCCGGCATGGGCTTCCGATATGTAGTCGAGCTCCCTGCCGGTCATGTAGGGTTTGTTGAATGGAATCATGGCCGTCTACCCACCATCAACAAGGATCCGCCGAAAGGCAGTTGAATTTCCATCTCGATCAGCTTCCTCTCCAGCTTCATGACCGACTCGAACAGCGTATTTGCAAACTTTCCCAGTCTCAACTCCGACATGGGATCCGAGGCTTCCCGCTTGGCGATGCGGGAAAGCATCATGAGGGGGAAAAGAAGACATACGAAGGAAGTCGCCATCTCCACGCTGAATCCCGCATTTTTCAATTTCCCGGCCAGCTCCCTCCTGGTGTAGCGCCTTACATGGCAGGCAGCCGCATCCTGCCGGCTCCACATGAAAGGATGCTGCGGCACGGTCAGGATGATCCCGCCTCCGGGCTTCAATGAATGGAACATCTGCCCAAGCACGAGTTCGTCCTCCTCGATATGCTCCAGCACGTCGAATGCGCCGATCACTTCGAATTCATCCCGAAAAGGCATGCGCCTCGCATCCATCTGGATCAGTTCGGCGTCTTTCGCGCGCAATGCGGCGAACCCCAGTCCGGCAGCAAAAATCTCGCTTCCCCATAATTTCATCTCGGGATGGGCGCGCCTGATGCCTGAAAGCACATAGCCCGTGCCGCATCCCACTTCCATGAAGTCATGAGCGCCTGAAAAAAAGGCATCCAGCGCCCACAGGATGAGACGATTCCTCGCTCGAAACCAGAAATTCTTCTCTTCGAGCGCAGCGAGTTCCGCGAAATATTCCGTCTTGAATCCGTCGTTGCCCAATGCAAGGGCGAGCGCAAACGCGGGGTAGCCTTCCATTTTTCCGGCTTCCCATCCGCAGGACCGGCATGTCCATTCATCCGATGCAACGCTTCCGCAGGCAAGGCATATTTTCAACCCTGGCTCCCTATGGCAAGTCCCAAAACGACGAGCGCTATCCCCGCCACTTTGAGCGCAGTAACCTGTTCGCCGAAAAAGATATTGCTGAACAGGATCACCAGAACGAAAGCGAGGCTCATGAAGGGATAGGCGTGGCTCAACTGAAGTTTCGTCATCGCCGCCATCCAGGTGACCGAAGCCAGCAGCGCCGCGGCAAACGCGCTGATCACCCAGAAATTCAGCAGCAGATGCAGGAGAAAGTACGCTTTCCCGAGTCCGTCTTCCGGAAATGCGCCCGCCTTCAGTACCTGCCACTTGATGACGATCTGCCCGTAAACAGTCAGGATGATCGTGAGAAAAACATATAGATAACTCATTTTACCCAAAGGTGGTAAACATCGACAGCGTTCCTGAATCCGAACCCGAGGGAGGCATAAAGATTCAGCACGGCAAGATTGGACGCGGATATGGAACTCGTGATTTCAGGAGCGCCCCGATCGAAAATCACCCTGCATGCCGCGCTCCATAAATATTTCCCATACCCTCGGCCCCGGTATGTTTCGTCTATCGCATGCAGCACGAGGCGGCTTCCGGAATAAGCGACAAATCCGGCCAATGTTTCATCATGATAAAGACCCAGCACGTTGCCTTCCCGGTAAAGCGACGCAAGCCAGTTGTCGTATCGCCTGTCGGCGAGTTCAGGAGATAGGTTGAAATCCCTGTGGAAGCGGCCATGGGAGAAAGCGCCGTGGCAAATCCCCAGCAATGCTTCCAGGCCGGTTTCCTTCGAAACACGACAATCGGCGCAATCGTAAAACCTGAACCGCCCCAGGCTGCACCAGGGCTCGATCAGGGTATCGCAATAATAGAAACCGTATGCATCGAGCATTTTCTTGTCTGCAAGCGGGTCGACCTTGATGGTGTAATGTCCGCTCGTCCTGGAAGCAAACCCCAAATTTTCCTCTGAAAGCGCGCTGATCTCGAATGTCGGGATCCCGAAAGCTGCGGCATCCCATGGGGTTTCCTTAATGCTCATCGAAAGTGGTATGGCTGATGATGTAAAGGGGACGCCTTTTCGCCTCGTCGAAGGTCTTGCCGAGGTAAATGCCTATTACGCCCAAAATGGATATGATGATTCCGCCCAGGAAATAAAGGGACACGATCAGGCTGCTCCAGCCCATGATCGCAGCGCCGTGAAACAGCGCATGATATACGATATAGAGGCCATACAGAAAAGACAGGAAGGAGATCGTGAAGCCGAACCTTATCGAAAGTCTCAGTGGTTTGTCCGAATAGGCGATGATCGTGTCCGTTGCCAGATGCATAAGCTTTTTGAAAGTGTAGGTCGATTTGCCCTCGAAACGTTCCGCATGCCGAACATCAATGCTGGCTGAGGCAAACCCGGCCCAGCTTATGAGTCCCCCGAAAAACCGCAACTGCTCGCGCATCAGCCTGAAGCTTTTCACCACCTTTTTCGAAATGATCCTGAAATTTCCGGTCTGACCGTCGTATTCCATGTCGGAGAGATAGCTGAATATTTTGTAAAAAGCCCAAGAAGCAAGGCGCTTCAGAAAAGGATCTTCCCTGTGCCCGCGTCTGGCGAGCACGACATCGAAGCCCTCTTGCGCCTTGGCGTAAAGCCTCGGAATTTCCTCCGGCCTGTCCTGGAGGTCGCAATCCATGACCACCACCCAGTCCCCGCCTGCATGATCGAGGCCCGCCGTGATTCCGTAATGCTGGCCGAAATTGCGGCTGAACTGTAGCCCTTTTACCCTGGGGTCTTTTTTTGCAAGTTCCCCTATCAAGTCCCAGGAACGGTCCCCCCCGCAATCCTCGACGAGCAGGATTTCGAAATCGCCGCTGATCGGCTCGATGGCTGCCTTGAGGCGGGCATAAAGCTCATCGAGACAATTTTCCGCCTTGTAGACGGGAATGACGACCGAGATATGCGGCATGTCTCAATGCTCCTCATGAACCTTGGGTTTGGATTCCGCCGCATGCGTGAGATAAAGGGAAAGCCCCACCAGCGCGATGGCGCCGCCCAGATACAGGAGATCGAGCGGTGTTGCGAGCCTGATCTTGAGCGCCTGCTCGAAAAGGGTCACGATCAGAATCATCAGAATCACCTTGGCGAGCCTCGCCTTGAGGTCGTCCAGGCTTTCTATCACGAGGATTTTGCTCGATCTTTCCTCCCCTTTCGCTTCGTCTATGTCGCTCACGAAAAGCTCGTAAAGCCCGAGCGAAAAAATCAGCATGACGGTTGCAAGGAGATAGCCGTCGACCACTTCGACGAGATGGGTGATGGTATCCTCGTGGAGCACCCGCCTCGCTTCGGGAGCCATGCCGGGATCGGCATAGTGCAGGATATGCGCAACCAGATACACCACATCCACGGTCGCCATGTAGAAAATGGAAAATCCCGCGGCGATGCTCGCGATCACGGCGAAGACCACGACAAAGCGGCTGCGCCACAAAGCGCCCTCGAACAGTATTTCAATCCATTTCATCACGTCCATCAACTCCTGACCGGCTCATACTGAATCCGGTAAAGATTGGCATAGATGCCGTTCATTTCAAGCAATTCGGCATGCCTTCCGATCTCCATGACTCTGCCCTTCTGCATCACGACGATCCTGTCGGCCTTTTCTATGGTCGAAAGCCTGTGCGCAATCACGATGGTCGTCCTGCCCTGCATCAGGGTTTCGAGCGCCGCCTGGACATGTTTTTCAGACTCCGAATCGAGGGCGGAAGTCGCTTCGTCCAGGATCAATACCGGCGCATCCTTGAGCAGCGCCCGCGCGATCCCGAGCCGCTGGCGCTGTCCGCCGGAGAGTTTCACGCCGTTCTCGCCTATGAGCGTATCCATGCCCTGCGGCATCTCGCCGATAAATTCCATGGCATGAGCCGCTTTTGCCGCTGCCTCGATTTCAGACCTGCCCGCCCCACCCATTTTGCCATAGGCGATGTTGGCCGAAACCGTATCGTTGAACAGGACGACATTCTGGCTCACGAAAGCGATGTTGTCGCGCAGGCTTTCCAGGGTCAGATCCCGTATGTCGCGCCCGTCGAGCAAAATTCGCCCGCTGGTCGGATGATAGAAGCGCGGGATCAGGTTGGCAAGCGTGCTTTTCCCGCTCCCCGACGAACCCACCAGGGCGACCGTCTCGCCGGGACTGATGGAAAGCGAAAACTGGTCCAGGGCGAGTCTGGATTCGTTCCCGTAGGAAAAACTCACCGCCTCGAAAATCAATTCGCCTCTGGCGCCCTTCAGGACGGCTTTTCCCTCGTCCGGCTCGATCGCTTCGTCGATCAGCCCGAATATGCTCTCGGCTGCGGCGAGCCCCCTTTGCATGAATTCGCTGACGCTGGTGATCCGTTTCAGCGGCGCAGTCAGCATCATCATCGCAATGATGAACGAAACGAAGCCGCCCACGGTCGTCTTGTCGGCCTGGGACTGCAGGGTGGCGAAATAAATGATGATCGCGACGGAGATCGACGCGATCAGTTGCACAATCGGGACATTGGCTGCAGCAGCTGCGGCCTGTTTCATATTGAAACGCCTGACCAGGTTGGCGCTGTCATGGAATCTTTTCGATTCGTATTCATGCCCGCCGTAAAGCTTGACCACGGGGTTGCATTCTATCCCTTCTTCAAGAACCTGGGTGATCTCCCCCATAGCCGCCTGCATCGCACGGCTCGATTCCCTGAGTTTTTTGCTGATGACCCTGATCACCAGCGCAATCGCCGGCCCCATGATCAGGGACAGCAAGGTCAACTTCCAGTTGAGGTACACGAGCCATCCCAGCAAACCCGCGATGATCAGCGTATCCTTGACGGTGATCACGACAACATTGGTTGCCGCGGCGGAAACCTGGGTCACGTCGTAGGTCAGCTTCGAAATCAGATTCCCGCTGACATGGTCGTCGAAATAAGCGTTGGGCAGCCTGATCAGCTTGCCGAACATGTCCACCCTCAAGTCCATCACGAGCCTGTTTCCGACCCAGTTGATTGCATAGGCGCCGACGAACGTGGCGATGCCGCGCACCAGAAACAGGAGCACGATATAAAGGGGAACCATGCGCATGATCCCTCCGTCCTTCTGGACGAAGCCGCCGTCGAGCATCGGTTTCATCAAGGCAGGCAGCAGCGGCTCGGTCGCAGCCGCGACAGCGATGCCCAGAATGGAAAGCATAAAAACCCGCCAGTGCGGTGCGACATACCGCATCAGTCGCCGGTAAAGCGTCAGGCTGCCCATCGTTGCGTCATCCGGGATCTGGATCATTGCGGGAAAGCTGGATATTATGGGGCATAGACACCAAAAAGCAAATTGACGCCCTCCTTAAGGAGCGGATAAGAAAACTGCTCTAATATCCGAACCGTACCTCCCCCTTTCACCCGCGCTTGTCGCGGGTGTTTTTTTACTGGAGTACGGGGGCAAGCCAGCGCTCCACCGTCTCGATATCCATTCCCTTGCGTCTTGCATAATCCTCGACCTGATCCCTGTCGATTTTTCCCGTTGCAAAATAGGAAGATTCGGGATGGGAGAAATAGAATCCGCTGACCGAGGAGGCAGGCAGCATCGCATAACTTTCCGTGATCGTGATTCCCGCGTTTTTCGGGGCATCGAGCAGCCTGAAAAGCGCCTCCTTCTCGGTATGATCCGGGCAGGCCGGATAGCCTGGAGCCGGCCTGATTCCCCGGTATTTCTCTTCGATCAGCGCTTCGTTGTCGAGTCCTTCGTCTTTCGCATAAGCCCAGAACTCCCGCCTCACCCTCATGTGGAGATGCTCGGCGAATGCTTCGGCGAGCCTGTCTGCGAGCGCCTTGAGCATGATGCTGCTGTAGTCGTCGAACTGCTCGTGGAATTCTCCGAGCTTCGTTTCCATCCCAATCCCCGCCGTCACCGCGAACGCCCCAATATAGTCCTTCACGCCTGTCGGCGCGACGAAATCCCCGAGGCAAAGGTTCGGCCTGCCGGGCGGTTTGATCATCTGCTGCCTGAGGTTGTGGAACACCATCGCGACCTCGCTCCTGGATTCGTCGGTATAGATTTCGATGTCATCCCCGCCTTCCACGCTGTTCGCGGGGAATAGGCCGAAAACCGCGTTCGCAGTCAGCCATTTTTCCGAAACGATTTTCCCCAGCATCGCCTTCGCATCATTGAAGAGTTTTCTTGCCTCCTCCCCGACGACTTCGTCTTCCAGAATTTTCGGATAGCGCCCCGCAAGCTCCCATGTCTGGAAAAAAGGCGTCCAGTCGATACAGCGCGCAATTTCCTCCAGAGGATAGTCTTTCAGCACCTTGAGTCCAATGCAGGCAGGCACCGGCGGGACATAATGCTCCCAGTCGGTCTTGAGTCCGTGGCGCCTTGCCTCTTGAAGAGGATGATGCGGCCCCTGCCCCTTCTTCCCCTTGTGAAGCTGCCTGACTTTCTCGTAATCAGCCTTGATTCCGGCGACATATTCATCCTTGAGCGCATCGCTCAACAGATTGCTGCACACCCCGACTGCGCGCGAAGCATCGGTTACGTACACGGTCGTTCCGCTGTATCCCGGCTCGATCTTGACGGCCGTATGGACGCGCGAAGTCGTGGCCCCCCCGATCAGAAGTGGTATGGTGAAGCCTTCGCGCTCCATTTCTTTCGCAACATGCGCCATTTCCTCCAGGGAAGGCGTGATGAGCCCGGAAAGCCCGATGATATCCGCTTTCGTCTCCCGCGCCGTCTGCAGGATTTTCTCGCAGGAAACCATCACGCCAAGATCCACCACATCGTAATTGTTGCACTGCAACACGACCCCCACGATGTTCTTGCCTATATCGTGCACATCCCCCTTGACTGTCGCCATCAGAATCTTGCCTTTCGCCTGCTGCGCCCCATTCTTTTCGGCCTCGATATAGGGAATCAGGTGGGCGACAGCCTGCTTCATGACCCTTGCGCTTTTGACGACCTGCGGCAGGAACATCTTTCCCGAGCCGAAAAGATCCCCGACCACATTCATGCCGTCCATGAGCGGCCCCTCGATCACGCTGATCGGGTGCGTCGCCTGAAGCCTCGCTTCTTCCGTATCTTCCACGATATAGGTCGTGATGCCGCGCACCAGGGCATGAGTGAGTCGCTCGCCCACGGGCGCATCGCGCCAGGCCAGATCCTCGACTTTCGCCTTTCCCTGTCCCTTCACGCTTTCCGAAAATTCCACGAGGCGCTCCGTGCCATCCATCCTCCTGTTGAGGATCACGTCCTCCACGCGATCGAGAAGATCCTTAGGGATATCCTCGTAAACGCCGAGTTGCCCCGCATTCACGATCCCCATGGTCATTCCGGCGCGTATCGCGTGATACAGGAACACGGTATGAATCGCCTCCCGCATCGGTTCGTTGCCGCGAAATGAAAAAGAGACGTTACTCACCCCGCCGCTCACCTTGGCATGGGGGAGCGTCCTGCGGATTATCCCGGTCGCCTCGATGAAATCGACTGCGTAATTGTTGTGCTCCTCTATTCCGGTCGCAACCGCGAAAATGTTGGGGTCGAATATGATATCTTCCGGGGGGAAGCCGACTTCATCGACCAGAATGTTGTAGGAGCGGGTGCAGATTTCGATCTTCCGCTCTTTCGTGTCCGCCTGGCCCTTCTCGTCGAAAGCCATCACGATCACCGCTGCCCCATAGCGTCTCGCAAGACGCGCGTGCTTCACGAACGCATCCTGCCCTTCCTTCATGCTGATCGAATTGATGACCGGCTTGCCCTGAACGCATTTCAAACCTGCCTCGATCACCGACCACTTCGAGGAATCGATCATGACCGGAACCCGGCTGATGTCGGGTTCGGATGCGATCAGGTTGAGGAAAGTCACCATCGCGCGCTCCGAATCGAGCATCGCCTCGTCCATGTTGATGTCGATGATCTGCGCCCCGTTTTCGACCTGGGTTCTCGCGACATTCACCGCTTCAGGATAATCCCCGTTCAGGATCAATCTTGCGAACATCTTCGATCCCGTCACATTGGTGCGCTCTCCGACATTCACGAACAGGGAGTCTTCCCCTATGTTGAACGGCTCCAGCCCGGAAAGGCGACATTTTTTTTCTATGACGGGAATGGCGCGGGGTGCGACATCGACCACCGCGTCATGGATCGCCCTGATGTGAGCCGGGGTCGTCCCGCAACACCCGCCCACGATATTGAGAAAGCCGCTTTGGGCGAATTCCCGGATGAGTCCTGCCATGTATTGCGGACTCTGGTCGTATTCGGCGAATTCGTTGGGCAACCCCGCATTCGGGTGAGCGCTCACACACACATCAGCCACGCGCGAAAGCTCCTCCACATAAGGCCTCAGTTCCTTCGCCCCCAAAGCGCAATTGAGTCCGATCGAAAGCGGCCTGCAATGGGAAACCGAATTCCAGAAAGCTTCCGTGGTCTGCCCGGAGAGCGTTCTGCCGCTCGCATCCGTGATGGTCCCGGAAATCATGATGGGAAGCCTGAAACCATGCGCATCGAAATAGCTTTCGATCGCGAACAGGGCCGCCTTGCAGTTGAGGGTATCGAACACGGTCTCGACCATCAGGATGTCCGCGCCGCCTTCGACGAGCCCATGGATCGCATCCATATAGGCCAAAACCAGTTCGTCGAAGGAGACATTCCTGAAACCGGGGTCGTTCACATCGGGGGAGATCGAAGCGGTCCTGTTCGTCGGCCCCAGGACGCCTGCGACGAATCTCGGTTTTTCCGGGGTGCTGTATTTTTCCGCAGCCTCTTTCGCCAGTCTCGCTCCTGAAAAATTCAGTTCGTGGACAAGATGCTCCATCCTGTAGTCGGCCATCGCAATCGATGTCGCATTGAAGGTATTGGTCTCCAGAATGTCCGCCCCCGCATCCAGATAGGCCTCGTGGATGGCGCGGATGATTTCGGGCCGGGTCAGGGACAACAGGTCGTTGTTGCCCTTGAGGTCGCACCCGAAATCGGCGAAGCGCGCCCCCCGGTAATCCGCTTCTGTAAGCTTGTAGGTCTGGATCATCGTTCCCATCGCGCCGTCCAGGATGAGGATGCGGCGAGCCAGGAGGGAACGCAATAGTTCTTCGCGCATATGGAGCCTTTGTAAAGAGTTTTCGCGATTTTAACATGTCCTTCACCAGTTCGGCTTAGGCTATAATCACCCTCATGAGATCGTTCAAACCAGAGGAAGCTTTTCAGTTTCTGAAAAACAATCCGAGCGCCGTGCTTATAGACGTGCGCAGCGAAATCGAATTTCTTTTCGTGGGACATCCCGTGGGCGCTATCCATGTCCCCTGGAACGACGGACCGGACTGGGAAATCAACCACGGATTTCGTGGCCCACACGAAAAAAATAGCGAGCGAAACCCGGCCCATCCTGCTCATCTGCAGGAGCGGCGTCCGCTCCCGCGATGCAGGCCTGGCACTCGAAGAAGCCGGTTTCAAGGATATCTACAACATATTGCACGGCTTCGAGGGCGACCTCGACGAAGCCCACCGGAGAAGCAGTCTGAACGGCTGGCGCCACGCTGGGCTTCCCTGGGAACAATGCTGATCTTCCGCCTTTTTCCGGCAATGCTTCTGATCTTCACGGAGGTCGCAAACGCCGGCTCTTTCGAACTTGCAGCGAAAATGCAGAATGCAGGCGCAAACGAACTCGCGCTCTCCTATATGCAAAGGAACGCGCCCCCCCCGGACGCAACACGGGAGCTATGGGGGGCGCTCGAAATCAGGCTCCTTTCCCGGTTCAGCAGGGACAGGGCCGTGCTGGATATCGCGGCAAGCCTGCCCTTCTCCAGGGAAACCGCACTTCTCGCCGCAAAATCCGCTTTCAACCTCGGCAAACCTTCCCTTGCCAGAGACTGGCTCGCGCAGCTCATCTGGCATGGAGATCTCTCCAAAACCGAGTTGAGGCAGGCAAGGCTCCAGGTCATCGAAAGCTATGCCGGGGAAAAGGATGGGAAAAGCGCCTATTACGCGATGCTGCGCTTCGATCAGGATTACCGGCCACTGACGAAAATAGAGACATCCAAGTTCGTGGATGGACTGCTTTCCACAGGCATGGCTAAGGATAGCGCCGCCTGGCTCACGCTCCTCGACGATGCAGACCCGCTGAAACTCAGGGCCGAACTCGAAACCGGATTGATGTCTCCCGACGATGTCATTTCGGCGGCAAAAGGCAATCCCGACATTCTCCTCGAAGCCGCCAAAATGAAGGGGGATGCTTCGCTTGAAATAAAATCGCTTGAGGCGCTTGTTTCTGCCGGTAAAATTCCTGCCGAAGCACTCTGGAAAAGCTACCTCGGCAATGCGATCGCCTTTTCGAACCGATATGCGCTTTTGCAGGGGGACTATGCAGCCTGGTTCGATGCAATTGCGAAAATGGACGATGCTTCCGCCCGAAGATCCCTGCTCGCCCACCTTTCCCTTCATGCGGAAAATATCGAATCGAGAAACAGGGCGGTACTGCTCATGATCGCATCCCTGAAGGATTCCCCTAAAATCGCAGTCGGTATTTTTTCGAAGTCATCCGACATCCCTCCCGAAGCAAGACTTGCACTGGGGAACATGGCTTTCCAGAGCGGCAATTATGCGGACTGCACGCATTTCTGGGACGCCCTTCCGGGCGCGGATGCCCTCGATCTCGCCCTTGCATGGCTGAAAACCGGACAGTCGGCAAAAGCCGCCTCCGCCCTGGATCAATACCTCGGGACCGTGAAGGCGCTGGATCCCGCCACATCGAGCCGCATCCTCGCCCTTGCAAAACTAATGGTTTCCATGAACGAACCCGCTTCGAACAAGCTTCTGTCGGCGCTCACGCCGCTCGTCGACATCGAGACAAGACGCGAGTTTCTGGTGCTGCTGGGGAAAACCTCCACCGATCCGCAAACTGCAGCCGCCTATTATTTCGAAGCCGCGACATCAATCGAAGCGAAGCAGACCGACGATCTCGCCAGAAGCGCGCGACTCTCCTGCGCCGAGAGCCTGCAACAGGCGGGGTTCGTCCAGGATGCCAGGGCCCAGTACAAGTGGCTGCTCTCAAGAACCAGGGATCCCGCGGGCATCCGTGAACTCAAAAGGAGGCTGCAATGAGATACGCTGCAAAAATCGAAGCGCCTTTCGGATTTCTGGGAATCAGGACGGAAGGGGCATGTCTTGCCGGAATCGAATTTCTTCCGTCTCGCGAAGAACCGCTTGCGCCTTCGGATGCTTTTGCGGAAAAAGTCTGCCTGCAACTGGCCGCCTATCTTGCCGACCCGGATTTCGATTTCGATCTTCCGTTGCAGCTTCATGGCACCGAATTCCGGAAAATGGTCTGGGGGAAAATCGCGAAAATCCCGCGTGGAAAAACAAGACTTTACGGTGAGATCGCGCAGGAGCTTTCCTCCGCCCCGCGCGCAGTCGGGCAGGCATGCGGCGCCAACCCGCTACCCATCGTGATCCCCTGCCACCGCGTCGTCGCGAAAACGGGACTAGGCGGTTTCATGCATCACGGCGAAGGAGATCCGCTCCTCATCAAGAAATGGCTGCTCGCGCATGAGTCGGATTGACCTGCTGGACGAGTTTTGCGATACGCTGTGGCTGGAAGACGGACTTTCCAGGAATACCCTCGATAGCTACCGCAGCGATCTGAAACAGTTTTCCATCTGGCTGGATAAGGAATACGGCAAAAATTTGATCGAAGCCGACCACGCCATGCTGCTCGCCTTTCTCGCGCACCAGTCGGAAAAGAAGGCGTCCACCACCAGCCGCGAGCTTTCCAGTCTCAAGCGCTTTTTCCAGTTCGCTCTTGCCGGAGGAAAAATCTCCCGGGATCCCACCCTGGACATCGAACCCCCCAAGCTTTCCAGGGGCCTGCCGAAAAGCCTGTCCGAGGCCGACGTGGAAAGCCTGCTCGATGCGCCCGACATCAATGACTCCATCGGACTCAGGGACAGGGCAATGCTGGAAGTGCTCTATGCGAGCGGGCTGCGCGTATCGGAACTCGTCAATCTGAAAATCCGGCAGATCAGCCTGGACATGGGAGTGGTCAGGGTGACCGGAAAAGGGGAAAAGGAGCGTCTTGTCCCTCTGGGGGAGGAAGCGCTGGACTGGGTCGGGCGCTACATGAAATCATCGCGCATCGCCCTTCTGGCCGGCAGAACGAGCGATCATATCTTCGTCACATCAAGGGGTTCGGCCATGAGCCGCCAGGCTTTCTGGTATCTCATCAGGCGGCATGCATCGAGAGCCGGGATAGAGAAACCCATCTCCCCCCACACGCTGCGCCATGCCTTCGCAACCCATTTATTGAACCACGGGGCCGATCTCAGGGTCGTGCAGATCCTGCTCGGCCACTCCGACATCTCGACCACCCAGATCTACACCCATGTCGCGCGCGAGCGGCTCAAATCCCTGCACGCGAAGCATCATCCCAGAGGCTGATCCGCGACTCATGATCGGGCGTCATGGAGAACTGCGACGCTGAGGATTTTTATCCTGTTGCAGCTGGCCCACAAAGCCTCGTCGCACCCGCGCAGGAATACATCAGCGGCTCCCTAACAGCCCCGCTCGATGCGGATGCCGAGGCGCCTGACTCCGCTCATCGCGTCGATTTTGGCGACAGAAAGCCTGACCCAGGGCGAGCCGAATTCCACGAGGATAATTCCGGCAAGATGTTCGGCAAGGGCTTCCAGAAGGGAAAAGTTGTGGGATGAGAGCACTTCCCTGATCCGCTCCACGACCCGGCCATAGTCTATGGTGTCGGCTATCTCGTCGCTTCCCGCGTTTCCGGGAATCCCGATCTCGATATCGATCTCCACAGGCTGGCGGATTTTTCTTTCCCAATCGTAGATCCCGATCAATGTATCCGCGCGGAAAGCCTGTATGAAGATGACGTCCATTTTTCGTTGAGAGCAGGTAGAATTGCGGTTCGACATTTTAGAATATTTGGCATGCTCAAGATAGCGGTAATTCTTCTCTCCTACCTCGCAGGCTCTGTTTCATTCGCGCTCATCTCAAGCAGGCTGTTCAAGCTTCCCGACCCCAGAACCTATGGCTCGGGCAATCCGGGCGCGACGAACGTATTGAGAACGGGAAAAAAAGCAGCGGCAGCACTCACCCTGATCGGGGACGGCGCAAAGGGAACCGTTGCCGTCCTGATTGCCCAGCATTACTTCCAGGCGCCTGCCGTCATCGCCGCCTCAGCGCTTGCGGTGTTTCTCGGCCACCTTTTTCCGGTTTTCCTCGGCTTCAAGGGGGGGAAAGGCGTTGCTACGGCGCTCGGCATCTGCTTCGCGCTCGACTTCTGGCTGGGCGCCGCCGTTGCCGGAACATGGCTCATCGTCTTCTTCATATCCAGGATTTCTTCCCTTTCCGCGCTCGCCGCGGCAGGGCTTGCGCCCCTCTATGCCTTCTTCATTCTGGGATCCAATATCCTGACGCTCGGCGTTTTTGCCATGTGCCTGCTGCTCATATGGCGCCACAAGACCAATATCGCCAAGCTCCTCAAGGGGGAGGAAGGCGCTTTCAAGGGCTAGGGAAGCGCTTGCGTTAAATCAGCGCTTCCCTGGAGAAATTCGAGATCCCACCTCGCCCTGACCTTGAATCCCGTCTCCGGAGTCGCCCCGCGGAGAAAACGCATCGCCCCTGCGAATGCGATCATCGCCCCGTTGTCGGTGCAGAATTCGAGATCGGGGTAGAACACTTCGATTCCGGCAGCCTTCTCGGACAGGATGCGCCGCAATTCACTGTTAGCGCTCACTCCGCCCGCAACAACCAGCCTTTCGAGGCCGCACTTCCTGGCAGCGAGCAGGGATTTTTTCACCAGCACTTCGACTATCGCATCCTGGAATGCGCGCGCGATATCCGCATGGGTCTCTTCGTCGTTTTCCTGACTCCTGACAAGCGTGAGGGCGGCGGTCTTCAGGCCGCTGAAGCTGAAATCGAAATCAGGGCTGTTCAGCATCGGACGGGGAAGACGGAAGCGCCCCGGTCTGCCTTTTTCCGCAAGCGCCGAGAGCGCAGCCCCCCCGGGGTAGCCGAGTCCAAGGAGCTTTGCAGTCTTGTCGAAAGCCTCCCCTGCCGCATCGTCCAGGGTATCCCCGAGCAGGGTATAACGCCCTATGCCGTCCACCCTGATCAATTGGGTATGTCCGCCCGAGACGAGCAACGCAACGAAGGGGAAATCCGGAGCGGGACTGGAGAGCAGGGGGGAGAGCAGATGCCCTTCGAGATGATGCACGCCTATCACCGGCTTTCCGAGGGCAAACCCCAGGGATGCGCCGACCGAAGCGCCCACAAGGAGCGCCCCGGCAAGGCCCGGCCCCTGTGTGTAGGCAATCGCATCGACCTCGTCCAGAGCCTTGCCCGATTTACCGAGGACTTCGCCCACGAGCGGAAGCACGCGCCGGATATGGTCGCGGGAAGCGAGTTCGGGCACGACCCCGCCGTATTCCCTGTGCATCGCGATCTGGGTGTAAAGCCCGTGTGCGAGAAGCCCACACTCCGTGTCGTAAAGCGCAACGCCGGTTTCGTCGCAGGACGTTTCGATTCCGAGTACTAGCATGATGGGTGTAGTGTATCCCGAACTCGCACCCAGGTAAAATTCGGATGCAAAGGCGGCCATAGTCTGGTATGATTCGAGGTTTTCAATTCCAGAACAAGGATATCAGCCGATGCCAAGCGTAAGGGTCAAGGAAAACGAGCCGTTTGAAGTTGCAATGAGGCGTTTCAAACGCACGATCGAAAAAACCGGTCTTCTGACCGAACTTCGCGCACGCGAATTCTATGAAAAGCCGACCGCAGAGCGCAAGCGCAAGATGGCGGCGGCGGTCAAGCGTCATTACAAGAGACTGCGCAGCCAGGTTCTCCCCCCCAAGCTGTATTGATGAGCCTCAAAGAAAGGATCGTCGAGGACATGAAGGCTGCGATGCGCAGCCGCGATGCCGCTCGACTTTCCGCGATCAGGCTGCTTCTCGCAGCGATCAAACAGAAGGAAGTGGATGAGCGCCGCGACCTCGAAGACGCCGATGTGGTCTCATCCATAGAGAAGATGATGAAGCAGCGGCGCGATTCGATCTCCCAGTACGAGAGCGCTTCCCGCCCGGATCTGGCGGAAGCCGAAAAATTCGAGCTTTCGGTTTTGCAGGCTTACATGCCGCAACAGCTTGACGCCTCGGAAATCGAAGCCGCAGTCGACGAGGCAGTTCTTTCGACCGGGGCATCCGGTGTTGCCGACATGGGCAAGGTCATGGCCGCCCTCAGGGCCGGCCTTGCCGGACGCGCCGACATGGGCGCCGTTTCGGCTCTCGTCAAGACCAGGCTTTCCAGGTAAATCCTCCCGGCGGGCATGATTCCGCAATCTTTCATCCAGGATTTGCTCAGTCGCCTCGATATCATCGAGGTGGTGGGACGCCATGTCCACCTCAAAAAAGCCGGAGCGAACTATGCGGCCTGCTGCCCTTTCCACGACGAAAAAACGCCGTCCTTCACGGTAAGCCCCACCAAGCAGTTCTATCATTGTTTCGGCTGCGGCGCGCACGGCAACGCCATCGGCTTCGTCATGGCTCACGGCGGACTGAATTACGTCGAGGCGATAAAGGATCTTGCCGGACAACTCGGCCTTTCCGTGCCTGACGAAACGGGGGTGCGCGTCGAGAAACAATCCCCGGATCTCGCCGGGATCATGCAGAAGGCGGCCAAATTTTACAAGGATGAACTCAAAAAATCCGAGACCGCGATCAGCTATCTCAAACAGCGCGGGCTTTCCGGCGAAATCGCATCCCGTTTCGGAATAGGCTACGCGCCTTCCGGCTGGCGCAATCTGGAAGGCATTTTCCGGGATTACGAAGCGGCCGAACTCGTGGAAGCCGGACTCGTGATTGCGGGAGAAGGAAAAAGGTACGACCGCTTCAGGAACAGGATCATGTTCCCCATAGTAGATGCAAGGGGGAGAATCATCGGTTTCGGAGGAAGGGTGCTGGGGGCAGGAGAACCCAAATACCTGAATTCCCCGGAAACGCCGCTTTTCGAAAAGGGACGCGAACTCTACGGCCTCTTCCAGGCGCGGCGAGCGATCCACGATGCATCGAAAGTCGTGGTGGTGGAAGGATACATGGATGTCGTCGCGCTCGCACAGCACGGCATCGATTACGCCGTGGCAACGCTCGGCACGGCAACGACGCCCGCACACGCGCAAAAGCTGCTCAAACAGTCGGACCATGTCATGTTCTGCTTCGACGGTGACAATGCCGGCAGGCGGGCTGCCTGGCGGGCGCTTGAAAACAGCCTTCCCCTGCTGTCGGACGAGAAGGAAGTCTCCTTCCTCTTCCTTCCGCAAGGAGAAGACCCGGACAGCTTCGTGCGCAGCCGCGGCAAGGCCGAATTCGAAACGCTCCTGGGTCAGGCGCAAGCGCTTTCGTCCTTCCTGACCGGCGAGCTTTCATCGCGAGTCAACCTGGGCAGCGAGGAAGGCAGAGCACGTTTCCTGCATGACGCAAAACCCTATCTTTCACAGATCCGGGCCCCGAATCTGGGGCTGATCCTGAGAAAACGCATCGCCGAGCTCGCAAGGGTGGAACTCGCGGAACTCGAAACCCTTTTCCAGATCAAACCATCGGGAGGATACCGGAAAGCCCCTCCCAGAAAAAATCCCGGAAAAAGGCCCAGCGTCGTCAGAAAACTGCTCGAAATGCTCATGCATTCTCCGTCGCTTGCTAAACTTGTTGATATGGGCGAGATGGATTTCGAAGCAGACGGCATACGGGGAAATGATGCCGCGGCGCTTGGAAAGTTGATCGATTTCCTCGCGGCGACCCCCGTGAATACCGCCGCGATCATCGAGCATTTCAGGGGCAGCGAAGAAGGCGCCCTGCTCGAAGAAATCACCCCCGGCCTTTTCGGCATCGAAGAAGCCGGGCTGGGGGCAGAGGAGATCGAAAAGGAATTCTGCGGGGCATGGAAACAGCTTCAGGCCATGCAGTGCAAGGCAAGGATGGACCATCTGCTCGAAAAGTCGAAATCGGGCGCATGGACGGACGAAGACAAGGCGCAGTACGGACTTTTGCAGCAGAAATTAAATTTTCTGTCCAAAAACGAAACGGCAACAGATTTTAGGGTATAATTTTCGGTTTTATTCCGCATTTTGACAGGGAATCGGTAATGGCCAAGGAAAGCGAACAAGTCGGGCAAACAGAATTGCAGCCGAATGATCTCGATGAGAGGCGCATTCGCCTGAAGAACCTCATCGTTCTGGGCAAGGAGCGCGGCTATCTGACTTACGCCGAAATCAACGATCATCTGCCGGACGACATGCTCGACGCAGAGCAGATCGAGGGCGTGATCGGAATGATCAACGACATGGGCATTTCGGTCTATGACGAAGCGCCGGATGCGGAAACCCTCCTGATGTCGGATGCGACGGTCGTGACCGACGAGGATGTCGTCGAGGAAGCCGAGGCTGCCCTCTCCACAGTGGACTCCGAATTCGGCAGGACTACCGATCCCGTCAGGATGTACATGCGCGAAATGGGTTCGGTCGAACTTCTGACCCGCGAAGGCGAAATCGAGATCGCCAAGCGCATCGAGGAAGGCCTGAAATACATGATCCAGGCGATTTCCGCCTGCCCGACCACCATCGCTGAAATGCTCGAAATGGTGGACGCGATCGGGCGCGACGAGATGCGTATTGACGAACTTGTCGACGGCATCATCGACGCGAGCGCCACTGAGGACGAACTCACGACCATCATGGAAGCCGACGCCGCGCTGGAATCCGATCTCGAGATCGAGGAGGACGAGGACGATAGCGCGGGAATCGCGAGTGCAAGCCTCCTGAAGCTTAAGGAGGACGCCATGGTTCACTTCGCGGTGATCCGGGAGGCTTTTACCAGGATGCAGCAGATCAGGGCGGAAAAGAGCCAGCCCGATGGGGAATACGCCGAATTGCAGGAAAAGATTTCGAAGGAACTGCTGTCCCTGCGTTTTTCCGCCAAGAAAGTCGAAGCCTTCTGCGACAGTCTGCGCATGCTGGTCGACGAAGTCAGGGGCTACGAACGCGAAATCGCGACGCTCTGCGTGAACAAGGCGGGAATGCCGCGCACGCATTTCATCAAGGTTTTCGTCGGCAACGAAGTCAACCTGGACTGGATCATGGGCGAGATCGGCGGGGGACACCCCTACAGCGAAGCGCTCACCCGGTTCCAGCATGCCGTCATCGAACAGCAGCACAAGATCATCTCCGTGCAGAACCTTGCCGGCATGCAGATCAAGGATCTGAAGGAAATCAACAGACAGATGTCCACGGGGGAAGCCCGCGCGCGGCGCGCCAAGCGCGAGATGACCGAAGCCAACCTGCGCCTCGTGATCTCGATCGCGAAGAAATACACCAACCGGGGCCTGCAGTTCCTCGACCTGATCCAGGAAGGCAACATCGGCCTCATGAAGGCGGTGGACAAGTTCGAATACAGGCGTGGCTACAAGTTCTCGACCTATGCCACATGGTGGATCAGGCAGGCGATCACGCGCTCGATCGCAGACCAGGCGCGGACCATCCGCATCCCGGTGCATATGATCGAGACGATCAACAAGATGAACCGGATTTCCCGCCAGATCCTGCAGGAAACCGGGCTGGAGCCCGACCCTGCCGTTCTCGCGGAAAAAATGGAAATGCCCGAGGACAAGATCAGGAAGATCCTCAAGATTTCCAAGGAACCCATTTCCATGGAAACCCCCATCGGGGACGACGACGACTCCCATCTGGGCGATTTCATCGAGGACGCGGCGACCATGGCGCCGGTGGAGGCCGCCGTCTATGCGAGCCTGCGCGGCGTGACCAAGGACATTCTCGACACATTGACGCCGCGGGAAGCGAAGGTACTCAGGATGCGCTTCGGCATCGAGATGAATACCGACCACACCCTGGAGGAAGTCGGCAAGCAGTTCGATGTCACGCGCGAGCGCATCCGCCAGATCGAAGCCAAGGCGCTGAGGAAGCTCAGGCACCCTTCCCGCTCCGAGCGGCTGCGCAGCTTCCTGGACAATGAGGCATGAGCTTCGACCAAGCTTGAAGTTTTCGGGTCTGTAGCTCAGTTGGTTAGAGCAGGGGACTCATAATCCCTTGGTCCACGGTTCAAGTCCGTGCAGACCCACCAACAAAACCCCTGATAATCAATAGATTGCAGGGGTTTTTCGTTTCTGCCCAAATCTTAATATATCTTAAAATGTCTGTATTTGTCGTAACGGTTACGACAAATTTACGACAAATATCGACCCGGTTAAGGCTACAAAATTTTATAATTCGGTGCCCGACACCGGACGCTCGTGAATGGCAGGCCCCGACCCGTTGCAGTCCTTGGCGAACGGCAGCTATCCGGCAAGCAATTTGGCAGGGCTAATTTCTCCTAATAACCCAAAGCTGACCAACCGTATTCTCGAAACAAGACGTTTAGATGGGAGAACCGTGGATTCGTCGGCACGACTCAGTCGTGGAAATCGTAGAGTTCATTCTGATTTGTTGACGCGGCAGGAAGGTGCGGTGATATGTCTATCGCGAATCCAGTGTGATGCTCGACACCTGCCATATCCTTATAGGTTAACTTACCAAAAATCGTGTACTGCACATCCTTACCTGGCGACGGACCTACCTTATTTGATTCAAACTCTCTCCCTGACGCTAGTGTTGCCGGACATATGAGTTTGCTTTCACAAAGAGAATAGTCTGGAACTGCGGGCAGTTCGTTTGTCTCGATTATTTTGAAAACCAAATTGGTAATGCGTGCCGGTGAGCGACCATTATTCTTAAATAGGAGTGAAATCCAATAGTTGTTTAAAAGCGATGGCTGAATTGGCGCTCCTTCGCGTCGAACAATCCGATGCTTTTCAAGAAAAACCCATGGTCGTTCGAGCGTTGTAAAGGTATCTATTGCTACTTTTGCACTGTCCCGTGCAGCATTCGCAGCAGTTGAAGCATCATTCGCTGATTGCCGCATTAGACGCAACTGCCATACGAACAGAAACATCTGAATGAACGCAATAATGCAGAGTAATCCGGTGAAAATCGCTGTCCATGCGGCGTATTTCACCATTGCATCATCGATTGACGCTTTAGCTTTATCAGCTTCTGCATCGCGCTGCATGTCAACTTTGGATTTTTCAGTAGTAACGGTGCCTTTGATTTCGAGGGAAGATTGTTGCTTGTCGCGCAAATCTTGGGTTAATGGAAAATTGCTTGCATACGTATCACTGGAAAGTACCAAGGCAACAACAAATAAGAGAGTTTTGAGCATCTTGGAACCCTGAAATAGCATAGCGTCTACATCTCGCTTTAAGTGCAGGTTTGCATCAATCTCGAACGGCTGATATTGGCCGATTGTCACCTGTCGCGACTGACTGCTTTCTCGCTGGATATTCTACACCTCGACCGACAGCAATTGGCACACAGTTGCCATGCAATTTCAGAATTACGCTTCCAGGCAGCGGACATTCGGAAGGGCGACCCCGTCCAACACTATACCCGTTCACGAAGCGGGTTTCCAAGTAGTTGCCGATTGCCGCCCGTCGATCGCGCGTTGCCGTATTTTCCGTATATCGCTGCTTTTCCTGACACTTCTGCATCGATTTTAAAATTTCCGCCCTTGCTGAATGGAGATATGAGCCCAATCAAGGAGCATATCATGCAGCCAAACCCAATCAGCCCACTCCTCGCGGAACTGCTGAAGCAATATCCGCCCGTGCTCGACCTCGAGCAGGGCGCTCAAATCCTGAAATATCCAACAGTCAACAGCGTCAGACTGGCATTTTGTCGAGGGCGTCTCCCTGTTCGACTCCGGTCTATTGGCGGACGGTATGTTTTCTTTCTGTCCGATATCGTGGAATTCCTTGAAACCGGACAGCCACAGGAACAAATCCTGAAGCCGCACCCGACCCCAGCGCCAACCGCAGGCAAGCGGCCCGGCAGACCAACCAAAGCGCAGCAAATCGCCAGGCGTCAGGCCGAGGCCTGATCATGGGCTGCGGCTGCAATGGGAGCAGGCAGATGGAGCTTTTCAAGGCGGAAACGACGTGGTTTCATGTCTTTCGGGACATGATCGAATCGGGTGACGTGGCGAAAATGGGGTCGTATGCGGCAACTGTTTATCTTGTCATCAAGGCACATACCAACTTCAGCACTGGACGCTCTTTTCCCGAGATCGAAACGATCGCCGAGAAGTCCGGCGTATCGATCGCGCAGGTCAAGCGTGAACTGAAGGTTCTCGAAGGAATGGGGTACATCTCAAAGACCAGGAAAGGGCGCAGCAACGTCTATACGTTGCGCGAAAAAGTTTCGATCACGGGGGGTGATGGCAGGCCGGAGGCCGTGGCGACCTGGGATTATCTGCCGTCAAGCGTGCAGCATGCTGTAGCGGATTTGAAAAACGTGCTCATTACCGGCGAGTTGGCTGGAGCGAAGATCGTTCACATCGAGCGGCTACAAGTCAACGTCCAGAACAATTACGAGGGTGGGAATATCCAGTTCAATGAAGCCGATCTTGCCAAGCTTCCAAAGGACATGCAAGAGACGTTGGAGCGTATGAGGTCAAGGCGAAATAGGGAGGTCTAAGTTTTATACACAGCTCTACCTGATACGTATCCCGCAGACACCTATTTTTCAGAACAGGTGTCACCCAGACACTTATTCGGCATGAACAGGTATCACCCAGATACGCTAACTAGACAGATATTATTTTAACAAGATGCCAAAACATGACCATGATGTCCATGGTTTCTTGTAAAAGTCCCGGATCCAGAGCAGCGTAATTGATCTGACTCGCGCGATCTTGATGCGTCATATTATGACGCATATGTCTGCTATCCTGCTATCACGAACACCACAAAAGGAAAACCATGTCTGGATATGGACTCTCGAAATCGCGCATCGTCGCCTGGAAGCAGTGCCCGAAGCGGTTCTGGCTGCAGGTCCACCACCCCGATTTTCTTGAAGTTTCGAATGAGGCAGAACGGGGTTTCCAGGTCGGCTTTGAAGTCGGCGAAGTGGCGATGAAACTCCATCCCGGAGGCATCCTGATCGACGACGAAGACCTCTCCAGGGCACTCGATTCGACCAGGAAAGCGCTGGAGTCCCATCCGGACCGACCGGTCTTCGAGGCCACCTTCCAACACGACGGCGTTCTGGTGCGTGCGGACCTGATGCTGCCGACTCGAAAAGGCTATCGCATGATCGAGGTAAAATCCGCCGCCAGCGTCAAGCCCTATCATGTTGACGACTGCGCGATCCAGGCTTGGGCGATCGGAATGAATGGAATCGTTCTTCGTTCCGTCGAACTCGCCCATGTCGACACCTCCTTCGTTTATCAGGGAAAAGGCGACTACCATGGTCTATTCCAATACAGGGAACTCGACGAGGAAATTTCGCCCCTGATCGAACAGGTGCCGAAATGGGTTGCCGAGGCAAGGCTCACCTTGTCGGGAGGCGAGCCCTGCATCGAACCTGGAGAACAATGCATGGCCCCCTTCGAGTGCCCGTTCAAGACCTACTGCGAAAGGAACATGGTCCTGCTTGAAGAGCCGAAATACACGCTGGACATCTTTTCCAGGATGCGCGAATCGACAAAACAGGAACTTCGCGGCATGGGATACGAGGATGCGCTTGACGTGCCGCAGGAATTGCTGAACGAGACACATAAACGGATTCAGCGCATCAGCCGCACCGAAATCGCCGAACTCGATCCTGATGCGGGCAGGATGCTCGATGCGCTGCTCTATCCGCGCTACTATCTGGATTTCGAGACGATCAACTTCGCAGTTCCCCGCTGGGCGCAGACCAGCCCCTATCGAACCCAGGTGACGTTCCAGTGGTCCTGTCATGTCGAGGAAGAACCCGGGAAGATTCGCCACGAGATGTTCCTGGACGTGTCCGGGGAAGATCCGAGAAGAGCCAGCGCGGAAAGGATGATCGGGACACTCGGAGCGGAGGGCCCCGTTTTCGTCTACAATCAGGTTTTCGAGAAGGGGAGGATAACGGAGCTGGCCGAGCTTTTCCCGGATCTCGCCGATGAACTCCATGCCCTCAACGGCCGGATCGTCGATCTGCTTCCCATTGCGAGGGCGCACTACTGTCATCCGGACATGAAGGGTTCCTGGTCGATCAAGGCGGTGCTGCCGACCGTCGCTCCGGATCTCGACTACACTGCACTGACAGTCGGAAACGGCGGGGATGCGCAGGAAGCCTTCCGGGAGATCCTGCATCCTGAAACACAAGACGAGCGCAGAAATCTGCTGACTGAAGGATTGCGCGAATACTGCAAGCTGGATACCCTTGCCATGGTAAGGCTGGCTTGGTTCTTCCAGGAAATGAGCGACATCGGGAAGAAAAGCTAATGCCGCAAGTCGACAAGAAATCCACCCTGCTTCGCCAGTGGGAAATGCTCAAGCTGGTGCCTTCCGGCGGCAGCCCCTGGGTAAAGGCGAGCGAAGTCGCCTCGAAGCTGAAAGATGCGGGCTACGAAGTCTCGGTACGAACCGTGCAGCGCGACCTGAAGGAGCTGAGCACAGTCTTCCCGATCGAACTCAACGACAAGAATCTCCGCGATTACGGCTGGCGCTGGATGAGGGGGACGCATCTCAACGTACCCGGATTGAGCGCATCTGAAGCGCTCGCCATGCGGCTGGTCGAAACGCACCTGAAGCAATTGCTGCCGTCCTCCATGCTGGAAGCGCTCCGGGGCGTATTCGGCCAGGCGAAATCCAGGCTGGAAAATACCGCTGGCCAGAACGGCAGTCAGCCTGCAGGTTGGCTGAACAAGGTCAAAGTGGTGCAGCCGACGCAGCCCTTGATCCCGCCGAAGGTTGACAAGACCGCACAGGACGCCATCTACCTCGGCCTGCTGGAGAACCGCCAGCTTTCGGCGAGCTATCACTCCATAGGCGGTGAAGAATCCAGGGAATATGTTCTGCATCCACTCGGGCTCGTCATGCGGGGTTCTGTTTCCTATCTCATCGCAAGCGCATGGGATTACGATGACGTGAGGATGTACGCACTGCACCGCTTCGAAAAGGCGGAGGTGTCGATCGATGCGGTCAGGGTTCCGGAAGGATTCGACCTGGAAAAAAGCATCGCTTCCGGCTTTGCGGATTTTTCGAACCAGGAGGAGCCCATCCGCCTCGAAATCCTTTGCGAGGACTCACAGGCAGCCTACCTTGCCGAGACGCCATTATCCCCCGACCAGAAAATCGAACCGGATGAGGAAGGATGGGTCAGGCTCTCTGCCACCGTCAACGACACATGGCAGCTGCGCTGGTGGCTGCTTTCCCAGGGGGCGAGCATTGAAGTGCTTGCCCCTGAAAGCCTTCGTGCAGGGATCGCGAAAAGCCTCGAAGAAGCGCTTTCAAACTACAGGGAAGGTTGAGGCGGCATGATCGGGACAGCCCGTCATTCGGGGGAGATGATCAGATTCATGACCAGCCTGACCATCAGATCCTTGTTCGCCGGGTTGCTTTCAGCGATCAGGAGGGCGAGCGCCGTCAGCGCATTTTCGTTCAGCCTTGTCACCACGTTTTCGCATACCTCACGATGATGGAAAGAACGTCCTGCCCCTGTTCCGTGACCAGCGCCCGGCTTTCGAGCGTTCGTGAAAGGAGCTCGATGGCTGCCTGCATTTCTGAAACGCCCCGCTCGGCGATGCGGGACTGATTGATCGTGAACCCCTTGACCAGGTGGTCGCGTAAAATGCGGGTGGCCCATTGGCGAAACTGGACACCGCATTTCGAATGGACGCGGTAGCCTACCGAAATGATAACATCGAGGTTGAAATATTCGACCTGGTAAGTTTTGCCGTCGGCGGCAGTTGTTGCTAATTTTGCAACAACTGCATCACGAGCCAACTCGCCGTCTTTGAATATATTGCCGATATGGCGCGAAATCACTGATTTGTCACGCTGGAACAGGGCAGACATCTGCGCCAATGCAAGCCACACGGTTTCCCCTTACAGACGGACATCAACGCCGGGTTTCCCGGTCTCAATCTCGTAAATCAGCACTTCGCTCATGGGTTCGTTCCTGCTTGCCGCAACGGATGATTGTGTCCGATTTTCTTCCGTATTCAGCGAACAAGGGGGCATCCGCACATGAAGCGCCGCATTCTGTCGCTTCATGCTGGTTTAATGGACCCGACAATCGATGCGCAAAGCGCCTCGATTGATCCCACCCCAATCAAGCTGAAGGAGGAAATAATGATATTTTGTCGCCAATGCGGTAAGGAAATCCATGAAAGCGCGTCAATCTGCCCGAATTGCGGCGCCCCGCAACGGGCGCAGGGCGGCGCGAAAAGCCAGAATGTCGCGCTGGTGCTTGCGGCATTGCTGGGCCCGCTCGGCGCGCACCGTTTCTATCTCGGTAAAATCGTTAGCGGGATCTTTTACCTTCTCTTCTGCTGGACAGGCATTCCGGGACTGATCGCCCTCGTCGAATGCTTCGTCATCGCCTTTACCGACCAGCTGAGCTGGGCACGAAAATACAACTACGGCATGCTGGTTCCTCCCGTTCACATCGCATTGAAGCTCCTGCTGCTGATGTTCCCGTTCATGATCATCGCGGGATTGTTGACTGCCGTCGTGATTCCCCAATATGAGCGCTATGAGAAAAACAGAATCGAGCACAGCGCCGAAGCGCCCCCCGAGCAGGCACCGCAGGTTCAGGAGCCGACCCAACCGGAAAACCCCGAAGATGCGGCCTCCGCCCCGCAGCCCGGAAATGTTGCCCCGAATTTCAATTGACGCGGAAATGATGACCGGGAGCTTTAACCTGCCCGGCCATTGCGAATTGCCCCCCGCGCTGCCGCCAGCGAGAGCAAAAACGGTCGCTATTGCCGGGTAAAAAGAAAATGTCATCGAACCGACAGAAGCGAATTTGCAGCAAATTTTGTACTTGACCCCGCCACGAGATGAGAATTCGGCATAGAATGCAAAAAAATCGCTGATTTAATCCGTGATACATTTCTAAACATCAAACTAAGCAACAGGAGATGACTATTTTGGTTAACAATGAATTTGCAAAATGGGCAACAGGATTTTCTGGATTCGATGGTGGAAATCCAAAGGGTTCAGTATGGCTATGCGGCTTCGAATGCGCCGGCACACCCAACGAAGATGATTTGGTTTTCGAAGATGTGACGACCCCTGGTTATGTTGCCGAAAATAGGGGGCAATTTCTTCGCGGCTCCCAATATAACTTGAAAGCAGTAAAACTTCTTGCTGCATTGGCAGGTAGGGACACAAGAGATTACGAACCTTTTTTTAACGAGGAATCATGCTTTAATCGTGATTCAAATTACTTTAAGCTCAACCTTTATCCAATTGGTTTCAAGAATACCAAGCATGAACACTGGGCAGATTGGATTACGCAAAAGACGGGGTTTACTACAAAGCAAGAGTATCTGGAATGGTGCAGAGAAAAGCGGTTTCCAATGTTCAGAGACTGGATTTTGACGTATTCTCCCTCTTTGATTATTTGTACCGGAAAAACTTACGCGACACAATTTCAATCTGCTTTTGGTTCGGGTACTGAAAAGGTTTTCACCGAGGAGGTTGCTGGAAAGGAAATTAAATATTTCAGGACAAATGACAACAAAACAACGGTTGTAATAATTTATTTTCTTGGCACTCAATATGGACTGAAAAGTGATGAGGAAATTTCACTGACAGGTAAAAAAATTGCCGAACTGGTAGAAAAGCATGGGGAATTTGATATCACTTAATTGCGACATATCCTGTCACATTATTGGCGTATTCTGAGCATGTCAATAAAAAAGGAGCAACAAAAATGAGATGTTTCGCAAGGTGGCATAAAGATAATGAATCGGGAGCATTTTTCCGTGACCAGACCATTCTTCAATTTGGTGATAGCTGGGAGCTTCGCGCAAGCTTTGTACTGTTGAATCCCGGTAGCGCAGTGCCGTTGAATGAGACGGATCAAACCGGTTTTCTCAGATCACAATCACTGCCATTCTTTGTCGAACCGACTGGCGGCGAAACCTATGTGGAATTTTCCATTGATCGCCTGATGAACGATGTCATCAGGCTGTTTACCAGCGGGCATTCCGGCGGAACGATAAAACTGTACAACCTGTTTAATCTAAAGAATCAACATTCCGGCGAGGCAATGGAACAGTTTTCAGAGAATCAGTCACACCCCAAAATGTTCGCTACAGATCAGGAAATCAAGTTCTACAATGCTCCTGTCATCATCGCGTCCGGCGGAAAAGCATTTGAAAATGCCAGACTTGAACGAGAACTTGCCCGCTATATTTCACTAGCTAATGCGAGCAACCTTTACAAAATCGCGAGTGTCGGCAAAGAATCATATTCGATAGCCAAGGCAATGCCGGATAAAAATGGCCTCGTCGATAGCTACCATCCCTCATTCACCTTCAAGTACGGCAACTCAACCATCCTTGGCGATTTGAGTCATAACGACATTTCGTAATTCGTGCCGTTTAAACTGTTGGCAATAATTTATTTTTAAACGCGATTTTCCGCCGCCACATACACAGCCGAATCCTTGCGCTGACCTATGGCGATGATCAAAACCTCGATAACATTCGCGTTGATACGGTACACAATCCGCGTGCTGCCGGTGCGGATGCGGCGACAGGAACTACACTTTCAGCACGGTCACCGAGCTGGGTTTCAGCAACTTGCGAAAATCCTTGTCGAACGTCACCAGATGCAGGCGATTGCTCAAGGCAAGTCCTCATCAAATTGCGTGAATATGAGTAAATTTTTCTCAATTGAATGCGACACATAATGTCGTTTCAAGGGGGTATGATCTGTAATTGCACATGAAGCAACGGGGACCGTCATCTGCCCCACTAAAATTTGAGGTAAACCATGCATTCCTGAAAATTTGACTTCGCCTGTTGATTCCGGAAAACCCGATGGATTGGTTCGTCCGGAGGAAACATACAGGCAGTCAACTTTAAAAGGAGAGCATGATGAAATGCAACAACCCATCTGAACGCAACGCGCGTCCCTACCAGATCGTTACCATCGTTGAAGTTCGCACCATCCGTATCAAGGCAGCAAATGACAGATGTGTAATTGCAGGCATGGATACTCAGAAAGACATCCGGCGCACCGAGCGCATAGTCGGTAAGGGCCAGTATCTTGGGTTCGGGAATACCATCACTGCCTTCATCTGGCTGGATCAGCCGCAAGTCATGGAAGCTGCATAGGCAGGGAAGGGTGGCGATCCCGCCCTTCCCCCTCAACAGTATTTTTGTGCGACATGAATTGACGCACATGCCCCGTATAGTCGAAACCTTTCGAAGGAGACCGCCATGCCCATGCTGATCGAACATATCGACGCCATTGCCAGAAAAAAGCAGCGCGATGTGCTGTGCGTCGCGTTCGAGCCGGACAATCCTTCAGGATCTCCCGAGGACGACGATTACGACCCTTTCCAATGGGTTTTCATCGATTGGGAAAACCTTCCGGTGCGGCAGCAGATCATCGATTGGCTGGATGGTAACGGGATCGAATGGCAACCCTGCGCCCATATCGCCAACCCAAATACGATGCTTCCCTATCGGGGGTGGATCTACATTGACGTGCCTTACGATACCTCTTTGCCGGAATACAGGAAGCTTGCCGACTTTCTTGAAAATCCGGACGGCAGCATGCGCCTGCAGCATGCGGTTTTCTGCTTTGTCCCGCTCGAAAAGGCGATGGAAAACGCCCACCACGACGAGCCCGGATTCTGGGAAAAGTGGGCAGAGAACTTCTGATCATGCCTGGCATCATGGGCGCATTCTCTTGTTCATGGCGCAGAAGGCATCCCGGTCGATCTCGGTCAGTTGCCAAACGCTGTCCAGCCGGGAAGACTGCATGCCGAGCGGATTGGGCACCTGCTCGCCGCTAGCCAGTTCGAAATGCAGCCTTTTGTGGCAAACGACTGGATGGCAGAATTTGATGTCCAGCGCGGCTTCGTCCGCCCGATCCATGTCTTCCCGTGTCACGAATCCCGATGACACGGCGACCATGCCCGTGGTGCGGAAAGTTCTCGTCAATTTATCGTACAGATATTTCCTGCATTGTTCATCCGTGGACGGCAAAGCATTCCTCCATCGTTTACCCGATTCGCAAAGGATAAAGGCAAGGTGCGACGGAATGCTTCGCAGCCGCCCCAGGGTTGTGATCCCGTTGCCAGCGAAGCCTGGAAAATACGGTTATTCGGATAGAATGGCGTATCAATCAATGGATAGGACTTGCCCATGCAAAAGATTGCGCTTGCCATAGAGACCACAGGGCTGGCCCCCTATTCAGGAGCCAGACTGGTGGAATTCGCCTGCATCGAACTGGACGATCGAGGCGAATTTGGAAGGGTCTTGCATAGACGTGTAAATCCCGAAATGGTTTTGTCTACGGAGGATGAGAAATCCCTCGGCCTCACCAACGAGGAGCTCTCCGAACAGCCGATTTTTTCGGAAGTCGCTGATGAGTTGGCCGAATTCATCGAAGGCTCGGAACTGATCATGCACAATGCGCCCTTCGCCCTCGGGTTTCTCGATCATGAATTTTCGCTTCTCGGCAAGAACCCGGTTTCTGGAATTTGCGTCGGTGTGATCGATATCATGGCAATGGCGAAAGAATTGCGTCCGGAAGGAAGATACACCCTCGAAGCCCTGGCTGGCAAATTGACGGAATTTCTGACGGGCCCCGTTGGCCCGCTGAGGGATGCGATTTTCACTGCGGAAGTGTACCTTTCTCTCACCGTGGCGCGCTGAAAATCGACTCCATTCCCGGATTGCGACTTATTCTGTCGCATCAAAACCGGATAATGCTCCTGTACTCGACAATAGAACCTACAGGAGAACGACATGAACAAGCTTCCGGCATTCCTGAATCCAGGATCGAATCGGCGCGGCAGCCCCGAAGATTCGACGGAATCCTACCGCCCGCTTCTGGCCTGCTGGCTGATCGAACTGGTTCTGCTGTTCGGATGGCACAAAGGAGCACGGGGAATCAGGAGTCATAAATTCATATTCGGCGACGATCATTTCCTGGAGGTCGCGGGAATGAATGTCGAACTGGATACCTCGGAGGGCGAGTTTCTGGTGGTTTCAGGAAAGAAAATCCAATACACCGAAGCTGAATGCGTAAAGCTGTTGAAAGACCGGCTGGATGGACTCCACAAGGAGTGGATTGAAGACAGCCTGTCTCTCTTCGCCAACATCGAACTCGTCGGAGAAGTAATCGGGCTGAGCCAGGCAGCCAAGGCTATCCTGAGCTATGCTGCCGTCATGGAAATCTTTCCTGCCTTCAGGAGCGTCATTTCCAGCCGGAGCGAAACCATCCAGATTCAGCGCCTGGCGCAAGTCATCGCCCACCTGACCGGGCACAATGAATCCGAAATACGCTCCGAACTGAGCAGGAACGCGCCATTGGCGGCCAGCGGAATCATCAGCATTGCGGATCGAGCCTGCGATTTGGAGGACAAGATTTCCCTGCTCGACGGGTTCGGCTCGCTTCTCATCCAATCCCACGAAAGTGCGGATACCTTGATCGAAAATCTGCTAAAGAGGGCTGGGCAGTCGAATCTGGTTCCCGGGGATTATCCCCATCTGGCAGGCGACATTTTGGCGCTGAAATCCTATCTTGGCAACGCATTGATTCATGGGGAAAGGGGTGTAAACATCCTGCTCTACGGTATCCCCGGGACAGGCAAGACCGAATTCGTCAAGGCGATTTCAACCGAGCTCGGGGCAGAATTGTACGAAATCGCCTATTCCGATGAGGATGGCAATCCCCGCAAGGGAAGATCCCGTCTCCGCGCCTACAGTCTGTGCCAAAGGATATTGACGAAAAAGGATAATACGCTCCTGATGTTCGACGAAATCGAGGACGTGTTCCCGAGTCATGGCGGCATGCTCGTCTTTCTCGATTCATCCGAGGATGACGGGGGTATGGGTTCCTGCAAGGCCTGGATCAATAGAACCCTGGAAACCAATGCCACCCCGGCGATCTGGATCACCAACGATGCCGACATCGATCCGGCCTACCTGCGCCGCTTCGACTATTCCGTACGATTTTCGGTTCCACCCAGGCAGGTTCGCATGAGCATAGCCCGCCGTTACCTCGGGCAGTTTAATCCGGCGGAGGAATGGCTCTCCAAGATCGCATCCTGCGAGCAGATGACGCCTGCGCAATACGAGCGGGCAGCGAAAGTAGCCAGGCTTAGCAGCGGAGGGGACGATATCATGGCG
The DNA here is from genome assembly GCA_019753155.1 of Burkholderiales bacterium. GTDB lineage: Bacteria > Pseudomonadota > Gammaproteobacteria > Burkholderiales > JABEVD01 > JABEVD01. The sequence goes on from JAIELG010000009.1 coordinate 43,063, forward strand.
CGCAGGCTGGTCGAGCAGGCCCTGGACAGAAGCGCCACGCTGCTGGGGCAGAATCGCACCCCTGCGCGCAACATTATGCATACCAGCTACGATCCTCGATTCGTTAACACCGACATGGACATCGGAAAGATCGTCTCCGGCCTGAAAATTAGGCGCCGCGGTACCTTTTGCTTCTACGGGCCTTCCGGAACCGGAAAGAGCGAGTTCGCCCGCCACATCTCAGACGAGATTGGCATGCCTATCCTCGTCCGTCGGGCTTCAGATATTTTGAGCATGTGGGTGGGGGAAGCCGAGAAGAACATCGCCAAAATGTTCGCCGATGCCCGCCAGCAGGAGGCCGTTCTCGTGCTGGACGAAGCGGACAGTTTTCTTGCCGACAGGCGGGATGCCGCCCACAGTTGGGAAGTAACGCAGGTCAACGAGCTTCTCACCCAGATGGAGTCGTTCGACGGCATTTTCATCTGCACCACCAACCTGATAGACAAGCTGGATCAGGCGAGCCTGCGCCGTTTCGCTTTCAAGGTCAGGTTCGACTATCTGACGCCTGACCAGGGCTGGGCCATGTACCTGAAGGAATTTTCCAGACTTGGAGGCGATCCGGAATCCGCAGCGGTATGGGAGAAATCCGTCAGGGGCCTGCGCAATCTCACCCCGGGCGATTTTTCCGTGGCCGCGAGGCAGTTCGGACTGATTGAGGAACCGGTTACCCCAGGCGAACTTTTCAGGCAGCTTCGGGAAGAATGCGCAATAAAACGGGGAACCCCGAAAAGGATAGGGTTCTTTCTGGATTCGTGAGATGCCCGTTTCGGATCAAGCATCAAGGTCCGCTACCGGCCAGCTTAGAGACAATCATATTATTTCCGGAACTTCCGAAGTGGATTGGCTCGATATTTTACGAGTGACACCAGCGGATAAAAGCTTTTTGACACTGCTTCGCATGTTTGAGGCCGGGCGTGCCGAAGGTAAGGCTTTTCCACAGAATACCTGAGCGGTTCTGTGAACAAGTCGGAAAAGTCTTTGGCCGGAATAGACTTTTTTGCAGTGCCTATTCTTTGTGCGCACCCAGGCCAAATAAGGCGCGGTCATCGGCGCGCGTGAGCGTCTGACTCAGCATCTCAAGCAGTCTGGTTTCGGGCCATTCGCCGCGCTCGACTTTGCCGAGGATGACCGCCCCGACCAGTATCTTGCGGCGCGTGTCCTCGTTGCGCTTGCGTTTGGTCTCGATAGCCCGCTTGCGGGCCTCGATCTGTTGCTTCCTTGCTTTCTCCTGCTTGAGACTGGCTTCGAGGGCGGCTATGCGCTCTTCTATATTCCTCATGTCGTTTACTCCCTGTGGTTAAACCTGATCCTGATACCGCTGGTATGGCCGTGCTGTTGTAGCCATACCTATTCAGCGCGAGCGGAAATCCTGAGAAGCGAAATGCCGAGAGGGGAAGCCCATTTCGAAATTTCCACCCCTGCTGAATGGAGGTATGGAAGACCCGAAGGGCGCACTTAGGAGTCACTACGTGACTCGTGCGCTCCTGCGGAGGGCAAACCCACAAAGGCAAAGGCATGGCCATCTACCACCTCAGCGTGAAAGCGGTATCCCGTTCAGTCGGTCGCAGTGCGACCGCTGCCGCCGCTTATCGTGCCGGCTGCGAGATGGCCGACGAGCGTACCGGCGTGATTCATGACTATCGCCGCAAGGGCGGTGTCGAATCCGCCGAGATCGTCTTGCCCGATGGGGCACCCGAATGGGCGACCGACCGGGCAAAATTATGGAACGCTGCCGAGCTTGCCGAGAAGCGCAAGGATGCCTGCGTGGCAAGGGAATATGAGGTGGCCCTGCCCGCCGAGCTTTCCCCCTCAGAACGACGGCGGTTGGCTCTCGATTTCGCCAGGGACATGGCGAACCGGGAAGGGTGCTCGGTGGATGTCGCCATTCACGCCCCTGGCAGGGGGGGTGACAACCGCAACCATCACGCCCACCTCCTGCGCACGACCCGCAAGGTCGAAGCCGAAGGCATGGGCGCGAAGCTGGATGCCGAAAAAGCCGGGCGCAACCGAACCGCCGACCTTGAGGCAGTCCGTGTTCGCTGGGCTGAAATGGCCAATATCGCCCTGGAGCGGGCAGGTCATGCTGCCCGCGTCGATCACCGCAGCCTTGAGGCGCAACGCGAGGAAGAGCGGCTGGGCGACTATCTGCGGCGGAAGATTGAGCACGCCGAGCGTCTTGAGGCGCTTTCCCGCGAGCCGACCCGGCACCTTGGGCCCACGGCGACCGCTTTCGAGCGGCGTACCTGGGAGCCAAGCCGCTTGCGGCTGGACTTCGAGCGGGAAGCCATGGAACGGCTGGAGCGGGCCAGGGAGGCGGGCGACCTGGAGCGCCAGGGGAAGGCGCTCGATCGCGCCATTCTCGACTTGTCGGGCGACCTCAACGCGGCCAGGGCCGAGCGCGACCGCCAGCAACGGGACGCCGAGCAGAAGCGGCAGCGCATTGAGATGGAGCGGGTGAAACCGATCGAGAAAGACAGGCGCCAGGCACAGGCCGAGCGTGAGCGCGAATTCGAATCGAGGCCGATAAGCCTTCCGGCGGATCGATTCACCATCGAAGTCGCCGCGTCTCTCGGCCTCGAACGGGCAACCGAACCAGGAAGGGTGTCCATGCCGCAGGGTCGGTACTTCGACGCAATGCAAGGTGGCTCTGCGCTCCCTTTCAATGCTAAGGGTATCTTGGTCGGGGTCGATCTGCGCCGATGGGACGGCGGGCTGAGCAGCGCAGACCAGCTTGCCTTGATCGGCATGGAAGGACTACTGAGCAATGGCCATTTAACGCGCCTAGCCACCGATATTGTGGTGGTGCGTGATGCTCAATTTCTGGAGGCGCGGGAAAGGGGCGGACTATCCGTGCAGACCAGCGGCGAGCGTGTCCGGGAGAGGGAATCGGCAATCGAGGCAGATCGGCAGCGCGCCACTGCCGCCACGACGATATCCGTCACCCGGGAAGAATGGAAACCCGAAGTGTCGAAAGAGCAGAAACCCGAGATCAACGACGGGAAGGACTTCGGTCTATAGGCGGCGAGGGGCGTGGATATGTCTCAGGCTGCGTGTAGTTCCTGCCGTATTGTTTCCCTCACGACATCTGCCAGCGTTTGTCCCACTGCAACCTGTTTCAAGGCTTCATTGATGAGAGTTTGATAATTTCCCCCAGTCATCTCCGCTCGGGCCTTGAAAATAGCAAGCACGTCATTGTCTACGCGCATGGTAATGCGGGTTTTCCCTCCTGACTCAGCCTGGAGCTTCGCCAGGGCCGGGATGGCCGATACTGGCTTCGCATCAGAAAAGTCCATGTCTTTGTATTGCTCGTGCATTGCATCAGAACTGTTCTTCATATCGCTTCCTTTGCCGTTGGTTTGCCTTCCATGCCGAAATCAGCCGGATACTCTCTCCCCTATGAGTCCATACCACGATCAAAATACGACCTTTTGCCCCCATTCTCAGAGATACGAATCTCTGCTCCTCTTGCGCGTCCCGATCTTCTTTCGTGAGGGCGTAAGGATCGAGCAATACAGGCTTGGCCTCATCGAATGTCACCCCGTCATGGTTGAGGGGGTTGGCCTCGGCTTTCCTCGGGTCGAACTCGATTTTCATATTAGGAATTGTACATACCAATGTGCATACAGTCAACCCAGCTGTGGAGAACAAATAAACTGTCCGGTGTAGTAGCACGTAATCTGTCCGGTTTTATCCAATTCCCAAAAGGAGGTTGGAATGAAACGGACGGAATGGCTACAGGAGACACGGAAGATGAGATTTTTGGAAGCATTATCAGGTTGGCGGGAAGGACGACTGACCCAGGAAGAGGCGGCACGATTGCTCGGGGTGTGCGAGCGGTCGTTTCGGCGGTATTTGAACCGGCACGAGGAAGCCGGGCTGGAGGGGCTGATCGACAAGCGCCTGAGCCAGGTATCGCATCGGCGGGCGCCGGTAGATGAAGTGCTGGCGACAACGGCGCTGTACCAGAAGCATTACGCGGGCTGGAATGTCAAACACTTCCATAGCTGGTATCAGCGGGAGCATAAAGGCAGCCGGAGCTACAGCTGGGTGAAGAGTGTGCTGCAGTCACAAGGCGTCATTGCCAAAGCGCCGGGACGCGGCAAACACAGAAAGCGCCGCGAGCGCTCGCCGCTACCCGGCATGATGCTGCATCAGGACGGCAGCACGCATGAATGGGTGCCGGGTCAACAATGGGATTTGATCGTGACGATGGACGACGCCACCAACGCGCATTACTCGATGTTCTTCGTCGATGAAGAAGGCACACAAAGCAGTCTGCAGGGGGTGCGCGATGTGATCGAGCAGCATGGGCTGTTCAGCTCATTCTACTCCGATCGCGGCAGCCATTACTGGACCACGCCGGAAGCAGGCGGCAAGGTGGACAAGGAACATCCCACCCAGTTCGGGCGGGCCATGAAGCAACTCGGGATCACCATGATCGCAGCTTACTCGCCGGAGGCCAGGGGGCGCTCCGAGCGCATGTTCAGTACCCATCAGGAGCGGTTGCCCAGGGAACTGGCGCTGGCTGGGATCACCGATATGGCCGCTGCCAACCGCTACCTCGCCGAGCATTATCGCCAGAACTTCAATGCTGAATTCATGCAGCCTGCCATGGAAGAAGGCGGCGCCTTCGTGCCATGGATCGGCGGCAATTTGGACGACATCCTCTGCGAGCAGTTCGAGCGCACCGTGGGGCATGACAACTGCGTACATTTCGACGGAATGGCCCTGCAAATCCCATCAGATCGCCATCGCTGCCATTATGTGAAAGCCAAAGTTCGGGTGACCCGTTACACGAACGGCAGTCTGGCCATATTTCACGGCCCCAGAAAACTCGCTCTCTATGACGATAAGGGCAAGGAAATGAAACAGGATATACAAGCCGTCGCGCCGGTCCGCCGCGCGGCAAGCGCCGGGAATTGAAACCACAATTCCAGACGCTTAAAAGCGGACAATTCATTTGCTACAAAACCGGACAGTTCTATTTGTTGCTAACACCCAGCTTCTTCGCCAAATCCTCGGCCCTCAAGTGTGTGTATCGTTTCAGCATCTGCAAGGAAGCACGCGCCGCTGAACTCGACGCTCGCCCAATAAAAATCATGATTGACCCTCGACTTGCTACTTATACTTCGGCGCTTGAACTTCATCTCGTCGAGGTGGGGGACAAAGCCGCGACCGCAGAAATACCCGGAGAGCGGTTTGGAAAGGCCAGTAATGCGCTCTATAGCCTCGGGGTAGGTGCTGAGCGCGAGCGGCTCATTTGCCTCGATCTGCGGCCTGGACTGAAGAAGGACGACTGCGATCTGGTACTGATTCTGGATAACCAGGCACTCGAAGCGAGGGAAAGGACCGGTATCGACCTGTATACCACCAGCCAGGATCGCGTTGCGCGCGATGCCGAGCGCAAGCGACAGGTCGAGATGTTACGTAATAATGAAGCTCCGCCCGGCCAGGCAATCGAGGCCGAACAGGAGCAGGCCGTAGCGGTCAAGGCTACACCAGAAGTGTCAAAAGAAGGGGTGTATTGGGAGGAATCGGAACCCGAGATCGACGATGAAATGGATTTCGGGCTATAGACGGCGAGCGAACCGCCTGGGTTCGCCTTCTGCAACCGCTATCGCCGCGTCCTCATTGTCGGGGACTTCCCAGCTCTCGATCGCCTATCATGGTCCATGCGTGCGAATGTTCAATAGGTTCGATTGCCAGGCGCATCCCCATGGCGCGTAAAATTGCGGACAGTGTGTTCAGCTCCGGGTTGCCTTTTTCGGACAGAGTGCGATACAGGGTATGTGCATTGACATCGGCTTGGCGTGCCACTTCGGCAACACCGCCGAATGTTTTGCTCAAGCTTCGCAACGCAATCATCAAGTCGGCTTCGTCGCCATCATGAAGCACAGAGTTCAGATATTCGGCGGCGAGATTTGGATCACGCCGAAACATTTCTGTCGTTGCTTCTTCATGAGTTCGATCAGTTCTTGCCATTTCGTGTTCTCCAATCTTTCAGTAGCCCGGTCCCGAAGAGAATCAAGCCAATCCTGATGAACCGCATGGGGACGTTCCTCAACCGAGTTCCAGGCGCCGCTCGATGCGCTCGATGCGTTCGTTCAGCCGGTCCATGCGGACACCCATGGACGCAGCGATTTCCTCTGAATGTCCGAAGTCGCGCCGCAGACTGGCGACTGACACTTCCAGGTTTCCAATACGGGTGATGACCTCTTCGAGCTTGCGCTCGATGCGGTCTTGTCCCGCCTGAAAGCGCTTGAGGTGTTCGAGGATAATGTTCTCGGTGTTCTCAGTCATTTGGTCCGGTCACCTGTTATGGGTTAATCGGTAATGGATAATCTGGTACATTTTTATTTTAGCTTATAAGCGAATATATGCAAGAGCGATTTTTATCCCAGCTTCTTCGCCAGATCCCTTGCCTTCAAGTGCGTATACCGCTTCAGCATCTGCAAGGTTTTGTGACCAGTGATCGAGGCCACTTCCATCATGTCAAATTTGCCTGACTCGAACAGGCGGGAAGCGGCTTCGTGACGAAGATCATGGAAGCGGACGCCTGAAAGAAACCCATCTAAAGCAGCCCGCTCTTCTTTCTCGCAATCTGCTTTATAGTTCCTTTGTGCACGCTCGATCGCATGCCCCCAGGATTGCACAACAGCACTTTGAGTGGTCGGAAACACTCTCCCGTTTATGGATCGGGGCAAACCCTGCAAAAGCGCTATGGCACGAGAGGAAAGCGGTACGCCACGGTTTTCATCATTTTTTGCATCACGGACAAGTAAAATCTTGTCCTGCAAATCAACGTCCCTCCATTCCAGTTTTAGCAGCTCACCTTGCCGCATTGCGGTTTCCAGGGCAATTACAGCTATAGGAAGGATCCACGCGTTGGATAAATCCCCCTTGCCTGAATCAGCCAAGGCAGCCATCAAGTACATTTCCTCATCACCTTCCAGCCGACGATCGCGCGCATTATCAACCTTGGGTTTACGGACCATCATGACAGGGTTCATAACGCCCATCCCCCATTCTCTTGTTGCCGTGGTGTATAAATGGGAGAGTATGGCCAGATATTTCTGAACAGTCGATGCAGCGGCTCCTGCTGAAAGCATCTCATCCCGGTATGCCGCTATATCCGCAGGGCGGATGCTGGCAATGAATCGGGAGGATAAGGGATGCCGCATCAACTTGCCTATTTTGAGCGTTTCCTCCTTTGCTCCCTTTTTCGTGACAGTCACTTCGTTGAGGTACCGCTCAAGAGCCTCCTTGATGGTCGTTGACTCCGCTTCCGATCTGTCGATAAAAACGCCGCGATCCATTTCATGCTCAACCATCCTTGCCCAGGCTTCTGCATCCACCCTGGTTTCGAGCGTCTTGGTTTGATACGGGTAGCCCTTGCGCCTGATTTCGACTTGCCACTGATAATCGCCGCGCTTCCTGAAAGTCGCCATTATCGCCCCTCATTACGACAAATTTACGACAAAAACCCATAATTGAAATGTATATCACGCTGTAAGCCGCGTCAATACTAGCTTTATAGAAATCGAAGAGAGGGACTCATAATCCCTTGGTCCACGGTTCAAGTCCGTGCGGACCCACCAACAAAACCCCTGTAAATCATAAGTTTGCAGGGGTTTTTCATTTCTACTGACCTACCCCTGGCTAAACTTGCAGACGAGGCCCTCGCCGAGCATGTGGCCGGGAAGACTCAGTCATTCTGAGTATTTTTCGGTCGAAAACTACGGCTCAATTCCGCCAGATTTTAGCAGATGCTCCGCCTGACATACATGTGAGGGCGCGGACTGTGTACCGTCTTTGGGCCGAGAACCCATCTCATCCATCGCTTCGCTTCAAGAAGGTACATAATCAGTTGCCGATTTACTCAGTCCGCATTGACTTGGACTGGCGAGCAGTTGGAACATTGCATGACGGAACGGTGGTATGATTCTGGATCGGCCCACATAGCGAATATGAAAAACTTCTTAGACATTGATCCTCAGCTGCCTAACCCGGCAGTCGAGTCGGACGCGGCGAAGAAGCCGCCGCGCCGCTCACCCGGAAAAACCGGGCCGAGTTACCGTTGCCGGGAAACCGAGCGATGATCTTGCCCCCGGCACATTGAACAGCATCCTGAAACAAGCACGCCTCAAATAGGAGCCATATGCGATACGCCATTGTCATCGAAAATGCCGGAAACAACTTCTCTGCTTATGCGCCTGACCTCCCTGGTTGTGTAGCTACCGGAGCAACCCTGGAAGAAGCCGAGCGCGAAATTCGTGAAGCCATCGCATTCCATATCGTTGGTCTTCGGGAAGATGGCCTGCCTGTTCCATTACCTACAAGCCAGGTCGAGTACATTGAAGTCGCGGCATAATCGGGTAAGGACCGGCTGAGAGCCGCATCCCCACGCCATTCGGGGTCTAGAAAGGTGGCATATGCAATAACGGGGGCAGGAAATCACGCGCCGCATGCCGGACCGGAACGCTGCGATTGTTGCCGCCCATGCAACGGGCGGGTATTCTTATCCAGAAATCGCCGACCATTTCGGCATCCACCTCACTACGGTGGGCAGGATCGTGAGAAAAGAGAAATGACTTGCTACTTTCTAGACCTGACCCAGAATGCGGTGACCCCGAAGGCCCGACTTTAGAACGCCACCAAAACAGGCTCGTCGGCGATTTCGTACTGGCAGGCAAGACGCCACCTGGGCGGGATGTCCTTCAATACATGCGATTCGCTTTCCTCGCGGCTCATCTTTCCGGCGCGAAGCAATTCACGCCGCTCGATATCGTTCAGGCTGACCACCCTGGCGCTCCTGCGCATGGGCGCAACTTTTACGGCACAGGAACCGCACTTCCCCTCCCCGCAAATGCAGGTCTTGGGGAGATTGTAGCGCTCCATCAGCTTGAGCAGGGTGACATGGCTATTCTCCGGCACCTCGACTACCAGCCGCTCCCGCATGGGAGGCGTAAGAAAAGTGACCGTAACCATGATTCACCCCATCGACTTAAGTGATCAGAACTTCACCAGGATGTCCTCGTTGCGCACGATATACTGGCAAGCCAGGCGCCACGGCGGTGGAATATCCTTGAGTTCGGCATCTTCGATCTGCTGCTTGCTGATTTTTCCGGCAAGCTTCAAGACCGTCTTTTCCTTTTCGGTCAGGTGCATGCCCATGGGCTGCCTGTCCGACAGGACACTGACTTCCAGCGCGCAGGAACCGCATTCACCGTTTTCGCACTCGAAATCGACCGGAATCTTGTTCGCCCTGGCGGTCGCCAGCAGGGTGCTGCAGTCTCCTGCGGTGGCGTAAACCGTGACATCCTTTTTCATCTTGGGTGAACTGAATGTTACATTAGCCATGATGTTCCTTCTATAAAAAGAGAGGCGGGGGCAAAGCCCCCAACCTCTTGTCAACGGATGATGTCGAAGCTGTAATCGCTCTTCGCCGGGATGTTGGTGGTGTTGTCCATCACGTCAAAAATCTTGTCGAGGATCGTGATCAGAACGTTCATTCCACCCTGATAGCCCCATACCGGACGACGGTGGTGATGGTGGCGATCGAAAACAGGGAAACCGATGCGGATGAGCGGCGTTCCGGTATCACGATCGAGGTACTTCCCGTAGGTGTTGCCGATCAGGAAATCGACCGGTTCGGTGAAGAGCAGGGAACGCATGTGCCAGAGATCCTTCCCTGCATAGGCATGGCAACCCTTGCCGAAAGGCGAGCTTTCGAACAGTTCGTTCATTTTTGCTTCCCATTCCTTGCCGCCGTTGGTGGAAAGAACATGGACAGGCTCCGCGCCGAGTTCCATGAGAAATGCGGCAAGTCCGAGCGTGAGATCCGGGTCGCCGTAGATCGCAAATTTCTTGCCGTGGATATGTGCGCTCGAATCCGCAATCGCATCCACCAGACGTCCGCGCTCCTTGGTCAACTCCGTGGGAATAGTCTTGCCCGTGATCCTGGAAACTTCCATCAGGAACTTGTCCGTGGCGGCGACGCCCACGGGATGATTGAAGGCGGCGACTTCCTGCCCTTTTTCCGCGGCATAGGCGAGCGTCTTCTCGCTGCAGAACTGCTGCATCGCAATCGTGGCCTTGGCGTTCAGCGCTGCCGCCGTATCTTCGAGCGTGGTGCCGCCGTCGTACATGCGGAACTCGCCGTCAGCCGGGGTATCGAACACTTCGCTGTTGTCGGCGAGTATCGTATGTTCGACGCCCATGAGGTCGAACATGCGCTTCACTTCGCGCAGGTTGCCCACGGTATAGCCGTCGAAACCGCCGATGAAGTTGATCTTGTCGTTGGGGGTGCGTTCCTTGCCTTCCCAGAAGTTGGAAAGGATGCCCCTGAGCGCATTGTCGTAACCCGTGATATGGCTGCCGACGAATGCAGGCGTATGGGCGTAGGGGACGGGATAGTCCTCGGGAACGCTGCCCTTGTTTTTCGCGTTGGTGATGAAGCCGTTCAGGTCGTCCCCGATCACTTCGGCCATGCAGGTCGTGGAAACGGCAATCATCTTCGGCTTGTACATGGCATAGGTGTTGGCCAACCCGTCGATCATGTTGTTGAGTCCGCCGAACACCGCAGCATCTTCCGTCATCGAGGAGGACACGCAGGAAGAAGGTTCCTTGAAATGACGGGAAAGATGGCTGCGATAATAGGCCACGCAGCCTTGCGAACCATGCACGAAAGGCATCGTCTTTTCGAAGCCGACTGCGACGAAAACAGCGCCCAAAGGCTGGCATGCCTTGGCCGGGTTGACGGTCAGCGCTTCGCGGCTGAAATTCTTCTCCCGGTATTCCCAGGATTTCGTCCATTCGCGGGTCTCTTCGACCTTGTCCATGGGATGGGGAAATTCGAAATTCTTTTTCTTGCTTTCGAACATCTCGATGTATTCCGGCTCGCGGAACAGGTTGAAATGGTCGAGTACGTTGTTCGAACTCTGAGTCATGATAATCTCCTAAATGTCAGTCAAGCGTAATCAGGCTTTTGCCCAGGGCGCGCGGGTCAGGCCCCATACGGGGTTGTTGATCGCCATGTCCATGTCCCGTGCGAAAATGGCAAAGCCGTCGTAGCCGTGGTAAGGACCGGAATAATCCCAGGAATGCATCTGGCGGAAAGGCACGCCCATTTTCTGGAACACGTATTTCTCCTTGATCCCGGAACCGACGAGATCGGGCTGAACCTTCTCGACGAATTTCTCGAATTCGTAGCCGGTCACGTCGTCATAAATCAGGGTGCCATCCTTCACGTAATGGGTGGTGCGCTGATAGTCGTCGTTGTGTCCGAACTCGTACCCGGTTCCGACCACTTCCATGCCCAGATCCTCATAGGCGCCGATCACATGGCGCGGCCTCAAGCCTCCCACGAACAGCATGACGGTCTTGCCTTCGAGACGCGGCTTGTACTTGTCGATGACGGCCTGCATCATCGGCTTATACTTGGCGATCACTTTCTCGGCGCCTTCCTTGATCTTGTCGTCGAAATGGCTTGCGATTTCGCGCAGGGAAGCCTCGATCTTGGACGGTCCGAAGAAATTGTACTCGACCCATGGAATCCCGTATTTCTCTTCCATGTGGCGAGAAATGTAGTTCATCGAGCGATAGCAGTGCAGCACGTTGAGCTTGGCTTTCGGCGTATTCTCGAGCTCGGCGATACTGCCGTCGCCCGACCACTGGGCGATCACCCTCAGACCCATTTCCTCGAGCAGGATGCGGGAAGCCCATGCGTCCCCGCCGATGTTGTAGTCGCCGATAATCGCGACATCATAGGGGGTGCCCACGAACTCCGGGTGCTTGTTGTCGGACTTGTCGAAAACCCAGTCGCGCACCGCGTCGTTTGCGATATGGTGGCCAAGCGACTGGGAGACGCCGCGAAAACCCTCGCAGCGCACCGGGACAATGGTCTTGCCGCCGAATTCCTTGGATTTCTTCTTGGAAACAGCCTCGATGTCGTCGCCGATGAGTCCGATCGGGCACTCGGACTGGACCGTGATCCCCTTGTTGAGGGGAAAAAGATCCTCGATTTCGTCCATGATCTTCTCGAGCTTCTTGTCCCCGCCGAAGACGATGTCCTTTTCCTGGAAGTCGGAAGTGAACTGCATGGTAACGAAGCTGTCGATCCCGGTCGTGCCGATGTAATAGTTGCGCCTCGCAGCCCAGGAATACTGGCCGCATCCAACGGGACCATGGCTGATGTGGATCATATCCTTGATGGGACCCCATACCACGCCCTTGGATCCCGCATAGGCGCAGCCGCGTATGGTCATGACACCGGGAATGGATTTGATGTTGGACTTGACGTTGCAATCGGTCTTGCCTTCCTCATAGACATTGAGGTGCTTGGCGCGCCGCTTCGCAGTTTTATCCGGATAGACTTCGAGAACTTCCTTGATCAGATCCTGGTTTCTGGCTTTGACTTGCTCTACTGTCAGGCTCATTTTGCCCTCCTAAAAAATGATGAAAAATGATTTCGAGATCCGGGAGATCTCTGTAAATGGCGCGGCCATGCAGCGCCATTTGCAGAGCCCTCCCAGGAACGCCCGCGGCATGCCGCGGGCGCATTCCTTTATGCTGCTGCGGCTGCTTCCGCTGCGAGTTCGGCTGCAGTCTTGCCGACGACGGACTCGTCGACGCGCTTCATGATGCCGTGCTCCATCAGCAGATCTTCCAGTTCGTCCATGGTGATCGGCGTCGGGATGGTCCCGTTGCCGGCATTGTTATGGATTTTCTGCGCCAGATCGCGATATTCCTGCGCCTGCTTGGATTCCGGAGCATATTCCAGAACCGTCATGCGGCGAAGTTCCGCATGCTGCACGATGTTGTCGCGCGGCACGAAATGGATCAGATTGGTGTTGAGCTTCTTCGCAAGGGAATCGGCAAGTTCGAGCTCCTTGTCGGTCTGGCGTTCGTTGCACACCAGGCCGCCGAGGCGCACGCCGCCGGAATTGGCATACTTCAGAATACCCTTGGAGATGTTGTTCGCGGCATACATGGCCATCATTTCGCCGGACATGACGATGTAGATTTCCTGCGCCTTGTTTTCGCGAATCGGCATTGCGAAACCGCCGCACACCACGTCGCCCAGAACGTCGTAGGACACATAATCCATGTCGTCGTAAGCGCCTTCTTCTTCCAGGAAGTTGATGGAAGTGATAACGCCGCGGCCTGCACAACCGACACCAGGCTCAGGACCACCGGACTCGACGCAACGAATGCCCTTGTAACCGACCTTCATGACGTCCTCGAGTTCGAGGTCTTCCACGCTGCCTGCGTCCGCTGCCAGACTCAGGATGGTGTCCTGCGCCTTCGCATGAAGGATCAGACGGGTGGAGTCAGCCTTGGGATCGCAGCCGACGATCAGGATTTTCTGCCCGAGGTCTGCCAGAGCCGCCAGCGTGTTTTGGGAAGTGGTGGATTTACCGATCCCACCCTTGCCGTAAAAAGCAATCTGCCTTAAAGATGCCATTTGAATCTCCTTAAATTACCGTTAAAAAGAAAACATGCCCTTGCCGTTCCACAAACAATGAATCCGCCGGCACAAAACCTGGAACACTTAGATCTTCTTCTTATCGGTCACCAATCCGGCAAAACATTCATGATGCACTTTCCATAAAGCAACGAGCGTGCCATGCATCAATTAAATATACATATCCATGTATTCATTGAATATTTTGTCTATATGGCGGAATGCCAGCAGTTGTCACAAACGCAACAACACTGTAGGGAACCTTGCAAACAAATCCGGACTAAATTAGTCATAGATACACAAAACGCGATAAAAACCCATGGAACGGATTTTGCATAGTCTTCAAGAATCATTCAATTCGCGGGAGCAAGCATGCAAATCGGTGTAGACAGTGTCAGGGCGGTGGAAAACAAGCGCATATTCGTCGTGGACGGCGACGAGATTACCCGCGCGGTGCTTCAATTCATGCTGCACGACGAAAACGAAACACACGATCTTCCCAGTCTCGACGCGGCACTCGCCAAGAGCGTCGACTGGAAACCCGATCTTCTGATTCTCGGAATCGGGATCGTCAGCGAGAACGGGGTGGGCATACTCGAATCGCTCAAATCCATGATTCAGGGGCTTTCCATACTGCTCGTGACGGATACGGAGCGACTCCCATTTGCCGCCGCCTGCCTGAAGTCCGGCGCAGACGATATCGTTGCGAAACCCCTCACCATCGAAATCGTGAGAGGAAAAGTGGATGCGCTCCTGCGCGGGAATTGAAGACGATGGCCACGATTTATTTCTTTGAAAAACCCGGGTGCGCCAACAATGCCCGGCAGAAAAAGCTGCTCGCAGGTTCCGGGCATACCGTGATCGCAAAAAACATCCTGACCCACCATTGGACGGGCGAAACGCTCGCGGCTTTCTTCGGCTCCCGCCCGGTCCACTCCTGGTTCAACCGCGCTTCCCCCAGGATCAAGTCCGGGGAAATCGTCCCGGAAAAAATTTCCTCCGAAGAAGCCCTTGCGTTCATGCTGAAAGATCCCCTGCTCATCCGTCGCCCGCTCATGCAGGTCGAAGACCGCTGCGAAGCCGGGTTCGACCCGGATCTGGTTCATGCCTGGATAGGCCTCTCCGAGAAGCTGACCGATCCTGAAACCTGCCTGCGCATCGAGGATAAATGACCGTATTCTCCTACCACGAACGCACCAAGCACCGGCTCGAACGCTATGCAGCAGGCCCGGAGACGCTCGACTGGTCCATGCAGCCCAATCCTTTCAGGGAATTCATCGGTGCGAAAAAAACCGCCCTTCCCCTTTCGGCGCACAGGATTTCAGCGGGCGAGCGGCCCGCCCTGGAATCGGTCGGGGCGCTGCTTCAGCTTTCCATGGGGCTTTCCGCCTGGAAGGAATACGGGCCGGACAGGTGGGCTTTGCGCTGCAATCCTTCCAGCGGCAACCTGCATCCGACGGAATGCTACATCCTCGCCCTGAATGTTCCGGGAATCGAAAACGGCCTTCACCACTATGCGAGCCTGGATCACAGTCTGGAACTGCGCTGCGGCGTCGAATGGACGCGGGAGACCAGGCTTTTCGTGGGACTTTCCTCCATCCACTGGCGGGAAGCCTGGAAATACGGCGAGCGCGCTTTCCGCTACTGCCAGCTCGATATCGGGCATGCATTGGGCGCGCTGCGACACGCCGCTCTGGCGCTCGGTTGGGGACTGAAAATGCTGGATACCCCGGAAACCGTCCTGGGGACTGAGCGGCTCGAAGATTTTGCCGGAGCGGAGAAGGAGGAATTCGATATTCTGCTCGAGGCCGGTTCCGGATGCGCAACCGATTTCCCCGAACTCGAAATGACGAACTGGACGGGGCAAGCCAACTGCCTCGATCCTCACCCCATGTACAAGTGGCCGGTTATCGATGAAGTGGCAGCTGCAACCCGTCATCCTCTTCCCCACGAAAACCCTCCCTCCGCCGGATATTCGGGCGCGATTTACCCCGTGGATCTGCTGCTCGGACGGCGCAGCGCGCAGCAATTCGATCCCGCCTTCACGATGAAAAAAGAGCATTTTTTTCGCATGCTGGAGCAGTTGGTCCGCCTCTGGGACATATGGGATTTCGAGTCCAGAGTGCATCCCGTTTTCTTTTTGCACCGCGTGGAAGCGATGGCGCCCGGCCTCTATGTTCTGCCGAGAAGCGATACCGCCCTATCGAAGCTCAAGGCTCACTTCAGGTCCGACTTCCTCTGGGAACAGGCTGGGCACGATCTGTACCTGCTCGCCAGGGGGGATTTCAGGGCTGTCGCCAAAACCGTCAGCTGCCGCCAGGCGATCGCCTCCGACAGTTGTTTTGCGATGGGCATGCTCGCCGAATTCGAGGAAACGATAGGACCCGACCCCTGGCGCTATCGCCAGTTGCACTGGGAAGCCGGGCTCATGGGTCATGCGCTCTACCTGGAAGCCGAAGCCGCCGGGCTGCGCGGAACCGGCATAGGCTGTTTTTTCGACGACGCCTTTCACGACCTTCTCGGACTCTCGGGAAAAACTTTCCAGTCCCTTTACCATTTCACCGTGGGCATGCCGCTGGTGGATTCCAGGATACTCACCCTCCCGCCCTATCCAAAAGGAGAATAAACATGACAGTTCAAAGACTATGCGCAGACGAAGTACAGGGCCTCATGCAGAAGGAAAACCTGCTGCTTCTGGATACCCGTGACAGGGCATCCTTCGACAAGGGACATATCCCGTCCGCGATGCATGCATCGACCGCGGAAATCGAAAACCTGCTCATGCGGATTCCGAAAGGCACCCCCATCCTCATTTACTGTTATCACGGCAACGCCAGCCTCGTTCACGGGCAGATGTTCGTCGATTTCGGCTTCATGGAGGTCTACAGCCTCAACGGAGGCTACGAAGGCTGGATGCTCGCCCGGAAGGAAGCCGGGAAAAGCCGCCTGCAATCCTGGCTGGACGAACAGGGCTTTTCAGGCATCGATTCGCTCATCGATGGGGGCATCACTCCGCTGATGCATGCCGCGCGCCATGGGGACGCATCGATCACGGCCGAACTCCTGATGTCGGGGGCGAATGCCGCGCCCAGGAACAGCGACGGCAATCAGGCACTCTGGTTCGCCTGCTACAGCGGCAATCTCGCCATCATGGATCTGCTGCTTTCGGCGGGCTGCGCTGTTGACAACATGAACGACAACGGCTCGACCTGCCTCATGTATGCCGCCTCCAGCGGGAAAGACAGTGTGGTGGAAAAGCTCCTAGAAGCCGGGGCGGATATCGGCCTTGCGAATCTCGACGATTACACCGCCCTGGACATGGCATCGAGCCTGGGCGCGCTCGAGCTTCTCCGCGGCAGGAAAGTATTTTCCTGATTCGCGTGAAATCTTGCGCGATATCGGTCGCATCCATCAGCGAACTTGTCCCGAGTCCTTCGATAAGCTCGGAATAAATTCCATCAAGGGTATGTCATCCCGAACGACAGCCGAGGGATCTGGATTCCTCCACTTCAACTTCGCTTTCGGTCGGAATGACAGTAAAGGTCTGCCCCGAGGAACCCGGTGAGGAATTGACCCCGCTTTCAACTTGCGCTAGCATTATTGACAAGTCAATCATTGTGCAGGCAAAAGATGGAGGATTTCCGCCAGAAGCTCTTCGCCATGCTGGGCCTATGTTTCGTCCTCGTCATGGTGGCCCTCGATCAGACCGTGATCGGCACGGCGCTTCCGACCGTGGTGGCCGAGCTCAAGGGCTTCGACCTTTACGCATGGGTGGGAACGGCCTATCTCCTGACTTCCGTGATCACCGTTCCGGTTTTCGGCAAGCTCGGCGACGAACACGGTCGTAAATCCTTCGTGCTCGTCGCAATCGTGCTGTTCACCCTCGCCTCCATGCTGTGCGGGATGGCGCAGAGCATGCTGCAACTCGTATTCGCACGGGCGCTGCAGGGGTTTGGCGGCGGGATGCTGATCATCACCTCTTTCGCCAGCGTGCCCGACCTCTTCCCCGAAGCCAGGGAGCGCCTGCGCTGGCAGGTTCTTTTCAGCACCGCATTCGGCCTTGCCAATGCGGTCGGCCCATCCCTGGGCGGATACCTGACCCAATACTGGGGATGGCGCTGGGTATTCTTCGTCAACCTCCCGGTCGGGATGTTGAGCCTCTTTTTCGTCTGGAAATACCTGCCGAAAATCCGCCACCTGGAACGCCCGCCCACGCCGCTCGACTGGCCTGGGGCAATGCTGGTCGCGCTGACCCTGGGTTTCCTGCAACTCTTCGTGGAATGGCTGCCGCAGAACAGGCCGGTTATCGAGATGCTCCTGCCGGGCGCCATCGGGACCATTTCCCTGATCGCGCTCATCAAATGGGAGTTGCGCTGCCCGAATCCCATACTGCCCCTTGCCATGATCACGAATCGGAGCCTGCTGCCGCTTTTCATTCTGTCCCTGATGATGGGGTTCTGTATGTTCGCGGTCATGTATTACGCGCCCCTCATGTTCCAGGGCGGATTCGGATTGAAGCCCGATCAGGCAGGCCTGCTCGTCACCCCGCTCGCGGTTTCCATCACGGTGGGCAGCATCATCAACGGACGCATCGTCACCCGCCTCGCCGTTCCGAACAGCATGCTTTACGCGGGACTCGTCCTTTTCTGCGCGTCCAGCCTCGCGCTCGCCCAGGCGCAATCCGTCACGCCGCATGCTCTTGTCGCCCTGTACATGATGCTGGGCGGACTGGGGCTGGGGCTGCTTATGCCCAACCTGACCCTTTTCGTTCAGGCGAGCAGCCCGAGGGCGCAACTCGGGGTTTCCACGGCCATGCTCCAGTCCATGCGCATGATAGGCGGCATGCTGGGAACGGCAATCATCGGGGCCATGGTTTCCAATACCTATGCCGATGGAATAAGGAACATGGCGGATAGCCGGGCGGGCAGACTCCTGGATCCGCAGATCCTCGTCAATCACAGCCTTGCCGCGAAATTCACACTGGATGCGGGGCAGCATGGCGCCATGCTGCTTGTTCATGCGCGCATGGCAATGGTGGGGGCCATCCACGGCAGCTTCTGGATCGTCTCGGCCTTGCTCATCCTCGCGCTCTGGGTAGTTCGCTTTGTGCCTCCAATCAACCTTCACCACAAGGAATCGACCCGTGAATAGCAGCCTTTTGCAGCAGATCGGACGCACTTCCCGCGCCATGTATTGCGCTTTCGAGGCCGAGGTCGGGCAGGCATTACCGCGATGGCGCATTCTCCAGGCGCTCCATGAGCATAAATGCGCGACCCAGAAGCAGCTCGCCACGCAGCTATCGATGGACCCCGGCGCACTGACCAGACAGATGAAGGCGCTCGAAAAAGACTTCCTGGTGGAAAGAAGAAGCGCCCCCGAAGACAACCGCCTGACGACCGTCACGCTGACGAAAAAAGGATCGGATATGTTCGTAGCCTTGCAGGGACAAAGGCAGGCCTTCCTGGAGAAATCGCTGGAAGGATTGCCGCAGGATCACCTAAAAACAACGATGGAGACGCTCAAATTGCTGGAAGCGCGCTTTCGGAAAATGATGGATGGATGGACATGAACACTTTAGTCGACACGGAATCAGCCCGTTTGCTGAACGCCCCAGAAAGCGTTTTGATCCGCTGGATTTTTTTCCTGTTCCTTGCCGAGTTACCCACAGAAACTGTGAATAAGGTTTCGGACTTCGAAATGACGGCAACCAGGCCGCTGATCGCGCCCAATAATTAAGACATCGCTGCCGGTTTTCAAAGTCTCCCCCTTTCAAATTGTATAAAATAGCCTTAACCGGCTCTTAATCCATCAGGTTTAGTATGACCCCGGTGTATGAGAGTGCTTGATCGCACCATGGCGGTGCATGATACATAAGAAACCGCTGATTTACTCCGAAGTGGAGGTTCCATAAGTTACGGGGAGGCTGAAATTACAGAAAGCCGCATAATGATTTCGAAATCGCTGGTTCTCCTTGCACTCGCCTCTCTTTGCGCCGGACAAGCGCAAGCTGCGGAAGAAGTGCGCATCTCCCCCGCCCAGGAGCAGGCGCTCGGCGTGCAAACCGCGCGACTCTCTCCGGCAAAATCGGCACAGACCATGGGCCTTCCCGCCAGAGTTGTCCTGCCCAACAACCAGCTTTATATCGTAAGCGCTCCGCTCGCAGGATTTCTGGAAAAAATGGAAGCGAGCGTCAATCAGCATGTCAAAAAAGGCCAGATTCTCGCCCTGTTGCAAAGCCCGCCCCTAGCAGAAGCCGAGCGCGCCTATCTGCAGGCGCAAACCCAGTTCCAGCTCTCGAAGGAGGTCATGCTCCGCGACAGGCAACTGTTCGATGAAGGCATCATCGCGCAAAGCCGCTTTTCCGCGTCGAAAAGCCGCTACGTCGAATCCGAGGCCGCGCTTTCCGGCCAGAAACAGGTACTGAAGCTGTCGGGACTCTCGGAAGGCGCAATCAAAAACCTGCTGGAAAAAGGCAACATCGGCAGCACGCTCGAAATCCGTTCCCCCATCGATGGCGTCGTGCTCGAACAGGCCGGAATCGCGGGCCAGCGCGTCGATGCCGCAGCGCCAATCTACCAGGTTGCGAAACTATCCCCGCTCTGGCTCGATATAGAGGTTCCCACCGCACTGCTGCCCGGACTGAAGGAGGGAAGCAGCGTCAGCGTGCCGGCCAGCCATTCCGAAGGCACGGTCGCCTCGATTGGAAAAAGCATCAATCCGACCAGCCAGACCGCCATGGTCAGGGCGCTCATGACCGGAAACATCGACTCGCTTCGCCCCGGACTCAAAGTGGAAGTCAGGATATCCGGCGCTTCGGAGAACGTCTGGCAGCTCCCGAATTCCGCCTTGACCCGCATCGACGGCAAGCCGGCTGTGTTCGTGAAAACACGGGGCGGCTTTCGCGTCAAGTCGATAGAGCTCGTGAACGAGGGCGAGAAAAACAGCCTAGTGGGCGGACTCGACGGGGGGGATGCGGTAGCGGTCCACGGCGTCGCCGCCCTCAAGGCAGCCATTTCCGGAAACGAGTGATGCTCACGCGCATTGTCGAGTTTTCGCTCACCCAGCGCCTCCTCGTTCTAGTCATGACGGCGCTGTTGATAGGCGCGGGCATCTACGCTTTCGAGGAACTGCCCATAGACGCATTTCCGGACGTTTCGACCACCCAGGTCAAAGTCATCATGAAAGCGCCCGGAATGACTCCCGAAGAAGTCGAAGCGCGCATCGCCTCCCCGATCGAACTCGAAATGCTCGGCATCCCGAAAAAGAGGATCGTGCGATCGAAATCGAAGTATGCGCTCGCCGACATCACCATCGACTTCGACGAAGGCACGGATATTTATTGGGCACGCAATCAGGTCGCGGAACGGCTCAATTCGGTCGCGCTCCCTCCCGGCGTCATGGGGGGACTCGCTCCCATCACGACTCCGCTCGGGGAAATGTTCATGTTCACGATCGAAGGCGGCAACCTCTCCCTAATGGAAAGGAGGAGCCTGCTGGACTGGGTAATCCGCCCGGCGCTCAGAACGCTCCCCGGCGTGGCCGACGTGAATTCACTGGGCGGCCTGGTCAGGACTTTCGAAGTCTCGCCCGTCACTTCGAACATGCATGCCAGAAACATATCCGGCGAGATGCTGCAGCGCGCGCTGGAGGAGAACAACAGGAACGACGGCGCGGGAAGGCTGACCGAAGGGGAAGAAACCCTCCTCGTGCGCGCGGCGGGCAGCATCAAATCGCTCGAAGACGTGAGAAACATCGTGGTCACGACCAACCAGGAAGGCATCCCGATCCGCGTCGGGGATGTTGCGGATGTCCGCATCGGCAGCCTCACCCGCTACGGCGCCGTCACGAAAGACGGCAAAGGCGAAGTGGTCGAAGGACTGGTCCTTGGATTGATGGGTTCGAATGCGCAGAAAGTCGTGAGGGAAGTCCAGGCGAAGCTCGACCAGATGGCGCCTTCCTTTCCCAGGGGAGTCAGGGCGACCGTGTTCTACAACAGGGGGAACCTCGTCGAACGCGCGATCGAAACGGTATCGAGATCGCTGATCGAAGCGATCGTGCTCGTCATCGTGCTGCTTCTCCTGTTTCTCGGCAACATCCGGGCCGCGCTTTCCGTGGCTTTCGCGCTTCCCCTTGCCGCATTGATCACGTTCATGCTGATGAAATCCGCCGGCATGTCCGCCAACCTGATGAGCCTGGGCGGGCTTTCCATCGCGATAGGCATCCTGATCGACGGGGCAGTCGTCGTCGTGGAAAACATCGTGACTCACCTTTCCCACCAGAACTCGAAGCTGCCTGGCCTGCATCTCGTCTACCGCGCAACGAAGGAAGTCACCCTGCCCGTAGCGTCTGGCGTCATGATCATCATCATCGTCTTTCTCCCGCTACTCACCCTGCAGGGGCTGGAGGGCAAGCTCTTCATCCCGGTCGCGCTCTCCATCGTTTTCGCCCTCTCTGGCTCCCTCCTGCTCGCGATGACCATCATTCCCGTGCTCTCATCCATGCTGATGCGGGAAGCCTCCCATGAAGAACCATGGCTCGTGAGAAATGCCACGCGCATCTACGAGCCGGTCCTTTCCTGGGCGCTGCTGCATTCGAAAATCGTGATTGCGCTTGCGGTGTTTTTCCTGATGTTGACGATAGGGGCCTACACCCTGATCGGAAAAACCTTCATGCCGGTCATGGACGAAGGGGACATCATCATGCAGATCGAAAAACTGCCTTCGATCAGCCTCGAAACAAGCGCCGCACTCGATGAACGCATCCAGAAAAAAATCCTGGCCTCGGTGCCGGAAGTGAGGCATATCATCGCAAGGACCGGATCGGACGAACTCGGGCTCGACCCCATGGGACTCAACCAGACCGACACCTTCATGGTGCTCGCCCCCAAGTCATCCTGGCGCAGGCCGGACAAGGAATGGGTGATCGGTGAAATCAGGCAGGTCATGCAGGACTTTCCCGGAGTCACCTACAGCTTCACCCAGCCCATAGAAATGCGGGTGGCGGAAATGCTGACAGGGGTAAGGGGAGACATCGCCATCAAGATATTCGGCCCCGACCTTGGCGAACTAGACAGGCTTGCAGCGCAGATGGTCTCGACACTGAAAAAAATCCACGGCGCGGAAGACGTGTTCACGCCCAGGAATACCGGCGTCCAGTATTACCAGGTGGAGATAGACCGCCTTGCCGCAGGCAGGATGGGGCTTTCCGTGGACGGTATCGAAAATACGCTGCGCGGGAAAATAGAAGGCAGGCAGATCGGCGTCATCCTGGAGAACGTCAGGCGCACGCCGCTCGTGTTGCGCGGAAGCGAAGAACTGAGGAATTCCCCCGCTCTTTTCGCAAATCTGCGCCTTGCTCTCCCCAACGGGCAGAGCGTGCCGATCTCGACGGTCGCCAAACTGGAGCGGACTTCCGGACCCGTCACCATCGAGCATGAGAATGCCGGCAGGATGATCGTGGTGCAGTCCAATGTTTCCGGGCGCGACCTGGTCGGATTCGTGGAGGAAGCCAAAAGGGACGCCGCTTCGAAAATCAGTTTCCCGGCAGGCTACACCACGGAATGGGGCGGGCAATTCGAGAACCAGCAAAGGGCCGCGGCAAGACTCGCCCTGGTCGTCCCCGTCGCGCTCCTTCTGATTTTCCTGATCCTTTTCGCAACATTCGGTTCGGTCAGGCAATCCATCCTCGTTTTCGCAAACATCCCCTTCGCATTGATAGGCGGCGTATTCGCGCTCCTCGTATCCGGCCAGTATCTCTCCGTTCCCGCTTCCGTCGGATTCATCGCCCTGCTCGGCATCGCAGTCCTCAACGGGGTGATGCTGGTGAGCTATTTCAACCAGCTTCGCGCTCAGGGCATGGCCGTCGACAGGCTCGTGGTCGAGGGGGCCAAACGCAGGTTAAGGCCGGTGCTCATGACCGCGAGCATCACAGCATTCGGACTCGTTCCGCAGCTTTTCGCAAGCGGACCGGGTTCCGAGATCCAGAAGCCGCTTGCCGTTGTCGTGATCGGCGGACTCATCACATCCACCCTTCTGACATTGATCATCCTGCCCATACTCTACCGCCGCTTCGGCATGGAACCCGGGAGTCCGAAATGAACCTGTGCTGCCTCACGATGATCTTCCAGAATGCGCTCGAAGAGGAAATCACCGATTTCATGCTTGCGCACGAAACTGCGAAAAAGGGATTCCATTCCTCCAGGATCGACGGCCACAGCCACGACGTGCGGCTCGCCACCATGAAGGAAAAAGTGCGCGGTCGCGCGCAAAAAACCAGGATGGACATCATTCTCGGAGAAGAGGAAGCGCAATCGCTTCTGCTTGATGTCAAGGCCGCATTTCCGGACATCAGGCTCACTTTCTGGATCAGTCCGGTCAACGCTTTCGGCAGGCTGTCATGAAAGGATGCGTCTTTCTTGTCTTCTGCTTCTGGGCGCTCCTCTCGCGTGCAACTGATTTGCCGCCGCCCGACGAAGTGAAAAACGCGCTGAAGAATTCCCCGCTCGTGAAGGAATCGCTTGCCGGCATCGATCTGGAAAAGACCAACGATTCCCGCCTGAAGAGCGGCCCCTACGAATACACCGTGCAGATGACAGGCGGCAAACGCGACGACAAGGGCATTCGCGAGAGCCTGAATGAATGGAGCCTCCAGGTTTCCCGCCCGATCCGCTTTCCCGGAAAAGGCAGTATCGACGGCGAAATCGGCAAGCAGGGCATGGTCAGCGCCGCCCTTGCGCACGGGGATGCCATGCACGAATCCGCGAAAAGCCTGCTCAAGCTCTGGTTTGCATGGCTGAGGGAAAAGGCGCAGGAAAACGAGTGGCAGAATCAGGCAAGGCTGCTCCAGGAAGAAACCGCCATGGTCGAAAAGCGCGTCAAGGCAGGGGATGCGCCCAAGCTCGAATTGACGCTCGCCAGGGCAGCATCGGATCAGGCCCGTTTCTCCGAGCTTCAGGCAGGGATGCGCGAAGCCGTGGCAGCGAAAATGCTGACCGTCAGTTTTCCCGAGATATCCCTGCCCGAAAACCCCGTTCCCGACGAACCGCAACCCCTGGAAAAATCGCTGGATTACTGGAAAGACGCCATACTTTCGCAAAACCATGCCGTTCTCCTGGCAAAGAGCGAAGCGAAGAAAGCGCAACTCCTCGCTTCCAGAAGCCGCGCGGAGGAAACGCCGGATCCCACGCTCGGAATCAGCTATTCTTCCGAATATGGCGGAAGCCAGCAGGTCGTGATGGGCATGCTGAGTTTCCCCTTGCCCGGGAAATACAGGCAGGCGGCAACTCAAGGCGCGACGGCCTCGGCTGAAATGGCGGGCATGAGGGAACTCGACATATCGAGAAGGGCCGAAGCCGAAGTCTCTTCCAATTACATCATGGCCAAGGCAAGCTATAATGGATGGGAAAAATCGCGCGAAGCGGCGAAAGGAATGATTAAAAATGCCGAACTCGTTTCCAGCGCCTATGCACTCGGGGAGGCCAGTCTTGGCGAGTTGCTGGCGGCAAGGCGCCTGTCGATCGAGTCCATCCTGGCATCGAAGCTGGCCCGGATCGACGCGCTGGAAACACGTTACCGCCTGATGGTCGACGCGCATCTGCTGTGGGATTTCGACGAAGGGGACAATACCCGACAGCAATGATGCACTTTTCTCCGCTTCGCGGCATAATAACGCTTTTCAACAATGAAAAAGAGGTGCTCCATGTCGAGGAGAAATGCGGAAACGGACCAGATCAAACTGTCCCAGTTGCTCAGTCACCAGTATCTTTGCGAATCCCTGACTGTCAGCGAAGTCCAGACATTGCTCGACTACCTGACCCTGCTGAACTTCGACAAGGGCGACATCCTTTCCGATATCGGCGACATCGGGGACGCGCTCTATTTCGTGGTCCAGGGTGAAATCGCGCTCACTTTCGACGATCATGGGCAGGAAAACGAGATCGTGCGCGCAGGCCCGGGCGAGATGCTCGGCGAAATGTCGTTCTTCGACAAACAGCCCCGCTCGGTAAGGCTGGTCGCCAAAGCGGCCGAAACCCAGGTGCTCAAGCTCTCCAGAATCAAGTACAAACGCCTGAAGGTGGAACACCCCTATATCGCGCTCAACATCGTGGAACATGCCATCATCAGCCTCGACAGACTTTTCCGCAGAGTGAGCACCAGCTACGCACAGTTCTCGCATTACCTGTACGGAACAGGAAAATAAATTCAAACCAACCCAAAGGAGCAAAAAATGTCAGTACTCGTAGGAAAACCGGCCCCGGACTTCACGGCTTGCGCGGTGATGGGCAACAACCAGATCGAAGAAGGCTTCAATCTTTCTTCCTACATCAAGGACAAGTACGCGGTGGTCTTCTTTTACCCGCTCGACTTCACCTTCGTCTGCCCTTCCGAATTGATCGCTTTCGATCATCGCCTGAAGGATTTCACGGTACGCAACGTCGCGGTCATCGGCGTCTCCATCGATTCGCAGTTCACCCATCTCGCATGGAAGAACACCCCCCTCGGCAATGGCGGGATCGGGCAGGTGGGCTATCCCCTCGTTGCCGACATCAAGCATGAAATCTGCAAGGCCTACGATGTCGAAGCCGGAGCCGGAGTCGCTTTCCGCGGCTCGTTCTTGATCGACAAGAGCGGCACGGTGCGCCATCAGGTGGTGAACGACCTGCCCCTGGGACGCAATATCGACGAAATGCTGCGCATGGTCGATGCGCTGCAATTCACCGAACAGCACGGCGAAGTCTGCCCTGCCGGATGGTCCAAGGGCCGTGCCGGGATGAAGCCGACGGGAGACGGCGTGGCAAGTTATCTTGCCGAACACGCGCAGGAACTTTGATCTGATTCGGGGCCGCTTAAGCGGCCCCGAACGTTAGGGGACCGCTGATTTAATCCTGCGTGGAGCATATGCCGGATTAAATCAGCGATTCCTTTGGGAGAAGCATCATGTACGGATTTTCGACGGTACTCCGCATTCCTTTCGACGATGTCATAGGGAAAGTGACCGCAGCACTCAAAGATGAAGGATTCGGCGTACTCACCGACATCGACGTCAAATCCACCCTCAAGGCAAAACTGGATCTCGACATGCGCCCCTATCGCATTCTGGGCGCATGCAACCCCCCATTCGCACACCGCGCCATCGAAGCCGAACCCGATATCGGTCTCCTTCTGCCCTGCAACGTGGTGGTGAGGGAGGAAGTGAACGGCGAAATCACCGTCGCTTTCATGGACCCCGAAGCCGTCCTCGAACTCGTCGACAAGCCTGAAATGAAGGCTATCGCAATGGAAGTCAAGGCGAAGCTCGAACGGGTGCGGGACGCGCTCCGATGAGCGCCATTTCCGGCATCAATGCGCTGGGGCAGCGCATCTGGCTCGACAATCTGTCGAGGAAAATGCTCGCGGAAGGCGAACTTGCGCAACACATATGGAACGGCGTCACAGGCCTCACATCCAACCCATCCATTCTTCTGAAAGGCTTCAAAGGAAGTCCTTACTATCGGGAAGATCTCGATGCAGCCAGAAAATCCGGCCTCTCTCCGGAAAAAAGGCTGGAAGCGCTCATCCTTCCCGACATCCGGGGTGCATGCGACCTGTTCCTGCCCGTCTTCGAAAACAGCGGACACGAAGACGGCTATGTCAGCCTGGAAGTCTCCCCAAGGCTTGCCTTCGACATGGAAGGCACAGTGGAAGCCGCGATCAGGCTGGTGAGCGAAGTCGAAAGGCCGAACCTCATGATCAAGGTTCCGGCGACCCCGGAAGGCATAGCCGCGTTCGAAAAGCTGACGAGCCTCGGCATCAGCATCAACGTGACGCTGATTTTTTCCCTGCACCAGGTTTTTCATGTTCAGGAAGCGTATGTCCGGGGCCTCAGACGATACGCCGAATCGGGGGAAAATATCGGCAACGTGAGATCCGTCGCAAGCATTTTCCTGAGCCGCATCGATACCCTGGTCGACAACCTGCCCGGATGCGACGCACAGCTCAAGGGCAAAGCAGGCGTTACGCTCGCGAAAATCGCCTACCAGCGTTATCTCGACCGCTTTCATGGGCCGGCTCAGGGAATCGGCCATCCGCAGAAACTGCTCTGGGCCAGCACAGGAACCAAGAACCCCGCATACAGCGATCTCCTTTACGTCGAGCCCCTGATCGGGAAGGAAACCGTCAACACGCTCCCGGACGCGACGCTTGCCGCTTTCATCGATCACGGCAAGGCTGAAAACACGCTTGAATCCGGCATTGAGGAAGCAAAGGCGCATTTCGTCGCGCTGGAAAAAGCGGGGATAAACATGGAAAAAGTCGCCTCGCAGCTTTTCGAAGAAGGCATGAAGGCCTTCGATACGGCCTACTCGGATCTCCTCGCACTGGTTGCCTGACATGCACAACGAATTCATCCATCAGCAGCGCATCGCCTATTTCACGATGGAAATCGCATTGAAGAGCGACATCCCGACCTACAGCGGCGGCCTCGGCGTGCTTGCGGGAGACGTGATGCGAACAGGCGCGGACATACAACTCCCGCTTGTCGCGGTAAGTCTGGTGAGCCGGGCGGGTTATTTCAGGCAGGAAATAGCCGAAGGCCGCCAGATCGAGCATCCCGACACCTGGGATCCGGCAAAATGGGCCGTCCCGCTGGACGCGAAAATCGCCGTCAACATAGAAGGTCGGGAAGTCTGGGTGAGAGGCTGGCTTTACGTGCTCGAAGGGCATGCGGGCGGCAATGAGCCCATCATCCTGCTCGACACCGACCTGGACGAGAACAGGCAGGACGACAGGGAAATTACCCATTACCTTTACGGCGGGGATTCGACCTACCGCCTCAAGCAGGAAATCGTGCTCGGCATAGGGGGATTGCGCATGCTGCATGCGCTCGGCTTCCAGATCCGCCAGTATCATATGAACGAGGGCCATTCCGCCCTGCTTGCGCTCGAACTGCTGCGACGTTTCGCAAGGTCCGCAAACGGGGATGAAAGCGAACTCTCCTACGACATACCCATGGTGAGGGAA
The DNA here is from genome assembly GCA_019753155.1 of Burkholderiales bacterium. GTDB lineage: Bacteria > Pseudomonadota > Gammaproteobacteria > Burkholderiales > JABEVD01 > JABEVD01. Next base: position 71,563 of record JAIELG010000009.1, read on the forward strand.
GTCTGCAATTTCACGACCCATACCCCTGTCGAATCAGGCCACGACCAGTTCCCCTATGAACTTGTGCAGGATCTTCTGAGGGATTTCATCGATTTTTCCGAACTCAGGACGGTCGCAGGGGAAGAGCGTCTCAACATGACCCGGCTCGCGCTGAACCTCTCCGAATATGTCAACGGGGTGGCGATGAGTCATGCCGAAGTTTCGAGGAAAATGTATCCCGGCTATCATGTCCATGCCATCACCAACGGGGTTCATCCCCACACCTGGACTTCAAGCAGTTTTGCCAGTCTTTACGACCGTCACCTTCCCGGCTGGTGCCACGAAGCCCAGCTCCTGGTGCGGGTAGACCAGATTCCGGATGAAGCGATATGGGAAGCCCACAGACAATCCAAAGCCAAGCTGATCGAGCGCATCAACTCCCTGTGCGGCAGGGAATTCGATCCCGAAATGCCGATCATCGGCTTCGCGAGAAGAATGACCGCCTACAAGCGCCCCGATCTCATATTCTCCGACATGGAAAGGCTCAGGGCCATCGCAAACGCGCGCCCTTTCCAGTTCGTCATGGCGGGAAAAGCGCACCCCAAAGACGAAGACGGCAAGCATCTGATCGAAATCCTCCATGCCCATCTCGAAGACATGTCTGATGTCGTCAACACCGCATTCCTGCCGAATTACGACATGGATCTCGCGCTTTACATGGTCTCCGGGGTCGATATCTGGCTCAATACGCCGCTTCGCCCGCTGGAGGCATCCGGAACCAGCGGAATGAAGGCGGCGCTCAACGGCGTACCGAGCCTGAGCGTCCTCGACGGATGGTGGCTGGAAGGCTGCATCGAAGGCGTCACCGGATGGGCTGTTGGAGACCATGCCGATAACGACGGCGACTCGGAATTCCTGTATAAAAAACTCGAAAAAACCGTCCTTCCGCTTTATCATGACGACAGACGCGCCTGGATTTCGGTGATGAAAAACGCCATAGGCAAAAACGCTTCCTATTTCAACAGCCATCGCATGATGCGTCGCTATGCGACAGAGGCCTACATCCGCTAAGACATGAACATAACCGACCTTTCCCACCTCGGATTTCTCCGCATATCGGGTGGAGATGCCAAAGACTTCCTGCAAAACCTGACGAGCAACGACGTGAGGCATTTGGACGAACACACCGCCCAGCACAACAGCATCTGTTCCCCGAAAGGCAGGATGCTGGCAAACTTCCTCCTCTTCATGATGGACGGCGATTATATCCTCCAGATGCCGAAAGAAATGGTCGAGCGCGTCAGGAGCCGCCTCTCCATGTACATCATGCGCTCCAGGGTCTCCGTCACGGAAGCCGATCTGGCGGCGGTGGGCCTGTCCGGAAATGCATTCCCGGAGTCGATTCCATCATCCGCCATGGGGGTGAGCAGGACCGATTCCGGCACGGCGATCCGCTTGTCCGATTCGCGTTACGAAATCGTGACCGATCCCGAGAATGCCGAGCGCATCATGGCAGCACACGAAGCCGTAGGCAGAACCCATTGGGAGCATCTGGAAATCCTGGAAGGCATCCCCGTCATCCTTCCCGAAACCGAGGGGCTTTTCGTGCCCCAGATGGCGAACTTCGAATTGATAGGCGGAGTGAGCTTCCAGAAAGGCTGTTACCCTGGACAGGAAATCGTGACCCGGACCCATTTTCTCGGCAAGGTCAAGCGCAGGATGATGCTCGCCCATGTCGACTCAGGAGTCGCGCCCTCTCCGGGAGAGGAAGTCTATTGCGGGACCGATGCGGCGGGAACCGTTGCAAGGGCGGCGCCTTCACCGGAAGGCGGGTTCGACATCCTCGCCGTCATACAGATCGAACACGAGGAAAGCGAACTTCGCCTCGAATCGGGGCAAATCCTGCGCATGATGCAACTGCCCTATCCCCTGCCGTGAGATTCGAATCCGTCAACGCCTTGTTGTTCTCCTGACCTTCGGCCTGGGACGGGACTCGACAGGAGCGGGAGCGGCATCCAGCCCGGCCCATTTCATGAGGCTGGACACTTCTTCGTCGGAGAGCTCGAGCAACATGCCGCGCTTGACTCGGGAAGGCAGGATGATGGGGCCGAACCTCGTCCTGATGAGGCGGCTGACCGTGAGTCCAACTGATTCGAACAGGCGGCGCACCACCCTGTTCCTGCCCTCTTTCAGTATCACCCTGTACCAGTGATTCGTCCCCTCGCCGCCCTCGTCGGAAAATGCATCGAATTTGGCTATGCCGTCATCGAGCTCGATTCCTGAAGTGAACTGCTTTTCCTGCTCGGGACTCACGCGCCCCAAAATCCTGACGGAATACTCGCGCTCAACCTCGAAACCCGGATGAGTGAGCCTGTTCGCAAGCTCGCCTGAAGTCGTGAATATCAGCAACCCGCTCGTGTTGAAATCGAGCCTGCCTATCGATATCCATTTGGCCGAGCGCATCTTCGGGAGCTTTTCGAACACGGTCGTGCGCTTTTCGGGGTCGTCATGACTCACGATCTCCCCTTCCGGCTTGTGATAGAGCATGATCCGCGGAAGCCGACTCGTGAACTTGAGCTTGACGATGCGCCCATCGAAGCGAATCATGTCTTCCGGCCCGACCCGCATCCCGACTTCAGCCTGGCTTCCGTTCACCATGACGCGCCCGGACAACACCGCTTCCTCCATGGCGCGGCGGGAGCCGAGTCCGGAATGAGCCAGCATCTTGTGCAGTTTCTGCTTCTCCATTAAAGCCCCCTGCGCTCGAAGACAGCCTGGGCGAGCGTCCCGCTGTCCACATGTTCGAGTTCCCCTCCGACCGGAACGCCTCTGGCGATGCGCGAAACGGTGATGCCTTCGCCTCCGAGGAGTTCCCCGATGTAATGCGCAGTCGCCTCACCTTCGACCGTGAAATTGGTCGCCAGAATCACTTCCTTCACCATTCCGTCGCGCACCCGCTTCAGGAGCCTGTCGAGATGGATTTCCCTGGGCCCTATCCCGTCGAGCGGCGAAATCCGCCCCATCAGGACGAAGTAAAGCCCCTTGTAACATTGCGCATGCTCCATCATCAGCAGATCCTGGGGCATCTCGACGACGCACAGCAGAGCCGGGTCGCGGTAGTCGGAACGGCAAAGCCTGCAAAGATCCTCTTCGGTGAAACTGTTACATTTCTCACAATGCTTGAGCCGCTCGATCGAATGGTTGAGGGCATCGGCAAGCTTCAAAGCCCCTGCATGGTCGTGCTGCAACAGATGGTAAGCCATGCGTTGCGCCGATTTCGGCCCGACTCCGGGAAGGCAGCGCAGCGAGTCGATCAGTTCTTCCAGGGGTGATTTCATCGATCAGAAGGGCAGCTTGAAGCCGGGCGGCATGCCCAACCCGCCCATTTTCTCCTGGATCGCCACATCCACCCGCCTGTTCGCATCGTTGATCGCAGCCGCGACCAGATCTTCGAGCATGTCCCTGTCGTCCGTCATGAGCGAAGGATCGATGGACACGCGCTTCACGGCATGGTGACAGGTCATGACCACCTTGACGAGTCCGGCCCCTGACTGCCCTTCCACTTCGACATTGCCAAGCTCCTCCTGCATGGCCTTCATCTTCTCCTGCATCTGTTGAGCCTGCTTCATCATGTTGGCCAAGCCGCCTTTCATCATAGCTGTTCTCCTTAAATCGGTTTAATCGAAGATTCAATCAGTTTCGCGTCGAAATTGTCCACCAGATTGCGCACCACGGGATCCTGCTCGATCGAAGCAACGGCTTCCAGTTGTCGCTCCTGCTTCTGGTCGCGCTCGATCCTGGCCGGCGTCACCCCTTCCCCGATGGAGAAATCGATCTGCACGGAACGCCCGAAAAATTCGCAGACAGCGGCCCTCAGCCTGTCCTGGTAGCTCTTTTCCATCAGGTGCTTGTGCTCGGGGGGAACGGAGAACCGGATTGTCTCCCCGTCGAAATGCTTCAATGCGCAATGCTGGGCGAGCATCTTCGTCATGCCCGAGAGACCGAGCTCCCCCGCCATGGCGACCCAGTCGAAGACGGACGCATCCTTGCCCGCAGGCGCGGTTTTTTCAGGCAGGGGCGCGGAATTCGCTGCCACAGGCACTGTTTCAACCGCCTGTTTCACCGCCTCGCGCCGCGCGCCTGCCGGCATGAACGCCAGCATCCTGATAAGGGTCATGGAAAAGCCGGAAAATTCATCAGGGGCAAGTCCGATTTCCTCCCTGCCATGCACCGATATCTGGTAAAGGAGTTGCACGTCCTCGGGATCGAATTTCCCCGCAAGATCGAAAATACGTTCGCGCTCGAGCATATCCTCGCCGATCGCATCGGGCACGATCTGGGCAAGCGCGATCCGGTGAAGCAGCGCGCCCAGATCCTGGAGCGCAACTTCGAATTCGAGACTGCGCGCTTCCATGCTTTCCGCGACCGCCATGAGCCTCACGCCGTCTTTTGCAGCCAGCGCATCCAGTATGGCGTACAGGTAATCCTGATCGATCGCGCCGAGCATGTTCCTGACCATTTCATCTTCCACGCGCCCGCCCGAATAGGCGATCGCCTGGTCCAGGAGACTCAGGGCGTCGCGCATGCTCCCCCTGGCAGCGCGGGCTATCCTTTGCAGGGCGTGGACTTCGCCGGCAATGCCCTCGTCATGGAGAACCCTGGCAAGGTGCGCCTGAATCAGGGGTTCGGGGATCTGCTTGAGATTGAACTGGAGGCAGCGCGAAAGCACCGTGACCGGGATCTTCTGGGGATCGGTAGTCGCCAGGATGAATTTCACATGTTCGGGCGGCTCTTCGAGTGTTTTCAGCATCGAATTGAAAGCCTTGGTGGAGAGCATGTGGACTTCGTCGATGATGTACACCTTGAAGCGCCCGGAAGTCGGCAAGTATTGCGCGTTGTCCAGCACTTCGCGCATGTTGTCTATGCCGGTATTCGAAGCCGCATCGAGTTCGAGCAGGTCGACGAAGCGCCCGCTGTCGATTTCAAGGCATGCAGCGCATTTGCCGCATGGGGTCGAGGTGATCCCCTGTTCGCAATTGAGCGCCTTGGCGAGTATGCGCGCGACGGTGGTTTTCCCTACGCCTCTCGTTCCGGTAAACAGATAGGCATGGTGCAGGCGCTGCTGATCGAGGGCATTGGTGAGCGCCTTGACCACATGCTCCTGCCCGGTCAGTTCGGAAAAACTTTTGGGCCGCCACTTTCGGGCCAGTACCTGGGTAGTCACTTAAAAATGATATTCGAAACGGATCTCGTTGAAATTGATGCCCTGGTTCGGTTTCCTGATGCCGCCGTTGGAGAGGTGCTGGAAACGGTAACCGAGATCGTATTCGCCCTTATCCCCGAAACGGACTCCGGCGCCGACATGATCCCCGAACTGGAATGACGAACCGAACTTCCTGTTCGCATAAATATGGGTCGGCGAAATCAGGTGGAAGCCGACCGCGGCTTCGACATAGGGGGAAATGCCTGAAGCGCTGTCGCGCTCGTACCTGAACACGGGGGTAATGCCGAAATCGGTGATGCGCTGGTTGTCGCCTATGGCGGACTTGCCGCGCCAGCTTCCGACGGAAGCTTCCCAGTAGCCGCCGAGATGCCAGGCGCCGGCCTCGAACCATCTGCTCTGCCAGTCCCACTGCAGAGCTGCGAGCATCATGTCCGCGGAATTACCGTTTCCCGCCTCGACGGATACGCCGTCCACGGCAAAGGCCGACATCGGAAAAAGCAGGGAAAACAGTGTAAGCAATTTTTTCATAAGCGTTCCGGAATGAGGGCGGCGAGCCCGACCCCCGGCACTTGCATAGAGTGGCTGTGGCTGCTTCCTTCCGGACCTGACCAGGTTCACCACCGTACAATGCGGGGAGACCCGCCATAACGATCGGATTATACCAAATTTTCGCCGCTGCGCCGGGCCTTCTCGATGCTCCGGTTTTCCGGCCAGCCCTTGCCCGAAATCACCATTCCCGTCATCAGGCGGCATTATCAAACAATCGGTTCGCAAGCGAATCAATCGAAAGGCTGATTTTCAGAAGGGCTTCCTGCGCCAGAGAAGCGGGCCTGTCCTGTGTATGGATTCCCCTGCCGCATCGACCGCGACCGTGACCGGCATGTCTTCTATCTCGAATTCGTAAATCGCTTCCATCCCCAGATCCCCAAAGGCCGCGACCTTCGCCTTTTTGATCGCGCGCGAAACGAGATAGGCGGCCCCTCCCACTGCGACGAGATAAACGGCGCTGTGTTTTTTTATCGAGGCTATCGCGTCAGGGCCGCGCTCCGCCTTCCCTATCATGCCGACAAGTCCCGCATCCAGCATCATGTCGGTATAGGCGTCCATCCTGGTCGAGGTAGTGGGGCCTGCAGGCCCCACTACCTCCCCTTTCACGGGATCGACAGGCCCGACGTAATAGATGAAGCGCCCTTCGAAATCGACGGGGAGCGCTTCCCCTCTCGACTTCATCTCGGCGATACGCCTGTGCGCGGCATCGCGTCCGGTGAGGAGTTTTCCAGAAAGAAGCAGCTTTTCCCCCGGTTTCCATGACGCGATTTCGGCTTTCGTGATGGCATCGAGATTCACCCGCCTGGAGGAAAAGTCCGCGCGCCATTCGATATCCGGCCAGTCCTTCGGAACCGGAAGATGCACGGGACCGCTGCCGTCGAGAAAAAAATGAGCATGCCTGGTCGCCGCGCAGTTCGGAATCACCGCAACCGGGAGGGAGGCGGCATGGGTGGGATAATCCCGTATCCTGACATCCAGCACCGTGGCAAGCCCGCCCAGGCCCTGAGCGCCGATCCCCAGGACGTTGACCGCATCGAAGATCTCGATGCGCATTTCCTCGAGCCTGTTTTTCGGACCTCTCGCCTTCAGTTCGGTCATGTCCACGGACTCGAAGAGCGCTTCCTTGGCAAGCAGCACCGCTTTTTCCGCAGTGCCGCCTATGCCTATGCCCAGCATTCCCGGCGGGCACCACCCAGCGCCCATTTCCTCCACCGCACCCACCACCCATTGCACGATATCACCGCCGGGGTTGAGCATGGCCAGCTTCGCCTTGTTCTCCGATCCGCCTCCCTTTGCCGCGATTCTCACTTCGACCCCGTTTCCGGGCACGACTTCCATATGAATCACGGCTGGCGTATTGTCTCCCGTATTTTTTCTCGCTCCGGCGGGATCGGAAACCATGGAAGCGCGCAATGTATTTTCAGGGTCAAGATAGGCTCGCCTCACCGCCTCGTTCACCATGTCCGCGACGCTGTTTCTCGCATCCCATGCGACATCCATGCCTATTTTCAGGAAAACCACGACGATGCCGGTATCCTGGCAGATGGGCCTGTGATGCTCGGCGCAGAGTCTGGAGTTGGTGAGAATCTGGGCTATCGCGTCCTTCGCAGCCGGGGATTCCTCCAGGAAAAAGGCTTTCCCCATGGCATCGATGAAGTCAGGGGTATGGTAATAGGAGATATGCTGGAGCGCGAAAGAGATGCTTTCGACGAAATCTGCTTCCCTGATCATGTTCCGTCCTGAAATGGATTATGCCTTGCATTATAATCTCATGAAGACTCCGGACAAGACGCACCTGCTCCTGGGCTTGTCGACCAACAAGATGGAGAAAAGAATGGCCACGATCGAATCCGTAATGCATGAAACCCGCGTTTTCCCGCCCAGCGCAGCGTTTTCCGAAAACGCGAACATTCCCGGAATGGATGCCTATCTCGATCTCTGCGCGCAGGCCGAAGCCGATTACGAGGGGTTCTGGGGAAAACTCGCACGGGAGACGATCCTGTGGAAAAAGCCTTTCACCCATGTGCTGGATGAATCGAATGCCCCGTTCTACAAGTGGTTCGAAGACGGGGAACTCAACGTTTCCTACAACTGCCTCGACCGCCATCTCGAAAGCCGGGCGGAGAAAACCGCCATCATTTTCGAAGCCGACGATGGGACAGTCACCGAAATTTCATACCGGGAACTCCATGTCGATGTATGCAAAATGGCAAACGGCCTGAAATCCATAGGCATCGAAAAAGGGGACCGGGTCGTCGTCTACATGCCGATGAGCATCGAAGCTGTGGTCGCAATGCAGGCCTGCGCCAGGATAGGGGCAATCCATTCGGTCGTTTTCGGGGGGTTCTCGGCAAAAAGCCTGCATGAACGCATCGTGGATGCGGGAGCGAGCGCAGTGATCACTGCGGATGCCGGAATGAGGGGAGGGCGCGCCGTTCATCTCAAGGATGCCGTGGACGAAGCATTGGCAATCGGCTGCGATACGGTTCGAAAGGTGGTCGTCTACAGACGCGCCGGAACCGAAGTTTTCTGGACGAATGGGCGCGACATCTGGTGGGAGGATCTCGTCTCGAGCCAGGGCGAATATTGCGAGCCGGAATGGGTCGGCGCGGAGCATCCCCTCTTCATCCTCTACACCTCGGGTTCGACCGGGAAACCCAAAGGAGTGCAGCATTCCACGGGCGGCTACCTGCTCGGTGCGATGCTTTCCATGAAATGGGTATTCGATCACAGGGATACCGACGTGTTCTGGTGCACGGCGGACGTGGGCTGGATCACGGGGCACTCCTATGTCGCTTACGGGCCGCTCGCAGTCGGCTCGACCCAGCTCATTTTCGAGGGCGTGCCGACCTATCCCGATGCGGGCCGCTTCTGGAAGATCATCCAGGATCACAAGGTCACGATCTTCTACACCGCGCCCACCGCGATAAGATCCCTCATCAAGCTGGGAGCGGACCTGCCCAAATCCTACGACCTGTCCTCCCTCAGGCTCCTGGGTTCGGTCGGGGAACCCATCAATCCCGAAGCCTGGATGTGGTATTACGAAACCGTGGGGCAAAGCCGCTGCCCGCTCGTCGACACCTGGTGGCAGACCGAGACGGGCAGCCATATGATCGCCCCCTTGCCCGGAGCCGCGATCCTGAAGCCCGGCTCCTGCACTTATCCCCTTCCCGGCATACGGGCCGCCATCGTGGATGAGGCGGGGCACGATGTGGATGCCGGCAAGGGCGGATTTCTCGTCATCAAGCGCCCCTTCCCTTCTCAACTCAGAACGCTCTGGAACGATCCGGAAAGATACAGGCACGCCTATTTCCCGGAAGAGATGGGCGGGAAATATTACCTCTCGGGAGACTCGGCCAACTGCGACGCGAACGGCTATTTCTGGATCATGGGCAGGATAGACGACGTGCTCAACGTCTCGGGACATCGTTTGGGGACCATGGAAATCGAATCCGCACTGGTTGCCAACCCGCTCGTCGCCGAAGCCGCCGTGGTCGGAAAACCGCATGAAATCAAGGGTGAGGCCATAGTCGCCTTTGTCGTGCTCAAAGGCATGCGTCCGGAAGGAGAAAAGGCGAAGGAAATCGCGGCATCATTGCGCGAATGGGTGGGAAGCGAAATCGGCCCCATAGCGAAACCCGAGGATATCCGCTTCGGCGAAAACCTGCCCAAGACCCGCTCGGGAAAGATCATGAGGCGGCTCTTGCGCACGCTCGCCCGCGGCGAGGAAATCACCCAGGATGTCTCCACTTTGGAAAATCCAGCCATCCTTGAACAACTCAAGGAAGCCATCCGATAACCGTCACGGCAATTGCAGATGCCCGAAAAGACATTCCTTATCCTCCTCGGTTTGATCGTCTCGGCCTGTTCCTTCGACAAAGGCAGCGTCGAGGAAACGCAAAAGGCGATCGCCTATTTGCGCAATGACCCGACCGCTTCGAGCACGGATGGCATGACATTCGGCGATCCAGGCTACTGGCATGCGCAATGCAAAGCCGGAACAGATCTCTGGAAGGCGGCGATTGCAGCCTGCGATGAAGACGGGCGACACCCTCCTGTGTGCGAAATCATCAGAAGTCCAGGCTGCCCCTGACGCAAAAAACGAGCCTGGCTTCGAGATTCGCTTCCCCGACCACGATCGCGTTCTGCCCGAATTCGCGCCCGACGAGGATCGCGTCCGCCTCCGTCATTCCCGAAACGAGCACGCTCTCCTCGGCTATCCATCCTTCTTCGTCCGGCACTCCGATTCCCGGATGAAATGCGTACCCCATGCACCCAAGTTTTTCGATCAATGCCTGGTGCCGCTCGGGGTTATCATCGGAGCGCCGGGATGCCGGATTGCATGCCGAAACGAACGCCCAGGGCGCGATGGCGTCCAGCCTCGCATGCTTCATCCCTATCCTGATGTCCACCATTTCCCCACGGATGAAAGCGCGGTAAGTCGTGTTGTGGTATGCACGTAGAAGATCCTTTTTTATCAACGCTTTCTCGCAACGAGATCGATGAGCGCGGAGCGTCCGCTGTGCCCCGCCCCCTCTTCCACGACGGAATCAAACGCTTCCAGATGCAGGATATCGAAATCCGAAAAAGCTTCCCTCAGGAGTTCCTCTGTATAGAGATTCTCGATCTGGGAAGGCCCCCCGGTTTTGTATTCGAGCTGTCTGGGCGTATAGCCTTCCAGGATCAGCAAACCTCCGGATTTGAGCGCAGCTTTCATGTCCCCGAACATTTTTTTACGCGCCAGCGGTCCCGTGAACTGGATAAAAATCGCCACGATCGCATCGAAGCGCTCGACGCCCCAATCCCACGCGGTGAGATCCGCGATCTCGAACCTGACAGGAAGCCCGCCGGCGAGCTTTCTTGCCTTTTCCTGCGCCACCCCGGAAAAATCGACCGAAAGCACATCCAACCCCTGCGAAGCGAGCCAGACGCCGTTCCTGCCCTCTCCGTCCGCAACTGCGAGTACATGCTGCCCCGGCTCGAACAGCGCCTTTTGCGATGCCAGAAAAGCATTGGGCTCGGTTCCGAACAGGTAAAGATCGCCGTTATATCGTGTATCCCAGAATTCGCGCATATTTCCTCCAGTTTTCAATATTATGCCAATTCCCATGTAAAATTCGCTCATGGGATCCATAAAAATATTGCCCGACCTCCTCGTGAGCCAGATCGCCGCAGGCGAAGTGGTCGAGCGCCCCGCATCCGCGCTCAAGGAATTGCTCGAAAACAGCATCGATTCCGGGGCGACCGAAATCTCCGTCCATTTGCACGAGGGGGGGACGAAGCTGATACGCGTAGTCGACAACGGCTCGGGCATCGACAGGAACGAATTGAATCTCGCCCTGACGCGGCATGCCACGAGCAAAATCGCAACGCTGGAAGAACTCCATAAAGTCGGGAGCCTGGGCTTCAGGGGAGAAGCGCTCGCCAGCATTGCGGCCGTTTCCAGGCTCGAACTCGTCAGCCGGAAAAAAGACCAGGATCACGGCTGGAAAATCGACTCGGAGAGCGGGAAGACGCTGCCCAGCGCAGGCGGTTTCGGGACATCCGTCGAGGTTGCGGATATTTATTTCAATACGCCGGCCCGGCGCAAATTCCTGAAATCCGCCTCCACCGAATACGCCCATTGCGCGGAAGTGTTCAAGCGCATCGCGCTTTCCTCTCCGCAGGTCGCATTCACCCTCCAGCACAACGGAAAGGCGCAATGGCAATTGAAGGCATCCAGCCTGGAAGGGCGCATTTCGGACATCCTGGGGGAGGAATTCGGCAAGGCAGCCTTTCTTCTCGAAGAGGATTCGTCCGGGCTGGCCATCAGGGGCGCGGCGGCGAAACCCGCTTATGCGGCATCCACCAGGGAAGACCAGTATTTTTTCGTCAACGGGCGCTTCGTCAGGGACAAACTTCTGAGTCATGCCGTCAGACAGGCTTACCAGGATGTGCTGCACCACCAGATGCATCCCGCATTCGCCCTTTTCCTCGCGATCGAACCGGGCGAAATCGATGTCAATGTTCATCCCGCAAAAACTGAAATCCGTTTCAGGGAATCGCGCGCAATCCACCAGTTCGTGTTCCATGCGCTCGAAAAAGGGCTCTCTCCGCCTGCGGCCAGGCCGTCCTTTTCTCCTGCCCGCGCGGAGCATGCCTATAACCCGGTCCAGCATAAAATAGACTGGGGCGTGGCGCAGCCCAGCGATTTTTACGAAAAATTCATGGAAAAGCCCGAAGCTTCCCACGAACCCGCAGAAGAATTTCCGCTCGGCTTCGCAATCGGGCAGCTTTCCGGAATTTACATCCTGGCGCAAAACGGCGAAGGATTGGTGGTCGTCGACATGCATGCCGCGCACGAGCGCATCGTGTATGAAAAGCTGAAATCGGGCAATCGCCAGTTCGCCATGCAGCCGCTCCTGATCCCTGCCACATTCATTCCCACGCCGCTCGAAGCCGAAACGGCGCTGGGCAACCAGGCATTGCTCTCCGAGATGGGCTTCGACATTTCATCCCTGTCTCCGACAACGCTCGTTGTTCGCGCCATTCCCGCACTCCTGAAAGGAGCCGATGCGGCAGCGCTTGCCCGCGCCGTTCTGCGCGACATGGGGGAATTCGGAGGAAGCCGCTCCGTCACCGAAAGGCGCAACGAATTGCTCGCAACAATGGCCTGTCATGGAGCAGTGCGCGCGAAGCGCATGCTCACTCTCGCGGAAATGAATGCATTGCTGAGGGAGATGGAAGCGACAGAGCGATCCGGCCAATGCAACCATGGTCGCCCGACCTGGTTCCAGCTTCCACTTTCCGATCTCGACAAGATGTTCATGCGGGGAAAATGAAGCCGATTTTACTGATGGGGCCGACCGCGAGCGGCAAAACGGCCGTCGCAACGGAACTCGCGCAACATTTCCCTTTCGAGATCGTCAGCGTGGATTCCGCCATGGTGTTTCGCCACATGGACATCGGCACTGCGAAGCCCGACAGGGGAACCCTCTCCGTGGCGCCTCATCATCTGATCGACATCATCGATCCGACAGAGCGCTATTCTGCCGGACGGTTCCAGAGCGATGCGGCAAAAATCATGTCCGAAATCATCGAACGGGGAAAAATCCCGCTCCTTGTCGGCGGCACGATGCTCTATTTCAAGGCGCTCGCCGAAGGGCTGAATGCGCTTCCCAAGGCCGACATGGTTATCCGGGCGCAGCTCGACGGGAAAGCGAAGCGCCTGGGCTGGCCCGAACTCCATCGCGAACTTGCAATGATAGACCCGTCCACGGCAAGCCGCCTGGAGCCGACAGATTCACAGAGAATCCAGCGCGCACTCGAAATCTGGCTGATCTCGGGAAAACCCATGTCCGAACTTTTGATGCACGAAAAGGAAGTCCCGCGCTACGACTATATTCGCATCGCCCTGATCCCGTCCGAAAGATCCGTGTTGCACCAGCGCATAGCCATGCGTTTCGAATCGATGCTGCAGGCGGGCCTCATCGATGAAACGGAAGCGCTCAGGAAAAAATTCGAACTCGACCTGTCCATGCCGTCCATGCGGACAGTGGGATACCGCCAGGCATGGCAATATCTCGACGGCGAATTCGGAAGAGGGGAACTGATCGAGAAAGGCGTGGCCGCGACCAGGCAACTCGCGAAAAGGCAGTTGACCTGGTTGAGGAGCATGGAAAACGTAAAACACTTCGATTGCATCGATCCTCATATGGGTCGCAATGTGAAGATTTTTTTACGCGAGGCTTTTGATCGATAAAAGTATTGCCTTTTCAACGAGCAGCCATTAGTATTCAGGGTGGGCGGTAACGAATGCAGCTATATGAACTGCTCGTTCGAAAGCAGTGGTTAATTAAGGGGGGTCAATTGGACATGCAAGTAACGGAAAGAAGGAAGAATCCTCGTTCGCCCTTGCACTCGCGGGGGTTCGCGATGATGGACGGCATTCGGGTCAATTTGAAAACACATGATGTCTCGCTGGGCGGCTCTCTGGTCGAGCTCGAAGATCCGCCTGAACTCGAGGAAGGCAGCACTATCGATGTACGCCTCGAAATCGGTTTCGACGTCAAAGCCAGGGTCTGCAGGGTGTCGAAAACCGCAAACGGAAATTTGATGATCGGGTTGATTTTCGACAAGCTCGACTTTTCCGCGAACTCCGCATACCAACTGCATTAATCTTTGGACAGGACGCGGGCTTCGGCCGCCCCCTCTCCGAAAGTGATGGCTATTTTTTCCCCGATTTCAATCTGCGAACTGCCGCAAATTATCTCTCCAGACGCGTTTTGCACCATGCTGTAGCCCCTGGCCAGAACGGACTGTGGGTTGAGGTGGGAAAGATTCGCTTCCAGCCTTTGCAGCAGCATGCCGGTATCCTGAAACAGCCTCAGCATCGAATTGTTCAGCCTCGCCCCGATAGCGTCCATCCGCTTGACGCTGGAAGCATGATCGGGCCTGGAAGCGCAAAGTCTCTGGTGCATGTGCCGAATCCCCCATGCTCTCTCGTCCAATTGTCTCTCCCATGCCGCATCGAGCCTGAGGGACAGGTGACGAAGATGCAGAAGCTGATTCCTTATCCTTTCCCTGGGGTGCGAGATGCGCCTCCCCAGGTGATCGACATGCTGCATCCTGGATTCGATTGCATGAGCGACCATCCTGCGCAAGCGCCCGTGCAGCATGTCAAGCCTGTGAATCAGGTCTTCGCGGTCAGGGCTTGCCAATTCTGCAGCGCCGGTCGGGGTCGGCGCGCGCACATCCGCGACAAAATCGGCAATGGTGAAATCCGTTTCATGCCCCACACCGCACACTATGGGAATGGGGCAAGCCGCAATCGCGTAAGCGACGATTTCGGCATTGAATGCCGAAATGTCCTCGATACTGCCCCCGCCTCTTGCCAGGATGAGCGTATCGCAAACATCATGCCGCGCCGCATGGCCTATGGCCGATGCGATCTGATCCGCAGCCCCGTCCCCCTGAACTGCGGCGGGGTAGATCACGATGGAAATGGAAGGCATGCGCCGCTCCAGCGTCCTGAGAATGTCATGCAAGGCAGCCGCATGGCTTGACGTGACGATGCCTATTTTTTTCGGAAAACGGGGGATGCTCTTCTTGCGCTCAGGCGCGAAAAGACCTTCCTTTGCAAGTTTTTCCCTGAGCCTGACAAAAGCCTCGAAAGTCGCGCCCTGCCCCGATTTGCGAAGCGACTCCACCCCGAGTTGAAAATCGCCCCTGGCCTCATAAAGCGTCACCAGCACCATCGCCTCAACCTGCATGCCCTCACGAGGCATCCAGTCCAGGACCAGATTTTTCTGACGAAACATGACACAGCGGACAGAAGCCGACGCGTCCTTCAGTGAAAAATACCAGTGTCCGGAAGAGGCTCTCGTAAAATTCGAAACCTCCCCGGCAACCCACAACAGAGGGAAACTTTGTTCGAGCAATTGGCGGACCGATCTGTTCAGCTCGCTGACGGTTACTATCATGTTCATCTTCAACATTTTATCTCAACATGATTAACAAAATTGCATTGGAGCATTCAATGCAATATACAAACCACAACAATATCCGTAACACGTTGTTTATAATTAATAATTTAAATGCTCAAAATTTGATCCGCACTGATAAAAACCTTACAGGAGGCTTACTTAAGCATCGAAAATGCAAGTTACGAACAAAGTTATGCACAGAAAATGTGGATAGATGAAAATCTCTTTAAGTATTCAAAGCTTATACGCAGGCAGGCAGACGAAGTGTAAAGTTTACCGACGCCTTTTGCGAGTTGACGCCCACCCCACCTGCGAGCTGACATTCACCGGATGTCATCCAGGCTTACCCCGCTTGCGCTACATCGAGCCCCGCACCGTCGCCCCGAACGGAGCGATGTTGCCATCCCGAGGAATTCGAGGGATCCCTGGATTTCTCGACAAGCTCGAAATGACAGTGGAACCTGCATTGGGGTAATCACAAAAATTCCCTAGTCACAGCTCGAACGGACCATCATGGGGAAAAACATGATGGGCGTCTCCTTATCCACGCTGCAAGCGCATCATCACTACAGGAAAACGCCGGCTTGCCGAAATCCGCTTTGCAGGCTAAAGTATCGGACTACTTTGGGGAGGAATTCTTGTTTACCATCATTGAAGCCGCCGGCTGGCCGATCTGGCCGATTCTCATAGCATCGCTCGTATCGGTGATGATCATCGTCTATTGCCTGATTTCGTTGAGGCAGAGCGTGGTAGCCCCAAAAACGCTGCTTCCCAGAATCATTCAGGAATTCAAAAGAAACGGGGTCACGCAGGAACTGATCTCCAAGCTCTCCGCGAAGGATGCGCCTTTGCTTGCCCATATCCTGGCGACAGGACTCAGGAATTCAAAAAACTCGCGGGAAGTCATGAAGGAATCCATAGAAGAGGCCGGGAGGATCGCCGTTCACGATATGGAGCGCTTTCTGACCACGCTGGGAACCATCGCATCCATCAGTCCGCTTCTGGGATTGTTCGGCACAATGATCGGCATGATCGAACTTTTCGGCTCGCAATCGGCAAGCGGAGCCAATCCGACCATGCTTGCCCACGGCATTTCGGTCGCGCTCTACAATACCGCCCTCGGTCTTGCAGTGGCCATCCCAAGCATGATTTTCTACCGGCATTTCAGGGGCAAAATCGAAGCGCTCGTCGTCGAAATGGAGCAGGAAGCGATCAAGCTGATCGAAATCGTACACGGCGAACGCCAGGACTGACATGGATTTCAGGCGAGGCAAACACAGGGAAGAGCCGGAAATCAATCTGGTGCCGTTGATCGACGTTCTGCTCGTCATCCTGATTTTCTTGATGGTCACAACCACTTATTCGAAGTTCGGCGAACTCAAGATCACCCTGCCCGAAGCGTCCACGGAGAAACCGCCCCAGCACCCGAACCCCATCATTGTCACCATCGATGCTCAGGGGCATTACATGGTAAACAGCAGCGCCGTCCCGTCGAATACGGTCGATGCGCTGAGCCTTGCGCTGCGCAGGGCGGCGGCGGATCAGAAGGATCCCGTCATCGTCATCAATGCCGATGCGAAATCGACGCACCAGTCCGTCGTCAACGTCATGGAGGCCGCAAGAGTTTCGGGCTATACCCATATCACGTTCACCACGCAGTCGCAGTGATGCGCCGGCTCGAAAGCTGCTGGCAATCCCCAGCGCGCTTTCTTCTTTTGCCTTTCGGCCTGATTTTCGGGCTGCTCGCCCATGTACGGCGCATGCTCTACAGATATGGCCTGCTCGAATCGATCCGTCCGCCGGTTCCCGTCCTGATCGTCGGCAACATCACGGCAGGGGGCAGCGGCAAAACCCCGCTGGTTGCAGCGCTTGCCGAAGCACTGGCTGTCCGCGGACTGCATCCCGGCATCGTCAGCCGCGGGTACGGCGGCAGCGCGGCAGCGCCGCTCAAAGTGGATAAAACCGGCGACCCTGGAATTTTCGGCGACGAGCCCCTGCTGCTGGCAAGCAAGGGATTTCCGGTCTGGGTGGGCAGAAAAAGAGGGGACGCTGCATTGGGACTCCTTGCTTCCGATCCGCAATGCGACATCCTGATTGGGGACGACGGATTACAGCATTATGCGCTTTGCCGCGATTTCGAAATCGCCGTGATCGATGGCGAGAGCGTTTTCGGCAACGGGCTTCTCCTTCCTGCAGGCCCCTTGCGCGAATTGCCAAGCCGACTGGACAGCGTGAATGCCATCGTCGTCAATTGTGCAGGAAAACCCCCGCAACTGCACACATCGGCTCCGGTATTTTCCATGCATCTTACAGGAAATGTTTTCATCAGCGTCGATCATCCGGGAATTTCGGCATCGGAATTTCCAGGAAAAAAACTCCACGCCATTGCGGGCATCGGCAATCCGCAGCGTTTTTTCGATCACCTTGCCGCGCTCGGACTGCGATTCACACCGCATCCATTTCCGGACCACCATCCCTACCGCAGCGAAGATCTCGAATTCGAAGATTGCGACATCATTATCATGACGGAGAAAGATGCTATAAAATGCAGGGGACTCGCTCCGGGAAAAAGCTGGTTTTTGCCGGTGAAGGCGGAAATCGATTCTGCCCTCGTCGAACTGATTCTGAAAACCCTGGGAAAATAAATGGACCCCAAACTGCTCGATATTCTCGTCTGCCCCCTGTGCAAGGGACCGCTCGTATGCAAAGGTCAGGAACTCTTCTGCAAGCCGGACAGGATGGCTTTTCCCATCCGGGACGGCATCCCCGTGATGCTGGAAGAGGAAGCGCGAAAACTCCCGCCGGAGGAAGAAGTCTGAATGCTTGATTTCGTCGCGGTCATTCCGGCCCGGTTCGCTTCAAGCAGGCTGCCCGGAAAGCCCCTTGCCGAGATCGGCGGCATCCCGATGGTGGTGCATGTCGCAAGACGCGCCGCGCAAAGCGGCGCGCGCGATGTATGGATCGCGACCGACCATGAAGCCATCGCGTCCAGTGTCGAAAAACACGGCTTCAAGGCCAGAATGACCTCCATCCATCATGCCTCCGGAACGGACAGGATAGCCGAAATTGCAAGCGGCTGGCCCGCCGATACGCTCATCGTCAACGTGCAGGGGGATGAACCCTTGATCGATGCCGATCTGATTTCGAATGTCGCCAGGAAGCTGCATGAGGATGCCCGAATCCAGGCGGCCACGGCCTGTTGTCCCATCCTCGGCTGGGACGAAATGAAAAATCCCAACATCGTCAAAGTGGTCCTGGACGCACAGGGGCATGCACTGTATTTCAGCCGCGCCGAAATCCCTTTCGCCAGGGATGCCGCAAGAGATGTCCCGCTGCCGGAAGGATTTCCCGCTTGGCGCCATATCGGGATCTATGCCTACCGGGCAGGGTTCCTGAAAACCTATTCGAGCCTTGCGCCTGCCGCTATCGAAAGATTCGAAGCGCTGGAACAATTGCGCCTGCTCTGGAACGGATACAGGATAGGCGTGATCCATGCAAACATTCCCCATGCCGGGGTAGACACGCCGGAGGACCTGGAAAGGGCCAGGAGTTTTTATTTCAATCACGAGGAAAAATAATGAGACTGATATTATTGGGTCCGCCGGGCGCCGGCAAGGGAACGCAGGCCAATCTGATCAAGACGGCGTTCGGAATACCGCAGATTTCGACAGGCGACATGCTGAGGGCTGCCGTATCCGCGGGAACCCCGCTCGGGCTGGAAGCGAAAAAAATCATCGAAGCGGGCAAACTCGTATCGGACGAAATCTGCATCGGTCTCGTGAAGGACAGGATCATGCAGCCCGATTGCGAAAAAGGCTTTCTTTTCGACGGCTTCCCCCGCACCATTCCCCAGGCTGAAGCGATGAAGCAGGCGGAAATAGATGTCGATTACGTGATCGAGATCGATGTCCCCGATGGGGAGATCGTGAAACGCATGAGCGGGCGGCGCGTCCACCTCGCTTCCGGCAGAACCTATCATGTCCTGTACAACCCGCCCAAGATCGAAGGATGCGACGATATCACCGGGGAGGCGCTGATCCAGCGCGACGACGACAGGGAAGAAACCGTCAAGAAACGCCTGGAAGTCTACCACTCCCAGACGAAACCCCTGGTCAATTATTACTCGAACTGGACCGGCAACCGCGCCCCCAGGTACATCAAGGTTCCGGGAACCGGGGCGGTCGACGAAATCCGCGATGCGATTTTCATGGCGCTGGAAGGCAAATGATGCATCTTTGTTATAGAATTCATTCATGATCTGGAAGGAAAAATCATGGCCGTCAAAAATGCTTTCTATGCCCAATCCGGGGGCGTCACTTCAGTCATCAACGCTTCCGCCTGCGGCGTAATCGAAACAGCGCGCCGCCACCCTGAAAGCATAGGCAAGGTCTACGCTGGAAGGAATGGCATCATCGGCGCGCTTCAGGAGGATCTGATCGACACTTCCCTCGAAGCCGCGGATTCGATCTCCGCACTCAGATACACCCCGTCGGGCGCATTCGGCTCCTGCCGCTACAAGCTGAAAGGACTCGATACCCACAGGGCCCAGTACGAGCGCCTGATCGAAGTATTCAAGGCTCATGATATCGGCTATTTCTTCTACAACGGCGGCGGGGACTCCGCCGACACCTGCCTCAAGGTTTCGCAGCTCTCCAGTGCGCTCGGCTATTCCCTCTGTGCCATCCATATCCCGAAAACGGTGGACAATGACCTTCCGATCACCGACTGCTGCCCTGGATTCGGGTCGGTCGCGAAATATATCGCCACTTCCGTGAGGGAAGCAAGCTTCGATGTGGCCTCGATGGCGAAAACCTCGACCAAAATTTTCGTCATCGAGGTCATGGGGCGGCATGCCGGCTGGATCGCTGCAGCGGGGGGCCTTGCGAGCGCTCCGGGGTGCGAATTGCCCATCGTGATCCTGTTCCCGGAAGTGCCGTTCGATGAAGCGCAGTTTCTCGCCCGCGTGGACGAAATGGTGAAGCAGCATGGCTACTGCTCCATAGTCGTGTCGGAAGGCGTCCAGGACCGGGACGGGAAATTTCTTTCCGACCAGGGATTGAGGGATGCTTTCGGGCACGCCCAACTGGGCGGCGTCGCCCCCCTCATCGCCAATCTTTGCCGGGAAAAGCTGGGCTACAAATACCATTGGGCGGTTGCGGATTACCTGCAGCGGGCTGCCCGCCATATCGCATCGAAAACCGATGTAGAACAGGCTTACGCGGTGGGTCGTGCCGCCGTGGAACTCGCGCTTGCCGGAAAGAATGCCGTCATGCCGGCCATAGTCAGGACATCAAGCAATCCCTATCTCTGGGAAATCGGCACGGCGGAACTCAAGGATGTCGCGAATGTCGAGAAGATGATGCCGCCGGATTTCATTTCGGAAGACGGGTTCGGCATCACCGAAGCATGCAGAAGTTATCTTCTGCCGCTGATCGAGGGGGAAGACTATCCGCCTTACAGAAACGGGCTTCCAGACTATGTCAGACTCGCAAATATCGCCGTCCGGAAAAAACTTGCAGGAGAATTCCAGATCTGAATTTCAATCGCTTCGGGGGGAAACAACATGTCCACAGGTCTGATTTTCGCTCTCGCATGCTCCGCTGCCGCAATGCTTTACGGCGCCATATCCGGCAGATGGATCATGGCCCAGCCCGCAGGGTCCGAACGGATGAAATCGATCGCCGCAGCGATCGAAGAAGGCGCCTCCGCTTACCTGAAGCGCCAGTATGCCACCATATCTCTCGTCGGAGCCGTCCTTTTCCTGGTGATAGGCGCCGCAATCGGCTGGAAAACCGCGATCGGCTTCGCGATCGGCGCATTGCTCTCCGCTGCCGCCGGCTTCATCGGCATGAACGTTTCGGTCAGGGCCAATGTCCGCACCGCGGAAGCCGCCAGGCACGGCCTCAACGCCGCGCTCGATGTCGCATTCAAGGGCGGGAGCGTCACGGGCCTGCTGGTGGTGGGAATGGGACTCCTGGGTGTGGCGGGTTATTACGCATGGCTCTCGAACGGGGGCGCACTCACGGGTCGGGCGGTGCTCGACCCCCTGATCGGACTCGGATTCGGCGGATCCCTGATTTCCATCTTCGCAAGGCTGGGAGGCGGCATTTTCACAAAGGGAGCGGATGTAGGAGCGGATCTCGTGGGCAAGGTGGAAGCCGGCATCCCCGAGGATGACCCAAGGAACCCCGCAGTGATCGCGGACAATGTGGGCGACAATGTGGGCGACTGCGCCGGAATGGCGGCCGATCTTTTCGAAACCTATGCCGTGACCCTCATCGCCACCATGCTCCTTGGCGGAATGATCATGCAGGGCGCGAGCAGCGAAACGCAAGGCAAGGCCGTGCTCTATCCCCTGGCGCTCGGCGGATTTTCAATTCTGGCTTCCATTGCCGGCACGTTCTTCGTCAAGGCGAGGGCGGGCGGCAAAATCATGAATGCGCTCTACCGGGGACTCATCGCTTCCGGCGTCCTGTCGCTGATCGCATTCTATCCCATCACCCTATGGCTGATGGGGGACGGGATCACGTCCGGCGACAGACTCATCGGTCCGCTTGATCTTTACCTGAGTTCGCTCATCGGACTTTTTCTCACGGGCGCAATGGTTCTCATCACCGAATATTACACTGCAACGGAATACCCTCCCGTGCGCCATATCGCCCAGGCGTCCACCACGGGTCACGGCACCAACGTGATCGCCGGTCTCGGCGTTTCCATGAGGGCGACAGCGCTTCCCGTTCTTGCAGTTTGCGCTTCCATCGGGGCCGCCTACTGGCTTGCAGGCCTCTACGGCATCGCGGTTGCCGCGACCGCCATGCTTTCAATGACAGGCATCATCGTGGCCATCGACGCCTACGGGCCCATCACGGATAATGCCGGTGGGATCGCCGAAATGGCGGAATTGCCCAAGGAAATCCGCGACATCACCGATCCTCTGGATGCGGTGGGCAACACCACGAAGGCCGTGACAAAAGGCTATGCCATAGGCTCTGCGGGCCTTGCCGCACTCGTGCTCTTCGCCGACTATACCCACGCCCTCTCGGGCAATGGCCGGATCATCTCTTTCGATCTTTCCGACCACATGGTGATTATCGGCCTCTTCCTGGGCGGCATGGTGCCCTACCTGTTCGGCGCGATGGGAATGGAAGCGGTGGGGCGGGCGGCGGGATCGGTCGTGATCGAAGTGCGCAGGCAGTTCAGGGAAATTCCCGGAATCATGGACGGCACGGCAAAGCCCGACTATTCCAGGGCGGTCGACATGCTGACCAAGGCTGCGATCCGCGAAATGATCGCCCCGTCCCTGCTGCCGGTATTCGTTCCCGTAATCGTGGGCCTTCTGCTGGGTCCGAAAGCCCTGGGCGGCGTGCTGGTCGGGTCCATCATCACGGGCATTTTCGTCGCGATCTCGATGACGGTGGGCGGCGGCGCATGGGATAACGCCAAGAAATACATCGAACAAGGCAATTTCGGCGGAAAAGGATCGGATGCGCACAAGGCTGCGGTCACCGGCGATACGGTGGGCGACCCCTACAAGGATACCGCGGGTCCCGCGATCAACCCGCTCATCAAGATCATCAACATCGTGGCGCTTTTGATCGTGCCGTTGCTATGACGAAAAATGACGTAACGCTTATCACCGCCACGATGGAGGCCAAATCATGATCCATTCCGTTGACGGCATGGTTCCCGAATTGCCGGAAGAGTATTTCGTCGCCGAAAACGCAACCGTTGTCGGGCGGGTCAGGCTCGGAAACAATGTCAGCGTCTGGTTCGGCGCAGTCATCAGGGGCGACGTGGACGACATCTCCATCGGGGATGAGACCAACATCCAGGATTGCTCGGTGCTGCATGTGGACAGAGGCAGCCCGCTGGCAATCGGGAGCGGCGTGACAATCGGACATGCCTGCGTCCTGCACGGCTGCACCATAGGGGACAACACCCTGATCGGAATCAAGAGCGTCGTCCTGAACGGCGCGAAGATCGGGAAGAACTGCCTGATCGGGGCCAACACCCTGATCACGGAAGGCAAAGTCATCCCGGACGGCTCCCTCGTGGTGGGCTCCCCAGGAAGGGTCATCCGGGAACTCACCCACGATGAAATCGAAGCCATCAGGAACAATGCGCGGCATTATGTCGACAATGCGCGGCAATACAGGCGCACACTGGAACCCCTCTGACCCCATCATGAATTTTGACGAAATCGTGGACCGGCGCGGCACTTCCAGCGTCAAGTGGGATAAATACGAAGGGCGCGACATCCTTCCGCTGTGGGTGGCCGACATGGATTTCAGGGCGCCGCCGCCCGTCATCGAGGCGCTGAAAAAACGCATCGAGCACGGCATTTTCGGCTATACCCATGCCCCCGACGAACTCACCGGGATCGTCATCTCCATGCTGGAAGCCAAATACGGCTGGCGCATCGGGAGTGATGCCGTGTTATGGCTGCCGGGGCTCGTCACGGGACTCAACCTCGCCTGCAGGGCCGCGGGGGGGAAGAACGTCATCACCGCAGCCCCCATCTACCCGCCATTTCTGTCGGCGCCGGTGCATTCGGGGATGACGGTCTCGACAGCGCCTCTCGTACTGGACAAGGGCAAATGGGTTTACGATTTTCATGCCCTTGAAAAAGCCGTCCTGCCGGAGAGCCGCCTGTTCCTGCTGTGCAATCCGCACAATCCCACGGGAAGGATATTCGATAAAAACGAACTCTCCAAAATCGCCGGACTTTGCGAAAAACACGACCTGATCCTCTGCTCGGACGAAATCCATTGCGAAATCCTGCTCGACCGGGAAAAAAGACATGTTCCGATAGCGACCCTCTCACCCGAAATCGAACACCGCACCATCACATTGATGGCCCCGAGCAAAACCTTCAACATTCCCGGACTCGGCTGCTCGTTTGCAGTCATCCCAAACCCGGCCCTGAGGCGGCGCTTTCTGGATGCCATGGCGGGCATCGTGCCGCATGTGAATGCGCTCGGGCTGGAAGCTGCGCTTGCCGCCTACAGGGATTGCGGAGCATGGCATGACCAGCTCATCGAATACCTTGCAAAAAACCGCGACCTTGTCGAAAAAATGATTCCTGAGATGGGTCTGTCGATGAGCCATGTGGAGGCAACCTATCTCGCGTGGATCGATACCGGAAACATCGATCGCTCTGCTTTCGAACGTGCAGGCGTGGGGCTTTCCGACGGCGCGGAATTCGGCTCCCCGGGATTCGTCCGCCTCAATTTCGGCTGCCCGAGACCCATGCTCGAAGCGGCCCTGAATCGGATGGAATCGGCCCTCAGGTAATCACGGTAGGCTTTTCCCTTCCCGTAATTTCCCTGAGCTTCGAGATTTCATTCGCGATCGCGACGAGATCCTGAAGGGCCGCCTGCGCATCCAGATGGTGCATCGAAGCATCGGGTTCGAAGGATTCGAGGTATAGCCTCAAGGTCGCGCCACTCGTCCCGGTGCCGGAGAGCCTATAGACGATGCGGGAGCCGTCGGCGAAAACGATGCGCAATCCCTGACCCCGGCTTAAACTGCCGTCTATCGGGTCGGAATAGCTGAAGTCGTCGCAGAACAACACCCTGTATTGGCCGAACGAACTCCCGGTCAAATCCGCGAAACGGCTTCTGACGGTTTCGATCACCTCTTTCGCGGCCTGCGCCGGAACATCCTCGTAATCGTGGCGGGAATAGAAATTGCGTCCGAATGTCTTCCAGTGGTCGAGCAGCATTTCTTCAACCGATATTTTCCTCACGGCGAGCAGGTTGAGCCAGAACAGCACCGCCCAGAGCCCATCCTTTTCCCTGACATGGTTCGATCCCGTGCCGAAGCTTTCCTCTCCGCAGAGCGTGACGCGCCCGGCATCCATCAGGTTGCCGAAAAATTTCCATCCCGTCGGGGTCTCGTAAAAAGGAATGCCGAGCGCCTCCGCCACCCTGTCCACCGCGCCCGAGGTCGGCATCGAGCGCGCGACGCCGGACAGTCCTTGCCTATAGCCGGGGACGAGTTTCGCATTCGCGGCAAGGACCGCAAGGCTGTCGGACGGGGTCACGAAAAAATGCCGTCCGAGTATCATGTTCCTGTCGCCGTCCCCGTCGGATGCCGCGCCGAAATCGGGCGCATCCTCGCCATACATGGTCTTCACCAGGTCTTCGGCATAGGTGAGATTGGGGTCGGGATGCCCGCCCCCAAAGTCGGGAAGCGGGATTGAATTCACGACGGAACCCGGCCTCGCACCCAGCCGGTTCTCGAAGATTTCCCTGGCGTATGGGCCTGTCACGGCATGCATGGCATCGAAACAGATCCTGAAACCCGTTTTCAGGAAATCGCGCAAAAGTTCGAAGTCGAACAGGGACTCCATCAGGTCCGCATAATCCGAAACGGGGTCGATGACTTCCACGGCCATCTCCCCAATGAGCATATCTCCGATTTCATCCATTTGCGGAATATCGCATATCCTGTATTTCGAAATGGTCAGGCTTTTTTCATACATCGCCTCCGTCATTTTTTCCGGGGCCGGCCCCCCGTTTCCCGCGTTGTATTTGATTCCGAAATCGCCCTCTTCCCCGCCCGGATTGTGGCTCGCGGAAAGGATGATGCCGCCATGGGCGCGGCGCTGCCTGATCAGGTTGGATGCGGCTGGCGTCGAAAGAATCCCGCCCCTGCCCACAATCACCTTCGAGAAACCGTTGGCCGCAGCCATGCCAAGTATGGTCCGTATCGCTTCCACGTTGTAGTAGCGCCCATCCCCTCCGAGCACGAGCACGCTGCCCGCGGGAGCGTCGATGCTGTCGAAGATCGACTGGACGAAATTCTCGAGATAATGGCTCTGCCTGAATACCGCGACTTTCTTGCGCAGCCCCGAAGTGCCCGGACGCTGGTCTTGAAAAGGCGTCGTTTCTACGATGCGCACTGACATATTTTCCCCTGGAAGTATCGGACAGTTCATTCTAAAACATTTTTTGGGTTAGAATCCTGTCATCATCATTACAATTCTCAGCCATGCCAAACAAACCCCTGGTCAGAAGCAATCCCGTTCCGAACATCACCGAGCTTCCGCCTCTGGGCATGAACAGGGCCGACCTCGTCGAAGATTTCAGACGCCATTTCACCCATACCCTGGGACGCGACAGGTACAGCCAGTCCGTCCACTATGTCTACAACGCGCTCGCCATCACATTGCGCGACAGGTTGATGGAAAGATGGAGAAAAACCAAATACGCCTACCTGGAGCAGGATTGCAAGCATACCTATTACCTCTCCCTCGAATTCCTGATGGGACGGGCGCTCGGCAACGCCATGCTGAACCTGGGCGTCACTGACGAGACTGAACGCGCCATGCTGGATCTTGGGCTCGTTCTGGAGGAACTGACCGAGAAGGAAAAGGATGCGGGACTCGGAAACGGTGGACTCGGGCGCCTTGCGGCCTGCTTTCTCGACAGTTGCGCCACCTTGCAGCTTCCCGTGATGGGCTACGGCATACGCTACGAATACGGCATGTTCAGGCAGATCATCCAGAACGGCCGCCAGATCGAGGAGCCCGACCATTGGTTGAGGGACGGAAATCCCTGGGAAATCGAACGTCCCGAACACACTCTGCGCATTCATTACGGTGGACGCAGCGAAGCCTACAGGAGCGACAGCGGAGCCTATAGAGTGCGCTGGGTGGACACCCAGGATGTGCTGGCGGTGCCCTACGACGTTCCCATTCCGGGTTACAGGAACGGAACGGTCAACACGCTCAGACTGTGGAAGGCCGCAGCCACCGACGAATTCGATCTGGCGGAATTCAATGCCGGGGGTTACGCAGAATCCGTTTCGGCAAAAAACGAAGCGGAAAATATCACGATGGTGCTCTACCCCAACGATGCGAGCGAGAATGGAAAGGAGTTGCGTCTCAGACAACAGTATTTCCTCGCCTCCGCCAGCCTTCAGGACGTTCTGCGCCGCTGGGTCGATGTGCATGGAAACAATTTCTCGAATTTCTCGGAAAAAAACTGCTTCCAGTTGAACGACACCCATCCGACATGCGCCATCGCCGAACTGATGCGCCTGTTCATGGACGAGCATGGCCTCGGGTGGGATGAAGCATGGGCCATCACGACCAGGACCATGGCCTATACCAATCACACCCTCCTTCCCGAAGCACTCGAGAAATGGCCCGTCAGGGTGTTCGAGAAACTTCTGCCGAGACTGCTCGAAATCATTTATGAAATCAATGCGCGCTTTCTCACCAAAGTGGCGAGCCGCTGGCCCTGGGAAGCCGACAGGCAGGTCAGGATGTCGCTCATCGAGGAAGGAAGCTCCCCGCATGTCAGGATGGCCTATCTTGCGATAGTAGGCTCGTTTTCAGTAAACGGCGTGGCGGCGCTTCATTCCGATCTCCTGAAAAAGGGGCTGTTCAGGGATTTTTACGAACTCTGGCCGAAGAAATTCAACAACAAGACCAACGGCGTCACCCCCCGCCGCTGGCTCGCATGGTGCAATCCGCAGCTTGCGAAACTGATCAAGGAAAAAATCGGCGAAAGCTGGATCACGGACTTGTCCGAACTCGGCAAGCTCGCCCAGTATGCAGAGGACGCAGCCTTTCGCAAGGCATGGCGCGAAGTGAAGCGCGCAAACAAATTGAAGCTCATCGAATCGGTCGCGAAGCATTGCGACGGCGTGAAGTTCGATCCTGACTCGATGTTCGATGTCCAGGTCAAGCGCATGCATGAATACAAGCGCCAGCTCCTCAACATCCTGCATGTCATCCATCTTTACAACAGGATCAAGCGCGGCGACACGGCAAACTGGACGCCCCGTTCCGTGCTGATCGGCGGCAAGGCGGCTCCCGGATACATCATGGCAAAGAGCATCATCAAGCTCATCTCGAACGTAGCCGGCATCGTCAATGGGGACGAATCCGTGAAGGATCTGCTGCAGGTCGTCTTCATGCCGAATTACAAGGTGTCCCTGATGGAGATCATCTGCCCCGCAACCGACCTTTCCGAGCAGATTTCCACCGCAGGCAAGGAAGCATCGGGCACGGGGAACATGAAATTCATGATGAACGGTGCGCTCACGATAGGCACGCTGGACGGGGCCAACATCGAAATCCGGGAAGAAGTCGGGGAGGATAATTTCTTCCTGTTCGGACTCGATGCACAGGAGGTCGAGACCATCAGGCAACACTACAACCCCCGCGAAATCGTCGAAAATGACGAGGATCTCAAGCGGGTGATGCATCTGCTGGAGTCCGGACACTTCAACAAGTTCGAACACCATATTTTCGACGACATCATCCGCTCAATATACAGTCCGGGAGATCCCTGGGTGGTCGCAGCCGACTTCAGGAGCTATGTGGACGCTCAGGAGCGCGCGGCAAGGGCTTATGCGGACCGCGAAAACTGGACGAAGATGAGCATCCTCAACACGGCTTCCAGCGGCAAGTTCTCCACCGACAGGACCATGCTCGAATACAGCAGGGATATCTGGAAGCTCGAGCGGGTCAGTCCTGCCATCTGATTAACGTGCAAGGCGCTGGCAGAGCGACTGGATGATACGCCGCGACAGTTTCGTGCTGTCGTTCACGAGCGTATCGAACGTTTCGGGCGAAAAAACGAAGAGAAAACAATCCGTTTCCGCAATGGCGGAGGCCGTTCTGCGCTCGTTCAGCAAATACGCCATTTCCCCGAAAATTTCCCCCTGGGGCAGCGTCCTGATCCTGAATCTATTTCCGTTCTCCTCGCGGTAGAATCCGACCTCGCCCTTGTACAGGTAGTACACCGATTTGGAGTCTTCGTTCTGACTGATGATCGCTTCGCCCTTCGGATAACGAAAACCGTATTTCTCGAAAATCCGGGTTGAGCGATTGAACAGGAAATCCTCGATTTTCGCAGCCAAGGCCCCTCTGTCTCGGCTGTCCAGAAAAATCTTCTCGAGCGCTATCACGTCTATCTTTCCCGCGGCATAGAGAAATTCCGCCCATAGAAAGAAAATGACGCAGGCGGAATACACCCAGATCAGGGCGAAGATGATCGCGCCCACGGAACCGTAAATCATGTTGTACTTGTCCACGCTCAGGGCATGCCCCAGAACGGCTTTCGCAGCCAGTACGGACAGGGTGCAGAGGATGCTGCTGACCAGCGTGGGCAGGAAAGCGGGCTTCTGCGAAGGCAGGCGGTAATAGGCGAGGAAGATGACCAGCCAGAGCAGGAGGATGGGAATGACGGCTTGCGCAAAACCGAAGACCGCGCTCAACACCATGTCCGGCACCGGGCTGCCGGACAGGTAAAAATCCGGATGATCGGAGAGGTAACTGCCGAAAATAGCGAGGACCACGATCAGGCAGGCAAGGGGTATGACCAGAAGCGATATCGCCCATACCGAAATCAAACTCCTCTTTTCGAAATCGGCGAAGATCACATCGAATGTGCTCTGTACCGATTGCATCAAACCCGCAGAACTCCACAGCAGGGTCAGAATGCTCACGCCCCCGGTCAATTTGCCCGTATTCGAAGAAAGGTTGATGTTTTTCAGGGGATCGATATTCAGGGCCATATCCAGCGTGGAAATCAGGGAAAGAAATCTCGCGTGCAGTTCCGGGTAAGCGCCGAGGAGAGAATTGAAAATGAAGATGATCAGCAAAATGAGGGGAACGATCGCCAGAAGGAAATAATAGGCTACGGCAGCGGCATGATTTTGCATCTCCGTCTTGAGGAACAGGTTCAGGGTGACATAGCCGACCTGGGAGAACCAGTTCACCTTATCCTGGATACGACGCAAAACCGGAACTTTCCTGTGCATGACTTCCCCCCCGTTATGAATGTCCGAAGTAAAACGCATCCCGGCTCCTGCCGTCAAGCTTTCCGGAATCCCAATACAGTGCCTTGAATAATTGAATCTTCTTCCCATACGCGGTATATTCACGAATATTTCAGACATCAAAAAATAGGCGGAACCTTAAATATGCTTCGAATTCTCCTGGTCGAGGACAACGAAATGAATCGCGACATGCTTTCAAGGCGACTGGAGCGGAAAAATTTTCAGGTAATCATCGCCGTCGACGGCGCGGAAGGCGTGGCAAAAGCCGAAGAGGAACATCCCGACCTGATCCTGATGGACATGAGCCTGCCGGTCATGGATGGATGGGAAGCCACGAGGCAAGTCAAGTCTTCGCCAAAAACCGCCCATATCCCCATCATCGGCCTGACCGCTCACGCCATGGCGTCGGACCGTGAAAAATGCCTCAACGCGGGCTGCGACGATTACGATACCAAGCCTGTCGATATCGTCCGCCTCATGTCGAAGATTCAGGCACAGTTGGACAAATAAGCTACGCTTGAGGCGTCGCTGACAGGGCATCCACCCGGCAGTATCTGGGATCCAGCGTTACGCGGCCGGCTTTAAGCGCGATCGCCTCAGGATGTCCGAGCAGTTGCCGCAGTCGTTTCAGCGTGGTTGTAAAGGACTGATGGGCGTGGTCGCCTTCCGCATCCGGCCACAACTCGTCACATATTCTCTCCTCGGCCCCCCCCGTCGCGCCATGCCCGATGATCGCCGTCAGCATTTCCAGAGGCTTCTTCTGAACCTTGCCGGAAAACTCCAGGGGCTTGCCGTCCACCACGATCCTGAATGTTTCGCCGGTATAAATCCTGACCGGATAGGGCCAGTTCGCCATGGGCGCTTCCGGAACCAGGTTGAACCTCATGACTATGTCTTGCACAAATTCCGTTTCGATCCCCGATTCCAGGGCCTTGCCGCAAACGAAAGCGATGTCCTGCCGCCGCCATCTGTCGAAATTCATGATGCCGTATTTTTTACCGATGCAAAGCGCCCGTTTCAGCGACTCCGCCCCCGGAATTTCGTTTTCATGCCGAAAATGAATCAATGCATCCAGCAAATGACAGGAAAATTCCAGATACAGGCTTTTCATTCTGGACGCGATTTCGAATGCGGCTTCGACATGAGGTTTGACTTCCTCCGGGGAGACGCCGTTCAAAAACAGGGCATATGCCAGAATCAGGTGCGAAACTGCAGCGGGAAACATGAAGCCGATTTTTTCCGAGAGATCCAGCGTAATCCTCGCATGTTCCGCAGCAAGACGAAAATCGCCTTTGCAAAGGACATGAAACGAAGCCGCATAATGATAATGCGCAACATCGCCCGTATTCGCCTGATTGGTGGCAGCCTCCATTTTCCCCAGGTACTGCGATGCCGCTTCCATATCGCCGCAGAGCAGGGCACCGTAGACGCCCTGGGCATAAAGCTTTGAATCGAAAATGCGGACGCCGGAATCTTCCGCCATCTGCAGTCCGCTCTCGACGGCTTTCCCATAGGTCTCGAATCTTGCCGATGTCCAGTCGACCACGGCTGCGAACAAATGCACCGTGATCCGGTATATCGGAGCGATATCGGGCCGGCGCGCAATCGATTCGAGTTCCTGCATCATCATGGATATGATGCCGCCATTCCCGATCCAGATGTAATACATCGTGAGGGACAGGCCGCATTTCATTTTCGAATTCCCGTCAGGAACGCTCCTCCTGATCATGCCTTCCATCCTGTCCGCCCATGGCTCGATACGGGAATGATCCGGACAACAATAGGCCAGTGCTTCGGTCATGCTGCGGGTCACATGGATTTCCATCTCGCCGGGAATGTCGCCGTAACGATCGATCAGCCGCTCCATCCGGGCCACCCACGGCATCGCCTGGCCGATGTCGTTCCATCCGTATAAGTGGGAGTCGATCACGGCCGCGCAGGACAGCATCGAACCTTCCCTGCTGCCCGCCAGATCGAACATGGCGAATGCTTTTTCCAGGAAATCGCGGCTTTCGAGGGGATTGAAAAGCATCCTGCATATCCCGCGCCAGTAAAGAATCCATGGATTGCTCCCCGCAATTTCGACGGGAAGCGCTTCAAGCCAGCGCCCCAATGTCTGGCTCCAGCCCCGAGCCATGACCAAAGGCGCATGGGTGAGAATCGATGAAACGGCCCCGTCCCAGTCCCCACTCTCCGCATAAAGCCGGACAGCCTCTTCGATGCGCCCATATTCCAGCATCAGCTCGGCTGCCGTTTTCCTTATGGCCCCGGTTTCTTCAGGCGAGAACAGATCTCTTGCAGCCGAAAGCAAAAAGCCCCTGAACAGGGCATGATAGCGGTAAACGGGATCGCTCTGCCCCTGCCTTTCGGTGAAAAAATTATTCCTGTTCAATCTCGATAGAATTTCCCCGGGATTGGAAACGCCGCCGAGCATTCCGGCGATTTTCAGCGTCATATCTGGGACAAAAGCGGTTTTGAGCAGAAAAGTCCTGGTTTCCGCATCGAGGCCATCGAATATTTCGGCCGCAAAATAATCGAATACGACCCTCGGCCTGAAGCTCTCCAGAATCTGCCCGCAATCGAATGCATCCGACCTGCAGGCTTCGCCCACAAGCACGAGTCCGGCCGCCCATCCCTCGGTTTTTTCGCAAAGCTGCTCCAGAGCCTGATCGCTGCCTTCTATCCCTGCAAGCAAGCCGCATTCCTGCGGGTTGAAGCGTATATCCTCCCAACCGAAGAGGGTCAATTTATTCGATGCGCGCAAACGCGCGAATTCGGGCGGAGGCTCGCCCCTGCTGATCAGGATCGCATCGATCCCCTCGGGCATAACCGAAAACCCCTGGCAAATGATCTTGTGAAATTCGGCGCTCGCCGCCTCCTGAAAGTTGTCGAATACCAGCGTAAAAGGCGTTTTCAGCCTGAGAAAAAATTTCTCGAAATATCTCAATGCAAATACCTGGCTACCCGGCAGATATTCAGGCGTCAACAAAGGAAGTCCGGTCCGGTATCCCGGTGCGGCCTTTTTTGCGGCGAGTCCGAAATAGTAAAAGAAATTGGCGATATCCGCATCGCCTTCATCCACCTGATACCACAAAGAGCGCAGCCCCCTGGAATCGAGGAAACTTGCCGCCAGCGAAGTTTTCCCCGAACCGGCAGGCGCCGAAAGCCAGGTGATGCTTCGCCTTTCGTCCAGACGCAAAAACACTCTTTCCCGTGAAAAAATTTCCGCCAAATTAGGCTTCCTGATTTTGGCATTCCCAGTCATTTTCCCATCCCCCCCATTTGCAAAAATCATGCATCTCGCTTGCAATATGTATCCAATCCGTCACTTTTCTTCCCGCATACTGCCGGTATTTCAAATTCGATAGAGACATGCATGAAAACATTGCCGAAGTTCCTGCTCTGCATGGCGCTGGCCTTCTCCGGCAACGCGCAGGCCAACCTCATCGTCAACGGAAGTTTCGAAAATCCAGTGATAGCGGCAGGCACATTCGTTCCATACGCAAACGGATCGACCGCCATCACCGGCTGGACGGTTGCCTCCGGATACTATACCGACATCATCAGCAACGGCTTCTGGACCACGACGACGCCCTACGGCAGCCAGTATCTTTACCTGAACGATTCGGGGCGCGCGGATGCCGCCATATGGCAGGATGTTGCCCTGGCTTCCGGAGCGAATTACAGCCTGAGTTTCGCATTGAACGGCCTCGGCAATTCCGGGTCATCGGTCTCGGTCAGCCTGACGGGCGCAGCCAGCAGCGGCTTCGCGACGAGGACTGCGTCGAGCATAAGCAACTGGACGCAGTTCTCCTACAATTTCACCCCCGCAGCTTCCGGCAGTTATCGCCTCACTTTCTCCTCTCCTGCAGGAGGATACGTCATGCTCGACAACGTTCAGATCAACAGCGCAGTTCCGGAACCGGAAACGCTCGCCCTGCTTTTCGCCGGATTCATGGCTATCGGTTTCAAGCGAAAAATTGTAACATGATGCGATAATAGTAATATATTGCGCATCCCTTTTCTTTTAAGACTGGGCATGGCAGAATTAGCTCGACTATAAAGTCGACACATACTATAAACTCAAGGGGAAGTCATGAAATTTATCAGGTCTGCAAGGTCCGCGATGACCTTGTGCATATCGCTTCTTTCCGCAATGCCGATTCACGCCATGGCCGGCCTGAACAGCCTTCTACCCAGCCTCTATGGCGGCAATGGCGTTTACCTGTGGCTGGTCCCCGGCAGCGCATTCCCGCACTATGGACATTTCGCCGCCGATGCCCTGATGCACTTCAACATGCTCAACGACAGCATATCGAGCCAGATGGGCGCATACCCCACGAGTTCGGGCGCGGGAGGCTTCGCCTTCGAGTACGACGAGGAACTCGGCACTTATACGAAAAAGACTCAAAGCCTCGGCCCTATTTTCGCTGAACGCGCGAACACGCTGGGCAAAGGCAAGTTCAATTTCAACGTTTCCTACTCCTTCTTCGACTTCAACAGCTACAATGGAACCGACCTGGGCAGCCAGCAGATCGTGGCGGACCATATGCCGATGTTCAACGCCAACGGCACCCCCCTCATCAATACCAACCCGGCTTTCGGACCGGTGGGGCAGCCTTATGTGTTCACCCTCGACAAGGTTCTCGTCAATCTCAACCTCAGGATTCACACCCAGATCCTCAATCTGGGCGGCACCTATGGCATAACGGACAAACTCGATGTCGGCGCGCTTGTGCCTTACGTCCGCATTCAGGAATCCATATACGCCCACGGCATAATCCAGATTTCCCCACTGAACAACGGCAGATTCAGAACAGTCCACCAGTGGCAACCGGGGGCGACATTCAACAACGGCATAAACGGCCCCTACGGCCCCGATTCCACTGCCAGCGGGAGCGCTGCAGGACTCGGCGACATCATGCTGCACGCCAAGTATCAGTGGCTGCAAAGCGACACCCACAATCTCGCCGGAGCGCTTTATGTCGTGCTGCCTACGGGCGATAAAAGCAACTTCCTCGGCACCGGGGAGGCAAAAGTCAAACCGACCGTGATTTATTCCCGCACCTACTTCGAAACACTCACCCCGCATCTGAACCTCGGTTACAATTTCGATCTCTCCAACGCAACCAGGAATGCCGTCGAGTATGCCGCAGGCTTCGACTTTGGAGCGAGCAAAACCCTGACGGCAAGCGCAGACATCATAGGGCGCACCGAACCGAGAGGCGATGGCACAGGCGAAAAAATAGACGGCTCGGTCGGCTTCAAATGGATTTCTCCGGCGGAATACGTATACACTGTGAACACGTTGCTGCCCCTCAATCACGCCGGATTGCGATCGAATCTGATAACAATGTTCAATGTGGAACATGCACTCTGATTTTCCCGAACATATCCGCCGCGTCGCAACTTCAGGCAAGACGGCATTGCGCCTTCTTGCCTTTGCGGCCGCTTTTGCCTGTCTGTCCATTGCCCATGCCGACAATGGCCTGGTTGTCATCAAAAGCCATGACATCGACCCCTACAATCAGGCTCTGGCAGGATTCAAGGAAATGTGCACGAAGGATGTCACCCAATACAACCTCGGGGGCAGCAGGGACAACATCCCCAAGTACTCCCAGGAAATCGCAGCGGCAAAACCGAAGCTCGTTCTCGCCATCGGCCTTCTCGCCGCAAAAATGGCAAAGGACAATCTGAAGGATTTTCAGATCCTTTACATCATGATTTCGAATCCCAGGAAATACGGCCTCATCGGGAACAATATCGCCGGAATCACGCTGGACATACCGCTCGAAATCCAGTTCAGGACTTACAGAAAGATCATGCCGAAAATGAAAACGGTAGGGATGATTTACGACCCGGCGAAATCGGAAGAAAGGATACGCGAAGCGCGTGCTGCGGCAGAAAAACTCGGACTGGAACTGACAACGAAATCGGTGTCCTCGCAGAAGGACGTGCCCGAGGCTGTGCGGCAGTTGCTCGGCAAGATCGACGCGCTCCTGATCATTCCGGATGAAACCGTCGTGACGGCGGAATCGTTCAAGTATTTTCTGGTGACCACGCTCGAAAACAAGATCCCTTTCCTTTCCCCATCGGAAATCTTCGTCGAAGGCGGAGCGCTCGCATCCCTCACTCCGAATTTTACCGATGTCGGCAGACAAAGCTGCGAACTCGCAACTTCGCTCATGTCCGGAAAACTGAATTCATCCGAAGCAGGGGCCTCCCCTCCGAGGAAAGTGGATCTGTTCCTCAACGGCAAGACCGCAAACACGATCGGCCTGCCCATTCCGAAAACCATTCTGGAATCGGCAAAAACCGTATATCAATAGCATGTTCACGAAAGCATGATCGGGCGATGAGATCCCAGGACAGAAACAGCGTCAGATTCTCCTTGAAAGTCAAGGCGATCGCTTTCGTCACCATTGTCACCCTGGCCGTAGGCGGGTTCCTGAGCTGGCGCTTCCTGTCGCAGAGCAAGGAAATCCTGAACGAAGACCTGATGGAACGGGCGCTCTCCATCACGAAGAATCTGGCATACAACAGCAAGTACGCCGTCCTTACAGAAGACCCGGAAATCCTCAAATCGGTCGCTGAAGGAGCATTGCAGAACGACAGCGTGGTGTATGTCCGGATCTGCAACGCACAAGGCAGGATACTCATGGAGATGCCGAGCCGGCAAAGCATGTCGGCCTCGCTGAACCCTGTATTCAGCCATGCCGACCAACTCGGCAGGTATGAAGGAAAAGCCTTCGGGCAATACCATCTCATCAACGGCACCCCTTTCTACCATACATACAGCCCGGTTGTCGGAAAAACGGCGAACACTTCCCGCGAGAAAAAACTCTCGGCCGACATCATGATGATGGGCGCGGAAGACATCCCCGACAAGCCTGCCGCACCGAAAATCGTAAGGGAAGGCAGCGTGCAGCTCGTTCTGTCTTCGGAGCACATGCTGGCCCAGGTCCACCATACCCTGCTGGACGGCGCGATTCTCACTTTGAGCATCATCCTTGCGGCAGTTGTCGTCTCCTTCGTGGTTATCGGTTATGTCATACGCCCGGTGACTGCCATCGCACAAGCCGCCCGCAGGATAGGAGAAGGCGACCTGACGCAGCGCATCGGCGTCACCTCGAAAGACGAAATAGGGGTGCTTGCCGCGACTTTCAATCACATGAGCGAGTCGCTGGAGAACATGACGGCATCCCAGCAGCGGCAGCTTGCCGAACTCTCGGCCCTGCACGACATCGGCCTTGCCATGATTTCTACCCAGGATCTCGGGCATCTGATCGGCCTGACCCTGGAAGCGGTGGTTCGCGATCTCGGCTACGACCGCGCCATCTATTTCGAAAAAAACGATAAAACGGGCATGCTTTGCAATGGACGGGCCTCAGGCATATCCGCCACAGACGAAAACCGGCTGAGAAATATTTCGATCCCGCTGAACGATGGCGCCACGCCCTGCACGAATGTGGCAATAACCGGGAAACCCATGCTGATCGAGGATATGGCGAGCCAGAATTTCGGCCCCTGCAACATCACGGCGCAGATCCCCGGAGCCAAATCCCTGGTCGTCGTCCCCGTCAAGTTCGAAACCGAAATCCTCGGAATCATGGTGGTCGCCCGCACGAACAGGCGAGCGCCGCTTGCGCTTGCCGACATGCAGATGATCACCACCCTGTGCAACCAGCTGGCCATGGCGATGAAGAACATCCTGTCGTACCAGCAGATCGAAGCGCTCAACCAGGGTCTCGAAGCGGAAGTCGAGAAACGCACGGCCGAACTCGTTCAATCCAGGGACGAGGCGGAAGCCGCATCGCGCGCCAAGTCCGTGTTCCTCGCCAACATGAGCCATGAGTTGCGCACGCCTCTGAACGCCATCATAGGCTACGGCGAAATGCTCGAGGAAGAAGCCCAGGATCTCGGACAGGAAGGCTTCATCCCGGATCTCAAGAAAATTCAGTCTGCGGGCAAACACCTGCTCGGGCTGATCAGCGACATTCTCGACCTGTCCAAAATCGAAGCGGGAAAAATGGACCTGTTCCTGGAAACGTTCGCGATCCCGGAAATGATCGAAGACGTGAGTACGACGATCAGACCCCTTATCGAAAAAAATGCCAATACCCTGACCTGCCATATCGGCGAAAACGTGGAAACGATGCATGCCGACATGATCAAGGTGCGCCAGATTCTGTTCAACCTGCTCTCCAATGCCAGCAAATTCACCGAACACGGCACGATCGATTTGTCGGTCGATGCCTGCAGGGACGAGGCGGGAGAACAATGGGTCACATTTTCGGTGAAGGACTCCGGAATCGGCATGTCCCCCGAACAACTGGAAAAACTGTTCCAGGCCTTCACTCAGGCGGATGCCTCCACCACGCGCAAATTCGGCGGAACCGGACTCGGACTCACCATCATCAAGCATTTCTGTGAAATGATGAAAGGGCGCATCGAGGTCAGAAGCGAAATCGGCAAAGGCTCGACATTCACCGCCTGCATTCCGGCCCGCGTCGGCATCGACGAACCTGCCGAGGCCGCCCCGTTCCAACCCAATGCAGGTGGGGAGAGCATCCTGGTCATAGACGACGATCCGGTCGCAAGGGATCTGCTCGAACGCTATCTGCTCAAGCAGGGCTACACGGTCACTCTGGCTGAAAGCGGCGAGGAAGGATTGCGTCTTGCGGAAAAGATACAGCCTGACGTGATCACGCTGGACGTGATGATGAAAGGCATGGACGGATGGACCGTTCTTTCCGCAATCAAGAACAACCCGAATCTTGCGAACATTCCCGTCATCATGCTCACGATGGTCGACGACAGAAACCTGGGCTATGCCCTGGGCGCATCGGACTACCTGACGAAACCGATCAACCGCGCCATGCTTTCGCTCATACTCAAACGGCATCATAAGCATTTCCCGGAAAAATGCAGGATCCTTGTCGTGGAAGACGATGCGTCGACGCGCGACATCATCTGCCGCACACTGGAAAAATCCGGTTTTTCCATCATCGAAGCCGAGAACGGCCTCATGGCCCTCAACAAGCTCACCGAAAACCCATCCATAATTCTGCTCGATCTCATGATGCCCGAAATGGACGGCTTCGAATTCATCGCTAAATTGCGGGAAATCCCGGACCATCAGATGACCCCCGTGATCGTGGTGACCGCCAAGGAGCTGACCGAAGAAGACCGGATGCTGCTCAACGGCAAGGTTTCGAACATCCTGCAAAAAGGCGCACATTCCCGCGATGAACTGCTGAGCGAGCTTGGGGGCCTGATTCGCTCCAGCCTCATTCCGAACTGATCTCATGGACAAGAGCGAATTCGTGGAAAAAAAACGCCTCGCCAAAATGCGCCATGAGTTGCGCACCCCGATGAATCACATCATCGGCTACAGCGAAATGCTGATCGAGGATACGGCAGGCTCGGAACACGAGCACCTTGTTCCCGATTTGCAGGAAATCCGTACAGTCAGCGAACGCCTGCTCGCCATCATCAACGATTTGTGCGACCCCCTCAATGCGGGGAACGGTTTCAGGGAAAAGCTGGGAAACAAATGCGGGGAAATGCATGCGTTCGTCTCCGGCATCGCCGGACAGGTCGATGCCCTGATCGAACGGGCAGGCAGCAGCCAGGGAGAGGCATTCATTCCGGATTTGACAAAAATCAGGTCTGCCGCCAATCATCTGAGAAACCTGATCGACAATCCCGACAGCCATGTCGAAAACAGTCAGGCAACGATACCCGTCCACACGCATAAAACCGTGAACCAGGAGTCCCAGTTGGGCTGCCTGCTGCTCGTGGACGACAACGAAACCAACCGGGAAATGCTGTCCCGCAGACTGGAACAGATCGGTTACAAGGTGGCGGTCGCGGGAAACGGCCTCCAGGCGCTCGACATGCTGCAAGCCTCTCCTTTCGATCTCGTTTTGCTCGATGTCATGATGCCCGAACTGGACGGATATGAAACCCTCTACAGGATGAAGTCCGACGAAAACCTGAACGGAATTCCGGTGATCATGATTTCAGCGCTGGACGAAATGGACAGCGTCGTCCGCTGCATCGAAATGGGTGCGGAAGACTATCTTCCGAAACCCTTTAATCCCGTATTGCTCAAGGCGAGGATCAGCGCCAGCCTCGAAAAAAAATTCCACAGGGATCAGGAAAAAAACTACCGCCTCCAGATCGAGGAAAGCAATCATCACCTGCAGGATCTGCTGGGCAAGGTGGAGCAGAAGAACCGGCAAATCATGGCGAGCATCAACTATGCAAAAGTCATACAGGGCGCATTGCTGCCTTCCGCCGATCTGGTAAAGAATCTGCTCGGTTCGCATTTCATTATTTGGGAGCCCAAGGATATCGTCGGGGGGGATATTTATGTTGTCGAGCGCGTCAGGAACGGCTTCCTGATCGCCGCCATCGACTGCACGGGGCATGGCGTTCCCGGCGCCCTGATGACGATGATCACCGTTTCGGCAATCAAGCAGATCATCAGCGAAGGCGGCGGCCAGGAATCGAGTCCTCACACCGGCGTGGAGCGGCGCAGACAGTTCGGCAACAGCAGATGCTGCCGGCCTTCCGAAATGCTGAAAAGATTGAACAGGCTGATCAAGCTTTCGCTTTATCACCAGACCGACGGCGATTTCAGGATGGATGACGGGCTGGAAATCGGCGCATGCTGGTTCGATTTTTACAGGAACGAGCTGACTTACTGCGGCTCCAGATTCCCCCTTATCGTACTCCACGAAGGCAGGATGGACGTGTTCGAAGGCAACCGCCAGCGCCTGGGGTATCGAAATGCCGACACCGAATACGAATTCAGCGAACAAACCATGCCCATTTTGCCGGGGCAGCGCTTTTATCTGTATTCGGACGGCATCATCGACCAGATCGGGGAAAACGGCCTTCCTTTCGGGAAACGGCGCCTGCATGACATGATCCGCCATAACGCCCACCTGGACATGGCCGTGCAAAAGGAAGTTTTCGGATCGATCCTGGCGCAGCACCAGGGAAACCAGAAAAGACGGGACGACATCACCCTCATGGGATGGGAATCCAGGCCAAATGGTGTTGCGTCGCCGCCCCACATGTGATAGATGTAGGCTCGGTGCCGGGATGGTCCCGGATTTTCCGGTTTCAAGGAGCGGTCATGAAGGTCGATGATTTTTTTAGTTATCATGAAGAAATAACGGAAAAAGGAATTTTCCTCACATTCAGCGGAATATTGACGCACGATTTTCTCATCAAGCTGGGCACCACATTGAAAAGCAGCATGTCGCTTTACAATGTCGACAGCAACATCGTCCTGAAGATATTCGCGCTCGTGGTGGAGCAATCCCAGAACATTATTTTCTACTCGGCGGAAAGGCTCCCCGTATCTTCCCCGAATAACGAGAAAATGGGAATAGGAACGATCACCGTCGGTCTTCAGGGGCAGCATTTTTTCGTGCTGTGCGGAAACCGCATCGCCAACGAAAATGTCGAGAAGTTGCGGAATAAACTCGTCCCCATACAGAAAATGGGCAAGGACGAATTGAAACAGTACTACAAGGAACAGAGACGAATGGATCCGGACGAGAGCAGCAAAGGCGCGGGACTGGGATTGATCGAAATGGCGCGCAAGGCGAGCCAGCCCATAGAATTCGCCTTTCGCAAGCTGGACGAGGGATATTCATTCTTCACTCTTAAAACCGTAATTTGAATAGAGACATGGAAAACTTAACGATTGTGCAAACGGAAGCAACCCCAAGCGTGATGTTCAATGCTTCCTCGGGCATTCTGGAAATACGGGGAGAATCCTATCCGGAAAACACTGCGGAATTCTATGCGCCGCTGCTCCAGTGGATCAGGGATTTTCTGGACCGTGACGAGCAGCCCCTGATCCTGAATATCGGGATACTCTATTTCAATTCCAGTTCGTCGAAAGTGCTGATGAACCTTTTCGACCTGCTCGACGATGCCGCCAGGGAAGGCAGAAAAATTGCCGTCAACTGGTTCTACGATGCAAACAACGAACTCGCGATCGAATACGGCGAGGAATTCAAGGAAGACGTCAGCGCGCTCGAATTCAAACTCGTGGAAAACAATGTCGAATGACAGCCTTTTCGGTTATGAAGAGGCCGTAGTCCAGGTAGGCGAATTCGTTCATTCGTTGAGTCCTGACAGGGAGAAGCTGCTCGATGCGCATGAGCGCCTGCTCAAAGACTACAAAAAACTCTTCAGCCAGACGAAGCGCCTGGTGAGGATAAACGACCGCCATCAGGCGGAACTCACCCGGAAAACGAAAGAACTGAATATCAGGAACCAGTTCATCCGCAAGACATTCGGGCGCTACATGTCGGACGAAGTGGTGGAGAAGCTGCTGGAGTCTCCGGACGGGCTGGAACTGGGCGGAAAGTCACTCGAAGTCACCATCGTGTTTTCCGACCTCAGGGGCTTTTCCGCCATCTCCGAGGTACTGCCGCCGGAAGCCGTGGTCGGCATGCTCAACGATTACCTCAAGA